>DAMCAP010000001.1:0-1930 GCA_032059445.1 Oscillospiraceae bacterium
AATTTTTTTGCCAATTATAATGAAAAACTTTGCCATAAATTTTGGCGGCTTACAATTGCACTATGATTTTTTTGTCTGTCACGTTTATACCTCGCTTTTTTGAAGCAATTTGATTTAAAGATTAGACGCTTAACTTTGAAACCGAATGCTCCCTCCTAATTTGGCTTTCCTCTATAATTTTACTCTATAAGCAAAAGAAGTCAACTTTTTTAGAACTGACTTCTTTTGCTTATTCTGACTTTCTTGCACTATTTAGAAATAACGGACACGGCAAACCGCAGCCGCAAAGCTCCCGACACAATTGACTGAAGCTGCTGCTCGCTGATATAATGGGCGGTAAAGGCAGTTTTACCATACTTTTGATAAATGGCGCAGATACAATAGGATGATGCAACATCATCGTTTCATTGCAGGCTGGCTTTTGCCAGGATATAACCAAACACAAATCTTTGGACTGTGTCCTTCTTCTCTGCCTATTTAGGTAGCATCACCCGCTTCTCTTGCTTTTTAATGAATATCTTCCAAAAAGAGCAGACAGAGTCAAGCTTTCGTTTCTTGTCAATGTTATACTGTAAATGAGAGGGAATTTTTATGCACGCATGGGAAGCCATACAAAAAACGCTCAACCACATCGAGAATCATATCGGCGAAGATATGCAAATCGAAGAACTGGCAGAAATTGCAGCACTTTCGCTGTTTTATTATCAGAGATTATTTACACGGCTGGTAAAGACATCCGTCCGTGATTATATTAAATTGCGTCGATTGGCAAGAGCTGTCGCTCCACTAGGTGATAAGAGAACCAATATTATCGATATTGCAGTGGAATATGGGTTTGGCAGCCACGAGACCTTTACCCGAGCCTTTAAAGAAACCTATGGCATCACCCCATCGCAGTACCGTAATAATCCTGTTGGCTTACAGAATTTTGACAAACCTGATTTGTTGCTTGGCTACATCGTAGTAGATCAAGGTGTACCGCTGATTAGTGACGGTTTGGTTCTTGAAATGAACCGCAAGTTTCTTGAAGCACCGATCAATTTCCTTGGTGTGACTGGTTACTATCCATTTAAATACGGTAAAATGTTTGGCGAAAGAACCGGTGTCGATACAGTCAGTGAGATTTGGAAGAGATTTTTTAGGGCACTTCCCAATATCCCTCGTATCTTAAACGGTCGTTTGGTGGGAGTTTCTTATCAAGGCGATGCTCCTGAAGGTTATTCTAGTTATTTTATCGGTGCAGAGGTCGAGAAAGATGATGAAAGCTACAACTTTACAAGCTGGCAGCTACCCGCCCGAGAGTACGTAGTTTGTAGCTTTGAGGTAGAGAATCACGACCAGATGAAGATCTGTATCGGTAAAGCGATGAAATACACACGTTTTTGGCTCAAGCAACACGATCTGATTGCCGACGGATTTTTCCCCGAGATGTATTACCAAAGCACGCCCGACATGGCCTATATAGAGTTGTGGATTCCTTTTAAAAACCGAGATAAATGATAAAATTCAGGAGGTAAAGCAAATGAGCATGTATGAAGAAGGACTAAAACTAATTGAGGAGAAATTTGGAGGCGGCAAAGATAACTGCATCTCTCTTGCAACAATTGCGCTTGAGCCGAGCGCCGACGGGAAGCCTTGCCCTAACGTCCGCGTTGTGGACGCTTATTATGAGGATGGCACCTTTTATGTAGTTACATATGGCAAATCAAATAAAATACGGCAAATTGCGCAAAACTCCGAAGTTTCGGTAGCGGCTTGCTCTGAGATGTTTACTGCTTGTGGCGTAGGCGAAAATCTCGGTTGGGTGCTTGACCCCAAAAATGCTGAAGTAAGAGATAAGCTTCGCAAAGCTTTTTCTGAATGGTATGACATGGCAAATAATGAACAGGATGAAAATTGCGTCTTCTTAGCAATCCATCTTACAAAGGGA
>DAMCAP010000001.1:1940-49196 GCA_032059445.1 Oscillospiraceae bacterium
AATATAAACCACTGGGAAAAGCTCTATCACATGGATTTTAGCAATAAATCTTGCCATTAAGGCAGCATTCAAGCATTGAGCCCAGCGATATCGCCTTGGTGGGGCAACCACCAACTGCCTATATGGAGGTTTGTTATTTAAATTTTTCCATATTAGGGTTGTTATTTAGCTTTATATATGCTACACTTACTTACAAATCTAGGAAGGGACTATATGACTATGCTTACTCTACTTTCTCAAAATTTCAATAATAATGTTAAGTCTGCGTTCGGTTTGCACGGAACACAGGCTTTAGTCCTTTTTGATTTCTTTAAGGCAGTGTAGTATATCTGCACACTTACTTAAACCATTAAGCGGCTAAGGTTAAGAAAACCTTAGCCGCTATTATTTTATAGGAGGGAATATTTATGGAAGAAACCACAAAAATCGTGCGTAATTATTACAATGCCACTGTACAGAAAGAATGGGAGCGCATTGATAACCACCCGGAATTTCTTTTGACATGCCGGATGCTTGACCGATATATAAAGCCCGGCGACAGTGTTCTCGATATCGGTGGTGGCCCTGGTAGATATTCTCTCTATCTCGCTCAAAAAGGCTGTAACGTGACCTTGCTAGACTTATCTGATGCCAATGTAGCTTTTGCAAAAGAGCAAGCGGCAAAGCTGAAATTACAAATTAACGCCGTTTGTGGTGATGCTCGTGTCGCAGACACCTTGGTCAGCGGCCCATATGACCATATCCTTTTGATGGGGCCTATGTATCATTTGCCGGAGGAAGCCGATAGGATAAGGTCGATGGAAGCCGCACTGAGCTTGTTAACCTCTGGGGGATTGATTTATGTATCCTTCATATCTTCCCATGCAGGGATAATATACTTAATGAAAAATGCTCCTGAATTGCTAGCATCAACTCCGACAGAAACAGAGTTTATGAACCTCGTTGTTGATGATAAGCCGTTTTCAGGTCTAGGTTTTACTGTAAACTACTTTGCTCGCCAAAAAGATATTCTGCCTTTTATGTGTCAATTTCCGCTTGAAAAGCTGCATTTATTCGGTCAAGAAAGTGTGCTTGCTCCATGCGAGAAAAATATCTATTCACAATCTAAAGAAGTGTATGACAAGTGGCTTTATCTGGCCGAACAGCTTTGGGAACGAGATGAATTTCTGAGCTGGTCAGAGCATTTAATGTATGTCGGGAGGAAAATATAATGAAATCCCTTGAAAGAGAGCGCCTAATACTTAGAAAATTCGGCATGGACGATTTCTCCGCTGTACATAGCTTTGCAAGTATGCCCGAAAATACCGTTTATATGGTATGGGGGCCAAACACCGAGGAGCAGACCCGGGCGTTTATCAATATGGCGATATCCAAGGCGGAGGAAACTCCGTGTACGAATTATCAATATGCCGTCGTACTTAAAGAAACTGGCAAGCTTATCGGCGGGTGCAATCTTGCCTTATCTGGGGATCAAGGGGAAATCGGATGGATATTACACAAAAATTATTGGCAGCAGGGACTGGGGACCGAAATGGGCAGGGCATTGTTGGAGCTTGGCTTTGATGAGTTAAATCTGCGTAGAATCCTCGCCCATTGTGATGCCGAGAATATCGGCTCATATCGCATTATGGAAAAACTAAATATGCGTCGTGAAGGCTTGTTTATTGAAGCTCGACCGGCTAATAAAAATACCGAATCAAAATACAGCGATGAATTATGCTACGCAATTACAAAAGACGAATGGGACACAGGCAAAGAAATTGCTTATTACAAGACACTCCGCTGCGTATTTGATGATTTCATCGACCTCCCCGAGCTTTCGGATGGAGTGATTCATCTCGTTTGCTTCCAAAAAAGGGTGGCGATACCCGAGAAGCAATATGTCCCTGCATATAATTTTGCAATATGTAAGGGCAGCGAAAGCATCGGAGAAATCAATCTGCGGATAGGCTATGGTGGGTATGGTCCAGATTCAAGCAGCCTCTACTACGGTGGTCAAATCGGATATAAAGTGAATGAAGAATATCGCGGCAACGGTTACGCCGGGCGTGCCTGCCAATTGTTGCTGCCAGTGGCAAAAGCGCATAGTATGACGAAGCTACTCATAACAAATAACCCTACCAATACCGCTTCAAGGCGAGTCTGCGAAAAGCTTGATGCGCGTTTTGTCCGTGTGGCACGTCTGCCACAGTGGACTGATCTATACAAAGGGGGGCAGCAGTTCTCCAATATTTTTGAATGGAGCGTGGAGTGACGGAGATAGTATTTTAAGTCTTTTGCTACTGTTTTACTACGAGCATTTATTATTTTACGTGTTTTAACAATACTATGTACATGAAAGAATGATATTTTTATCAGAAGAACAAATATGTAATATTGGTGATTTTATAATAGAATTATAGAAAGACTTATTATGAATAGAATTATCAGAAAAATATTCATTTGCATCTCCGTTGCATTTAGTTGTTATATCTTCTTAGTTGGTATAGAAAAGCTCTGCATACAAGAGGCAATGCCGTCTAAAGCAAAAAATGGTTTGACATATGAGGAAATAATAGAAGATTACAACTATTATTGGGATTCTTTAAAGAGTAGCAATCTTACCATTGCTTCTAGTGATATAAGCGGTATTTATAACAAATATCTTTATAAAGTAAATCAATTGTTTTCCAAAGAGGATTTAGGTAAAAATATTGATTTTGAATTTTATGAAATAATGGAGGATTGTTCTAAGGAGTTGATTAATTTTGGTCATGTAGATTTAGTCAACTGCGAAGAATATATTAAGCTTTTACAATTATACTCCCAATATCCCGAAAGAAATGCCTGGTATAAAGAGTTATCAAATAAATCAACCAATCAAACTTATAATTCATGGTCAAAGATTATGCCCTCCCCAAATATAAGTGCAATACCTGATTCCCACGTGAACAATATTAATCAACAAATAATTATTAAAAATAAAATAGCCTACGTAAAAATCAATTCTTTTGATAATCAAAAAGCAGAAAATGATAAAGAGATTTTAATTAAATTTTATAATGAAATACAAGATTACGAACATCTAATTATTGATATAACAGGAAATGGTGGTGGAAGCACAAATTATTTTATGTACAATATCGTTTTACCAAATCTAAAAACAGACTTGTCTTATACATATACAAAATTATTTATGAAAAGCAAAAATAACAGCAAATATATGTCTTCAATTGAAGACATTGAGAGTATAGCTAAATTTCCTCTTGAGACATACCCAAATGTGGATAAGAGAGCTTTAGAATTGTCAACGCACTTTGCTTCGGATACTTTGGTGTATGAGAAAATAGCTCAACCATTATTTAATGGGCAAATATGGGTTTTAATAGACGAGTATTGTTATTCATCAGCAGATGCATTCGCAAGCTTTTGTAAGTTTACAAATTTCGCTACCTTGATAGGTTATACAACCGCAGGCAATGGGGCCCATGGAATAGACCCTGTTTTACTAACGCTACCAAATAGCAAATTGATCGTTAGGTATTCAATAGATTATAACTTAAACATAGATGGAACAAACAATGCTAAAATAGGTACAACTCCCGACATACAATCGATTAACAATGAATCTCCCCTTGATACTTGCCTAGAAGAAATTAATAGTCAAAAAGTAATTCCTTAAAACACAGATTTCTTAAGTTGCTGCCGATCATCTGCCCACAGGAGAAAATTGATAACAAACACCTCACCGCCGTAATGGTAGTGAGGTGTTTGTTATAGTGCTTGCTTTTATCTGGGAGGAATATTAGCGGATTCCATATTTCTCGATGATGTAATCCATATCCTTATCGCCCCTGCCAGAGAGATTGATCAGGATAGAGCCTTTGTGCATTGTCTTTGCTAGCTTCATACCGTAAGCAACGGCATGAGAACTTTCGATCGCTGGAATGATACCTTCCAAGCGGGAAAGTGTATAGAACGCATCGATGGTTTCGTCATCGGTCACAACATCGTACTTCACTCTGCCGAGATCATGCAGGAAGGCGTGCTCGGGGCCGCAGGAAGGATAGTCAAGACCACTGGCTACGGAGTAAACAGGAGCAGGTTCTCCGTTTTCGTCCTTGAGCATGATGCTGTTGAAGCCGTGCATAATGCCTTCGCTGCCATAGGTCAGGCTTGCTGCATGATTGCCAAGGGTAGTGCCTCTACCAAGAGGTTCTACGCCGTAAATATCAACAGGATCATTGAGGAATCCGGAGAATAGACCCATTGCATTGGAGCCACCGCCGACGCAGGCAACAACCGCATCGGGGAGCTCACCGGTCATCTCGGCAAACTGCTCCCTTGCTTCGATGCCCACAACACTCTGGAAGTCACGCACCATCATCGGGAACGGATGAGGACCCACAACAGAACCGATGCAGTAAATAGCATCCTTGTACTCGTTGCAGTATGCCATAAACGCAGCATCAACCGCTTCCTTGAGGGTAGCAAGACCATGGGTTACTTCCACCACACGGGCGCCTAGAATCTTCATACGAGCAACATTGGGAGCCTGTTTTTTGATGTCAACAGCGCCCATGTAAATATCACACTCCATGCCGAAGTATGCTGCTGCGGTCGCGAGAGCAACTCCGTGCTGACCTGCGCCTGTTTCAGCAATGACCTTCTTCTTGCCCATATACTTGGCGAGAAGCACCTCACCCATACAGTGGTTCAGCTTATGCGCGCCTGTATGGTTTAAATCTTCACGCTTAACATAGAGCTGAGCGCCAGTTCCGATACTGTCGGACAAACGCTGGAGATGGGAAATCGGAGTCGGTCTACCTTGGAACTCCTTGCGAATACGGCGCAGTTCGCTGATGAACTTTCTGGATTTGCGGATAGAATTGTAGGCTTCGTTGATCTCGTCCATTGCTGTCTGGAGCTCTGGCGGGATATAGGAGCCGCCGTATTTGCCAAAGAAACCGTCAGCGGTAGGATAATGCTTAAAATACGTGTCAAAATCGATGTTATTGAATTTCATTGTATGCTCCTCCAAATAATTAAGTTGGTTTGTGTTCGAAATTATAGTGCTTATTCAATTTTTTTATTCGGCGCACGGGGCGCCACCAACGTTTTGTAAACAGCATATAGCAACCTCCTTTAAAAAAGAAAAGACTCCTCGACTTTATATATCAGTCAAAGGAGTCTTGTAAAACAAAAACGCCCTTGACAGAGCTATACACTCTGTCAAGGACGAATAAAAACAATTTACTCGCGGTGCCACCTTGATTCATAGGAATGACCCTATGCACTTAACAGGATACCAACATATCCCCGGCAAGTTACGTCTGCCTACAACGTCGCAGAATACTCTGTGCAAAGCACATTTGACTGCGCCCTCAGCGGTCCATTTGACAACTTGTTTCTTGCCTGATTCTCAGCATCGCAGGCTCTCTGTAAAGGCATCATTGCCGTTATCTCCGCTTCAACGGTTTGGTGTATTAAATTGGATATAATTTTAGCACTAAAAAATCTAATTGTCAATAGGTTTTTGGAAATGTACAGTAATAATCGCAACTTCTATAGTTTGCTTATGCCGGGCTTCCTGTTCGCGCTTGAAGGTGAAGCAAGCATGGTCTGCGCTATTGCCGTGGTGGCAGTATTAAGTATGTGTATCTCTCACCCAAGGTCAACCTCGTGATAGATCAGCTCATACACACACTTTTAGCAAGCCATATAATTAATTTGTCAAACATACAGCTTTAATACATTGTTAATATATGGTATAATTAAGATGATTTGTAGTTTCTTAGCGTAAAAGCTATTACAAGAATTTTTCCGGAGGTTAATAGTATGAAGCTTACAAAAATAAATATGCTTTTATTGTTTGTTGTAATAATGGCATTATCAGCATGTACCTCTACACCAACGCCAAAAAAATTATCAGATATTATACCCATAATCGGACAGCCCAAGGATGTAAGCGTGGTTGTTACTGCTCCTACAGCTGAAATTGGGGATCTTGGTAAAGTATATATCAAAACCAATGAATCGCAGAAAAAAGAACTCGTAGAGTTTTTTAACGATATAGATTTATCAAAATTTCAATTGATAGCCGAAGAAGATGTTCTTAACAAATCGAAAAGTTCAAATGGCGAGGTTTCACCAGCCTTTATGTTTGAAGGAGAAAGTCAAAAATTTCAAGTTACCGCACGTTCAGGAAACGATTTTTCGTATATCAGAATTTTTGAGGTTAAGCAAAAGGACTTCTCCACAATGGATCCCTCCGTACCTCTTGAAAAAACCAAAAATCTATATTATTACGGCCCCGAAGGAGCAATACCTGATGTCAGTCATTTAAATGATGTGAGGCAATCAATCATAAATGATAAGGATGATATCTCTTGTGGTGTAGTAACAGATCTGACTACACACAAAGAGGAAACTCTTATCAAGTATCGTACCGCATTAATCGAAACTGTGCTAGATCACACTATGGATGCCTCTGAAGAATACAAGGGGGATCAAGCGTATACGTTTAATATTGAGCTGAAGATACTTAGCAAAGCATACCGAATTGATACAAAAACTGGTGTTTTCCAGCTTACAGAAGCAGAAAATGCTCCATTGTATCAGCTAGATGATCGGTATCGCAAGTTATATTTAAGCGGGCTAGAAGTCGGTGAAATTAAAGCCTTTTAATAAAGAGCCTGTGACCAAATTTAATTGGTCACGGGCTGATTTCAATTTAATCTAGTATATTTTTCTTTTGTAAGTATGTATGCAACATTTCAGTTATAATCACACCATAAAAATACATTAGGATTATAGATACTGTTATTACTAAAGAACTGCTATATGTTACATACTTAATTAAGATATAACTACAAAACTTATATATGAAGTTAAAAGAAAAAAGAATTAAAAGTGATGTTCCCAATAAAATATACCTTAATACCAAAAACTTATCTAGATCCCTAATTTGATAGCGTTGATAGAATAGGGATTTGCACATTATATAAATAATATAGGGGAATGATATCCATGATGTTTTCTTCATTTTTACTCCATTTATATTTTGTGATCTAATAATACTGGTTCTGTATTGCTTTATCAACCATTACAGAGTGATTGTACTTATTTGTTCAAAATGCGGTTCGTTTACGTAATTACTGGTTACAGCAGATGCATCTATAGCTTGAAACCCAAGAATTAGACAAACTAGAGAAGATGCAACTATTCTCTTCCTTGTCTGGCTGATGTTGTCATTGCCTATACTAGCCGTTCTATTGATCGTTATAATTCTAACAGCTATCGATTCAGAAATATTTTAAACGTTCTTATTTAAAAAGAAAAAGAGAGGACGTGCTGTATGTGAAACAAGTAGCTTTAACCCAGATAGAGATTGCGTACACGCAAAAGGCTCTACAGTTTCTTAAAAATGAAATCCTGTATGGCTATGACTCTGAGAGTATTAAGTATCAAGAATCAGAACTTGAAGTAATCAATCAAATCCTTCAAAAAATCAACTAAAGGCGAGATAAGCACGCTTTGCGCTTAGTAAAAGCTAAAAGTTGTGGGTTTTTTATCAATGCTTTCTCCTTTTACAGAAAAATGGCTCCTGCATTTACATGCTAGAGCCGTTTTTTCGACAGGCTGAGATACCCTTTAAAGATATCTGTTTTTTATTTAACTGATTCCACCTACATAGTACAATCCCAATAAATAAGGATTTTTACTATACATTATTTCTCCCAATGTACCCGACGGTGATGTGACACTTCCTGTATGTGCCTCAAAGTGCGTATGAGTATTACTTTGCGACCCATTCACATATAAACCTTGTTCTGCAATTTTATCTCCTACTCTTACTGTATCGCCTACCTTACATACCGGATTTTGCGTATGCATGTAAATAAAAGTAACATTATAAGTAGAATCGTAGATGCTAATAGTGTATCCACCAAATTGAGATTTCACACTGGTGACTTTTCCGTTCATCATACTATGTACAGCTTGACCCCTGCTATAGGTAAAATCTATACCTTGATGTGTAGACAAATTACCGGATGCTATAGAAGTACTGAGCACATCACCCCAAAGGAAGTATGAATACTGACTAGCGCTAGATAAATACTTATTGTAAATACCTTCTCCAATTAGTTTTGCATATCCAATATTGCGGCGCATTTCCTCATAATGCTTTGCTGTAGCAGTAGTTGAATAGGCAGTACTGAGGCACGCTTTATGAATATAAAAACTTGAGTCAAGATAAACCAAGTTCGGCGTTGTTCCATTCCTTAAAAAATACGTGTAGTTTGTATTGATGCTTCTGGGCGCAATCATACTCTGTGCCAGCTGGTAAGAAGAGAGCTTCTTTGCCTGCCTTAACTTATCAGCAGGCATAGTAAGTATATCATAAACGCTACTCTCTGTAGTTTTAAGATATACTCTTAACTCTTCCCCTGTTCCACCGATAGCCTCAAATCTTTCTTTAGCTGCTGCCATCTCTTCTTCAGACTTCTTTAAATCACTTTGCAATTCTTCTTCACTCGGTAAATAAGGATCTAAGTATTCCGGATAAATAATATTACCTTTAACCAAGAGAGCGCTTATTTCTTTTGGTAAAAGAGTAGGAATCATTTCTTGATTTACTCCGAGTGATAAGAGAATATCTATTTGCATTTGTGTTAACGTCGGTTTATTTACCTCTATAGAGTTGACCCCTAAAGATGTTGTAAATAAACCAAATAGCAAGGTAACCGAAATTAAGATACTAATTAGCTTTTTGATATTTATCCCTCTATTATTTTATATATTGATATTCCCATATCAGTTGTCCATCTATAAACCGCTGCAACATTCCATCCTTGATCAAATAATGATTATTTGAACCAGGCAAATACCCGTCCTCCTTTATTTCTAATATGTGATCTGCTACTAAAGCCTCATCCTGATAAATTCTGAGTACAAAATTTTCCTGAGATTCTAAGTTTTCTGCAACAGGATAGTAAACCACCAATAGCAATCTGTTTGCAGTGTCATACACCATACCTGAATAGTAATACTTCGCATCATTAGCCAATTCGATGTCTTTGTTTAGGTTAAATTGCTCTTCTATAATTCCATCAGAAGTATGATAACGACGTAGGCTATACCTTGTAAGCACATAGATATTCTCATCTTGATCAAAAGTAATCTCCAACCCTGTTTTTAAATCCCCTATAGAATGAAGTCGTGTAATTTGATTGGTCACATGATCCTTTACAACCATATCTAAACCCCAATCATCCACCCATACTTCGTGAACCGTAAGCCTACCACTGGAGGAAGTAAGAAACGCAGCCCCTAGATCAAGATTGTGGTAATTAATACCGTCTAAAAGTGAGGACGCTTGCTGTACATCCTCTCGGCTTGACTGCTCATCTAAGTCAGTCGGGTCATAGTGGCAAGAGAAAAGCATCATAAGGACTACAACCAATAAACCGATCGATCCTATTTGCTTATACATGGTATATCCTCCTATCCGCAGGAACTATGGATTGTGAAAGCTTCCACAATTTAATAATATCATTATATGATAAAAATGTAAATATTTAGATTTTAATTTTTTCATAATTACTTAAATTATGAATATTAAGTCTAAAAATGACAAAAAGCTTACACAGATATACTCTTAGATTATGGAAAAAGGTCGCGTAAGCGACCTTTCAGCCTATCGAAAGTGTCTACCAACAGCTGGGCTTTTTGGCATATAAATTATAAAATAGAAATGGGTGATGAAGAAAGACAACCGAATCAAAAAAAGCTGTAAAATTAATTGACGTAGAGGAACTAGTGCCTTAGTTCATCTATTGCCAAAGGTAGATCAAACCATGGACTGATAACGGTATATGCGCTTGTGGAGCATCTGTACAGCAAGGATAGAGGTCGCTCCAGCATAAACCCTATAGTGTTTATTAAAGCCGAATACGTAGCACCTTTCATTACTATTTGTGCTGATGTATAAGCGGTAGAATGGAGATTTATATGAGAGTTCCAAACGCAGTATTTAGCTATTCACTCTCCCCTGCTGGGCTTAGGATTTACTGTGCTTTATTAAGCTTGATGGGGCATAAAGAGCAGCTGGAGCTGAAGCAGTCAACCATCGCCAGACGATCAGCCTTATCAGTCCGCACAGTGCAGCGCGAGTTACCTGTATTAGCTTCTAAAGGGCTTATATCGATAACTACTCGTTACATTAAAGATCGTGTTACAGGGGCTACTAGGCTTGTCTGCGCGCGCTATACCCTACATAGGCTCCCAGGAGCTTACTTCAATATCGATCATACCCTAATATCAAAGGCAGACGTTTCGACGTCTGCCTTTATTTGTGCTGCCTTTCTTTCTCGGTGCAGCTCCAAGAGCAAGAGAGCTTTCCCAAGCCTAAATAAAATTAGCCAGATAGTAGCTCTTTGTAAAGCTACTGTTATTAAAGCAATCAGTGAGCTAGAGCAGCTGGCCATCGTCATTAAAAAGCAATATGTACGGCTTTGCGGCTGCTTTGGCAATAATCAATATATTCTACAAGATGTTACAGATGAACTGCAAGAAAGAACCGTAGAAAAGGAAAAAGCACATACCTTGGTGGCACCCAAGATATGTGCGGTGAAAGACGTAACTAGGAAAGTATTTGTGTTTAAGTCTATATTAAAGCATACTGTAAATGTTTATCAAGGCTTACTCTGTAAACTATCTTATTTTTTAAGGTTATAGGGTAGTTTAAATTTGACGTAGCATAGAACTTACCCACTTAGGTACGTACAACTGAAAGAAGTATATATATTACTATCTACTCACGTTAGTGGTAGTACCTGAAATATTGAAAGATGATGCGCCCGTACCGCCAAATAAAAGCCTCCTCTTTTCTTCAGTTGTTTTGTTATTACTATGGGCATTATTAGCCAATGTTCTACGAATCATGTTTGCTTCCAGCCCTCCAGCTATGATTTTACTGCCAAGTTCCATAATATTGCCCCGTGTATTGATGTTTCGCTATAATGCCGGGGATAGCAGGAAGGTGAGAATGTCAGCCAAAGTTGGAGAGGATAAGAAGATTGTGGTGAGAGTTTACTTGTCTTACAAACTCTCTAGCCAAAATTGGAGGGGATTATTAATACAAGTTGCATTTTAAACATTAGACACAATTCGATTTTAAAATGGCAGTTGCACCCTTTTAAGAAATTCGTCGTCGTCACTTACCGTTGTAAAATCCATAAATGGATTGGCTTTATAGAAGGTTTTATTATTCCTCCATTCAAAGGTGGTTTTTATAAATGCTAATTGACCTGTTAAATCATCTTTATGATATTTTCGATAACGTAATAATGTATCATCACCACACGGTGTATCTGCAATATATCGGCCAATATATTCATGATTTGTTCCAGATTTTTTAACTAAAATAGTATCAAGACTACAGTTTTTACTGTAAATGGTTTCATCCTCACATCTGTTCAAAAGTAAAACGTAAATTTCATCGGGCATGACAGCTATATCGTCGAGGCTTTCAATGTAGGCAACAGCGTAATCGCTATTTGGATAATTATTGGTCTTTTGTTGCCAACCTTTCAGTTTGTTGTAACGATTTACTAAATAGGTTTTCTTGGGATATTCTTTCGCTAACTCTGTCATAAAGCCATCAAAAGATACGCAAACAAATCCAAGGACTTCGTTCATGTATTCCTCAATATCCTTTTTATTATGCTGTACGTCTTTTCTGATAAATGGATTTATATCTGAAGAATGATTACTTCCAAGAAAATCCATCGACACTTTTAGATACACATCGCACGTATGTTTTGTCCTATTATTAAAAGCATCAATGTATTTGAACGCAGGATTGGAATCAATTGCATTATACCAAGCACAGATATCGGGGAAATCTTGACTGTATGTTTGTTGATTAAAGACTTTAAGCATTGCAGGAAAATCCACACTATCTGGCTTTTTAGCTTTTGAACCAAGCAAAGCTACATTGGCAATCTGCGAAATACTATCAAAAACATTCCGGCAATATTGGAAAAAATCTTTTGTCAATTTATCTAAAAGAAATGGTATTGAAATACTCTCACCAGCAATGGTGACTTGATGCGATGGTAGAGAGTCTGTCGTAACAGAGACTTTTTTCACCTTTGACTCCTGGGAGATTAAGTCATTCCATAATGCTTCTTTCCATGCCTCATGCTCTTGTTGCATAGAAGAAAGCAAATGGAGGATAGTATCTTTACAGTATTCAGCGGTATTTATAGTTTTTGATGTGTTCGTAAT
Source organism: Oscillospiraceae bacterium (assembly GCA_032059445.1). Taxonomy (GTDB): domain Bacteria; phylum Bacillota; class Clostridia; order Oscillospirales; family Ruminococcaceae; genus DAMCAP01. Next base: position 14,214 of record DAMCAP010000001.1, read on the forward strand.
AAATTGCCATGCCTCATATATTCCACTATCAAAAAGTTCATTTTCAAGTTCTATATCTATCGCCATTATGCACACCTCACTTTGACTTCAAAAAATATTATCATATCATTTTATCCTCGCCATTGACCTTAAATATCAATCAACATTTTTAATTAAATCCATTTAGTTCCTATTTGCATTAGTTCTCCCATATAATACCCCCATTTATTGTATTCTAGGCACGTAGTTTCTAATCAGCACAACCTCGCCATTTAAAATAAAGTTACCTTCTCTCATAAATTGCTGTTAAATGACGATGGAAAGCATAATAAAATAGTCATAGATGCCGCTTAATCGCTCAGAGTCGCTTGATATCTCTATAATCACGTTTATGGTATTGCTGAAGTCACTTTTATAATTTCGAGGATTTAAAATTAACCATTACTTAAACATCCAAATCTAAAATTACATCTAAATTTCACCTGACGTATTGAAGCCAATCGTATTTCTTTCAATAGTCTAACATATATACTTGTAAAAATAAACCTCATTACGACAATTTTCCCTACAATAGAAAATAGCCCCACCAACTTACAGCAATAGATGGGAGGGACTATTTTAAAATAACGTTATATAAGTTGATTGCTCTCGAACCGAAGTATTGCGATGCCGTTTGGGATGAAAGACTCAATTGAACCGATAAAACAGTTCAGTATCCTCAAAACCAAAGCAAGACGGTTGTTGTTATCGATATGAAGGAATAGTTAAATGCCAGACATAGAAGAAGCCTCAGCAGATGCCCGGTGTCTGCTGAGACTTCTTTATTGCTATAAAATAGTAAGGATCTCCTTTTCAATATGAGGTTTACTATCCAAGGATAGACGGCAGGAATATCCTTTAACGATTAGTCCAAGATCAACGCATTTGCTCAGTATCTTGTAACATTCAGTATCCTTCAATAGCTTAATTTCCTTGACATAAGGATTAAGTGAAACAATAAAGAAGCACGCCTTATAACCTTCAGAGAGAAGAGACTCGATCGCTTCTAACTGATGAATGGTTCTTTCGGAAAAAACAGTTGGAAACACTGCGGCGGTTGAGGTTGAGATAACACTTTTCACCTCAATAATAGTTTTCGATGAAGGAATGAAAAAATCCGAGCGATAACCATTCACAACAGCTTCTTTTTTTATCTCAGATCTTGTACCGATGAAAGAAAATCGTCTACTATGCAAGTCTGTCTCCATAGCTTTATTCGCCCACGATGTATTTAGGAGAATGTAACTCCTCTTATGTTTAACTCCGAGAACAGAATACTGAGTTGAACTGCTTTCTCTCTTGTTCTTACGCAACAAGACATTTTTCCCTCGCAAGTCAATAAAGTTATCCAAGCGGCAGGAAGAAGCAATATAGCAGATTTCTTCAACACCGTTTATCTCTACAGTACAGAGGAACCTATTTTTACTTTCCGAAATGAAGCGTCCTATATAGCAGTTGGAAGGTATACTCACCTCACTTCGATTAACCATTTGTTTGCTTGATCTCGTCTACAATCTCGTACAATTCTTCGATGGAGATATAGTAGCCCTGCGCTCTCTCTGTTTCTGCACCGTTCTTGTAAATCATGTCACCATGCTTCTGCAAATACTGTGCGCCGGTTTCCTCAAGAATCATTCGAGATGAATTTGCATCATTTACTCTGAGCGCAAGTCTGCCGCTAAGCTGTGATTTAATATTAGACGGCACAAGCGTTGCCGCAGGACGCTGGGTACACAGCACGAGATGAATACCTCTTTTACGACCAATTTGAGCAATCCTCTTGACAGGATTGAAGAAGCCTTCCTTGTCCTTTCTAGTTTCGAGCTGGTCTGCTAAATCTGCAAACTCGTCAATAACAACCACCATGGGGGCAAGTTTAGGCGTACATTTTTGGTTGTACTGGGTAATGTTTGCAACTCGTGCATCTGTTAGGATTTTTTCTCTTCTCTCAAATTCCTCAAAAACTACGCTTTTAATAAGTTCAGTCGCTTCCTCTGCATCGGAAATAACCTTACCACCAACAAGATGAGGTATGCCTTCAAAATGAATAAAATCTTCCAAGCCAGAAGAGGAAAGCACGATCTGCAACTCATCAGGCGTTTTATGGGTCTTAAGAAGTGCTGCCAGCATGGTAAGCAGGAACACGGTTTTACCGGAACCAGTGCTACCACCAACAAGCAGATGAGGTAATTCGCTGATATCCTTAATGATATCCTTTCCTTCAGGTGTTCTCCCAAGAGGGAAGTACAGCTTTTCGGGAGAGTCAACCTTCGGAAGCTTTTTAATTACATCGGAGAAGGAAACCATCTCTCTACTCAATCTTGGTACATCCAAGATCAAGGTATCAGAGTTCCTAACCTCTTGAATTAAAACGCCGGAGCGTTTCATTTCACGCGAAATATCCTCCAAGCGATTGTTCAGGGCAGCAAGTCCCTGACCTCGTGCAAGTTTGAAGTAGATTCTGATGACGCTGGGACCAACTACAACCTCTTCGGCTGAGCAGCATTCCTTTAACTGAATGTGGTAGTCCCGGCACGATTTCTTGAAATCCGACACTAGCTGTTCGATTTCTTCAATGGGAACAGAGGGAGTTTTTTGTGTCTCTATCTCTTCATACCCATTCGGTATTTGAGGAACATCCTCATCTTCTTTGGGATTGCTTGGGGAAACCTCTTCTGTTATTGTAAGATTTTCTGGTACGATGTCTATCATATCAGTTTCCTGTTCAATCTCTTCTTCGGTCTTTACCTCTGTATTATCGAAGTCTAAAGTAGTCCATTCAGGAGTAACACCCTCGTAATTTCCAAGAACTTGCTCCTGAATCTCCTTAGATGTCAATTCTACAAACTCAATCGGGCAATCGTCAAACTTCGGGTTTACACAATGTACTGTGGGCTTGGCGTTTGTCTCACTTAACTTAACATGTACAAGCACACCAGAAATATCGATTTTCAGGTTTCGTTCTCCGTTTGCTGCGAATGCTCTTTTGAACACCTTACTCCACTCACGTTGCCACTCAGGATCGTGAATATCGCGGAAACACTCAGATACAATCTGATACTTCAAAACCTCGCGTCTTGCAGATACGAACATATTGAGTGCATCAGTTTCGACCAGTCCGAAAATCTCACGAAGCATTCTAACAACGGCTGCCACCTGATCAGCAGCGTGACCCGTAATCCATCGATCTCCAGTCTTTTCATCGACAATGATAACTGCATCGGGAGATTCATCTCGTGTTTTTACCTCGATGGGCTGCACATGAAGAGTTTGGTTCGCCTCGTCATAGTAGAGACCAATCAAATCAGCTCTATCATTAGGATAATGGCTATCGTTAAGCCACTGATGAGCGTTAGGGGTGTCTAGAGATGCAACCAAGGAGTTCTTATGACGCTTGGAATACCAAGTTGCAGCGAAGACAGTGCCGATTAGTCCCTTTTTTCGATTGTCGATAGCTTGTGCATCAGCGCCAAAGCGAGGAATGCTAATCAGTCCCTCAGATGAAATATGTCCAAACTGAGAAAGAATGTTGATGAGAACCTCTTTCTTGGGGTGGAGATTATATTGCCGTAAAAGTGCTTGGTATTGGCTAATAATACGAGAATTACGCGAACTCCATATGCTAACCATTCGCTTACCGTATTGTTTTTCGCCAATAGGAATTGTTTCAATAGGAAGATAGTTACTGGTAGTTCTATCAGCAGCAATCAGCCATTGAGTGTTGTTGTCCTTAATTGTGGATAGGACAGCACTAATATCGGCTTTAGGATTGTAGGTAGGACGAGGGCTTCTGTCATTGGAAACAATATCTGCAAAACGAAGCATTTTGTGATAATCGCCAATTATCCCAGATTCCATATTGGAAGACGGGAAGATCTCTCCTCGATGAGTAATCTCGTCAAAGTCATAGTCGTAGGTAACAACCAGCGGACTGATGTACAGATTTTTGGTTGTCGGCCCGTATTCGATAGAATAGGATGACTGATCAAAAAAGAATGCTAGATGGACAGGACGTTCTTCCAGTAGCTTCTTAATCTCAGCAGCCGATGCGAGGTTCTGAATGCTAATAACAATCTTTCCAGATTTAATGTACTCGCCAACCTCATAATCGGAGATCATATAATCGAGCTTTGCCAACTCGCTATTTCCGTTTTGGGATCGCGTCAAATAAGCATCGTAGACAATTCTGCCGCAAATACCATTTTCAATGCTATCCTTGAAGGATTTAAGTATACTCGGCATATCTGGTGCGTCAACCGTGCATACACGAACCTCGTTCCGAGTGTATGGAGCAAAGGCTACCCAGCGAGAGAGTATTTCAGGGATAGATTGAGTTCCGTCATATCCAAGATAACGATTCGTTTTGTTTTCATAGGTCGGGAGCATCTCTATGCTTCCGGAGCAAGGAAGTTCCACGCTGATGCTGTTAGTAATCGACTTGTCTACAACAATAAAGTTGAGCATCTGAGGTAATCCTTCCAATGCCTTCATCAAGTCGTTTGCATCTTCCTCAGACATCTGCTCTCGATGACTTTTAAGCTCCTTGAAAACCTCGTAGTATCTCCACAAGTAAAGCGGATGGGTAGGCACAATCATACCCTTCCATTCCGTTGGAGTCTTGATGTAAAGAACATCCAGAAGCAGCAGCGATCTTGCGATGAAAACGGTTCCCTTAGGGCTGATTTCGTGCATTGCAATTTCATTTCTGCAATATACACGAAGTAAATCTGTCCATGCAACCATATAATCGTCGAGAGCTTTAACCAGTTCTTCATTTACTCCAAACGCAAGGATCGGGAAGTACATGATTAAGTCGAGCTTGTTAATCAATTTCTTTCGAGAATCAACCAGCTTTTCGAGGATAGGAGAAAACAACTCAACATTTTCCATGTTTTTTGCAGCAAACTGTTCATCGAATCTGCGAATAAAATCAAAGAGCGCAGAACCATCGAAGCTCGTTTTTGACTCATCTTCGATCGGATTAAAGGCTGTGAAGGATTCATAATCCGATGCCATGGCATCACGAAGAACGCTTTCCTCGGTAATCATCACTCCTCCCCATGCATCATGGCTGCACGCGGTTCCTATGATTTTTCTGAATTGAGTGTTATGGTTTTCGAGAATTATAGGTCTGTCTTCAAAAGCACCTCCAATAGTCGGGAAGGTGTCCTTGTTCTCTTCGTTGGTTTCATCATAACGCTTGTCCAACTCAAGGAAAAAGTCTCGCAGAGTCTCGATAGTCTCTTCAGTCGGGTCAACGATTATCTCAGTAATAATTTTTTCGATATCCTTTGCCTTCAGAGGTTGAACTGTTACAGGCGAATCTTTGTCGTTCCTATCGTCTTTTCCAGTTTTCTTTTTGCTCTTAGGCGCAACAAAAAGCTGCTGGACTACATTGTAGGACAACTGTCTTAGGGTATCCTTGCGGCCATACTTGAAATACTCTTGAAGATGGCGGTACGCTGCTTGAAGTTCGGTGTTATTCTCCTTGATGCTTCGAGTCAACGCGCTGCTAATCTTCTTTCGAGATTCATCGCTTAATTGACCGATAATGATTATCAGTTCTCTATTTCTGGACAGCCTTTCTTCTGGCTTGATGTTCGTGTTCAGAATATCGTAGTCACAAAGAAGACCCAAGTGCCACATATTCTTTGCAATCGCCTCATTTTCATCGGGGCATTGGCATACTTCATCAACAAACTCATATAGAACATCGAAGGAGTAATAGGAAGAGGTGTCCTTAAGAGCCGTCCAAAACTTCTCAGACGGCGCATTGTTCGCCTCCGTGATTCTGCTTTCAATAAGCTGTAACGAAAGATTTCTTGTAGTTACTGTATCAAACTCTGCGAGAGAGTGCAGTTTGTCGCTATCGTTTTTAACAAAGGTGATAACCTTTCCGGCAAGCTCCGGTTCACTACGCCATCTTACTGCGTCCTCAATCATGTTAGATACAGCGATAGATTCATTTTCGTAGGTTGAATCCGTTTCATATCCAACTGAAGCAACATAGTATTTTTTTTCATTCTTAATTGCAATATTCTCGACTGCGGCAATAGGGTCAATCCCCGTGATACCGCGTACAATAACGCCAACCTTAGCGTTATCAAGTTTTGAGTTCAAGACTTCGACAAGTATTTCTTGTTTGCTTTTCATTTAGAAACACCTCCCAGTCTAATCTGGAGTATGCCATCTGCCATAATATCAGCAAAGTTAATGGCTTCGAGCGTCTTTGAGAATTGATCAAAGTTTGCTTGTAAAGCATCTGTATCTGCCGAAATAATGCTGCCGGTAGACTGAATCTTAAGAATATCAGTCTCATCACCACCGACAACAATTCCAAAGCGGCTCCACAAACGCTCCTTCAACTCAGTTGCAACCAAGGTTTCGTCCGGCTCTACACAGGAACGCATAATCATTTCAAGCATATCCTGAGACAAGACGAAACGCTTATTAACATGAAGATTGGTAGGAGGATAGAGTAATCCGGCATGAGTGCCAATTTGACGAAGGTATACAACGGGATGAGACGAGGCTTCTAGCGCAAGCATATCATAGATTGTTGCACCAAATACAAGCAAGGCGTTCTCATCGTCAAGATCCTTTGCGTCCGACTTTGCCAGATCCCACATCCTGGCAAGTTCTACATTGCCAGCCTTTGTTTTTCCCTTTTCGTTAAACTTAGGAGGTTCCATCTCCATCAAATCAGCTTTAGTGATTCCATCCATTATCAAGCACTGAGCATATCCCCAAGCATAAAATCTGGAAATTGCTCTATGTATCTGGGTGTAGGACATTACTGATGCACGAGCTACGCTACTTGATGCTTCTCCTGAGAAATCAAGCAGGAAGGAACGCTTATTGCCTTTGCAGTAAAAGGCTTCCAAGGATGCAAGATATCTAATCAGCGTATACATGCAGAAGAAGTTAAAGATTCTAAGCTGGGTAAGTTGGTTAGGATGATTCACAAGATGCTTATACAAGCAGTTACCGGCATCAGAAAGCCCCTTAGTAAAGGCCATAAACTCGCTGCTAGGATTTGCAAAAATCGAAATCTCGTCCAAATGATCAGAAACCAAGCTTTTTGTATCTGCTTCAGCAATAGGCTCAAAGAGAATACTAATAGGGTCGTTTTCATTTTCAAGAATCTTTTTGATATGCTTGCCCAAAGCGGGGCAATACTTATTGATAAGGCTACCAACAAACTCACCGGCATCCTCATGTAATGCAGGACTGGTAATAAAGTATTTTGAACCAGCACTGTAAGAGACCATGCCATCATCAATGCCAGAGAACACGCCGTTATCAGCCGCCAGAAGTTTTTGAAGAATATTTCTGAAGGCCATCAGATCATCATCTCTGATGCTTTCATCAATAGAATCCTTTTCTATCAGCATTTCCTTAACTTTTTCTAGTGTATTGTTTTTCGGGGTTATTCCCTTAGAATCACTGACATATGACAGTTTTTTGATGTTTTGAGTATTTACGCTTTCACCATAGATTATACGGGACGCGCCGCTGTATATGTGGACTGGCTTGACACTCGAACCATTAGGTCTAAATCCAACAAAACATTCATCTACTTTTTCGCGCACTTTTTTGAGATAAATTGTTTCCACGATGCTCCTCCTTATCGTTGGCTCTTCTTCACAGAGATGCTTGAATAGCGTTTGCTTTCTCTGTCGATGACGACCTTGACCTCGCGCTTGCCCTGAACATCAAACAGGGAAATACTGATATCGTCCTCGACATCTAAATTATTTTCGTTTTGAAGCTGTTCGATAAATCTCCATACCTTCTTAACCGTATCTGACTCCATGAGTAGAACCGGAACGCCTCTTTCTGCTTCCAGCAGCAGGCTATACATATCAAAATCAATTTTCAAGAATACATCAGGGAAACTTCTCTCTTCAAGTCTGACATAGTTTTGCACCATTTTGATGCCAGATTCCATTACCGAGTTCAGTTTGGGACGACCAATTCTAAAATCGGAGCGTTTCATTTTGCCGGTAGACATCAAAATCTTTCGAGGTGCATTATTGTAACGATGACTTGCCCAAATCTCAAGCTCAGAATTAGTAGCTATTGTGCCAAAGAAGGCATTCAGCTTCTGAATTAAATCCTTAATAACAGCCTTATCCTCAAGGGCTAAGAAGCGTTGGAACTTGATGACCGCATCATCGCTAATGTTCAACAACACTGCTCCGTTATTGTTAAAGAAATAGAACTGCCTTTTGCGTAAGGCAAATAGCTCGGTGTTGTTCGGGTTAAGTGCTTCTGGCGAAACAGAATACCCAGAGATCCAAGAATCCGCAGTCATGGTGTTTGAGAGGATCCGCTCATCCCAGACAGGGTGAGAAACCTTTGCTGGATCAAATGCACCACGGATAGCGTTGAACAGTCTTCCTTCTCCTTGGTAAACCAAGTTGCATAGGTCGTATTTGTTCTCGCTGGATGTTGTGGTAAGTTCTATGCAACTTCGGTTTCCGAAAATCAGGTAGGAAACCAATGACTGTAATTCTCTTAGAGTTGCATGATAGCCCTGTAAGGCTACCTGTGTAAGAATAATGTTCAAGCGTTCTTGGAAAAGCTCACTCTTAATGAACTGAGCACTCTTTATAGCAGGACACAGTTCTCGGAACTGACAACCGTTACACTGCTCAAAATGCTCTTCCTTAGTCATATTTAGGATAACACTTTTTACAATGGATGGCTCAAGAGCCTCACGCTTGCTCAAGTCAAAAACAGCTACATCATCGTCTTCTATGACCTCATCATGGAAAACGGTAGCTTTAATCATCTGTATTTTTGCTTGTGTGATGGGCTTGAAATCTGGGAACTCCTTTGCAAGAGACAGCAAGACCGCAGCGTTAATAGCGATTACAAAGGGACGATTTGCTTTCTTCGCTCCCACCCAATTTTCGTATATAGATTGGTTGGTCATCGTGCTGGCGTCCAGTTCAATTACCGGTTCCACTGGAAGGGTGTCAAGATGTTCCTGCAGGATTCTAATGATATGTGTTTTTCCATCGCCGGGATTGCCGGTAAGAACTACATCCTTTCCTGCACTAACGACCTCAACAATAGCTGCATCCAATTCCGTGACCACATGAACTCTGGACAAAAAGCCGTAGTTAATAAAATCGGCATAGCCACTACTTCCTCGATAAAAATCGCGTATATAGTCGAGCCCAGTTTTTTTAGATTGTGTATGTATCATCTGTTCTGGCTCCTTTAGCTTCTTGAATTTCCATTCCAATGCTCTCTTTAACTCCGTGCTTACCAAAAACTGTGTCTTGTCAAAGCAACGAATGCGTTCAAATATTGGTTGATAGTTTAAGCGGCTCAATACCCATCTATTAAGCCAAAAATCAATAATTTTTTGCGTTTCACCGGCGCAATCATTTTTGTCGAAATAATAGTTTGGTGCTTCATCATTTCCGAGAAGATAATCCAGAGCGTTGCTTGCAAGTTCAGCGCCATATACAATTCTCGACATTGCGTGCTTTGAAAATTCCTTGGTGTCGCCTTCTTCAGATTCAAGCAATTCACGAACTGCCATTGTCATAAGTCGCATTTTAGGGCTTGCACCTTCGCCAAAGACATGATTAATACGAGAAAACCCATCGCTTGTTGCCTCGGTCAAGCACATTGTTGTTGCCTTGCTAATATGCAAAGTGCCGAAGCCAACTGTTTTTCCAAGTTCCTTCCACCTTACATCGTGGGTGGAGTTGAAAATTCTTCCGGGAACCTTCAAGCGGTTATATTGGCTTGAGCCAACATAATAAAGGGATGTCGTTCCTACATATACCAATTCCGCAGCTCTGCACACATCCTCCCCCTTGAGTCTGCTTGCAATTTCACTACGCTTATCAGAATATCTATCCCGATAATCACTTACAACTTGCGGAGATGTTGCAAGAAGAGCTACTAATTTACCTCCAAGGATTTCGTTATATGGAGGTATTGCTCCACACACATTAAGTTCCATCATGCTGGAGCCGATATGCTTTGTCTTCTGCGCTATAAGGGCGGCACGAATAACGGATTTTCCATTATCACTGTCACAGAAGGGAGCCCAAATCTCATCGAACTTTTCGCTTGATAACAGTTCACAAATAGCCTTCTTTGCTCCAAGCAGCTTGCCTAACTGATCAGCTCTTTTTCTTTTGTATAGAGCTTGCTCAATTTCTTTAGAAATACTACCAAGCTCACTTTTTTCTTCAGTTGCTTGCTCCGCAGTTCCGCATTGGTACGCTTTGAGAAGGTCTTGACGTTCTGCCTCCGAAGTCATTGCTATATATTGGAGTTTTTTGATTACTTCATCGACAGGTTTTTCAACATCCTCAGAAGTGCAAAGGTCATCATAATCAATGCCGAGAATGCCATCCTCCAGGTATTCTAACAGCTTTTCAAAGGAAGCTTTTGTTTTGGAAAGGCTCCCTTCGTTCTTAAGCTTTTCAATGAAAGAGGAAGCGTTCCAACCAATATAATCGTCACGACAAGTAATCTGTACAGCAGTATTTTCAAGCGATGCAATACCCATTACTGCGTGCATAGGATGAGCAGCATCTCTAATGAGATACTGCATTGTTCTACCCGGAGTGGTTTCAGCAGGAGTAGACCATGATAGTCTAAAGTATCTCCATATTTCAGAGAGCTTTTGTCCCGTGTATTCATCGCGTTCATTCTCTCGAACCAACTGCAAGTAAGGGTTAACTACATCAGTGATTACTGCTTCACCAGATACAACCCTTTGCAAGCGAGAGTGTAATTCTTCTCCGTCTGCAATCAGACAATCAATAGAGTGTTTTGTTGCGGTTTCGCGCTCCATCCTATTGATGAAGTCTGAATAGAGTTGTAACCTTTCCAAACGGCTATCCTGCATCCAACTTCTAAGTAATGTCTTCATTTCGGGGATGGAACTACCGGCCAAATCAGTTGTATCAAGCGAAGGCATTCTCATCTCCAATACACCGTCTCTGTAACAAGCTTTCCAAGAAGCTCTAATCAGATCTCTAAGCAGCATCCAAACAGCTCGATATTTCTTTCGCTGTGCTAGATTCACTGAGCATTCATGCTCTGCCCAACGAACTTCCTTCGCCGCAAGAAGCTCCAATTCAGTTGTCTTGGTTTCCTCGGCAACAGACTGAACGGCTGTATAAAATCTAGTTCTAAACTCTCCCTCCAGTTTTGGACGGAAAGGAATTGCTTTGCTCGTTATCATATGCATCATCCTGTTCAACACGATTAAATTTGCCTCTTAACATTGCAGAAATCAGCAAACTAATCTCAATGCAATGCCATATGCTGGCTTGCTTTTTTTAGTTGGGTTCCTCGACTCGGACAGCCTCACAAATATCTCCTATATCGCAATTCAGATAATCACAAATGCGCAGGAGGATAGAGAGGGACACTTCTTCGCCTTTGTTGAGCTTAGTCATTGTTCCTCCGGAGATACCCAATTCTTTCTTTAGAGTAACTTGCTTCATGTCCCGCTGCGCTAAAACTACCCACAATTTTTTGTAGCTCATTTTCATCCATTTACACCTCACGCACTCTTCGAGCTATGTCTATAAGAACATTATACATAATACCACAAATTTCTAGCAACTTCAATCAAATGATACACGATTACAAAAACACTTTTCATATTCTTGAGATATTTTGCTTCCGAAAGGTGATGATTCTATTTCGCCTCAGGATCAGGATTGTTGTGTCAGCAAACATAACAAAAGCTCATCGTCCCTAAAAGGTACGATGAGCTTTGTGCGGTAATTCAAGTTTATTCCTTGCGCTGTTGCAATTGCTATTTATTGTCTTTGATGCTGAGGAACATATCAACATTTACCTGATGATATCAACTATCCCTTCCATGAAAATTTTAAGATAAGAAAAGTTTGTTCTTGCTTTTTTTCCAATTGTATGGTAAATTACTTTGTAAGAGGTAAAAAAATCCTCCCACAGCCCGAATGTCGTCGCCAAACGGCATCCAGGCTTGCGCCTTAAAGATGTTCAACCCATCTGTTAAGACTTGTGAGAGTATTCATGCCGTGTATTATACCACGGTTTTGGATAGATTTCAAGGGGCTTTCAGATGTGGTTTTGACCGACAACATCTGAAAGCTCTTTTTCTTTTGGTTTAAAGCTGTCTGTCCGATGGCTTTAGATATATATACTCCTCCATATCAAGCAAACCGCAAATTTGCATGATATGTGCCGATCTGGCTGTTCAAAGCTTCTGAGCAGCTGGAACGGCTGGTGTACATTGACAAGTAAATGCACTGGTGACAAGGGATACAAAAACGGTAGATAGCGTGCCATGATCTCAAATTGTGTTAATCAATACTGATGAGCGCGCCTGCGTTGCACAGCAATGGTTTTGCCAATACCTGTATAAGTCTTATCATGCAGCAGAGGAAACGTAGTCATCGCAAAGTGCAATTTTTTATATTGTTCAAGTATATTCATACCACAAAAAAGCCTATATTTATAGACTTTTTTGCGATACGAAATATTCAATTGGCACGCCCGGCAGGATTCGAACCTGCGACCTTTTGGTTCGTAGCCAAACACTCTATCCGGCTGAGCTACGGGCGCATACCTATAACGCTTGATTATAATACCATACAAATATCAATAAGTCAAGCCTTTTTCACAGAAATCAATTATTTTGCTTATACAATCTTACAACTCCAAGATACCTACCCCACACCCATCACTCTATGGATCTAAGCAACACAATAAATAGGACACCCCCAAGGGTTGATCCATGGCCAGCACCTAACCAAGGGGATGTCCTTTTTTTATATGAGTTACAGGGTATTTAAGCTAAAACAGCCTATTTTTTGTGAGCAATATGGATCGCAAGACCATCCAGCTCATCAACCGCCTCGGTAACAGCCTCACCAAAGGTAGGATGAGGGCGAATTACAGCCTGCATCTGCGCCTTGCTTAGCTTATTGACGATTGCGGTGGAGAATTCATTGATCATATCCGTGGCTCTTGCACACATCAGCTGAGCGCCTACGATGCAGTCATTTTCCTCATCGTAGATCACCTTGATGAAGCCTCTCTCCTGCAATGAGAGCAACGACTTGCCATTTGCCATCATGCTGGCTTTGGCGGTCTTTACCTTAATGCCCTTCTCCTTTGCTTCGGCCTCGGTCAGGCCTGTGCAGGCAATCTCAGGGTTGGTATAGATGCAGTCAGGAACCACAGACAGCTCGATAGAGGGCTTGTGCCCTGCTAGCTGCTCTACTACTACGATGCCCTGCGCCGAAGCTACATGGGCAAGCTGCATGCCTGGGATTACGTCGCCGATGGCGTAGATGTTGTCTACACTGGTCTTAAATTGCTTATCCACTGCGATGCTGCCATTGTCGTTCATCTCGATGCTAAAGCCCTCGCCAAATAAGCCCTCGGTATTGGCCGAGCGGCCCGAAGCTAGCAGCACCCCATCACCCACGACACTCTCGAAGTTGTCGCCATCCTGATACCAGCAGCGCAGCTTACCGTCTTCCTCTTGGGTAATCTTCTTAAGGCGGGCCTTGGTAATGATCTTGATCCCCCGCTTTTTGAAGATCATGCTGAGATTTTGCGCGATTTCCTTATCTACCTTAGGCAGGATCCGGTCACGAGATGCCATGATGGTGACTTCCTTGCCAAAGGCATTGTACATCGAAGCAAACTCCATTCCGATTACCCCTGCGCCCGCTACGATCAAGTGATCATACATGGTATCCATACTCAGCAGCTCGTCGCTGGTGATGACACCCGGCAGGTGCTTGCCCTCTACAGGCGGGGTCTGAGGATTGGAGCCGGTAGCAATTAGAATATTCTTGGCAGTGATCTCATAGGGCTCGCTGCCGTCGACGGGAGAAATCCTAACCCTATGCGGATCAAGAATTGCAGCCGAAGCTGCTAGATGGGTGATGCCACCGCTCTTAAAGAGCTGCTCCACACCAGTGCGAAGCTTCAGCACCACATCATTTTTGCGAGCCTGGATTTTTGCCATATCAAAGCTGACGTTCTCGGCACTTAGCCCCAAAACATCAAAGCTTGCAGTTTCGTGATAAAGATCTGCGGCGTGCATCATTGATTTGGTGGGGATGCAGCCACGGTTGAGGCAGGTGCCGCCTACATCACGGCGCTCTGCTACAGCGGTTTTAAGCCCCAGCTGTGCCGCCCTGATAGCCGCCACATAGCCGCCGGGGCCTGCACCGATCACCAGCAGGTCATATTGATAATCCATGCATTTGCTCTCCTATTTCCTAGTTTAAAAGTCCTGTGAAAGAATCCAGTCAGACAGATCCTTCACGACCCCCTCGCGGGAGAGCCTTGCGGGATCAAAGCCTGCAAACACCAGATCTTCCTGAGGTTTAAAAAGCTGCTGCAAAGCAGAAGCGATAGCCTGCCGCTCAAAACGGCAACCCTTAAGCACCTCTGCCAGCTCATAGATTACGTCACAATCCATAGCGTCGGAATACGCTGCCAGCTCACTGATTACCCCATTTGCTACGCAAAATTGCAGGGTAACTGCCCCCCAGGGGAAGCGGTTTTCGATCTGGGCATCAAACTGCAGCTTCTTGCCAAAGACCCAGTCCCAAGAGGCATATTTCTCGGCGTAACTAGCGATCTGCTCATGATTGAGCGCCTTTTCTTCCAGCAGCTTAGGCTCACCGCCATACACCTGCCCAAAAGCCTCTACCAGTCGTTTCTTCATCTGCTCCACTGTGATCTCGGGACAAAACTCTTTTAGATTTGCCACACGGGAGCGTACAGAGCTTACACCATTTGACTGGAGCTTTTGTAATGAAACATTGAGATATTTCGATAGATTGGCAAGATCGGCATCGATCATGATGGTGCCGTGGTGGTAGGCATTGACCTGCTTACAGAAGGCATTGCCCGAAAACTTCCGCCCATCGATGGTCAGATCATTTCGCCCCGATTTCTCTACCGTCAGCCCGAAGCTCGCAGCAGCGGCAGCAATCACTGCAAGCTGCTTATCGATGTCGTAATCTTCACAGGGCATCAAAAATGTGAAGTTTAAGTTCCCAAGGTCGTGGAATACAGCGCCACCACCGGAAAGACGGCGGACAAGATATCCGCCGTCCTCCTGTAGAGCACCTACTTTACATTCCTGCCATGGGTTTTGGTTTTTACCGATTACTACCGTATGCCTGTTTTGCCACAGATACAAGATGCAGCTCTCAGGCGGCACATTGCGCAGCAGATACTCCTCCAGCGCAAGATTTTGGTAGGGGTTGGTGTCACCCGCAAAAATATAATATAGATGTTTGATCATACATTACGTCCTAAAAAGTATATCTCAGCACAGGCTCTCTTGCAGCCTTTACTTCGTCGGGGCGGCGGATTACCGTCTTCATCGGCATCTGATGCATCAGCTCAGGGTTTTCTGTCGCCATCTTGTGCACCTTCTTAAAGATCGCTACAACCTCATCGATGGTGTTTTTGCTCTCTGTTTCAGTAGGCTCTACCATCAGTGCCTCATGGACGATCAATGGGAAGTACATGGTTGGAGGATGGATACCCTCATCCAGCAGTGCCTTCGCAAAGTCGAGAGCGGATACACCGATCTCCTTCTGCATGCGCTCCATTGTGATGACAAACTCATGCATGCAGATACCGCTGTAAGCCATATCAAAGAGGTCAGAGAGCTGCTTCATCATATAGTTGGCATTGAGCACAGCTACACTAGAAGCCTCGGCAATGCCCTCTCTGCCAAGGGTTACGATATAGGTGAGCGCTCTGACCACAGTCAGGAAGTTGCCATAGAAGGCCTTAACCTTACCAATTGTGTGAGAGATCTCATT
This sequence comes from Oscillospiraceae bacterium, assembly GCA_032059445.1. GTDB lineage: Bacteria > Bacillota > Clostridia > Oscillospirales > Ruminococcaceae > DAMCAP01. The sequence continues at coordinate 30,068 of DAMCAP010000001.1, forward strand.
GTCAAAGCGGTATACACCGTTTTCCTCAATAGCGTGTGGGCGAGGCAGATAAGGAGCCAGCAGGTTTTTGCAGCCTACTGCGCCGCTACCTGGGCCACCGCCACCATGAGGAGTGGAGAAGGTCTTGTGCAGGTTAAGATGCACTACATCAAAGCCCATATCGCCAGGGCGTGCCTTACCCATAACAGCGTTGAGGTTGGCACCGTCGTAGTAGCATAAGCCGCCTGCATCACGGATGATCTTGGTGATCTCTAGGATGTTTTCATCAAAGATACCAAGGGTATTGGGGTTGGTGAGCATCAGGCCTGCTGTGTCGTCGCCGACCGAGGCTCTGAGCTTATCCATATCCATGCCACCCTTTTCGTTGGATGGGATGTTGATTACGGTGTAACCAGCCATTACAGCAGTTGCAGGGTTGGTACCGTGGGCAGAGTCAGGGACGATGATCTTGGTTCTCTTGGTATCGCCTCTGCTCTGGTGATATGCCTTGATCAGCAGGATACCAGTCAGCTCACCGTGAGCGCCTGCCGCAGGCTGGAAGGTCATTTGATCCATACCGGTGATTTCGCAGAGGTACTTCTCTGCCTTTACCATTACCTCAAGGCAACCCTGCACTGTGTGCTCAGGCTGCAAAGGATGTACGCCGGTAAAGCCGGGCAGCGAAGCGGTTTCTTCGTTGACCCTTGGGTTATATTTCATAGTACAGGAGCCTAGAGGATAGAAGCCGTTGTTAACGCCAAAGGTCCTCTTAGCAAGCTTGGTGTAGTGACGGCTGATGTCGGTCTCCGACAGCTCAGGCAGCTTTGGCGCCTGCTGACGGGTACAGGTGGTCGACAGCTTCTTCAGCGGTACATCAAGCTCCGGCAGCACGGCACAATTACGCCCGGGCTGGCTTATTTCAAAAATTAGGTTCATTGTGCAGCTACCTCCTTTATTGCATTTACCAAGAAGTCAATGTGCTCCTTGTAGTTCATCTCAGTGAAGCACCACAGGATGCAGTTTTCGCCATCTACCTTGATGGGAAGCCCGCCGAGGATGCCCTTCTTTTCCAGTGCTGCCATCAGTTTATCTGGGCAGACTGGGCACTTGGTGACAAACTCATGGAAGAACTCACCTGTAAACTTCAGGTCGAAGCCTGGGATCTTAGCGATTTCCTCTGCGGCATAAGCAGCCTTAGACATACACTGCTCTGCTACATTTTTTAGACCCTCAGGGCCCATTGCCGCTAAATACACGGTAGAGGTCAAAGCGCAAAGCGCCTGATTGGAGCAGATATTGCTGGAGGACTTCTCACGGCGGATGTGCTGCTCACGAGCCTGTAGGGTCAGTACGAAGCAACGGTTGCCGTCGGCATCGGTGGTCTGACCAGCGATACGGCCGGGGATCTTACGCATCATTTTTTCGGTACAGGTCATGATGCCAAGGTGTGGGCCGCCAAAAGACATAGGGATACCGAGAGGCTGACCCTCAGCAGTAGCGATGTCGGCACCGCACTCGCCAGGGGTCTTCATGATGCCTAGAGCGATTGGGTTGCAGCCCATGATGTATTTAGCGCCTGCTTCGTGGACGATCTCACCTAAGGCTACGCAATCTTCAAACATGCCATAGAAGTTTGGCTGCTGTACATAGAAGCTGGCAGTGGTAGCGTCCAGCATAGAACGCAGAGCGTCTAGATCGGTTACGCCGTTTTTGGCAGGTACGATTACCATCTCAGCGTTGACGCCTTCGCAATAGGTGCGTACAACATCGATGGTGTCGGGATGGGAAGTAGCGGAGATCAGAGTCTTGGTGCGCTTGCGCTCACGGCACATGCTGGCAGCCTCAGCCGCAGCAGTAGCACCGTCATACACCGAAGCGTTGGAAACATCCATACCGGTCAGCTCGCACATTTCGGTCTGATACTCAAAGATTACCTGCAATACGCCCTGGCTGATCTCGGCCTGATAAGGGGTATATGCAGTCAGGAATTCTTCCTTTGCGGGGATGTATTTTACGATAGAGGGGATATAATGCTTATAAGCACCTGCGCCTCGAAACACATGGGGGAAAACTGTATTCTTTGCCGCCATATGCTCAAGCTCGTACTTTACACACATCTCACTCCTGCCATCAGGCAGGTTGAGCGCTCTGGTCATTAGCACATCTTTTGGGATGCCGCTATACAGCTCGTCCATAGAGCCAAGGCCGATGACCTTAAGCATTTCCTCCCGCTCTGCACGTGTAGAAGGTACATAAGAGCCCATATTAAGCCTCCTCTGCAAGTAGTGCTTCGTATTGTTCAGCAGTCAACAGTTCGTTCTTCTCGCTTATGTTGCCGATCTCAATCAGCCAAGCAGCGTAGGGATCCTGATTGATAGAGCCAGGGGAATCAAGCAGCTCTTCATTGATCGCAGTAACATCACCGCTAACAGCGCTCATAACGTCGGATACAGCCTTTACAGACTCTACATCGGCATAAGTCTCGCCTGCGCTTACGCTGTCGCCTGCTTCGGGCAGGTTGATAAAGACCAGCTCACCCAACTGTGTGGTGGCATACTCGGTCAGACCAGTCTTTGCGGTGTTGTCACCTGTCATCTCTACCCACTCGTGGGACTTGGTATACAGTAGATTCTTTGGGATGTTCATAATCTTATCTCTCCTTCAAAATTTTAAAATTTTGGCACTGCATTATTTCTTTCCCTTATAAAAGGGGGTTGCAATAATTTCAGCCTCTACACGACGTCCTCTTACATCGACCTCAACCTTGGTGCCGATTGCGTTGTAATCAACATCCAAAATAGCGGTTGCATAGGCGCCGCCCAGATATGGGCAATGGCTGCCCGAGGCAGTAAATCCGATCTTCTTGCCATCTGCATATACATCCTGATGCTCACGAGCGATGCCACGGCCGGTGATCTTAAGCCCTACACACTTACGGGTAGCAGGCCCCTTCTCTTCAAGCGCCTTCTTGCCGATAAAATCAGCCTTGCTCATCTTGACACAGAAGCCCAATCCAGCCTCATAAGGTGTAATGGTATCATCCATCTCATGGCCATACAGTGGCATGCCTGCCTCGAAGCGAAGGGTATCGCGGCAGCCCAGACCACAGGGTATCAGGCCGTGGTTTTTGCCTGCTTCCATGATGGCATTCCAAATATGAGCAGCATCCTCATTGGAGCAGTAGATCTCATAGCCAAACTCACCGGTGTAGCCGGTACGGGATACCAGGCAATCCTTGCCTGCTACCTTGCAATGCTCTACAAAGGTATAATATTTGGTGGGCAGCTCAGCCTCATCGGCGATCTGCTTAATAATCTCTAGAGAATTTGGTCCCTGCAGTGCTACCTGTGCTACATCGTCAGAGATATCAGCAAACTCCACCTCGCCAAAGATGTGTGCCTTCATCCAAGCAACGTCTTTATGACGATTAGAAGCGTTGACTACCAGCAGGAAGTTTTCGTCATTTACCTTGTAAACCAGCAGGTCATCTACAACTGTACCCTGCTCATTACACATGGTGGTGTACTTAATCTGACCATCGGTCATATTAGAGCACTCGTTGGTTACAAGCATTTGCACATTTGCCAGAGCATCCTTGCCCTTTATAGTGATCTCTCCCATATGGGAAACATCAAAAAGACCTGCCTGTGTGCGTACAGCCATATGCTCTGCAATGACCCCTGCCTCATAGTTGACGGGAAGCAGATATCCTGCGAAGGGAACGATCTTGCCTTTTGCGGCTACATGACAATCATACAATGGTGTTTTTAGTTCCATGTTAATTCCTTCTTTCTACAAAATAATATACTGCTGTGCCTGTATTTATGTTCATTATACCATTTCCAATTTTTTTAGCAATAGCGATTTAGCTAATTTTTTAACAATCCCCCTCTTCCACAAGGTAGTGTTCAACAAAAATAAAGGTAAATATTCACTCATTATTAATATATTACATGTTTCTTTGGTACACATTACAAAAACGCTCACAAAATTTTGTTAATTGATTTGCGCCTATCTCAAATATATTCATATTTGACTACCTTGAGGATGCCCAGCAAAGTTGTAAAAATTCCGTTTATCGACCAAAATATCTAGGAGTTTTTTGCGATAACAACAAAAAATAATTTTAACTTCGTATAAAAGCTACAAGACTAGGGGTATGCTAATGGGAGACTGGATGTGTATTTGATACAAGGACAGCTGGCTGTAAAATATGCTTGTCACGCAATTTTATATATAATACACTAAAAAGCAATTTTGTTTATTATATTTCGTGCATAGCACACAGGAAACCGAGGACAAATTTAAAATCTTTCACTTTAATATTGCATTTTACGGCAAACTAGTTTATTATTATATAAGAGGTTTGTTTCTCAGAGAAAAACATATTATTTGCTAATTTTACTAAATAAAGGAGATTGCAGCCATGAGTGAAAAAATGCTTGCGCTTGTAAAGAGCGCTCCCGGCGTCGGCGTGACCATGACAGAGGTACCTGTACCAAAGATAGGGCCCAACGATGTCAAAATCAAGATCCGCTACACTTCGATCTGCGGCACCGACGTACACATCTACAACTGGGATGAGTGGTCTCAAAACACCATCAAGACCCCTATGACCATCGGTCACGAATATGTAGGTGAAATCGTAGAGGTTGGCTCCAATGTAGCAGGCTTCAGCGTGGGCGACAAGGTAACCGGTGAGGGTCACATCGTCTGTGGTACCTGCCGCAACTGCCGCACAGGCAAAGTACACCTTTGCAAAAATACCATCGGCGTAGGTGTAAACCGCGACGGTGCTTTTGCTGAGTATCTGGTAATCCCAGCTGCAAACGCTTGGAAGTGTGCTGATGGCATCCCAGAAGAGATGTTCTCCTGCTTCGATCCCTTTGGCAACGCTACCCATACCGCTCTCTCCTACAATCTGGTAGGCGAGGACGTATTAATCACCGGTGCAGGCCCAATCGGCATCATGGCAGCAGCAGTCTGCAAATATGCAGGCGCAAGAAAGGTTGTCATCACCGATGTCAACGAGTACCGCCTAAATCTTGCTAAAGAGATGGGCGCTACCGCAGCAGTCAACGTAGCAAAAGAGAAGCTCAGCGACGTAATGGCAGAGCTGGGCATCACCGACGGCTTCACCGTAGGTCTTGAGATGTCTGGTAATCAGGCTGCCTTCAACCAGATGATCGACAACATGTATAATGGCGGCAAGATCGCTCTGCTGGGTATCCCAAGCAAAAACACCCAGATTGATTGGAACAAGGTCGTATTTAACGGTCTGTTTATCAAGGGCATCTACGGTCGTGAGATGTTTGATACCTGGTTCAAGATGGGCGCTATGCTACAGGGTGGTCTTGATATCTCTAAGATCATCACCCATCGCTTTGACGTCCGTGACTACCAGAAGGGCTTTGACGCTATGATCAGCGGCAACTCCGGCAAGGTAGTACTGGATTGGACCCAGTTGCACAAGTAAGGTTCGCTTTCACTTCAGGGGCGCTTTGTAATTATAAAGCGCCCCCTCATAAAATAAAAGGAGATTTTTGGCATGAATAAAAAATCTGCAATTAATATCTTTGCAAATGAGCTGGAAAGCATCAAGGAGGCTGGCCTCTGGAAGGGCGAGCGCGTCATCACCACTCCTCAGGGCCCACACATCAAGACCACCGCAGGTTTAAGCGTCATCAACATGTGCGCCAATAACTACCTGGGTCTGGGCGACAACAAAGAAATCATCGAGGCTGCCAAGGCTTCTTACGACAAGGTAGGCTACGGTGTTGCATCTGTGCGTTTCATCTGCGGCACACAGACTGTCCACAAGGAGCTTGAGGCTTCTCTCAGCGAGTTCCTCGGCACCGAAGACACAATCCTATACTCCTCTTGCTTCGACGCTAACGGCGGTCTGTTTGAGACTCTGCTGGGCGAAGAAGATGCCATCATCAGCGATGAGCTAAACCATGCTTCTATCATCGATGGCGTACGCCTCTCTAAGGCTAAGAGATTCCGCTATAAAAACAACAACATGGAAGACCTACGTGCCAAGCTGATGGAAGCTGACGCTGCTGGCGCTAGAATAAAGCTAATCGCTACCGACGGCGTATTCTCAATGGATGGCATCATCTGCAACCTGAAGGGTGTATGTGATCTAGCCGACGAGTTTAACGCTCTAGTTATGGTAGACGACAGCCATGCAGCCGGATTTGTAGGCGCACATGGTAAGGGCACCCACGAGCACTGCGGTGTAATGGGCAGAGTCGACATCATCACCGGTACCTTTGGTAAGGCACTGGGCGGTGCTTCCGGCGGCTTTACCAGCGGTCACAAAGAGATCGTTGCTCTGCTGCGCCAGAGAAGCCGTCCATACCTTTTCTCCAACTCTATGGCTCCCGCAGTAGTTGCTGGCTCTATCAAGACCCTTGAGATGCTCAAATCCAGCACTGCTCTGCGTGACACCCTTGAGGAAAACACCCGCTACTACCGTGAGCTCTTGAAGGCTGAGGGCTTTGACATCATCGACGGTACCCACCCAATCGTACCAATCATGCTCTATGATGAGAGAACTGCCTCCGAGATGGCTGACAGAATGCTGGAGAAGGGCGTATATTGTATCGGCTTCTCCTACCCTGTAGTACCTAAGGGCAGAGCTCGTATCAGGACTCAGGTCTGCGCTTCTCACACTAAGGAAGATCTGAAGTTTGCTGTAGAGTGCTTTAAGCAGGTACGCGCCGAGATGGGCCTTGACAAGAAGTAATATTATTTCTTAATCTATTCAACATCAAAAAGGCTGCTGTCCATATTGACAGCAGCCTTTTATACTGTAATTAATTGATAATATTGAAGGGTAATGATTACACCGCTCCAAAACTTTTTAAGCAAAAAACGCAGAGCATCCGACTACAAAATAGCAAGAGGCATCACTATGCGCAGCATTAGAGAGTATCCGTCTCGATAGTGGTAATGATGCTATATGACAAGCAATCGCCAGCATAGAATGGGCAGTACCCCCTATACCCCTACTGCATATGCCTCGCCGTCAAGCTCCTCTTTATCAAAGCAAGCAAGGGCTGGTATATCAGCAATAACCGTAACACAAGGATGAAGCTGAAGCACCGACGCTGGCACCATCGGGGTAATCTCCCCTGTCATCGCCCGATGCAGTATCTGTGCCTTTTGACCGCCGCTCACCAGCAGTATGATCTGCCTAGCCCCCATGATCTGCTTAATACCCATAGTGAGGGCATGGCTAGGCACCTGCTCCCCCTGCTGAAAGAATCTGCGATTTGCCTCAATGGTGCTATCTGTAAGCACCACGCAATGGGTATTGCCACTAAAGCTCTGTGATGGCTCGTTGAAGGCTATATGGCCATTGTGCCCCAAGCCCAGCACCTGTATATCTGCCCTGCCAAGCTCCTCTATCAATCGGTCATAGCGGCTACACTCGGCTGCTACATCCTCTGCCGTACCATCAGGCAGGTGGGTATTATGGAGCTGGATATCAACCTGATCAAAAAGATGCTGCTGCATAAAATAACGATAACTCTGGGGGTGCTCACCTTGAAGCCCCACATACTCATCAAGATTGACACTGCTTGCCTGATCAAAGCTGATCGCACCCTTCCGATAGAGGGAAACCAGATTTTGATACATGCCTACGGGGGTAGAGCCTGTGGCAAGCCCCAGCAGGCTATCCGGTTTACTTTGAAGCTGGGCAGCTATAAGCTGTGCTGCTTTGCTGCTCATATCTTGATAATCCAGCGCTACAATACAATTGATATTTCTCATTATCCCTCCGCTGTATCTTCCTTGCATACATATCCTACTATCAATGTAGGTGCAAGCCCCTTTATACGCTCCTAGGCGCAATCCCTAGCTTTAGGCGGTCTGCGCTTATTATACCCCATCGAGCATGCTGATACAATACCAATAAAATTGCCGGCAGATCATTGAATTCCCCCTATAGAGCTGATACAATAAATATGTGTTTACAGCAGCCGCACAGCATGACTTGCGGCAGATTATCCGGAGGACGCTTATGCTCAAAAAACAACTGCCCTTTTTAGCCGCCCTGACCTCATCCACGATTTTTTCTTTTGTATTTTTCTTCATCATCAAGGCTTCTTCTGCCATTGGCAACGATCCCTTTCGACTGCTGGCCTTCCGCCTATCTATTGCTGCTATCATTATGACCCTGCTGTGGAAGCTGGGGGTCCTTAAAATGAACTTTCGGGGTAAAAAATGGGGCATCCTTGCTTTATCGGGGCTGATGTCACCTATTTTAAACTTCTCTATCGAGACCATCGGTGTGCAGACCATCCCCACCTCTCAGTTTGCAGTAATGTACGCTGCTTCCCCTGTGTTTATCACCTTGTGGGGCGCTTTGTTTCTAAAGGAATACCCCAAGAAGCAGCAACTTTTTTATATAGCCTTATCGATTACAGGAGTACTGATCATCAACATTTCTCCTGATCTGAGCATGAGCCCGATGGCAGTGCTGCTGCCCTTTTTGACCATGCTCTCCGGTAGTGCCAACTCCCTATTTATCAAAAAGGCCTCTCTTAGCGGATTTACCCATTTTGAGTGCCTTTACTTTACCACCGCCGAGTCAGCGCTGGTATTTTTAATAATCTCGCTGAGTCAGCACACCTTACAGGGCAGCCTTGCTAGCTATTTCAACGGTGTATTTACCTTTGACTTTATCGTCAGCATCCTATACCTATCGATAGGCAGCTCGATCATAGCGTTTTCGCTGGCCTTTTATAACATGACGCGTCTGCCACTGGTGGTCACCTCCTCCTTCTCGGGGCTATCGACTGCCATCTCGATCGCTGTAGGTGTGTTTCTGATGCAGGAGAGCTTTGGACCACGGAAGATCTTCGGCACTGCCCTGATCATTCTGGGTGTATTTTTGATGAATGCATCTTATGTAAAATCCACGCAGCAAGCCCCCCTAGTGGAGCCCGCTCCACAACTCCCTCTCGAAGAAGAGGAAGACAGCTATTAAGCTTAAGGAGGTCACCATGCTTAAGAAAAACCTACCCTTTTTGTCGGCGCTTACCTCATCCACCATCTTTGCCTTTGTATTTTTCTTCATCATACGGGCATCCTCTGCCATTGGCAACGACCCCATGAAGCTGCTTGCCTTCCGCCTTAGCATCGCTGCCATCATCATGACCGCTCTGTGGAAGTTTGGCATCATCAAGCTAAGCTTTAAGGGCAAGAAGTGGGGCATCCTCGCTTTGTCGGGGCTGATGTCTCCCTTGCTAAACTTCTCGATTGAGACCATCGGAGTGCAGCACGCCCCCTCCTCTCAGTTTGCGGTGATGTATGCCGCTTCCCCCATCTTCATTACTCTGTTGGGGGTAATCTTCCTCAAAGAGATCCCAAAGCAAAAGCAGGTCCTCTACATGCTGCTCTCAATTGCAGGGATTGTATTGATTAATCTGACTCCAGATCTGAGCCTATCGCCACTGGCGATACTTTTCCCCTTCCTCGCTATGATGACTGGTGCCATCAACGCCCTGCTGATCAAAAAAGCAGGCGCACTGGGCTTTAGCCCCTTTGAGGTGCTGTACTTTACCACCATTGAAGCCGCCCTAGTCTTTACCACTCTTTCTCTCGGGCAACACGCAGCAGCAGGTACGCTTGGCTCCTACTTTGTAGGTGTGCTCAGCTTTGACTTTATCATCAGTATCCTCTATCTATCTGTGGCAGCCTCGGTTATTGCCTTCTCACTGGCACTCTACAACATGACCCGCCTACCGCTGGTGGTGATGTCCTCTTTTTCGGGGCTCTCTACCGTCTTGACCATCGGGATCGGTGTATTTTTCCTCGGCGAGAGCTTCGGACCTCGCCAGATGGTCGGCACTGCTCTGATTATGGCAGGTGTCATGCTGATGAATCTCTCTTATGTAAAAAGTCAGGAGCAATAAGCCTCGTTACCATCTTGCAGAGCAGCCCAGATTGATTTATAATGAAACTAAATTCTATAGTGAAGAACTTGTATCCATCACAGGAACTAAGCGTCTAATGGCCTTATGTTATTTAAGGCGGCACTTCCAAAAGCAAGCATTTCGGGATGAATAAAGGTTCTAATACAGGAGGAGCAGTTATGCGTTATATCGATCTCAGGAGCGACACCGTAACCCAGCCTACCCAGAGGATGCGGGAGGCTATGCTGACCGCCGAAGTTGGCGACGACGTCTACAATGATGACCCAACCATAGCAAAGCTCGAAGCACTAGCTGCCAAGCGCCTCGGCAAGGAAGCAGCCGTGTTTGTACCCACCGGCACCATGGGCAACCAGATCGCCATTATGGCACACACCAGCAGAGGCGATGAGATCATCGTGGGGCGCAAATCCCACATCAACGTCTACGAAGTCGGAGGCGCTGCTGTGCTCTCAGGCTGTCAGGTGTACCCCATCGACAGTGAAGACGACATCCTGCATGCTGATCTGGTAAAGGCCGCTATCCGGGATGATTCCAACATCCACTTCCCTCATACCGGGCTGATCTGCCTCGAAAACGCGCTCGCCACCGGTGCGGTAGTGCCTCTGGAGGAGATGCAAAAGACCTATGCCTTAGCCAAAGGCAAGGGTATACCAGTGCATCTTGACGGAGCAAGAGTGTTTAATGCTGCTGTATCTCTTGGCGTAGATGTCACAGAGATTACTGCCTGCTGCGATTCGGTTATGTCTTGCCTTTCTAAGGGGCTCTGTGCTCCCGTAGGCTCGATATTGGCTGGCAGCAAGGAGTTTGTGGCAAAGGCGCGCAAGATCCGCAAGCTGTTTGGCGGTGGCATGCGTCAGGCTGGCTTCTTAGCAGCAGCTGGCATCATCGCCCTTGAGGAGATGACCGACCGCCTTGCCGAAGACCACGAAAATGCAAAATGGCTGGTCAAAGAGCTCTGCACCATCCCCGGTGTGAGCCATGCAGCAAAATCCACCGACATCAATATGGCTTTTGTCCACTTTGAGCGCCCGCTGGAGCTGATGGAGAAGTTCCCTGCTCTCATGCTGGAAAAAGGCATCAAAATCGGCATGCGAGACCCTTATACTGCCCGCTTCGTTACCAATCACGATGTAAGCCGCAGCGACCTAGCGTATGTAGTGGCAAGCATTAAGGAGATCATCGGCTAGTCAAGCAGAGCAGATACATACCTAAAAGAGATCCTACGGCATTTTAATTGTTACAGGTATAAACAGCACCACGCCCCGTATCTCCATGCCGTTAGGCATTCTAATGCGCTGCGGCACTTTAACAGGACACTCGCTTGCAACGCTTGTCACCAGCAGGCTTGCCTGTGCAGTGTAATGCGGCAAGGGCTGTACGTGAGTTAAGGGCTTGCCCTTATAGAGAGCCTGCGGCGCATTTTAATTACCACGGGTATAAAAAGCACCGTGCCCAGTATCTCTAATGCGCTGTGGTACTTTAACAGGACACTCGCTTGCAACCCTTGTCAACAACTGGCTTTGCCTGTGTAGTGTAATGCGGCAAGGGGTTTACGTGAGTTAAGGCTTGCCCTTATAGAGAGCCTGCGGCGCATTTTAATTACCTGCGGGGTTAAAATAAGCCGCCTATATCGCAACCACAAATACGAAAATTTAAAGGAGAAAACAATGAGATCAGTACTAGACAGATTTTTAGCCTACATAGCAATCGAAACCACCGCTATCCACGATAGCGAAACCTTCCCATCTACTGCAATGCAGCTGGATTTCGCGAAGTTTATGGTAGAAGAGATGAAAGCCATCGGCATCGAAGACGCTGAGATGGATCAGTATGGCTATGTAATGGGCACCATCCCCGCTACCGTAGAAGGTGCTCCCACCATCGGCTATATCGCACATATGGACACCGTAAGCGACATCTGCGGCGCCAATATCAAGCCCTCCGTCATCGAGTATAAGGGTGGCGACATCCTGCTCAACAAAGAGCTAAATGTAGTGATGCGCGAGAGCGTATTCCCACAGCTCAAGGACTATGTAGGCCAGCGCCTGGTAGTCACCGACGGAACCACACTGCTTGGCGCCGACGACAAGGCTGGCATCGCTGAGATCCTCACGATGGCCGAGATCCTCATCAAGGATAAGTCGATCCCCCATGGCCCTATCCGCATCGGCTTTACACCTGATGAAGAGGTGGGTAACGGCGCAAAGTACTTCGACGTAAAGAAGTTTAATGCTGACTTTGGCTACACCATCGACGGCGGCGCTCTGGGTGGTCTGGAGTATGAAAACTTCAACGCAGCAACTGCAAAGGTGATCATCAACGGCGCCAACATCCACCCCGGCGCTTCTAAAAATAAGATGAAAAACTCTCTCCTGATGGCAATGGAATTCCAAGCAATGCTGCCTGTAGCAGAGCAACCCGCTTATACCGAGGGCTACGAGGGCTTCTCCCACCTCAACGTAATGGAAGGCACCGTAGAGCGTAGCTCCATGACCTATATCATCCGTGACCACGACAGCGCTAAGTTTGAGGTTAAAAAGGCTCGCTTCCAGAAGATCGCCGCTTACCTCAACGAAAAGTATGGTGAGGGCACTGTAGACCTGACCCTCATCGACTCCTACCGCAACATGCGCGAGGTGGTAGAGCCCCATATGCACCTGATCGACAACGCCAAGGCAGCATTTAGCGAGCTGGGTATCACTCCTGTGATTTCCCCCATCCGCGGTGGTACCGACGGCGCAAGACTCTCTTACATGGGTCTGCCCTGCCCCAACCTCTCTACCGGCGGTCAAAACGCCCATGGTAAGTATGAGTTTGTATCAGTAGAGAGCATGGAAAGAATGGTAGAGGTACTGATCAAGATCGCTACTATGTACGCAAGCTTTAAGAAATAAGTCACAGCAATTTAGGGGCACATAAAGCTACACTTTATGTGCCTTTATTTTATGCAAAACCAGAATAGGAAGTAGTTAATACAATGGATAAAAAGCAAAAGGTATATCATACATTACAAAGCCTCGGCATCCCCTACACCGGCACCGAGCACCCGCCTGTGGTAACCATCGAAGAGATGGAGGCTCTGGGCATCACCGATAAAGGCACCGTATGCAAAAATCTCTTTGTCCGCGATCAAAAGGGCAAAAAGCACTACCTAATCATCCTGCAAAAGGATAAGACAGCCGACCTTACCAAGCTTGGTGTGCTCATCGAGAGCGGTAAGTTGAGCTTTGCCTCTCCCGAGCGGCTGGACAAATATCTGGGGCTTGAGAAAGGCGCTGTCTCCCCCTTTGGGATTATCAACGATGCTGAGCATCAAGTAGTAGTGGTGCTTGATCGCGACCTAAAAGGCATCGATAACCTGGGCTTCCACCCCAATGACAACACCGAAACCCTCTTTATTACCTACGATGACCTCTTAAAGCTCATCAACCATTACGGCAATACCACCCTTCATATCCGCATATAGCATTTGCTATATCAGTAGACCCGTGGCTTATGTGTGGAAGCTAGCCCCATAATCCAAGTACCTCCTCCCAAGCCAGATCTCAAATCGCTTACCCTATCCATCATAAGGAGGGATCAATATCCAAAGCTATACGATCAATGATAAAACCTATCAGCTTCGCAAAGATCACCGCCAGCACACAGCCTTGCGGGCAAGCTTTAATCAACTTGCTAAGATGACCTTTGACATTGATTTTGAAGAATGGTATCAAACCGGCTACTGGCAAGATAGCTATCTACCTTATTCTCTGGTCAACGAAGATCAAGTGGTTGCTAATGTTTCAGTGAACTTAATGCAGTTTATGCATCAGGGCACAGCCAAAAAAATGATCCAGCTGGGCACCGTAATGACCCATCCCAACTATCGAGGTCTGGGACTTAGCCGCTTGCTCATTGAGCAGGTCTTGGCAGACTACCGCAATTATGGCGAGCTGCTCTACCTCTTTGCCAACGACAGCGTGCTGGATTTTTACCCAAAGTTTGGTTTTAAAAAGGCTTCGGAGCACTGCTACACCTATAGCCCTATTTATAGTGGCAAGAGCAGCCCTATGCATAAGCTAGATATGACCCTTAAGGATTCTGCGCGCACAATCCTGCGCTGCTATGCTTATGGCAACCCGCTCTCTGCTTTTTACCCCCTAGGCAATGAGGGCTTATTGATGTTTTACGCCACCCAAGGGATGCGAGATCACGTCTATTACCTGCCGGAGCAGGATGCTGTCATGATTGCAAAGATCTCTGGTAACAAGATGACTCTCTACGAAATCTTCTGCGAAAGGGAGCTCACCCCAGCCCACTTATCTGCAATCATCCCTCAAGGCATCGAAGAAGTAAATCTGGGCTTTACCCCAAAGGAGCCAACAGCTATGACCTGTAAGCTTTTAAAGCAAGAGGACACCACCCTGTTTGTAATGGGTGGCAATATCTTTGAGGGTAATCCCTTAATGTTCCCGCTATTAAGCCACGCTTAGACCACCCTGACTACTAGCCTGCACAGTCAGTACGAGTAGATTTCAGAGGGTTGACCGAAAAAGCCCGAAAAAATCCCCCTAAGGCTCTGCCGAAGCAGCTTCTTAGGGGGATGGATTTATAAGGGTTTTACCGTGAGCTGATAAACAGGTTGCGGTTTGAGTGGCGATAGACACTCAGCACCAGACCGATGCCGATATAGGTCATACACACTGAAGTACCACCTGCCGAAAGCAAGGGCAGCGTGATCCCGATTACCGGAAGAACCGCTAGGCACATACCCAGATTGACCACCGTCTGGAAAGCGATGATGGCAAATACTCCGATGCAGATGTATTTACCCAGTGGATCTCTTGCAGTGCGGGCGCTATCTAAAATCAAGAGAATCATCAGCCCCAATAGCGCAAGGATCAAGCAGCTACCCATGAAGCCCATGGCTTCTCCCGCAAAGGCAAAGATAAAGTCGTTGTGCATTTCGGGTACATAATGGTGGCTATCAGAAAATATCCCTTTGCCCCATACTTGGCCAGAGCCAATGGAGAGCTTGCCTAAACTCTGCTGCCAGCCCTTACCCATGGGGTCGATTTCAGGGTTTAGCACTGTCAGCACACGCATTCGCTTATCTTCAGTAAAGACCATAAACCAAACAATTGGCGAAGCCGCTGCAACAGCTCCCGCAGCGGCAGCAATATACTTCCAGCTGAGACCTGCTGCAAACATCATGGCGCAAAATATCACCACAAAAACCAAGGCGGTACCATCGTCTCCCTGAGCGACGATCATCAGAGTAGGGACTGCACCATGGGCACAGAGGGAGAGCAGCGTAGAAGGGTTGTTGATGTTTTCTGCCACCTTCTCTAAATGCAATGCAAAAAAGAGAATGAAAGCAATCTTCAGGATCTCGGAGGGCTGAAAGGTCAGCGGAAGAAAGGGTACCTTTAGCCAAGCTCGATCGTCGACATACTCCACACGCTTGATACCGATAAAGTAGGTCAGCGTCACCAAAAAAAGCGAGGCTGGCACATAGAGCTTCCAGAGAGATGTAAGCCCTCTGTAATCGATCAGCGAGATAATCACCGCAGCCATCACACCAATCAGGCTAGCGCCAATCTGGGTGAGTATCTGGCGAGAGTTGGCATAGCCCGACATTGAGATGCCGATAAGCAGCACCACACTGAGTGCCGATAAGGTAAAGCACACTGCCATCAGCAGCTTATTGGCTGTGCGCAGATAATTTCGTAATAGCTTTATCATATTCCTCCTTACCTTGCTGCGCTCAATAAGCGGCAGGCATGCTATAATTTATTTTACATAATTTTACAATTCGAAACATATTGCCCAATTTTTCCGAACATTGATTAAACATCTTATCTAGAATTTTGACACTGTTTTTGTCAAGACCCATTATTTTTATTATACTGTATAGATGTTTTTTATTCAAGGGATAGAAATATCCCAATCAAAGTGGTATAATAATATAACAATGCAGATGCATAAGTATTTTAGGAGGTACGATTAGATGCTAACAGATATCGAAATAGCAAAACAAGCAAAAATGCTGCCCATTACCCAAATAGCATCCTCCCTTGGAATTACCGAGGAGGAGCTTGAGCCTTATGGACGCTATAAAGCAAAGCTCTCCGATGAACTGATTAACCGTGTTTCCTCCCGCAAAGACGGTAAGCTGATCCTAGTTACCGCGATTAACCCCACCCCTGCCGGCGAAGGTAAGACTACCACTACCGTCGGTCTTGGACAAGCTATGGTAAAATCCGGACGCAATGCCATCATCGCCCTGCGTGAGCCTTCTCTAGGCCCCGTATTTGGCGTAAAGGGTGGAGCAGCTGGCGGCGGTTACTCTCAGGTAGTGCCAATGGAAGACCTCAACCTCCACTTTACCGGCGACATGCACGCCATCACCAGCGCCAACAACCTGCTCTGCGCACTCATCGACAACCACTTAACTCAGGGCAATGAGCTCAACATTGACCCCCGCCGTATCATCATCAAGCGTTGCCTCGATATGAACGATCGTTCCCTGCGTAAGGTAATCATCGGTCTGGGTGGCAAGGCAAACGGCGTAGTTCGTGAAGACAGCTTCCAGATCACTGTAGCCAGCGAGGTTATGGCGATCCTATGTCTAGCTAACGATATGGCTGACCTTAAGACCCGCCTTGGCGAGATCTTGATCGGCTACACCTATACCAACGAGCCTGTATATGCTCACCAGCTCAAGGCACACGGCGCAATGGCAGTACTGCTGAAGGATGCCATCAAGCCAAACCTGGTACAGACCCTCGAAAACACCCCTGCTCTGGTACACGGCGGTCCTTTTGCCAACATCGCTCATGGCTGTAACTCTGTACGTGCCACCAAGCTTGGTCTAAAGATGGCTGACTACCTGATCACCGAGGCAGGCTTCGGCTCCGACCTTGGCGCAGAGAAGTTTATGGATATCAAGTGCCGCTATGCCGGCCTGACTCCATCCTGCGTGGTCATCGTTGCTACCATCCGCGCGCTGAAGTATAACGGCGGCGTTGCAAAGGCTGATCTCGGCAAGGAAAACGTAGACGCTCTGATGGCTGGTAGCGTAAACCTTGCAGCACACGTGGAGAACATGCGTAAGTTTGGTGTGCCTGTAATCGTTGGTGTCAACCGTTTTGGCTCCGATACCGATGCTGAGCTGGCAGCTCTCTCCAAGATCTGTGCTGACCTACAGGTTGAGTACTCCCTCTGCGAGCACTTTGCTAAGGGCGGCGAGGGCGCACTGGATCTGGCTGATAAGGTTGTAAAGGCTTGCGATCAGCCTGTAGACTTTAAGTTTGTCTATGATGTAGAGTCCTCCATCAAGGAAAAGGTTGCTGCCATCACCGGCACCATCTACGGCGCTAAGTCTGTTGCTTACTCCGCTGCTGCTGATAAGGCAATCCGCGACATCACTGCAATCGGTAAGGATAAGCTGCCAATCTGTATGGCAAAGACTCAGTACTCACTCTCTGACAACCCTGCTCTGCTGGGACGCCCTGAGGGATTTGAGATCACTGTAAGTGAGGTTAAGCTCTCAAGCGGCGCTGGCTTTATCGTAGTGCTGACCGGAGATGTAATGACCATGCCTGGTCTGCCTAAGAAGCCATCTGCTGAGGTTATTGATATCCTTGAAGACAACTCTATTACAGGACTATTTTAATGTTCACCATTTCTAAAGAACCTATACAAAAGTTTGTAACCACCTCCCCTGCTCAGACCTTTGAGCTGGGGGAGGCGGTTAGTGCTGTCTTGAAGCCCGGTGCTATCATCGCCTATCAAGGCGGCATGGGGATGGGCAAAACCCTCTTTACCACGGGCCTTGTCAAAGGGCTTGGCTGCACCATGGCGGTGACCAGCCCCACCTTTGCCCTCTTAAATGAATATCGTGGCGGCAGGCTGCCTGTCTGCCATATTGATGCCTTTCGCCTCAATGGCCCCGACGACCTTGAGTCCATCGGATTCTACGATTATGTGGATAACGGCTGGGTGATTGCTGTAGAATGGAGCGAGCAGGTAGCTGCTGCTCTGCCATATCAGACCATCCAGATGCAATTTACACGTATCGACGACCACACACGAGAAATCACGCTGCACTTCGGTGCTTAAACCAAGCTTCTCACCGCAAGCCGCTCCTCATACCAACCCACCACTCTATGGAGGTGCCCATGCTCACTTTAGCCATCGATACATCCTCAAAAGCCTGCTCAGCAGCAATCTTTGATGATCACAAGCTGCTATGGGAGGGTTATCTCGACAACGGCAACACCCACTCCTGCACCCTGATGCCACTGGTTTCTCAGGGTCTTGCCATCCTTGGCATCAAGGCAGACGCTATCGAGCGTTATGCGGTGTCAAACGGCCCCGGGTCTTTTACCGGTCTACGGATTGGTCTTGCCACCATCAAGGGCTTGGCTTTTTGCTCTGATAAGCCCTGTATAGGAGTATCTACCCTGCTGAGCCTTGCCTACAACAGCCCTCTCACACAGGGGCATGTCTTGTCGGTATTAGATGCCAGAGCTGGGCAGGTATATGCCGCCTTGTTTGAAATCATCGATGGCACCCCAAATTACCGCATACCCGACTGTGCTTTACCACTCTCAGAGCTGGCAGATAAAATCCCAGCAGGTACTCTGATTGTGGGCGACGGTGCACAGCTTGTATATAAGCAGCTTGCCCGCAGCGATATCTACCTTGCCCCCAGCCATCTAAGGTTACAGCGGGCTTCTAGCGTAGGGCTTGCTGCCCTGCATATGATAGAAAAACAGAGCATCTCCACCGACTGCCGCAGCATTGAGCTTGCCTACCTACGCAAGCCCCAAGCAGAAAGAGAGCGGTTGGCTGCTTTGGAGCAATAAAAACAGAGATTCGCGCATTGATTACACTGAGAGATATTCCTTTGCGGGCTTCTACTCCCATTTTAAGGCAAAGGTTTAGATAAATTTTCTTTAAGGAGTTTTACTATGATAGCAATCGGAAGCGACCACGGAGGTTACCAGCTTAAAGAAGCAATCAAAGAGCATCTGCTCTCCCGTGGGATACCATTTCGGGATTTTGGCACCCTTGACGGCAGCTCCTGCGACTACCCCGACATCGCAGAAGCAGTTGCAAGCGCAGTATTAAATGACCCCGATATCAAGCGGGGGCTGCTGTTTTGCGGCACAGGCATCGGCATTTCTATCGCCGCCAACAAAATCAAGGGC
>DAMCAP010000001.1:49206-52769 GCA_032059445.1 Oscillospiraceae bacterium
ATCCGTGCAGCATGCTGCTCCGATACCTATAGCGCCAAATATACCCGCCTGCACAACGACGCCAACATCCTATGCATGGGTGGTAGAGTGGTAGGAGCAGGTCTTGCCATCGAAATTGTTGACGCCTATCTAGATACAGAGTTTGAGGGTGGACGCCACAGTCGCAGAGTTGATAAAATACACGCACTGGAGAAATAAGGTTAAAGGAGATAAAATTATGCTAAAGCCAATCGTAACCAACCACCCACTGATCCAGCACAAGGTAACGCTGCTTCGGCAGACTAGCACCAGCTCTAAGGATTTCAGAGAGCTGATCGGCGAAATCTCGACCCTGCTATGCTATGAAGCCACCCGTGATCTGCCACTGATGGATGTAGAGATCGACACCCCCATGACCAAAACCACCGCCAAGATGATCGCTGGCAGGAAGCTGGCGCTGATCCCCATCCTGCGTGCAGGGCTTGGCATGTGCGACGGTATGCTTTCATTAGTACCGGGTGCAAGGATCGGTCACATCGGCATGTACCGTGATCACGATACCCACAAGCCCGTAGAGTACTTCTGCAAGCTACCAAGTGATATCGCTGATCGTGATGCCTTTGTACTTGACCCTATGCTGGCAACCGGCGGCTCTGCTATTGATGCGATCAATGCCCTTAAGGTAAGAGGGGTAACCCACATCAAGTTTATCTGCATCATCGCTGCTCCCGAGGGCATCGAGGCTCTTAGCGCAATCCACCCCGATGTGCAGATCTACGCTGCTTCCATCGATGAGCGCCTCGACGAAAACAAGTACATCATCCCCGGTCTGGGTGATGCTGGTGACCGTATCTTTGGTACCAAGTAAATCGTAAAAATGCTGGATAAGCTCCGATGCATAGCCAGCAAATGTACTATAGGATCCGACGTTTCGATACTCGATCTATTTTATATCTCTAAATCATTCTAACATTTATTATGCACTCATGCCGTGGGGGCACTCCCTTTTTGATAGATGTCAAAAAGGTTGCCACGGCACCTTGAAATCCCTAGCAGCATGAGATACGGATTGCTCCTTTTGCCCCCAGGCAATTTCATTGCGCCACAGGCTCTCTGTAAGGGCAAGTACTTGGACGGTTGGTCACAGGCGAAGCGCAGTGCCAAAGCTTTGCCCGTGGGGGTGTCAAGGGGGTATCCCCCTTGGATCGCTTTTTGCCTAACAGCATGGGAGACCAAAGCCGTGCCTCTCGTGCCAACAGGTGTTTTTTCTACCATGATTACTGACTTTATCTGTTCACTCTGCTGCACTCATACTCTGCAACAATAACATCAATAAAAGGGGCGAGCGATTACGCTCCCCCTTAAGCTTTATCTGGGTGTTTTGTCACGATCAAAATACGTACTCTATCGTAAAGGATAAAGAGATTATGGAGCACAAGCTAGACCAAATCGTAAATATCATGCGCCACGATCCTATGAAAAGAGGCCTAGCTTCTTTAGTCCCTCCACCCGACCTCGGCGCAGTACTCGACAGCATTTTAGGTGGAGAGCGGTTTATTATACTTACAGGGTTCCCCATCTTGGCAGCAGGGATTGGCGAGAGCGATGGCCCCTCCGGAGCGGTGCAGATCGCTTATGCACTAATCAAGCTAGGCAAAACCTGCTCCATCGTCACCGACTGCTACTCCGACACACTGGTCAAGAGCTGCTGCGATGCCATCAATCTCGATGTGCCTGTACTGAGTATCCCTCTAGCCGAGAGCAGCCTCCACTGCGTCAGCATTTTAGAGCAGCTTGACCCCACCCACATCATCACCATTGAGCGCCCCTCCAAGGGTGCCGACGGCAAGTTTCACAACATGTCGGGAGCAGATATTTCCCATATGGTGGCTGATACCGATTACTTCCTGCAAAGTGCTCAAAATAAAATCACCACCATCTCCATCGGAGACGGTGGCAACGAGTGTGGTATGGGCAGCTTCCGAGATAATATCGTAAACTCCGTAAAAAACGGCAGCCAAATCTGTGCTGTCACCACCTGTGACTTCCCACTTGCAGCGGGAGTATCAAACTGGTGGGGCTGGGGCTTAGCCTCTGCACTTTCAGTCAGGCTTGGGGGAGACCTTTTGCTTCCTTTTGATGCCGAGGTAGCTCTGCTGTCGGCAATCAATCGGGCTGGCGGAGTAGATGGCACCAAAGGAATCGTAGCCGACTCGGTCGACGGTCTTGACTACGAGGAATATCTCGAAGTACACAAAAGGCTGCGGGATACGATCTGTGTGTAGTTATCTTTGGCTTTCGCCATTTTGATCATCCCGCTCGGGGTAGAAGATAAAATCATCTAAATCCCCTGGCACAGTCAACCACGCGGTTAAGCTTAGGTCATCACTTGGCAGGTTATTTTGCTGCATGCTCAGCTCCCCTTTCGTTACAGGCGGCAAGGCGCACGCTGCCTACGGCATAACCACCAAGGCCTGCCGCAGACTCTGCCGCCATCTTAAAATTAAGTATTTTATAGTATATGCCGTTAGGGCAAAAAAATTACGCAGTTTTTGTCTGGGAAATAATATAATACAAAATATGCAAGTGACCCATATAATGTCACGGTTTAAAGCGCTAAAAATTTGACCGTGATATACTTTATCATCAAAAAATGATTTTTATGCATGATTTCCCTTGTCAAAAGTATATTTAATCTCATTGCCTCAAAAATTCATTGCAAACTCCTATAAGTCAGGAATATACTGTCAATAATAACATGTGCATTTAAGCATCAACATCAATCGATACATGAGGTGAAAAATATGTGGTCTGGTTCCAAAGCCTTTTTTCATAATATCAAGGGTAAGACTATCGGGGTCATCGGTATCGGCGTAAGCCATCGGGAGTTGATCTTTAAGCTGGCCAAATGCGGGGCTATCGTAACCCTACACGATAAACGCACAGCGGAGCAGCTGGGAGAGGATCTTGTTGCCAAGCTGAGCGCCGAGGGGATCGCCCTTTGCCTTGGAGAGAATTATCTCGAGTGCTTAGATTCCGAGATCATCTTTCGCACGCCGGGGATGAATTTTTACTCCCCTGCCATCCAAGCTGCAATCGCCAAGGGCAGGATCGTAACCAGCGAGCTTGAGGTGTTTCTAGAGCTATGCCCCTGCAAAACCTACGGTGTAACAGGCTCCGATGGCAAGACCACCACCACCACCATCATCGCAAAGCTATTAGAGGCAGCCGGTAAAAAGGTACATCTGGGCGGCAACATCGGCAAGGCACTGCTCCCCATCCTCGATGAAGTAGAGGAGAGCGACGTAGCAGTTGTGGAGCTCTCCAGCTTCCAGCTGACCTCATTTCGTCATTCCCCCGATGTGTCGGTGATCACCAACATCGCCCCCAACCACCTGGATGTCCATAAAGATATGCAGGAGTATATTGACGCAAAGAAAAACATCATCCTGCACCAGAGTGCTTTTGGCAGGGCGGTACTCTCTGCCGACAACAAGCTGACCGCTGATCTTGCTTCTTGTGTAAGGGGCAGGGCTCTTGGCTTCTCTCGCCACCAGCGACTGCAAAACGGCGCTTGGATGGAC
>DAMCAP010000001.1:52852-116723 GCA_032059445.1 Oscillospiraceae bacterium
GGCAAAGACTTTTAACGGTGTAGAGCACCGTATCGAGTATATCCGCACGGTTGGTGGCGTAAAATGGTATAACGACTCCATCGCCACCTCTCCTACCAGAGTCATCGCGGGGCTACGCTCCTTTAATCAAAAAATTATCATCATTGCTGGTGGCTACGATAAGAAGATCCCCTTTGAGCCGATGGCTGCCGATGTGCTTGCCAAGGTAAAGGTGATGATCCTTGCCGGTACGACCGCCCCCAAGATTGAAGCTGCAATCACCTCTCACCCCGACTACCCTGAGAGCGGTTTGCGGATTATCCACGCGAAGGATATCCCCCATGCGGTAGAGCTGGCGGCCTCCGTCGCCGAAGCAGGAGATATTGTTTCGCTTTCTCCTGCCTGCGCCAGCTTCGATCAGTTCCCAAATTTCGAGGCTAGAGGCAATTATTTCAAAGAGCTTGTAAGCAAGCTATAGTCCCATTACACCATTTGGCTTAGCTCGGCAGGCTGCGTGCTTCGATGGGCTAAGCCAATTTTGCCTGCCATCAACTTATATAGATAGGGCCATATGTTTAAAATTATAAACCCGCAAAATCAAGACATCATAGATATATACACCAAAAATGACCCCATTATGGGCTGTCGTATCGATACCCTTTATCAGTGCTATCAAAGTTACCCCGAAATTGCCCGCTTTTATACCAACGAAGAGGGTGGGCTACTCTGCACTTTGGGCAGCAGTATCTTCCTAAGCGGCAAAGTAGATGGTGAGGAGCTTCGGGGCTTTGCAGATGTCTTTGGTTGCCGCAGCATCAGCGGAGCAAGCGGCGATTGGGAGCAAAGCTTTGCTGATTGCAGGATCCTGCGCACTCCAGTGATGACCTATCAAGGAGGTCTACCGCCAATCGACAGCTCCGATGCCGTCAACACCAATCCCCTGAGGCGACGGGTCTATGAGATCCTATGCTGCGATGCCTCCTTTGCAGCCTCTGTAGAAGACCTCCACTGGATCAGCGATGTAGCCACCCGCCAGCGCTTGGGGCTAACACGGCTCTATACCATCGGGGATCAAGCCACGGCAGGAGTGTATTTTTTGAGTGATCAGGTGGGGATCCTTGCTTCGGTAGCTACCCTCCCGCAAGCTAGGGGGCAGGGGCTTGCTTCCACCTTGATCAATTTTATCACCGCAGAGCTGGTCAAAGAGTCGATCTTACCTGCCGTCATCTGCGGAGAAGACTCCCTAGAGAAATTTTACAATTCCCTTGGCTATCAGACTATTTACTCTCACAGCCATATTCTGTTACAATAATAAGTACGTATCGTTAATCAAGTAGTCAGGATCGTTGCCGCTGTGAGGTGCAATATGATGGAGATATGGGATGTAGTCGACAAATTTGGAAACAAAACTGGTCGTACTATAAAAAAAGGGGAACCAATGCAAAAAGAAGATTACCATTTATCTGTAAGTGTATGGATCCAAAATGATAATGGTCAATTTTTAATCTCACAGAGGGTTCCTAAAAAAATTGCACCAAATATGTGGGAAACAACAGGAGGTTCTGCGATAAGTGGAGAGGACAGCTTAACTGCCGCTTTGCGTGAAGCAAAAGAAGAATTGGGAGTATCTCTTCATCCACAAAACGGTAGTATATTCAAACGTTATACTTATCCCCACAGTAGCGGTGATGGAGCCGCTTACATTGAAGTATGGCTATTTAAGCAAAATATTGACATCAAAACAGTTGTTCTTCAAAAAGAGGAAACTTGCAATGTCGTTTGGGCAAGCAAAGGACAGATAAAGGAAATGATAAAAAATAGTACTTTTATTCACTTCGATTATATAGATGAGCTATTTAGTTTATTATAAAGTTAGATGAGCATACAACCAAACCCACATTACAGGGAGGACCTATGAAACACAGCAAAGCAAGACGAAATATCTGCCTGATCATCGCCATCCTGCTGATTTTGGGCTTTATCGTGCCAGTGCTGATCAGCAGCGCTGCTACTCCTCGTGAGGCTGCCAGCTCTTTTACAGTCACAAGTAGCCTGAAACAAACTGCCTAGATGCATGCTGACCATTAACTGCCGCTCAGTCGGCTAAAAGTTGCGGTAAAGCAGTGCTTAATATAAATATACAACCCTGTCCAATACCTACCTGTGAGGGCAAAGGGTCAAAATCATCACGCCCCACAGGGGCAAAGGGAGGCTCTATGAATACTGCGATATCTGCTACGGCTGCCATTATCCTTGGCGCCGGTAACGGCAAACGAATGAAATCCAACTACCCCAAGGTACTGTGCGAGGTACTGGGTAAGCCGATGATCCTGTGGGTCACCGATAGCTGTGCCAAGGCAGGCATAGCAGTACATAACACCTGCGTGGTAATCTCAGATGACTGCGGCAATCTGCCCGAGGTGCTCCCCCAGGGAGTAGTCACCCGTGTACAGCATCAAAGGCTGGGCACTGGTCATGCTGTGATGAGCGCACTTGACTTCATCGCGCAGAGTGAAATCAGTGATCTGCTGGTACTCTATGGTGATACCCCTTTCGTAGACCAGACTACCATGGAGAGCTCCTATGCCTTCCACAAAGCCCACGGCAACCATACCACCGTCATCACCGCCCATCTTACTAATCCCGACCGCTACGGCAGGATCCTGCGAGAAGAGGGCAAATTCCAGCGGATTGTGGAGTATACCGACGCAAACGAAGCCCAGAGAGCCATCACTGAGATTAACTCGGGCATCTACTGGTTTGATAAAGAAATCCTCCTAGCAACACTTCCTCTGCTAAAGCCCGCCAATGCCCAAGGTGAGCTCTACTTAACCGATACCATCGAGCTTGCCCTTGGCATGGGTAAGCAGGTAGAGGGCTACATCAGCTCCGATAGCTATGTAGTACAGGGCGCTAATAACCGCAAAGGCCTTGCCGAGCTCAACCACATGGCAAGGGAGCGTATCCTTGATGCGCTTTATGAGCAGGGAGTCAACATCCCGATCAGCGAGGGGGTCATGATCTCCCCCGATACCGTCATCGACAGCGACACCACCATCAGCCCCTGTGTCAGCATCCTGGGTAGTAGTACCATCGGCAGCGACTGCCAGATCGGGCAGTCCACCCTAATATCGGGCAGCAAAATCGGTAACAACTGCTGTATAGGCAGCGCTGTAACCATCATCAATAGCCAGATCGGCGATCATGTAAGCATCACCAGCGGCTCTTATATCGAGAACGCTATCATCGGCGAGGGTTGCCAGATCCAAAGCTCGGTGATCAAGGACTCCACCGTGGGGAAAGAAGTACGAGTAGGCCCCTATGCCCAGCTTCGCCCCGGCTCCAAGCTGGCAGATAAGGTCAAGATCGGCAACTTCGTAGAGGTTAAAAACTCTGTACTGGGCGAAAAAACCTCCGTCGCTCACCTTAGCTATATTGGCGACAGCGATGTGGGTGCTCGGGTCAACTTCGGCTGTGGTACCGTCATCGTCAACTACGACGGCTACAAAAAATCCCGCACCACCATCGGCGACGATGTGTTTATCGGCTGTAACTCTAACCTAATCGCCCCCGTCACTCTAGAGGATGACTGCTATGTAGCTGCTGCCACCACCGTCACCCAGACGGTACCCACCAATGCCATGGCAATCGGCAGAGTACGGCAGGAAAATAAACTTGGCTACAAGCTAAAGTTTAAAAAATAAGATTACATAATCATAAGCCAATAGCAAGGAGCACCATGGATATATTTGATCTTTTTAAGAAGCTAGAGAAGCCCGCCCCTACAGGACCTGTAGAGTATATCGTAGTTGGTCTGGGCAATCCCGGCAAGGATTATCAATACCCCTGCCACAATGCTGGGTTTTTGGCAGTGGATCACATCGCCGAAAAATTAGGCTTTAAGGTAGACAAAATCCGCTTTAAATCCCTCTGCGGAGAAGCTATGATTAGGTCTAAGCGAGTGCTGTTTCTAAAGCCCTCTACCTACATGAATCTTTCGGGCCAAGCGGTCACCGAGGCAATGGCATTTTATAAGGTTCCTACCACCAACGTCATCGTGATCTTCGACGATGTTTCGCTGGATGTAGGTAGGCTTCGCATCCGCGCTAAGGGCTCCGACGGCGGTCACAACGGCATAAAGAATATCATCTACCTCACCGCAAAGGATGACTTCCCCCGCATTAAGCTGGGAGTCGGCGGCAAGCCCCACCCCGACTACGACATGGCTGACTGGGTGCTCTCGCGCTTTAGCGATGAAGAGATGAAAGCCCTCGGCCAGTGCATCCAAAAAACCCCCGACATCCTCGACGCCATCATCGGTGGCTCGGTGGCAGATGCCATGAATCAGTTTAACTCCAAGTAGGAAAAAGGCATTTACCAAGTCTGTGTGTACTATATTCGTATTTTTACCGGGTGGATGTATATCCACCCCTTTGGTGCTTGCGGTTTTTTCGACTTTTGACTGTATAGCCCAGAGCTTTTAGATAAAGGAGGTGCCTTTTTGCGTTTATCAGGCCCAATGCTCTCCCTCGATTCCTTCAAAGAGCTTTACGGCGCTGTCTTAGCGGGTAAAAGCCCTGTCCTCGCCACCAATTTGTCCTTGATCCACAAGGCCCATCTGACAGCCGCCCTCTCCGATAAGCTAAACTCCAATATTTTAGTCCTTACTCCCGACGAGCCCAGCGCTGTGCGGATGTGTGAGGACATCAATGCATTTTATGATACTCCCAAAGCCCTGCATCTGCCCGCCAAGGAGATGATGCTGCGCAGTACTGCTGCCACTTCAAGGGAGTATGAGCACACCCGCATCAGCATCCTTGCCCAGATGGCACAAAAAGGCAAGCTGGTCGTAGCATCTGCCGAGTCGGTACTCAGCTATACCATCAGCCCCGAAGCACTGGTGCAAAACAGCTTTTTGCTTAAGGGCAGCTTTAGCGGCGGCCCCGAGCTACTGGTGCAGAAACTGGTGCAGGCAGGCTACCACCGCACCGAGCAGGTAGAGGGTATGTGTACCTTTGCCCGCAGGGGCGGCATTGTTGACTTCTTCTCTCCCACCCTACCTGAGCCCTGCCGTGTGGAATTCTGGGGAGATGAAATCGACAGCATCGCTATGTTTTCCATCGAGAGTCAGCGCAGGACTACCCCCATCGATGAGCTGATCATCACTCCTGCTAGAGAATCTCTCCCCCCAGCCGACGGTGGCATAGAGCTGATCCAAACTGCTCTAAAAAACCTAAAAAAAAGCTCTCCTGCCAGAGAAACTCTGCAAAATGAGCTACTGCGGATCGAATCTGATCTGGGGCTAAGTAACCCCGACCGCCTCTTACCAATTCTGTACGAGCGCCCCTACACCGCGCTCGATCACCTAGGTGACGGTATGATTTTGGTCAGCGATATTGCAGCAATCCGTGACACCCTCAAGAATCTCCTCTGGCAGCTAGGGGAAGATATCATCCCCCTCATGGAGGAGGGGCTTTGCTTTGAGGGCTGCAACAAATATAGTGAAGACTTTGACCACCTGCTACGGCAGCTGGAAACCCGCAGATCGGTGGTCATGGAGAATTTTGTCCGAACCATACAGGGCTTTCAGCCTAAATATATTGCCAACTTTACCGCCCTCGCCCTTGCTCCTTGGAGCGGGGAGCTGCAAAATCTGGTAGAGGAGCTGCGCTCCTATGTAAGAAACGGCTACCACATCGTGGTGATGAGCCCCACCCAGCGCGGCGCCGAAACGCTGGTCAGCGACCTGATTACCGAGGGCTTTGGGGCAACCTTTAAGCATATGCCCACCACTGCGCCGGGTACAGTATGTGTCACCGACATGACCCTCAGCTCGGGGCTGGAGTACCCCGCCATCAAGTTTGTGGCGATCACCCACAGTCGCCCCAACCCTCGCCCTCCCCGTAAGCTCAAGAAGCCTGCCGCTGCCGACGCCATCCGCTCTCTGACCGATCTGGAGGCAGGTAACTATGTGGTGCACGCCACCCACGGTATCGGTGTCTTTGACGGCATCGTCAAGCGAGAGATGCAAGGGGTCATCAAGGATTATATCAAAATCCGCTATCGGGGCGCCGACACGCTCTTTGTGCCGGTGACCCAGCTGGATATGGTTTCAAAGTACATCGGCAAAAATGATGATGGCATTGTAAAGGTAGCGAAGCTTGGCGGTACCGAGTGGCAAAAAACAAAGCAACGGGTACGTTCGGCAGTAGCCGACATCGCCAAAGAGCTGATCGAGCTTTACAAAAAGCGCCTTGCTGCCAAGGGCTATGCATTTAGCACCGATTGTGACTGGCAGCGTGATTTTGAGCTGCGCTTCCCCTACAACGAAACAGACGATCAGCTTCGCTGCATCAGCGAGGTCAAGGCAGATATGGAGAGCCCCCGCCCCATGGATCGCCTCCTCTGCGGCGACGTAGGCTTCGGCAAAACCGAGGTAGCCATCCGTGCTGCCTTTAAATGTGTGATGGATGATAAGCAGTGCGCCGTGCTGGTGCCTACTACCATTCTGGCGTGGCAGCATTATCAAAATTTCCTCCAGCGGATGGAGGGCTTCCCGATCAAGATAGAGCTTTTATCCCGATTCCGCACTCCCAAGCAGCAGACCGAAATCATCCGTGAGATCGGTAGTGGCGTAGTCAACATCGCGATCGGCACCCACCGCCTCCTCTCTAAGGATGTAAAGTTTAAGGACCTTGGGCTCTGCATCATCGACGAGGAGCAGCGCTTTGGCGTCGCCCATAAGGAGCGCTTTAAAGAGATCAAAAACTCCGTCGACGTGCTGACCCTCTCCGCCACCCCCATCCCTCGCACACTCAATATGGCAATGAGCCAGATACGTGATATGTCCCTCATCGAGGAGCCTCCAGTTGACCGCCACCCCGTCACCACCTATGTATTGGAGCACGACACCGCTGTCGTCGGCGAGGGTATCCGCCGTGAGCTCCGCAGGGGCGGGCAGGTGTTTTACCTCCACAACCGTGTCGATACCATCGACGGTTGTGCCTCACGCCTCATGGAGCAGTTCCCAGAAGCACGCATCGTTACCGCCCACGGGCAGATGGGTGAGGAGCAGCTTTCTAAGGTATGGCAGGGCCTGATGGATCGAGAGATCGACATCCTAGTCTGCACCACCATCATCGAAACAGGTGTAGACGTCGCCAACTGCAACACCCTCATTATCGAAGAAGCCGACCGTATGGGCCTCAGCCAGCTATACCAGCTTAGAGGGCGTGTGGGCCGCTCCAATCGCAGAGCATATGCCTACCTGACCTTCCGCCCTGCCAAGGTATTAACCGAAATCGCTACCAAGCGCTTGCTCGCCATCAAGGAGATGACCTCCTTCGGCTCGGGCTTCCGCATCGCTATGCGTGATATGGAGCTGAGAGGTGCGGGCAATATTTTGGGTGCCCAGCAGCACGGGCATATGGAGGCGGTGGGCTATGAAATGTACCTGCGTCTGCTTGCTGAAGCAGTGGCAGAGCAGCAGGGCAACCCCCTCACCGACACCACCGAATGCACCGTCGACATCCAGATCAATGCTTATATCCCCTCAGAGTATATCGAAAACCTCTCTCAGCGCCTGGATATTTATAAAAAAATCGCCGCAGTCACCACCCCACAAGAAGCTGAGGATGTGCTGGACGAAATGATCGATCGCTTCGGTGATCCGCCTCAAAGTGCCCTTGGTCTGGTAGAGGTAGCGCTGGTGCGAAATACCGCTGCATCCCTGGGCATCAAGGAGATCAGCCAGCGTGAGGATAAAATCCTCCTCTACTGCCAGCAGATTGACCCTACCATCACCGCCCATCTGGCATCCACGCTCAAAGGTCGGGTGCTGGTAAGCGCAGGCCACAAGCCCTATATCTCGGTAAAGCTAAAGGGCGACCCTATCAGTACCATTAAAGAGACCCTCAGCGTAATGTCACAGGCAAAAGAACCCAAAAATCAGGCTTAAATTCTTTTCTTTTGGGTATAGCTATGGTATAATAATGCAAAAGATCATTAATACCATAGCTATTTACCCATCTATAAAGTGATTTGCGCAACTGGATGACGCCCTATTTTACAAGCAATAAAAATAGGGCGAAGGGTGCTCCAATGGGGGATCGCATTGCCTCCCCACGAGCCAAGCCTTAACGAATTGCGCTGCGCAGCCTACGGGGCTGCTAGCGATAACCATGCCAAGGACTTGCTACAGGGAGCCTACGGCGTATTTTATTGCCTGTGGCAAAGAATCGCATCTCCATGCCGTTAGACCTAACAGGCACTCTATTCACACAATAGCTTGCCGTGGTTGTCGCTGATAAACCAGCCTCAACTAAAGATTTTGTCGGTGGGTTAAGGGCATAGCTTAGGTGTTTTTCCATCCATTTTTCTCTTCCATTTATAATGGAGTGCCCGCGCGGCATAAGCCCATCCATCAGACCACGAAGCGTGACTCAATTATGGTATCAGGTCTTTTGTACCTTACCTAGGGCGATGGGCTATACCCTATCATCGGCAGCATAAGCAGGCGTTTACGTGCATCGCTGGGCTGTGCAGCGTAATCCGTACCCACCTAACCTCTCGGAGCGTAAGAAGAGTGGATTTTAGACCTTTCCTTATACTAATGCACATTTATCTTTCATGATACCGGCAGCTTTCATTCTAATACATTACACGAAGGAGCTACCCATATGAAGAATTTCTTTAACTGGAAGCTAAACACGCCCCTTGAGTATTTCAATTTCATATTACTTGGCCTGAGCGGTATCGTTATCTTGTTCTTTTATGTTAAGCTGATCGAGCGAGGAAGAACGGCCAGAGGTGCTTCTAAGCGTGTACATAAGATGCTCCGCAGATCCCGCCTCCCGTCTTCTACTGTGCTCTCCGATATCAAGCTGATGATCGGCGATGAGCTTCTACACTTTGATCACCTGATCTTAGATATTAAGGGCATCCTTGCTATCAAGACTCTAAACTGGGGTACCTCTGTCTATGGCGAGGCAAGCTCGGAGCATTGGAAGCTAAAGGACAAAAAGCGGGAAGAAACTATCCCAAACCCGATGCTTAAGCTAGAGCAGGATCAGGTCAAGCTGCTAAAAATGCTCAACGCCAAGGAAATCTACGGTGTACCAGTCACCAATATTGCCATCATGTCTGACCCCTTTGACAACCCCGAGATCTATCTGGGCAAAAACCCGCCTGCCATCACATATAAAGAAATCAAACCTTACTTTAAGAAGCGCGCTGCTCTCCCCGACCGTGTAAAAAATCTGGATAAGCTTACAGAGGTCATCCAAGCTGCTGTCATTAAGCAGGATCAATAACTGAATTAAGGGTGATATTTCCGATGTCTACTTTTACTCAGACAAGCTATAGCGGCGTTGATTTTAGCGATGAATGCTACAATGATGCAGAGCTAAACCGCCTGCGTTTTATTGGTTGCACCTTTGATAGAGCGGATTTTTCTAACGCTACCCTCGACACGCTGCATTTTGAGGAATGCAGGTTTAAGGGCTGCCGTTTTATTGGTGCGGTGATCCGCAATACTGCTTTTGTAGGGTGCAGCTTTGGGTTTGCCAGCCTCTTTGGCACCCAGCTTATCGACTGCAAGCTCACCGGCTCGAGCTTGGTTGATTGCGACGCCAACTGTATGGAGCTGGTCGGCGGCAACCTCAGCTATACCGATCTTAGGGGAATTAACTTCTCCAAAATGCGGCTAACTGGGGTAAACTTTAAAGGTGCTGATCTTTTTGGCTGCCGATTTGATCAAGCCAAGCTCAAACACTGCGATTTTACTAATGCTATCCTCACCAAAGCCAGCTTTCAGGGTGCAGATATTCGCGACAGCCTCATCGAAGGCACCGATCTCCTCAATCTAAAGCTTAAGAATACCAAAATTGATCTAGCACAAGCCATCGCGATCTCGCGGGCTTTTGGCGGGGTATACACACCTTAATTACCGCAGGAGAAGTAATCTTGCTGGCACAAGGTTATCCTGTCTGGTGTTTCGTGGTCAGCAGTAGACCCATCCATCATTTGCTCTAAGCTCGATACTTACCCCTTCCACCATGACCATACTGCTGATATATTGCCCGAGAAATATTGTGAACTGATTCCTGTAGAGGGTAGCCATACACCAATAGCAAGCACCCTCTGCTAGCTGCTCCCTTCATCCTCTATGAAAGCTCCGCCCACTACCCCCAGTTGGAGGAAAAGGAGCGGTTTACTGATTGGCTGATAGAAACATTTGCATAATAAACACTGACCTTACATAAAGAAGGGTAACCAAGCTGTACTGCAAGGTTACCCTATTTTCTTATAGTTTTATCCAGCAGTAAAAAGGAGCAGAGTGCTACTCTGCTCCTTTGACTATTGCTATTATAAAGCCCATCAACTATTGCTTGTAAACCACGCCGTCCTTCATGACGAAGGTGCAGTGGCACATGCAGCTGATGTCTTCTCTTGGGTCGCCGTCAAAAGCTGCAATATCAGCAAACTTGCCTGCCTCGATGCTGCCGATTGTGTCTTGCTTGCGCAGCAGCTCAGAAGCAGTCTTGGTAGCAGCGGTAAGTGCCTGCATAGGAGTCATGCCAAAGTCACAGAGATAACCAAACTCCTTCGCTTGTGCACCGTGGAAGTTATAAGGTGTGGCTGCATCGGTACCAAAAGCAATTGGGATGCCTTCCTCAAGGCAACGTCTAAAGCCATTTTGGTGGGTGCTTAGTACCTGATTTGCCTTATCGATTGCCCACTGGGGGGTACCGATCCGAGCACCGTTTTCTACGATACACTTGGCAGCAATGATGGTGGGTACCAGGTAGGTGCCCATCTCCTTCATCAGGGTAATGCACTCCTCATCCATGATCATGCCGTGCTCGATGGAGGTAACCCCTGCACGGATTGCATCCTTGATGCCACTGGTGCCGTGAGCATGGGTAGCGGTAATCATGCCATACATCTTGGCAGTGTCGATGATTGCCTTCATCTCTTCGAAACTAAACTGCTGAGCACCTACGGTAGTGCCAAGGCTCATGACGCCACCTGTAGACATAAACTTGATATAATCAACGCCATGCTTAATGTTGTTACGAGTCTGCTTGATCAGCTCGGCAGGGCCGTCGCCTACCGCTACTGTAGGAAGCACCTCGCTGATATAGGGGTTATAGTGATGGTCTGAGTGACCGCCGGTAGAGGAAAGCGCAGAGCCCGATACCATCAGACGAGGGCCCCAAAACTCCCCACTGTTGATGCTATCTCTTACAGCCACATCTATAAAGCCCATATCACCGCAGCTTCTTACAGAAGTAAAGCCAGCCATCAGATCGGCCTGTACATTCTTGAGTGCCTTGAGTGCCGCCTTGCCGATTGTCATGTAGGGTCTAACTGCTAGTGAGCTTCCCTCTCCGTTGCCCGTCAGATGCATATGGCAATCGATTAGGCCGGGAGTAACAAACTTATCCCCCATATCGATCAGCTCATAGCCCTCTGTTTTGGCAGTGGCTGCTGGCTCTACTGCTGTAATCTTATTTGCATCCACCAAGATTACTACATTTTCAAGTACCTGGCTGTTGACAGCGTCAAACATCTTTTTGCATTTCAGTGCATACTTACCCATTTTACAATACCATCCTTACGTTATTATAATTGATGATTCAAGCCATGATCGGCACACATCTACTCTACAGGCATCTGCCTGCATGTTGATACGTCCTCTATAAACGATATTGATTTAGAATTCAAAACCTGAAGGCCATGTAGTGGGCTGCATCGCAATCAAGGAGCAAGCGCAAGGCACCTGCTACCCTAAGCACAGCTCCGCCAAAGGCTGTCGCAAAACCGACAGCCTCTGGCGGAACCAATTAACTATATCTTTGACTGACCATCCTGCTTGCAGACGACTGCGCCTTTCATTACAAAAGAGCAATGGTTTACAGCCTTGATGTCATCTCTTGGGTCGCTGTCAAGGGCGACTAAGTCGGCAAATTTGCCGGGCTCCAGAGCGCCTACCTCATGCTCCTTGCGCATCAGCTGAGCTGCTGATCTGGTGGCGCAGTAGAGCACCTCCAGTACATCCATACCTTGCTTGTGCATCAGCTCCATCTCATAGGTCTGCTTACCGTGGAAGTTACCTGGAGTACCTGCGTCGCTACCAAAGGCAATCTTTACGCCTGCGTTATGGCACTTTGTAAAGCTCTCCGCATGCCTCTTATGTACCTGATTGGATTTTTCGATCATCCAGTCAGCAGCGCCCATCTCCTTACCTACTACACAGATCCGCTCGCCGGCGATGATGGTAGGTACCAGATAGGTGCCATGCTCCTTCATCAGCTGGATGCCCTCGTCATCGATCAAGGTGCCGTGCTCTACCGAGGTTACTCCTGCTCTGACTGCATCCTTGATACCGCTGGTACCATGGCAGTGAGTTGCAGTAGTAAGCCCATACATTTTGGCGGTATCGATGACTGCTTTCATCTCTTCAAAGCTCATCTGCTGGGCGTTTACATTGGTACCTGCGCTCATTACGCCACCGGTCGACATGTATTTTACCAGCTCGGCGCCGTGCTTGATTACCTCACGAGTTGCCTTGATCAAGCCATCGGGGCCATCACCGATACTTCCCAGTGCCACACTCTCCTGGATGTAAGGATTGTAGTGACTGTCGGCATGACCACCGGTAGTGCCCACACATGGGCCCGATACCATCAGCCTTGGGCCTGCGATATCACCCCTGTTGATTGCCTTTTTTAGAGAAACATCTACATATCCGGGATCGCCTACGATTCTGAGAGAAGTAAAGCCTGCCAGCAGATCAGTCTGGGCATTCTTCATTGCCTTAAAGGCGTAATCGCCAATTGTCATGTACGGAGTCTGGGTCATATCATTTCCGCCGCCATTCATACAGAGGTGTACATGGCAGTCGATAAAACCGGGGCTTACAAACTTCGCCGAAAGATCAATCACTTCGTAGGAAGAAAGATCGGTCTTACCATCATTCTTAAGCACTGCATAAACCTTATCGCCCTCAGTCAGGACGATCATGTTTTCCAAAACACTCTTACTTGCGGAATCAAATAGCTTTCCACAGAGAATTGCTTTCTTTTGCATAGGAAACCCCTCTTTTCTGATCATTTAGCCGATCTATCTCTTGTGGATAACGCCGTCCTTCATCACGAAGCAGCATTTTTCCATCGCCTTGATATCTTCTCTTGGGTCGGTCTCAAAGGCTGCAATATCAGCAAGCTTACCAGCCTCGATGCTGCCGATTTCATGAGATTTACGTACCAGCTCCGATGCAGTCTTGGTAGCGGCAGTAAGAGCTTCAAGAGCAGTCATGCCGAAGCCTTGCAGCAGCTCAAACTCATAGCCCTGCTTGCCGTGGAAGTTAAATGGAGTCGCTGCGTCGGTACCAAATGCGATCTTGACGCCGGCTGCTCTTGCTTTTTGGAAGCCGTTTCTGTGGGTGCTCAGTACCTGCTCAGCCTTTTTGATGGCCCATTCAGGGGTGCCGATGCTTGCGCCCTTTACCACGATCCGCTCAGCGGCGATAATCGTGGGCACCAGATATGTACCTCTCTTGACCATCTCCTCAATGCACTCGTCATCTAGGATCATGCCATGCTCTACAGAGGTAACGCCTGCCTTGACTGCGCACTTGATACCCTCGGTGCCGTGGGCATGGGTTGCAGTGGTCAGACCATACATATTGGCAATCTCGATAACTGCTGCCATCTCATCAGCGGTCATTTGCTGTGCTCCTACAGTGGTGCCAAGGCTCATAACGCCGCCGGTCGACATAAACTTCAGCAGGTCTACGCCATGCTTGATGTTGTATCTTGCACACTGGCGAAGTGCGTCGGGGCCGTCACCGATATTGCCCATTGCAATGCTCTCGGTGATGTAGGGGTTGTAGTGGCTGTCGGCATGACCGCCGGTGGTGCCAAGGCAAGGGCCAGATACCAGCAATCTAGGGCCTACTACCTCACCTCTGTTGATGGCATTTCTCAAAGCTACATCTACATATCCCATATCGCCCAGAGAGCGCAGGGTGGTGAAGCCTGCCATCAGGTCAGCCTGCGCCGAACGCATGGCCTTGAGGGTGAAATCGCCTATTGTCTGATATGGAGCATAGGTTGTGCTGCCTTCGCCATTCATTGTCAGGTGCACATGGCAGTCGATAAGGCCGGGGGTTACAAACTTATCGGAGAGATCAACTACCTCGTAGCCTTCGGTAGATTCGCCGCTTGTGGAGATCTTTTCGATCTTGTTGCCATCCACATAAACCAAGACATTTTCCAGTACCTTTTCGTTGGCTGCATCAAAAAGTTTGCCGCATTTGATTACTTGTTTGGACATTGTCGTTATTCCTCCCAAAATTTTTATCTTACTTAAAGATCTGATACCATAAACGCAGATTTCTCGGTTATTACTTCGTGCACTCCTGCCGTGCCGGCACTCCATTTTTGAAAGGTCAAAACGGAGAGAAACGTAAGGGCAAGCCCTAGCATCGCTTGATTGCGTTGTTACATATACGGTTTAGCCCGTTGGGGTAACAAGGGAGCCCTTTGAGCCTTTAATAAATTGCCTTAGTAAAATATTTGCTTTTCGTTTATTATACTACGAAACATCTTTGCCCGCAATCGCAAAAAACAGAGGGATTTATACTTCCCTCTGTTTTTTGATGATTTATGAAGTTTAGGCAAGGTAAAACGAATAAGTAAAAGAGTTATTAGTTAAAGATCATCGGAGCGATGATACCTGCAAATGCAACAGAAGCAATCGTTACTGTAGTAAAGCCGCCAACGATCATCTTAGGCAGGATATGCTCTAGGGCTCTCTGCCTTTGCTCCTCGGTGGCGCCCTCCATCGAAGCTACCGCCTCATTTGAGAGGATCTGTGTACCGGGGTAACCGATCATAGCGGTAATGCCGATTGCGATGGACATCGCTGGGGAGTAACCCACCATCTTACCGGTGACCACTGCCACGATTGCAATACCGACTGCGCTTAATCCCAGCAGACCTGCGATAGGAGCTAACATATCAAGCAGCTGAGCGGGAGTAATGGTAGCGAAGTTGCCGGGTAGCATACCCAGCATAGCAAACATCAGCATACCGTCTGCGCCAGCCTTTGCGATAGCATTCTTAGGCAAGAAGTTGATTCTTGCAAAGATCAAGCCAAAGAGCAGGAAGGCGATGTTGGGGTTGAGCCAGTAGTTTGCAGGAGAAGAGCCGGGGATCATGGTCTTTATTGCCACGAAGTATGCGATAACAGCCACAATCGAGAGCTTTGCGAAGTTCATAGTGCTGGTGTCGTATTTCTTTGGCACATCTCTCAGCAATCTCATTGCAGGGAGCTTGATTTTGGTCTTTTTGGCTACTGCGCCGTCTAGTTCGCCTCTTTTGAGCTTGTCGTTAATTTCTTTCTTTAAGCAGAGGGTTGCGATGGGCATACCGCAGAAGCCCTGAAAAGCCAGCACCAGGATCGCAAACGCGCCTAGCTCTGGTCGCCCGGCAGCTTTGGCAATGTCAGATACGATGATGCCTGCGATGGTACCACCAGAAATCGGTGGTGCCGCAGTCAGCGCGTACTCTCTACCAAAGAGGGCCGTACCGATGGTAAAGCAGATGATTGCAATACCACCAAGGCCCGTAAGAGCGATGACTACAGTCTTCCACTCAGAGAGGATATCTTCGAGATCGATGATGGTACCCAGATTGGTGATCAGCAGCGGCACGCCAAATGCTACCATCAGACCAGGTAATACAGATTTGGTGGTTACATCGGCAGGGAGCACCCCACTCCAGAAGCCGGCGATAAAAACTAAGCTCGCGATGACCAGAGAAGACACATAGCCGTTGGTCTTGTTGGAGATAAACTCCGAAACCACGTAGATAACTGCAATGACTGCAAAACACATTAATGGTGTCCACATATTGTTAATTCTCCTAATAAATGTAATGTGAGGGTTCTAGTCCCTCCAGATGCAATTGGTGTGAAATATTGATGTCAGAGGACGTATGAACTTTTCAAGGTGCAAAAATACTACCTCAACGCCATCCAATGGCTTGCCCCACCAATATCGGGGTAGGTCGCTGAGGTCGCTGAGGTCGCTTTCACCAAAGTCGCTAAAGTCTCCCACGCCTCCAAAGTCGCTAATCATCAATATTTCACCTCCTTGCAGCACACTGCATTTAAGATTCGAATTCTAAATCAATTTCATTCACTGCTTTTACGCCTCTGCCTGCGCTATTTCGCGCAGTGACAATCGTTCGTTATCGGACTTAATAAAAATTATTAATCCCAGAGTCATAATCTTCATAGTCTGGCTGTGAATTGTTGCTTATTATGCCACGAATGATTTTGACTGTCAATAGCACAAAGACAAATTTTCCATAAGTCATAATTGAACACTTTAAACCGCGAAATCGAAATGTGGATAATGCACAAAGAATAGAGCCGCTCTGTTGCACATCATAGTAGATACTATTTGTATACAACGTAGTTTTGGGGCACTACAAAATCAGATAAACCCACCAAAACTATATGCAAAACGAACAAAAACAGAGGGGACAAGCCCTCTGTTTCCTCGTAAATTTTTGTGTAATTTTGACAGTGACTTTAAAACGCCGCTCCAAATAAAAACAACAACCCAAGGAAGAGAGGCTGATGCACAAGATAGATTACCATGGTGTTTTTGCCGATACTCGATAGCATGCTGCTCCTTTGCCTTGTACTCCAGCGGGGGAAGCCATGCTGCTTGCAATAAAGCCCGATAAAGGCCCCCAGCAAAAACAGCCAGCTCCAAGGCAGCAAAGGATAATAGTCAGAGCTGATAAAACCCTGCGAAGGCATGCCCAGCCAAAATAACCCACCCCAGTTATAGAGGAAACTAGGCAGAGCAAGCTTAAACTGTAAAAACTGCACATACCCGCTAGGGATGTGATACGTCAGGTAAAAAAGCAGGATACACGCTGCTCCGCCCCAAAGAGGGGGAATCGCCTCGATCAAGGGGCGTGCCAGCCAAAACAGTAGGATCATGGTACCAAAATAATGAAGCACACCAAACACAATCACCTGATCAGGCATTGCAAAATAACTGGCAGCCGTAATCAGCAGTCCAAGGCCAAAGATCTTTGACCCCCGCTTAAAATTACTGCGGCTCAGCGAGCAGGATACCCCCGATACTGCCATCAGCGTACCTGCCGAAATATATCGTAAGATACTGACCGTATCACCCCAAAACCAGTCCATCTTTAGAGAGGTAAACATCGCTAAGTCATAGCCCAGATGATACAATACGATTGCGATCAGCATCAGCCCCCGCAGCTCGTCCAATGCATATACTCTATCTTTTACCATAATCTTCTCACCTCTCTTTTTAATTCACACGCTAAATCTGTTAAATCTACGTACTTTGAGCATATTGGCTGTGAGCCTCTCTATGCACTCTTGACCTCCAACGACACCTTGTTAAAGAAGTAATACCCAAGCACAAAGAGCAGCACTACCGAGAGCACACCCTTACGGGTGCTGCCAGTTAGAGCTGTTACGCTGGCCATCAAAAACGGCCCCAAAATGGCGGCGTATTTGGCCAGTATGTTATAAAACCCGAAGTATTCGTTGCTTTTATCTTTGGGGATCAGCTTGCCAAATAAAGAACGAGACAGCGCCTGTATAGTTCCCTGCACCACAGCTACACAAAGTGCCATCAACCAGAACTGCCATGCATACTCTAAGAAATAA
This sequence comes from Oscillospiraceae bacterium, assembly GCA_032059445.1. Taxonomy (GTDB): domain Bacteria; phylum Bacillota; class Clostridia; order Oscillospirales; family Ruminococcaceae; genus DAMCAP01. The sequence continues at coordinate 70,562 of DAMCAP010000001.1, forward strand.
GCAAAGCAGCAGATACCTATGTAGCCGACGATCGAAGCCTTGATCACCACCTGCGTGGTATATTTCTCGGCGATGCGCGCGCAGATCATCACAGCAGGGAAGGCAAAGACCTGTGTCGCCAGCAGTGCGAGGATCATCTGGCTATCATCAATCCCCACATCGGCACCAAAGGAAGTAGACATCCGGATGACGGTATCGACTCCATCGATATAAAAGAAATATGCAATCAGAAACATCCCGATGGTTTTATCCGACATCAGGCTTTTTAAGGTAGAACGCATGCTGACAAAGGAGCGGTAGATGATATTTTCACCGTTGGGGTCGATGCCGTAGCGCTGCTTGAGAGTAAACATGGGTAGACTAAACAAGACCCACCAGATGGCATTAATCAAAAAGCTCAAGCGCACCGCTCCGGTGCCATCTAACCCAAAGGGAAGCTTTAAAATCAAAAATATCGATGCAATAAAGGGGACGCAGCTGCCGATGTAGCCAATTGCAAAGCCAAAGGAGCTTACATAGTCCATCCGCTCGTCGCTGGTTACATCCACCAAAAAGCCATCGTAGAAGTTAATTGATCCACTATAGCCCACCAATGAGATAACATTGAGCAGGATAATCATCGTATACTGATCAACCCACGCCAGCCCCATACAGGCTAGCACACCTGTCAGCATAAAGGCAACAAACAGCTTCTTTTTATAGCCTTTGTAATCTGCTAGCGATCCCAATACAGGAGCCAGTAAGGCCACGATCAAGGTTGAGCCAGACTGTAAATACCCCCAGTGAGAGGTGGTCTGCACCGAGGTAAAGCCAGCAGCCTCACCCACTCCTTTGAAGTAAATCGGCATAATGGCAGTTAGTAGCATGCTAAATGCTGAGTTGCCCACATCATACAATGACCATGACAGCTCGTCTCGTGTCAGTTTCATTTTTGCTCCATTTCCGCTAACTAGGCGTTTGCTTGACTCTAAAATTTACTATGGTCTTGCGCAGGCAGCAGGGCCCTTGATGCTGATCTCACCCACCAAGCTCTCAGCAAAGAGCTTACTGATCTGCTTGATCCTGCCCTTGCTCTGCTCAATCTGACCCAGCCCCCACATCAGCTTAGTTACCGCTGCTTCGCTGGTCATATCGCCGCCCTGGATGACCCCCTTGGCAAGGGCTTTACGGCCCACCTCATACACCGACAGATCGCTGCGGTCATAGAGGCATTGGCTGCACACCACCACAGGGATGTCACGCTCCACCATGATATCGAGCATCGCTACCAGATCACGGCGCACAAAATTAATGCCCCCTGAGCCAAAGGCTTCGATTACCACGCCGCTACATCCAAGCTCCGCCATCGCAGGCAGGATGTTTGGGTCGGTACCAGGGGTCAGCTTTAGCAAAAACACCCGATTATCTAGATTATCTCGCAGAATGCAAGGCTCGTTGTGATGGGGAATCACTTCGCAGTTGAGCTGCAAGCCATCGGAGTCAATCAAAGCAGCACAGGGTGCATTGACACTCTCAAAAGCCGCAAAGCCGCTGGTCCGCACCTTGACTCCCCTGCTACCCAGGATGATCTTACGGTCAAACGCAATAAATACCCCTGCCACCCCTGAGTTTGCCATCTCAAAAGCACAACGCAGATTGATCACCGCATCGGTAAGTGGATGGTGAATCGGCAACTGGGAGCCTGTAATCACCACGGGGATTTCGATACCCATCAGCATATAGGATAATACTGAGGAGGTATAAGCCATGGTATCGGTACCATGTGTGATGACAATCGCATCATAATTTTTGCGCTCTTCATAGACCTTACGGGCGATAATCTGCCACTCCTCAGGTTGGATATTAGAGCTATCTAGCGTAAGCAGATCGCAGATGGTGATATCATAGTGGGCTGCCATCGATCCCATATAATACAGCAACCCGCCGCCATCAGTAGAAGGGATCAATCCCTCCTCCGACTCTTGGCTTGCTATGGTGCCGCCTGTTGTCAGTAAAAGTACCTTTTTCATCGTTTCTCTCCTATTTGATCAAAACTTTTGAGCGCCTTATCATAAAAAACCAACTGTAATTTATGGATACGCCCACATCCCATAGGCGTGCCATTTTTATTAGGCATAAAATCGAGGAACAAGTGCCTTAGGTTGGGTATAAGAATAAGCTGGTATAAGTATTGCTCTACGTTTATACCGTAATGATAAACTTGCACTGCCGCTACTCCGATACGCTCATGCCGCGTGGGGGTTGCAAGGGGGTAGTCCCCCTTGCAAGCGCTTTTCCCCCATTTTGTCGCTCATCAAAATAGGCGCCTGCGCGGTGTGAGCGCAAAAGAGTTAATCGTAAAATTGCTCACAAGCGCGGAGTATGAGAATAAACTTGGTATCATAAGCTTTTGCGCTTATTATACCACATCCAAGTACCTGCTTCTATATCTTGAGCAAAAATTCCATACATTCCAAAAGCCCCTCAAGAATTCTTGAGGGGCTTTGATTTTAATGATCCCTTACTTAAATACTGTCAGCAAGAAGCCGGCAGCAACGGCAGAGCCGATAACGCCTGCCACGTTTGGTCCCATCGCGTGCATCAGCAGATAGTTGGTTGGGTTAGCCTCCTGGCCTACCTTCTGGGATACTCTTGCAGCCATAGGCACAGCAGATACTCCAGCAGAGCCAATCAGAGGGTTAACCTTACCCTTGGTAACTGCACACATGAGCTTGCCAAAGAGCAGACCGCCCACGGTGGAGAATACAAATGCAAACAGACCGAGTGCAACGATCTTGAGGGTATCTGAAGACAGGAATACAGTACCATTGGTGGTAGCACCGACAGACACACCCAGCAGGATGGTTACGATATTGATCATGGCATTCTGCGCTACATCAGACAAGCGATCTACCACGCCAGACTCCTTAAAGAGGTTACCAAGCATCAGCATACCGATCAGCGGAGCAACGGAGGGCAGCGCCAAAGTACAGATAACGGTAACTGCAATTGGGAATACCAGCTTCTCCAGCTTAGATACCTTACGCAGCTGGCTCATCATAACTTCCCGCTCTTTTTTGGTGGTCAGAGCTTTCATGATAGGAGGCTGGATCAGTGGGATCAGCGCCATATAGGAGTAGGCCGCCACCGCTATGGGCCCTAAGTACTCCGGCGCCAGCTTAGTGGTCAGGTAGATTGCTGTAGGGCCGTCTGCTCCGCCGATGATAGCGATCGAAGCTGCAACGTTGGGAGCAAAGCCCAACACAGTAGCCAGCAGAAATGCTACGTAGATACCCAGCTGAGCAGCACCGCCCAGTAGTAGAGAGGAAGGGTTTGCAATCAGCGGACCAAAGTCGGTCATTGCGCCGATGCCGAGGAAGATCAGCGAAGGATAAATACCCGCCTTAACTCCCTGACTTAAGTACCAAATAAGCCCTCCCTTGGTAAAGTCGGTTGGTGGAGGGGCATCCATAATGCCAGTAATGGGCAGGTTGGCAAGCAACATACCAAATGCAATAGGAAGAAGCAGCATAGGCTCAAAGCCCTTGCGGATCGCAAGGTAGATGAGCACAAAAGAAACCAAAATCATTACACCCTGCCGCCAGTCCATAGCAGCAAAGCCACTATCTGCCAGCAAAGCACTGACTATTTCAAAAAATGACATTTCAAGCTCCATTCCGCCGCTCTAAAGCGGCTAATTTTTTAAGCTGTATCGGCCCTATACTAGTTGAGTGTTGCCAGCACGTCGCCGGTTGCTACACTCTTACCGGTAGATACCAGTATCTGACCTACCACGCCATCTCTTGGTGCTACGATTTCGTTTTCCATCTTCATTGCCTCAAGAATCAGGATGGTCTGACCCTTCTTGACAGCAGCGCCAGGTGTAGCCACAAGCTTGACAATGGTACCAGGCATTGGAGCGTTGATTGGGTCGCCGGATGTTGCTACAGGCGCAGGTGCAGCCACAGGAGCAGCAGGAGCTGCCGCTGGTGCTGCAGCTACAGGAGCTGCCACAGGAGCTGGAGCTGCTACTGGTGCAGCCACAGGGGTATCCTGTACGTTTACCACCATAGCCTGGCCATGCTCTACCTCTACCTCATAGTCCTTGCCGTTTAGAGAGATAATATATTTCATCGTGAGTAATCCTCCTTCAAATTCATCTACAAAGCTCACAGATTCTACGCGCCCAATTTCTTGGGCGCATACGCCGTAAGCTGTTATATTTCCTTGATTGACTTAAAATAAAGCTCGTTGAGGGGAATCTTGCTGGTGTCACTGACAATTGCCATAATCATCGCTGCAGTCTTGTCGTCGACGCTATACAGGTTGATTTCACCCTGAGATTGATTTGCGGGCAGCTCTGCCATACCAGCAGGAATTGCACGCTTCTCCTCAACCACAGCAGGAGCTGCCTGTTGCACTACAGGTGCAGCGGTAACAGCGGGGGATTCCTGCTTTTTGCCGGTAAGGGAAGGAAGGATTTTGTTGAGCACCAGCAGCATGACTGCCAAAAATGCCAGCGCCAAGATAACAATAACAAGACCGATTACAGACAGCACAAGTGCCTGCCCAAATGGTAGTGGAACGCCACGCGTAAATGTAGAAGTGGTGGCGCTAAGTAATCCTAAACTATTCATTATAATACCTCCTTAGTCTACACGACGTACAGAGTATCTAGCTGTATTCTTTTCCTTAGCCTCTCTAGCTGCAAAGAACTTATCGGCAATGGCAGGGAATGCAATATAGGAGAGTACATCCTCGTCACTTCTCGCAGTTGTGCCTAGCTTTGCCTTGGTAGCCTCAAACTCAGGTGCCAGATCATCAGCAAAACGGGTGGTTCTTGGCTTTTCATCACCCAGTACCTTCTTGATTAGCTCTTCGCTTACGACGCCAGGAGCTCTGCCGTATTCACCGCGTACATAGCCCTTGATCTCGTTGGAGAGGACCTTGTAGCGCTCGCCAGCAAGCACGTTGTTAACAGCCTGCACACCAGTCATCTGGCTCATAGGAGTTACCAGTGGAGGATGACCCAGGTCAGCCTTTACACGTGGAACCTCTGCAAGTACCTCAGGCATACGATCATAAGCGTTTTGTGCCTTGAGCTGAGCAACCAGATTAGAGAGCATGCCGCCGGGTACCTGATATACCAGAGCGTCGGTCTCGGTGCCCATTACATATGGATCAAGCAGGCCGCTCTCAAGAGCATTTGCCTTGATGCCTCTAAAGAAATCGTTGATGACTCTCAGGCGATCATCGTCTAGTACTACCTGATAGCCGCCCTGACGCAGTGCATAAGCCATGCTCTCAGTAGCAAACTGGCTGGTACCGCCAGACATGCAGGAGATCGAAGTATCGATAACGTCTGCACCTGCTTCTACTGCCTTGAGTAGAGTCATTGCAGCAAGGCCAGTGGTGGAGTGGGTGTGGATAACCAGAGGCAGGTCGATCTCAGCCTTAATAGCCTTGACCAGATCATATGCCTCCTGTGGGCCCATGATACCCGACATGTCCTTAATGCAGATGGAGTCGCAGCCCATAGCCTTGAGCTCACGAGCCAGCTCTACATACTTCTCAGGAGTGTGTACAGGGCTGATAGTAAAGCAGATGGCACCACTTGCATGAGCACCCTGCTTCTTGGTCTCGTCGATAGCGACTCTCATGTTGTTGGGGTCGTTGAGTGCGTCAAAAATACGGATGATATCGATACCGTTCTTGACAGACATCTCAACAAACTTTCTAACCACATCGTCTGGATATGGCTTGTAGCCTAGAAGGTTCTGTCCACGAAGCAGCATCTGCAGCTTGGTGTTTGGGCAAGCCTTTCTGATTCTGCGCAGTCTCTCCCATGGATCTTCGTTTAGGTATCTTAAGCAGGAGTCAAAAGTTGCTCCGCCCCAGCACTCGAGAGAGTAGTAGCCGGCCTTATCCAGATCTCCCAGGATTGCCTCAAAGTCTGCAAAAGGCATTCTTGTGGCAAGCAGAGACTGGTTAGCGTCTCTTAAGACTGTCTCGGTAAATCCAATTCTTTTCATTGTAATTTGCCCTCCATATAGTAAAAATTTTGCTACAGTATTTTTTGGTATCTCTTCTCTATTTATATAATATACCACCAATGCTAAGACTTTTCAATGATATTTTGCAAAAAATTATTCATGCCGAGTTAATTTTGATAGATTTCCGTCTTCCTTGATCAGAAATTAAAATTAGACATGATTTGCTGTTTTTATTAGTAATATACTCTAAATACACAGCGATTGCAACTATCTCTTTTAACAATTTAAATCGCTTTATTAGAAGATTTGTAGTAAATTTCCATAGATTTATGATGCTTTTTTTGTAAATCTATGGCGCATCTGTTAAATATCCATGCTTATGCAGTCACAAAGGCTGCAAATGCAGGATAGCGCTCCCCGTGAATGCAAACAAACACCCGCGCTCAGGGTCTGTTCAAGCACTCGAGGCATCATACAGTATAGATTCAAGCTTTTGACAGAGATTCTGATGATCAAGATGGCAAAAATAATCGAGAAATGGACGCAAAAATACGGTATACTGCAATTAGAAGGAGGAGATCTTCATGCAGGAGCATATCGAGGCAGTGCAGCGTATGCAGGATTATATCGATGCACACCTCAATCAGCCAATCACCCTTGCAGAGCTATCAAAGGCATCTCGCTACTCCCCTTGGTACTCCTACCGCTTGTTTATCCGCTGCTTAAATACCAGCCCTGCTGATTACATCCGTCGGCTGCGCCTCTCGCGCTCGGCACTGCGGCTGCGAGATGAGCAGATCAAGATCATCGATGCCGCCTACGATGCAGGCTTTGACAGCGTCGACGGTTATCAGCGCGCTTTTTTTAGGGAGTTTGGCTGCAACCCCGGGCAGTATGCCACACATCCTGTGCCAATTTGGCTCTTTCGCCCCTATGGGGTAAAATATACAATCAGAAGGGAAACGCCTATGGACGCAATCAAGACTGTCTTCATCCAAAAGCTGCAAAAACCTCCCCGTAAAGTAATTATCAAGAGAGGTGTCAAAGCTACCGATTACTTTGCTTATTGTGAAGAGGTAGGCTGCGATATCTGGGGGCTGCTGGCCAGCATCAAGTCGATCAGCGGTGAGCCTGTATGCCTGTGGCTGCCGCAATGCTATATCAAGGCGGGTAGCTCCCAATATGTCATGGGTGCAGAGGTCGACTCCGATTACAGCGGCATCATCCCCGAGGGCTTCGATGTGATCTCCCTACCAGCTGCCGATTACCTGATGTTTCAGGGGGAGCCTTTTTTAGAGGAAGATTACTGTGTAGCCATCGATACCCTGCAAGCTGCAATCGCCAAATATGACCCCAAGCTTATCGGCTACCGCTGGGACGAAACCAACCCCCGCATCCAGCTGGAGCCTATTGGCACCAGAGGTTACATCGAGCTGCTGCCTGTGGTGGCCCTATAACCACCCACAAAGCAAAAACGGTGAGGATAAACCTCACCGTTTTATGTTTGCTGTTGTAAGAGCAGATGATGCGCAAGACCAAGCTTACTGTTTCTTGCGTATCGGTGTCCAGACTTCGCTGTAAGCATAGTTCTCTTTCTGCGGATCCATCTTTGTAAAAGAAAACGAAGGCAGATTGATCACCTCATAGTCGGAGCTAGGCAACCATTCCGAGTAAACCCGCGCCATAGTAGTTTGCAGCGTGGAGGGGAACGGCCCCTCATTGGGGAAAACTGCCCAGGTGCAAGCTTCTACTGGTACCTTGACCAGTCGGTCGCTTACATCCTCTTTGGTGGTCAGCACGCCGATTAGGTGGGTCAACTCGCCTTCTTCTTTTATAAAGCCTGCATCCGCTTCATAAGAGGCGTTGACGACTTGGCGAGGCTCCATATTTTGCAGAGCGTGCATTTCTTCTCTTTGTTCCTTAGTGATGCTCATGGCAAGCTCTACGATCGCATTGTTGACCCCCTCAAACTGCATGGGTACTCGCTTGCTTACACCCACCAGATAAAAGGCGGGTTTTTCTTCGATACGATAATCCATCGTGTTTCCTCCTTTGATTGTGATGACAAACGAAAGCTTAGGGAAGGGCTTGTTGATTCTTTTTTTGACCACATCCGAGGGCAAAACGCCGCTCCATTTTTTAAATGCCCGTGCAAAGCCATCCATCGACGAGTAACCGTATTTATAGGCTATATCGGTGACCTTGCCTCCCAGCAGCAGGTCTTTGTTGGCTTCTGACAGTCGCCTGTTTTTGATATACTCACTGAGTGTCATCCCCGAAAGATAAAAGAACACCGTCCGAAAGTGATAGTCTGAGATTCTCACATAATCAGATATGGTTTCTAGAGATAGCTCGTCGGTCAAATGCTCCTCAATGTACTCAATAGCGCGGTTTAGCTCCTGTAGCATCGTCTTCCCTCCTTTCGCTCTTTCATCATACCAAAGTTGATTTGGCAATGCTCGACTTTTACCTGTAAAAAATATCGAATCTCATTTTATGCAATAAGCACCGTTACCACCTGCAAGAGGCGGCATCGGTGCTTATACATATGCTTAAACCGAAGCGGAGTAGTTTGGAGCTTCCTTGGTAATATAGATATCGTGAGGGTGGCTTTCCTTTAAGCCTGCACCTGTGATCCGCACAAACTTTGAGCGCTCATGCAAGTTAGGGATATCTGCACAGCCACAGTAACCCATACCACTTCTAATACCGCCGATCAGCTGGAAGATGGTATCAGCCAGAGGTCCCTTATAAGGTACTCTACCCTCTACACCCTCGGGAACAAGCTTCTTGTTATCCTCCTGGAAGTAGCGGTCCTTAGAGCCCTTATCCATAGCACCGATTGAGCCCATGCCACGGTATACCTTGTAGTTACGACCCTGATAGATCTCGGTTTCACCAGGGGATTCGGTACAGCCCGCCAGCAGAGAGCCCAGCATAACGACATTTGCACCAGCAGCCAGCGCCTTGACGATGTCGCCCGAGTACTTAATACCACCGTCGGCAATTACAGGGATGCCACGTTTGGCTGCTGCACAGGCGGAGTCATAAATCGCGCTGATCTGAGGCACGCCGATACCCGCTACCACACGTGTGGTACAGATTGATCCGGGGCCGATGCCTACCTTTACGCAGTCAGCACCTGCATCGATGAGAGCCTCGGTTGCCTCAGCAGTAGCTACGTTACCTGCGATGATGGCAATCTCGGGGAATGCTGCTCTGACCTTCTTGACACAATCGATGATGCCCTTGGAGTGCCCGTGAGCAGAATCCAATACCAGCACGTCGACATGTGCATCGACCAGTGCCTTGGCACGCTCTAGCACATCACTGGTTACGCCGATTGCAGCGCCGCAAAGCAGACGGCCGCCCTTATCCTTAGCGGAATTAGGGTACTTCACTGATTTCTCGATATCTTTGATGGTGATCAGGCCCTTGAGCATCCCCTTACCATCTACGATAGGGAGCTTCTCGATTTTGTGCTGACGCAGGATCTCCTGCGCCTCTTTCATGGTAACTCCCACAGGGGCGGTGATCAAATTTTCTTTGGTCATGACTTCCTTGATCTTGACGTTGTAGTCGGCAAGGAAGCGCAGGTCACGGTTGGTGAGGATGCCCACCAGCTTACCCTCAGGGCTACAGATCGGCACACCACTGATCTTGTATCGACCCATCAGCTCATCGGCATCAAAGACAAAATGCTCGGGGGAGAGATAAAATGGGTTAACGATAACGCCATTTTCGTTTCTCTTTACCTTGTCAACCTCACCCGCTTGCTCTTCGATCGACATATTCTTATGTATAATGCCGATGCCGCCCTCTCTGGCGATTGCGATTGCCATAGGTGCGGTGGTTACGGTATCCATTGCCGCTGTCATAATAGGGGTGTTGAGCACGATATCACGGGCTAACACGGTTTTTAGATTGATTGCATTGGGTAGCACCTCAGAATAAGCAGGCACCAGCAGCACGTCGTCAAAAGTAAGACCCTCGGAGCCAAACTTCGTCTGGAAATCTGTGTTTAGCATTTCTTTTTCCTCCGTTTATTTTCAGCGTTTGTTTTTTGCTTTGACCCTATTGCGGGTCGCCTGCTGTCAGGATTTGTGCATCAAAGCAGGGTTCTCCCCCCACCGTGCCGATCACGGTGTAGGTACCACCTTCTTTATGGGTAGCAAGGGCGATTTCATCCCCCAGCTTTGCTTCATTGCGAAATTTTAGGTAAAAACTCTCGACCTTCGCCCCCATCAATTGATCTCCAAAGGCATCGAGGGCGATATCGATATAGACGGTATTGTTGAGATGGAAATTGCGGTCGATGTCACTTAGCCGCACTGCCCTGGTTTGGGTAGGGGTGAGCCCTTGGGGGAAGCTATGCTTCTGGGGATCACAAAAGGGCTGATAACCCTGTAAAATTGGCAGCTCATGGCGAAAAGCCCCCGGCCGAAGCAGCCTGTGGCTGACAGGGTCAACCACCACCCAGACCGTCTGGCACTCTACCAGGAGGCGATCCTCCTCGTCACAGATCACCACCTCACGGTGGAGTCTACTCTTGTGAGAGGGGGCGGGGCAGGTATAGACCCGTATCTTCTGCCCCGCTCTCGGGTGTAAGACGATGCGGGTCGCTGCCGAAATCATTACAAATACTACGCCCTCACTGATCAAGCGATCATAGGGCAAGCCCAGCTCTTCTAAATGACCAGTAGCCACCTCTTGAGCATACCTCTGGATCATCGAGAGCCTAAGCCTGCCATAAGGATCGCACTCAAAGGACCTCACCGTAAAGCTGCGGCTATAAGGGTAACGATCTACCATTTGCTGATCCGCTCGCAGCCCATATAAGGCACCAGCGCCTCTGGGATCGTTACACTGCCGTCATCATTTTGATAGTTCTCGAGGATAGCGGCTACTGTTCTGCCGATCGCTACGCCAGAGCCGTTTAGGGTGTGGACAAGCTGTGCCTTGTCGCCCTTTTCATTCTTAAAGCGGATACCCGCGCGCCTTGCCTGATAATCCTCAAAGTTGGAGCAGCTGGAGATCTCTACATACCTGCCATAAGAAGGCATCCATACCTCGATGTCGTAGGTCTTGGCACTGCTAAAGCCCATATCTCCGGTACAAAGCAGCACCACACGGTAGGGCAGACCCAGCCCAGCAAGCACACGCTCTGCATCGGCTGTTAGAGCCTCTAGCTCTGCGTAGCTATCTTCTGGCTTGGTAAACTTCACAAGCTCCACCTTGTTAAACTGGTGCTGGCGGATTAGTCCTCTGGTATCGCGACCTGCGGAGCCAGCCTCGGCTCTAAAGCATGCGGAGTACGCGCAATATTTGATGGTGAGATCACTGCCCGAGAGGATCTCATCTCTGTGCATATTGGTGACAGGCACCTCAGCGGTAGGGATCAGATAATAATCAAGACCCTCCAGCTTAAACATATCCTCTTCAAACTTTGGAAGCTGACCTGTGCCGGTCATCGAAGCCCTATTGGCGATGAAGGGGGGCAGGATCTCAGTATAGCCGTGGGCGGTGTGGGTGTTGAGGAAGTAGTTAATAACCGCTCTCTCTAGCCTAGCACCTAAGCCACGATAGAAGTGAAACCTTGCACCGGTTACCTTAGCGGCAGTTTCGGGATCGAGGATCTTTAGATCAGCGCCGATATCCCAGTGGCCCTTGGGCTCATAGGGGAATTCTCTAGGGGTGCCCACACGGCGCACCTCCACGTTATCTTTATCATCCTTGCCCTCGGGCACCTCACTGTTTGGGATATTGGGTATATTATAGAGCAGCTCCTGCTGTTTGGCCTCCAGCTCGGCGATCTTTAGATCGTTTTCCTTGACTTCCTCGGCGATGGACTTCATCCGGCTCATCAGCTCGGTGGTGTCCTGCCCGGCCTTTTTCATCTGAGGGATTTCCTTACTGGCCTTGTTTTGCTGGGCTTTAAGCTCGTCGTTTTGGGAGGAAATCTGCCTGCGCTCCTCGTCTATCAACACGATTTGGTCGATGACTTCACATAGCTGAGGCTTCCCTCTGCGAAGCACACCGTTCTTTGCCGCTTGGGGGTCTTGCCTGATCAAACGGATGTCTAACATAACCTTCACCTTTCTTTTCGTTAGTATGGTTCTAGGGCGTTTCTGAAAACCCCTACCCTGCCTTGAGCCTTTGAGTTCCCCCAAAAAGCTGCCCGCTACAGATAAACAGTCTTCACAAACGCCCTTTTGCAGAAACAGGCATGGCGCGAAGCCCTGCCGTTTTCTAATTATCCACCATATGAATATTATTTATATTGTACTGAAATTTTTGCTCTTGTCTAGAAAAAAAAATATATTTTGGATTTATTGGAGGCTTCCTTAAAATCACACAGAGATGATAGTCATAGTTTGTACAAAACGCTGTAGATTATACTTTTGCACTTTAAAACAAAGCTAGCGATTGTCGTCATTCGGTGCGAGCAGGCGCACAAACTCCTCCAGCTCATCTCGAGAGTGGAAGGATAAGGTCAGCCGACCCTTACCCTTGCTGTCAGCAACCACCTTGACCTTACGGCCTAAATACTCATGAAGGGAAAGCTCAATCTCTTTGTAGTAGCTCATCCCCTCCCCGGCTTTGAGGATCTTGGTAGGGGCAGCCTGGGGCTTCTGCTTCGCAAGCTCCTCCGCCTGCCTTACAGATAATCCTTTTTCTACAATCAGTCGCGCAAGCTCGATTGCATGCTGCTTTTCTAGCGGCACCAGCGCTCTGGCATGACCTGCGGTAAGCTTGCCGGCATTTAGCAGCTGCGCAACCTCCTCGGGTAGGCTCAGGAGCCGAAGCGCATTGGCAACAGCAGGGCGTGAGCGCCCTACCCGCTGTGCGATCTCCTCCTGAGTAAGGCCATAGACCTCCATCAGCTGGCGGTAGCCCAGCGCTTCTTCCATAGGGGTCAGATCCTCACGCATGAGGTTCTCCACCAGAGCCAGCTCCATTGCTTCACGGTCGCTGAGCTCTTTGACCACTACCGGCAGCTGGGTGATACCTGCGCTACGGGCAGCGCGCCATCTGCGCTCTCCCGCTACGATCTGATACCGTCCATTTGCCATAGGGCGCACCACCAACGGCTGCAATACCCCATGCTGGCGGATCGATTCGCTTAGCTCCAGCAGCTGCTGGGGGTCAAAGCTACTGCGGGGCTGGCTGCGGTTTGGCTCTATCTCATCGATATGTAGTGTGTTGATCGCCGGCTCAGTAGTAGTATTGTCCGCAAACAAAGCTTCCAGTCCTTTACCAAGACCAGATTTTTTTGGCTTTGCCATCTGCACTGCTCCTTTCAGCCTCTTAGGGCATGATCATACCCTTTGGGGCTTATCTGTTGTGATTATCCAGCATCTCCGCCGCCAGATCAAGGTAGGTCATGGCACCGCGGGAGCCCTTATCAAAGTAATATACAGGCATGCCATAGCTGGGCGCTTCCGACAGCCTTACGTTACGAGGGATCAGCGTCTTAAACACCTTGTTGGGGAAGTACTTTTTGACCTCCTCCACTACCTGCAAGGTCAGGTTGAGCCTGCCGTCAAACATCGTCAGCAGCACTCCTTCATTCTCAAGGCGCTGATTATACAGCCGCTTGACCTGCCTTACGGTAGAGATCAGCTGGCTTAATCCCTCCAGCGCATAGTACTCACACTGGGTAGGGATCAAATATGTATCGGCCGCCGTCAGAGCATTGATAGTAATCATCCCCAATGAGGGCGGGCAGTCTATGATAATATAATCATACTCGCTTACTTGCGAGATCAAGCCCTGCTTTAGGCGTAGCATGCGGTCAGGCATGGCAGCCATCTCGATCTCAGCCGCTGCCAGATCCATCCCCGCAGGGATGATATCTACATTGTCATACTGGGTGCTCTGCTTGATCTCCTCGGCCAAGACACCGTCTACAAGCAGGTTATAGGTGGATTTGCTCAAGGTTTTTTTGGCTATGCCAAAGCCGCTGGTGCCATTACCCTGTGGGTCTGCATCGCAAAAAAGCACTTTCTTCCCTAGCACGCCCAGACTGGCAGCCAGATTGACGGCGGTAGTGGTTTTGCCCACTCCACCTTTTTGATTGGTAATCGCAATAACCTTCCCCAAGCTATACCCTCCTTGATAGGTATTTGATATCTATAAAATTTTTGTGCAGCAAAGCCCCAACGGGTCTTTTGTGCAGATAACAGTTGATGCCAGCAGCACCCCGATAGTGCCATCATCCTACAATCTATGGGGTAGGTAGGGTTTTCTATCCTATCAACGCCGTTAGTCCTAAAAACAGACCATATTTACAGTAGCTTGTTGTTATTATAGCATACAAACCCCATAATTCAAACTTTTACGCCTAAATTTTTTGCCAAATTCTTGTGGCAATCTCACCCGGTTATATTTGCCAATCAAGTGGGCAACCCTGTCACCTTATTGAGATTTTGGCATACTATGTTAATGACCAGTCGGTCTACCCTTTTATAGAAAGGGGGGGCAAATATGTGTGACTGTAATACTGGTTCTTTCTCAGCTTTTGAAGGCGCTGATAACCTAGAGGCAGAGATGCTACGTGGATCAGGCGGTGGTATGAGCTGCAATGGTATGCGGTTTTGTTCAAGATGCTGGCGCTGGCATTTTTGCTGCTGCTGGAGGTTCTGCCCACGCTGCAATCGTTGGTTCTGCTGCCCATCAAATTGCGGCTGTTGCCGTTGCTGCTGCTGTAGATAAACCTTTGCATGCAATCTGCCATAGGCATTAACCTTATAATTAAAAGCCGCTGCCCAACAAGCAGCGGCTTTTTTTCGGTATAAATCCATGATAACTTCAAAGAATTGTATCAAATAGCCTTGTGTCCCCTGCAATTGACTTGCAGCGAGCGCAGCAGTATACTATAAATACAAATTTATACACAAAGGAGCAATTATGAAGGACAAGCTAAGCAGCCGCAAGCTCGCTGCAGGAGTGATCCTGTTGATCGCGCTGATAAGCACATTTGCCTTTATCTACCCGAAATTCGCCCCCAAAGGGATGACGGGTAAAAAAAGCATCACTATAGAGATCATCACCCCCGATAATACCCGAGAGCTAAGGATCACCACCAAGGCTAAGTTTCTGCGAGGCGCTTTGGATCAGGAAAATCTCGTCCAAGGGGAGGAAGGCAGCTTCGGCCTCTACGTCAAAACCGTAGACGGGGTAACTGCCGATCAAAACAAGCAAGAATGGTGGAAGTTTACCAAAAGCGGTGAAATGCTCAACACCTCGGTAGACCAGACCCCCATTGCCGACGGCGATCAATACGAAATCACCTTTACTAAGGGCTGGTAGCGACACCTATGCTGACGATTAAGGAGCTGGTGCGTCTCTCGCTCTTGTCATCACTGATGATGGTAGCACAAGTGGGCATGGCTTTTTTGCCCAATATTGAGCTGGTTTCTCTCCTGTGCATCGGCTACACCCTAAGCCTTGGCAAAAAAGCCCTTTATGTCATCTATATATTTGTGCTGATGCAGGGGCTGCTCTACGGCTTTGGCTTATGGTGGCTGTGCTACCTGTATGTATGGACGATCCTATGGGGTGTTACCATGCTGCTCTCCTCTATGGAGGCACCGCTTGGCTGGGCGGTGGTGTCGGGGCTGTTTGGGTTGTTTTTTGGCATGCTCACCGCCCTGCCTTATCTATTAACTGGGGGGTTCTCCATGGCTTTTGCTTACTGGGTCAATGGCATCCCGTTTGACATTGCTCATTGCATCGGCAATTTCGCCGCAGCTCTTATCCTGTTAAAGCCACTGCGCAGGATTTTAGAGGGATTTCTAAAAGGCTAGCAAAGCAGGAAAAATTTACTTGATCTGGCGCTGATAAATATGATATAATGAGCTTGCGTTTATTATATCCACTTATTTGACGCGCCTACGGAGATGGGCAAGTATATGTTGATGATATCATACACGCAGGCGGTTTATGGGAGTATAGGTAACGATACCTCAATACCCCAGAGCCATCAAATCATGCAAGGGCTGTTACTACAACCATATTGCATCATTTCATTTTAAATACGAAAGGTGGTGAACGACATGACACAATCTAGCTGCGTAAGACTACTATGCGACTCGGCTACAGCCAAAATCTTGTTGGTACAGGTTAGCTGCGCCCTTATGGCCAGAGCAAATCATCGGATGGCAGGCATTTCTGCCCGTGCACAGGAGCAGTGCGCCTTTTTGGCTATTGTTACACCTGTGAAATCATCCGCTATTGCAGCCACAAGGGGTAAGTCTGCCCATTTACAACTACAAGATTGTTTTGAATGCCGTTCGCCGCATAAAATAGCGTCTTAGTGCGCTTTACTATGCAGTGTCATACCCTGTGCAGTCAAACAATCTGCACAGGGTATTTTTATGCCCAAAAACAGAAAGGAACCTACTATGACATTGCAAAAATACCTGATAACCGCCCGCCTTGCGCATCTTGAAAAAACCAGCGGCGGGCTCCTATACCTGATCCCAGGCATCCTGGTAGATTTAAGCTATCTGCTCCCCCTCTTGTTTCTCTGGAGGGTGCTGGCAAGCCAAGGGGTCAGCACCGGCATGAGCCTAAACCAGATGCTCAGCTATACCTACATCAGCGCTCTGCTCTCTGAGCTGCTGGCAGTGCAGACCTTTGCCTCTAGCTGGAGCTACGAAGGGCAGCTGATCAGCCTATATACACGACCTCTGCCCGTATTTGGGCAGATCATTGCTCAGACTATGGGGGGCTGGGGCCGACGGCTAATGGTTTTTTCCCTACCGATGCTGCTGATCGCCCCGTTTTTTGGTGTATCGATAGCACCCGCTACGCTATGGTTTTTCCCTAGTCTGCTGCTCTGCGTTTCGCTGGGCTTTGCCGTGGATTTCCTCTTTGCTTGCCTGACCATCCGCCTAAAAGGCTCGGCATGGCTTGCCTATGTAATCCGCATGGCAGTGGTGTCTTTATTTTCGGGCACCATGATCCCTTTTAAGCTGCTGCCCTTTGGGCTTGATCAATTCTTTACTTACCAGCCCTTTGGCAGCCTTGGCGGGGCGCCCCTCTCCCTCTTTGTGGGGACTGCATCCCCCCTACCCATCCTTACAGCCCAGATCCTCTGGAATATCCTCCTCTGGCCTGCCGCCATCCTATGGTTTGAGCGCTCTCGAGAAAGGTTGGTGAGCTACGGTGGATAAAATCAAAAGACTTCTCCGCCTCTATGCCCTCTATGCCAGGATGGATCTGGCATGGCTCCTTCGAGACAGCACCTTTGCCCTGCTGGCCATCTGCGCCGATATGATTTCCAATCTCTCTTCTGTGGCGGGGGGGTTTCTGCTGGCGTGGCGCTTTAGAGGGATCGGAGGCATGGATCAATATGAGGTGCTTTTTATGCTCTCCTACTCCACCCTTGTTACAGGGGTATTTCAGACCCTCTGCTCAGGGGGGAATACAGGGCACATCAGCCGCAAAATCGGCAGAGGTCAGCTTGAGCATATGTTCATCCAGCCTTTGCCACTGCCGTTCCAAATGCTGACCGAGGGCTTTATTCCCTTTTCGGGTAGCAGCAATATTCTTTCGGGAGTTATCCTGATGGGCTTTGCTGCCTCTCGCCTAAATCTCAGCCTAAGCCCTTTGTGGGTATTGTCGGTAGTAGCCAATCTGCTAGTCTCCCTCGCCATCATCTTAGGGCAATCCTATCTTGCCTCTAGTGTTACCTTTTACGCTCCTGTGCAGTCAGAAGAAATCTCCACCTATGTGATCGACACCTACGGTCATATCAGTAGCTTCCCTCTTTCGGGCATGCCGCTCTATCTACAGCTCCCCCTGATTACGCTGGTGCCTACAGGGCTATTGACATGGTTTCCCACCTTAGCCTTGTTGGGTAAAGCACCCTTTGATCTGCCGGCATGGTACCCGCTACTGGTAGCCGTAATTCTCTGGGTGGCGGCTTCACATTTCTTTAGAAAGGGACTTAATTATTATGTTAAAACAGGAATTAACCGATACTCTCCTACCGGGCACCGCCGTTAATGTGGCAGGTGTCAGTAAAATATTCACCCAATGGCAACGAGAAAACGATGGCAAAGACCTCCTCAAAAAGCTCTTTTGCCCCGATAAAAAAATCATCACCGCACTGGATGATGTATCCTTCACAGTGCAAAAGGGAGAATTCGTAGCCTATGCCGGGCCAAACGGCGCAGGCAAAAGCACCACCATGAAGCTGCTCTGCGGTATGCTTCAACCAACCAAGGGCACTATCGAGGTATTAGGGCTCTCCCCCGAAAAAGACCGCATTGCTCTCATGAGCAGGCTAGGTGTACTCTTTGGCAATCGTACCGAGCTTTGGTGGGATCACCCGATATCTCAAAGCTTCGAGTGGAAAAAGGTAGTATGGAATATCCCCGACGATCAATACCGCCACACCCTAGAGATGGTAACGGAGCTGCTGGAGATTGGCCCCCTGCTCAAGACCTTTGCCAGAGAGCTTTCCCTCGGGCAGCGGATGCGGGCGGACATCGCTATGATGCTGCTTCACTCCCCCGAGCTGATCCTCCTTGATGAGCCCACCTTAGGGCTTGATGTGGTGGCAAAGCGCCAGATGATCGACTTCCTCAAAAAGCTCAACCAAGAAAACGGAGTCACTATACTGGTCACTAGCCACGATATGGATGATCTCGAGGAGATGGCGGAGCGGATCCTCATGATCTCTCATGGTAAGCTCGCCTACGACGGTAGCTTTGATGGCCTGCGAGAGATTACCGGTAAGCTTACCCGCTTTATCATCACTGCAAAAAGAGAAACGCCTCCGGCAGTCCACGGCGCACAGCTCCTTTCTACCAAAAATGGTCTCTTTGAGTATGAAATTGATCTTGGCAAGCTGCCTGTCACCTCCCTGCTAGGCCAGCTCTCACAGATTGAGGGGATACAAGATATCGAGATCAAAAAAGCCCCCATCGAGGAGGTTATCACCCAGCTTTACAAGGCTTGGAGGTAAGGGGTTCTTCCCATCTGTGGTCTTTAGTTTACCGATCTGTCAAACGGTTTACGCAGTTGCCGCTACACCCTTATGCCCAACTAGGGCATAGCAAATAAACATAAAACCACAAACCACATCCTCTCCAAAACAAATACCGATCAGCGTCATTTTTTGATGCCGATCGGTATTTTTCTATATGGTCAAAAAAAGCAGGGCTTTTAACCGCCCTGCAAAACCTGCATTACATATACTTGCATTTCTTCCGGATTGGTTATCTGTCTAGCTCCATTTACCAGCGCTTGTTGCTGGGCCTTTGGCAGAGCCGTAAATTTATTTAAAGCATCCATATTTTGTGCCAGTGTCATCTTAAAGCCCACAGGCGCATCGTTATTGTCCATAAAGTTATTATTTAAGGGTGCTCCCTTATCTTTATAAAGATTATTATTCACATTGATCACCTCATGGTTAGTATGTGCAAGAGAGCGTGTTTTATCAATGTAATAAATTGCAAACCATTGTAAAAAACAAAACAATCAACTTCATCTACTAGCCTTTATAGTGGAGGTTTTGCTTTTTATATTTAGCAAAATAAAGCTTGTAGGGTCAAAGCCGCCTTAACAGCCGTATATTTATAATTTAATCGAAAACACTAAATCTGGAGGTGTTTATACAATGGCAGCCCGTAAATCAGTAATCACATTTGGTATGGTCGCAATCCCGATTGCGATGTATACAGCCACACAGGATAACGACATCCACTTCAATCAACTACACAAGGAAGACAACAGCCGCATCCGCTACAAAAAAACCTGTGCCCACTGCGGCAAAGAGGTGAAGACAGACGACATTGTCAAAGGCTTTGAGTATGACGATGACAAGTATGTGGTCGTTACCGACGATGAAATAGAAAAAATCAAAACAGAAAAAGAAAAATCCATTCAGATTCTGCATTTCGCACAGCTCAATCAAATCAGCCCCGTCTACTATGATAAGACCTATCAAGCTGCGCCCGAAGCAGGCGGCGAAAAGGCCTTTGAGCTGCTTCGCTCAGCACTGATGGCAGAGCAAAAAATCGCGATCGGCAAAGCAGTCATGGGTACAAAAGACACGCTTATGGCAATTATCCCTCGCGAGGATGGTATCCTCATCTCTACCATGTTTTATGCCGATGATATCAAAGATCTGCAAAAGCCCTATACCAAGCCACAGGTCTCTGAAGCAGAGCTCAATATGGCAAAGCTGCTGATCAACTCGATGGATACACCATTTGACCCCTCACAATATACCGATGAATATCAGGTCAAACTGCGCGAGCTGATCGAAACCAAGATCTCGGGTAAAGAAATCGTGGCAGCAGAGCCCGAAAACACCGGCAAAGTATTTGATCTTATGGAGGCACTCAAAGCCAGTGTCGAAAAGGCAAATAAAGATAAGGAACCAGCTTAATTATGATAACCGAGAGGCTAAGCGAGTATAACCAGAAACGAAACTTTATCAATACCGATGAGCCTGTCGGCAAGCCGGAAGAGTCTGACGAGCTCCTCCGGTTTGTTATACAGCACCATATGGCACGTCGAGAGCACTACGATCTTCGGCTGGAATGGAACGGGTTGCTGCTAAGCTGGGCGGTGCCAAAGGGGCCATCTTTTTGTACAAAGGATAAAAGACTGGCCGTACAGGTAGAGGACCACCCTCTCGATTACCGCAACTTTGAGGGTACGATCCCGAAAGGCGAATATGGCGGCGGGACTGTGATGCTTTGGGATGAAGGTACCTGGGAGCCGACTTCAAACGTCGATGAAGGCCTTAGTGCTGGCTCCCTTAAGTTTATCTTGCATGGAAGGCGACTTAAAGGGAAGTGGGCATTGGTACGACTAAAAGCAAAAGAGGGCGAAGCAAAGGACAACTGGCTTTTGCTAAAAGATAAAGATGAATATGCCCAAGCTGATAGCGGGATCTCTGCGTATAGCACCAGCGTCCGCAGCGGTCGCACGATGGCAGAGATTGAAAGCGGTGAAAGTGATAAGGTCGTAAAAAACCCTTTTGATTCTACAGATATACAGCTTGCCAAGCTCGTCACTACAGTCCCCACAGGGGATGACTGGCTCTATGAGCTTAAATATGACGGGTACAGGATCATAGCATTTGTAGAAGGTAATACTGTAGGC
The DNA here is from genome assembly GCA_032059445.1 of Oscillospiraceae bacterium. GTDB lineage: Bacteria > Bacillota > Clostridia > Oscillospirales > Ruminococcaceae > DAMCAP01. Next base: position 91,663 of record DAMCAP010000001.1, read on the forward strand.
TTGATTACCCGTAACGGCAATGATTTTACCAGCCGATTTCAAAGCATTGCAAATTCTCTTTTGGATTGGGCGGCAGGCAGAGCAATGGTGCTTGACGGCGAAATGGCGGTCACCGACGAAGGTGGCAAGACCGACTTTCAGGCCTTGCAAAACTACATGAAAAATCCAAGAGCCCACAGCCTGAGCTATATTATTTTTGATCTACTCGCTTTAGATGGCGTCGATCTGCGAGGGCTGCGCCTGACCCAGCGGAAAGAAAAGCTGCTAACATTGATGCAAGATGCTCCAAAAAGCCTCCACTACAGCCGACATATCGAAGGAAATGGCAAAGAGAGCTTTAGCGCCGCCTGTGCACTAGGTATGGAGGGGATCATCGGCAAAAAAGCCGGCTCTCTATATAGCGGCACGAGAAATGGGGACTGGATCAAGCTTAAATGCGAGCGCAGGCAGGAGTTTGTGATCGGGGGGTATACCCTTACGGACAAAAAAGCCAGCGGAGTTAGCGCCCTGCTACTGGGGGTATATGACAATGGGCAACTAATCTATGCAGGGCGTGCCGGCAGCGGGATCAGCGAGTCAGAGGCAAAAGAGCTATCGGCAAAGTTTCAAAGCATCATACGATCGGATTCCCCCTTTAAAGACCCGCCAAAAGCAAGATCAGGCGAAGCAATCACCTGGCTTGACCCCCAGTTGGTGGCAGAAGTCAGATTTGCCGAATGGACCAAGGAAGATCTCTTAAGGCAGGCGAGCTTTAAAGGCCTAAGAGCAGACAAAGACCCTAAAACCATCATAAAAGAGCAAAACAATGACGAGAAGCCGCTCGAGCCACCCGAAGAAAGGGAGAAACCAATGGAAGCAAAGGGCACCATCACCATCGAGGGGATAAAAATCACCAACCCTGATAAGGTCTTATTCACCGACCCTGCTACCACAAAGGCAGATGTAATCCGCTATTATGCAGAGGTTTCTCCGCGTATGCTGCCCTATGTAAGCGGGCGGATTTTAAGCGCTGTGCGCTGCCCCAAAGGAGTATCGGGAGCCTGCTTTTTTAAGAAGCACCCTGCTGCAAGCAGCAAGGGAGTGGTCACCATACCTGTCTTAAATAGCGATGGTGAAACAGAGGAGTATTTCTATATTCAGGATGTATCGGGGTTGGTATCGGAAGCCCAGATGGGTACACTGGAGTTTCATATCTGGGGCAGCAGTGTAGATAAGCTTGAGCACCCCGATATGATGGTCTTTGATCTTGACCCCGATGAGGGGATGGAGCTGGATACCGTGCGCCAAGGTGTAAAAGACATCAAAGCTATTTTAACTGAGCTCTCCCTCGTATCCTACCTCAAAACCAGCGGCGGCAAAGGATACCATGTGGTAGTCCCCCTAAAGCCTGCTGCTTCGTGGGATATTTTTCACGATTTTGCAAGAGGTGTAGCCGAGGTAATGGAGAAGCAATGGCCTGATCGCTATACCAGCAATGTAAGAAAGGCAAAGCGGACAAATAAGATCTTTATAGACTGGATACGCAACGGCAGAGGCGCCACAAGCATCGCTCCTTACTCCATCCGAGCAAGGCAAGGCGCTCGTGTATCGATGCCTATTGCATGGGAGGAGCTTGAAACCATCGCACCCAACGGTATTGATATGACAAGCGCCCTCGAAAGAATCAAGAAGCCTGACCCATGGAAAGGCTTTTTTGATCAAGACCAATCGATTAAATAACATGCGATCTTTATAAACAAAAACACCGCAGGATGGTAATAACCCTGCGGTGTTGAGTCTTATACAAAATTTACTTGCGGGTGATGACAGTCTGGATAGCAGCATCACCGGGGAAATAATGCTCTTCTGCCTAAGTATGTGGTTATTTCTTTCTTGCCCATATAATCGCTCTGTTTGTCGTAAGGCCAACAGGGTTGCAATTATAATCGCCGTACTCTTCTTCGATAATAAATCCAGAAGAGTTAAGCCAATCATGAATCTGGTCAAGGGTTGCAAAATGCTTGACCGAGGGTATGTCTTTCCTGATTACACGACCATCAGCAAGTGTTAACTCAAAGCTACGCACGAACTGATTTCGTCCTGTTTTGCTATCAAAGGTGCTATTAAGCAAAACCATTTTCCCTGTATTACCGTCGCTATCTGCACCTTGCCAAACAACATTCTCATCGAAGCTAAACCACATCTCAGGGTGTAGGGTATAGCTGTAGTCAATGTAAATATGCCCGCCTGAAACAAGTGCATCTGCTGATTTCTTAATTACGAGAGCCTGTGCCTTTTCATAATCAATATCTGCAATAATATTAAATAAGAAGTTTGCTGCCAACATCACTATGTCATATCCGTTGCCCCAATCGTCTTTTATGACATCAGACTTTTGCCAAGTAATATTTTGCACATCTTTTAATTTAGCAGGTATTTTGCATAGCATATACTCGTCAAAATCAAGACCTGTGACGGTGTGTCCTGCGTTTGCTAATGGTACAAGAATGCGTCCACTTCCACATGCAATTTCAAGAATATTTTTCGGATTTCTGCCGATCACCGACAATGCAAACTCCACGTCACCAACATCAGTGGGGTCACAATCATACATATCAGCAACCCATTTCGAGATAATCTCTTTTTCGTTAAACAATTCTTTTTCCTCCATCTGGCGGGAGGGTTAGAGTATCGTCACCCTCCTATTTCTTGTTTGGGTCGCAGATACTGTATTTTTCATATCACTCATTCCTTTCAAGTAAATTATTAACGCCAAAGCGGTAACCAAGCTATAGTTCTTGCTTATTTTATCAAGAGCAAAGCCAATAAGCACATGTGAGATCAGGCTCATATTTTGTATACCATCTCAAATACTAAGATACCATTTTTATCAAAGGTCTTAGCTACTTCAAATCCAATTTTGCGATAGCAATTGATTGCTCTGGTATTTTGTACTCTTACACGAAGATGCACTTCGGAGATTCCAGATTGCGCTGCATTTTGCAAGATCATTTGGATGGCCTCTTTACCGTAGCCGAAATTGCGATACTCTTCATAAGCAATAAATATGCCTAAAACAGCTTGCGAAGTCTTGTTTTCTTGTTCGATCCAGATCGCTCCAATATATTGATCGTCTGCCTTGATATAATACCACAGTAATAACTCCGCGTTTTGATTGGGGTAAATACGAGATTGAAATTGCTTAAGGCTTCCGTCATATACATCTTCAAACTGATGATAGATACCTTGGTTTTTATCACAGATTTCTTCTAGATATATCACTTCGTACTACCTCATCAGTTGAATTTGCTGGAATTTATTTCATTTTATCACAGCAGAAGCAAAAAAGCTATGTATAGATTCATTACATAGCTTTTTTCTATAAGCTCCTCTGTGTTGCGTTATCTAAGAATCATTTCGGGAGTTGAACTGTCACTTGCTAAGGACTCTTATTTCTTTGTTGTTACATTTTCTTGTGAAGATACCATAACCTTATCACAAAAGAGACTTGAGCGATGAGAAATACTCCAAAAAAAGTAAAAAATACAACCTTAGTTAAATACCCTAGCAACGCCAACGCTATGATTGCGATTGAAAACAGTGATAGCATCACGTCAAATCCTGTAGCTTTGGCCGCATTTGTAATCGCTATATTTCTTTCATCGTTTTCTTCGATTTCTATTTCTTTCGTCTTTTTGAAGAAAAGCTCACAAGCACCACAAAGAATTAAAATGCTGCCTACAACCCCAGTACACCAAGGTAGCAAGTCAGGCCGCGGTACAGGTAAGACCTCATGTATCCCCAAGCTATATAAAAGCGGTCCTCCGAGTAATACTACCAGCCCAACTGCTATCATTGATAAATTATAGTATTTTTTCATCATTTCCCTCCTCATAAATAAATATATCTTCGATGGTCATTTCGAAGTAGCGAGCAATTTTAAACGCTAACACAATTGAGGGATTGTAGCGACCATTTTCTAGAGATCCGATTGTTTGTCTTGAAACCTCCAGTGCAGCCGCTAAATCCTCTTGCTTTATTCCTCGCTGCTTTCGTATTTCTTCTAAACGATTTTTCACGGTTTACCTCCTTTGCATGGAAAGTTAGCTTTCCATGAAATTATCTTATCATTGCACATCCAAAATGTCAAGCAGACTTTCCATAAAAATAGCAGGCTTTATTGAAAGCCTGCTAAAGAGTATATATAACCTTTTAAAAAATAAACCACATATAAAGATTATTTATAATTAAAATACTACCTACAAAATCGACCGTCTTTGTGATGCCCGTGTTTATCAATGTGTGCGATTATTTTCTACATATAAGTAATGCATGATTTGACATACCGGTACAACTCTCAAAGCTAGTCATTTGATCATAAAGTGGACGCATTATTTCAAACTCTTCATCAGTCATTTTATTTACAATATTCATAGTTATAAAAAAATCAGTTCCAAGGTTTTTTATCTTACTTAATCCATATTTTGATATAGCTATATTCATTTCCTCTGGTGTAGTGAAGAAAAATATATCTGGGCGGATATCATCCGTACCATGTTCTAATACAAACTTATTTGCTTGTTGATTTGGATAATTGCTATCAACAATACACCCACCTGCGTATACACCAATTTTGTTAATATACGCAAAAGCAACAATTCCTCCGTCTTTGCAAACTCTCGTACATTCTGCCAAAACTAATTCTCTTTCATGTGGGGGCAAATGGTACATAGGACCCAAACATAAAACTACATCAAAACTATTATCTTCTATACCATATAGGTTTGTAGCGTCTCCAACTTGACAGGAAATATTATTGATTTAACTTTCAGAGATTTTTTCTTTAAAAATGTCAATATGCTTTGGTACAATATCTACGCCACAATACTCTTTACATTTGTCAGCATAATAAAAGCCATAATGGCCAGTAGCACAACCAACTTCAAGCACTCTATCAGCTTTACTTATTAGTCCTTCTAAATGCTTTTTTGTATAGTGAAATTCTAAGCTTTCAGTTCGAGATAAAGTAGCACGTTTATCTTCCTTACCTAAATTGTATTGTTCTATGATGATATTACTGTTTGTAGCCATAACGTCAACAACCTCCTCTTATTATAATTAATAACCTTAAGTAAATAATTTGTGGCCATTCGAGGTTGCATCAGTAGATGCTACATGCCTTAATTACTATAGACATAACCTGCGAAATAATTTTAGTAAACTTGTTTTGCGATATACCAATTATAAAGGTTTACCCTTAATTTTACAATATAAGGCTGAAATTTAGTGCGATGGTGGGGCTTGACTCTCACGGTGCTACGCGGCTGGGTCAGACTCCCCCACCGCTTTAAGACCCTTACATACAAAAAATATAGGGGATCACCGTTTGGTGATCCCCTATATTTGGAGCAGGTAAAGGGAATCGAACCCTCATATTCAGCTTGGGAAGCTGACGTTCTACCACTGAACTATACCTGCATATTTAGAAGCATAAGAAGTATGAAAAAAGCAGGTTAAAAACCTGCTTTCACACTGGTGCGGATAAGAGGACTTGAACCTCCACCGAGTTGCCCCGACTAGAACCTGAATCTAGCGCGTCTGCCGATTCCGCCATATCCGCATATCACGTTCCTTATTATAACCTCATTTGATACATTTGTAAAGACCTAAAATCAATTTTTTTATATATTTTTGTGATTTTATATAATAATGCTAATTCGACAAAAATCCATCGAAAAACATTTGACACAACCAATAAAAAGGCTTGGGAAAGCTGGCCTTACATAAACCCACTCTTCCAAGCCTTGGTTTATCCCTTGGTACTGCTTGCTAAGAAGCAGGATTAAGGCGGATGTCGAGGCACACATCTCCGGCAGAGGTGCAGATACAGCAATCGGTACGCAGAGCGTATTCCTTGCTGTCATCGTGGCTGCCTAGTACAGGGGGGAGGATATCACATTTCAGATCGCTTTGTGCCAGCATGGTCAAAACATTACCGCTAATGATATTGGCAATCTCCGAAATCGCAGAGGTGACAAAATCATCTACACTTTCTACCTCCATGCCGCTCATGATATTGACCATGCTCAGGGAAGTATTGCGGGGGAAGCGATAAATCACCTCACCTTGCAGGTCACCAATCACACCGATCGAAATATTCATCACCTCATCCTCTACAAAGGTATCGGCTGGGCGCTCAGAAATCTCCGAAAGATCCAGCATCAGGTGAAACACGCTGCGGGTAGCCTCTAAAAACGGCAGGTAAAGTTTAGTGCTCATTGCCTGCTACCCCCTTTTCGATGGCATAGGTAGCAATACGCTGATCCTCAGCTGCCACATGGTTAATCAGCCATGCCAGTAGCTTTCCGCCAAACTGCTGCATCAGCTGCTCGTTATAGCCGCTTTCCTCATAGCTTTTTGAGACTTCAATCACATAGTTTACCATATCGGCATGGATCTGCTTATGAGCCTCATAGCCGGGGTATCCGATCTGCTGCTGGTAAAGCTCTTCGTCGCGAAAGTGCTCCACCACGTACCCTTTCATAAACTCCAGTGTATCGTTGACCTGCTGCACCTTGTCTTCCCATACAGCCGCCGAGCGCAGAGTTTTCATAAAAGCTCCAACCCGCTCAAAAAGCTCCTTGTGCTGCTGATCTATTATCACAACACCCAGTTGGTATTTGTCTTTCCAGAGCATAGTATCCGATCCTTCCCATCATTATTTACATATTCATCCTATTATAGCAAGAATCATTACTAAAATGCAAGACTTTTCAAGATTTTACATCAATATTCTACAATTGACAAAATAAAAGCGCCCCCTTGCCATAAGCAGGAGCGCTTTGGAGCTTATGAGAAAAAAATCATCATCACACCGATGACTACCGCCGCTATCCCCGATACTCTGGTCATGATCAGTGCCAGCTCGGAGGGTTCAGCATCTTTAAAACGCCAGCCGTAGCTTACATACCAAGCTGTATTGGGCGAAATCCCATAAAATGCTCCCATGGCAATTAACAGGAAGATCAAAAATATATTTTTTGATTCCTTTGTGTTGGGCGGCTTAAATGAAAGCACACCCAGCAGGGTATCCCCCGATACATACCTGCTCTCAACATAATCATCGCTCCAGCCGCCATAATTGCCATTGCTTTGATAGGTGCGCCAATAAGTCGACCCATCTGGGTAGATCAAGGTGACGGTGTTGCCCGTGATTTCATATCGGTAAAGCTGCCCCTGGTGAGAGATCGTATGGGCTTGGAGGTCGATGCGGTATTCTTCGCCCTCGTGGGTTACATGATACACGCTATCTGCCTTTATACCACAGGCAGAAGCAAGCAGCATGATTGCAAGCAGGCACATCACGATAAGTTTCTTCATCTGCTTCCCCTTTCATGTCGCCACATAGCACTACTCTATTAATATATCATGAAATATACAGCAAAAATACCTAATATGAATATTTTACCAACCCTAGCTGGACACCAGTATTTGTATCAATCGCTGGTCTGGTCACCGAGGTGGGCGGCATGATGACCCACGGAGCGGTTATCACTCGTGAGTATGGTCTACCGGCAGTGGTGGGGGTGGTAGGTGCAACTCGCAAAATCAAGGACGGTGACCGCATCCGCATCAACGGCAATGAGGGTTATGTAGAGATCCTCCCATAAAGCACCTATCATCAAGCAAAAAGGCTTGCCATCTGTTTCTGACAGAAGGCAAGCCTTTGCTAATGTTAAAGGATACTGCTATGTTGGTATGATCTCTTCTATTTGGGCAATCGCTTACTAATCGTGATGCTCAGCTTTCATGGCATCTTCCTTTGTCTGGTGGATGGTGCCAAAAGGATGCTGCACAGGTGCGTAAATCGACGAGAGCTTAAGAGGGCTATCCCCTGTATTTATAATATTGTGCCATGTGCCTGCCGGGATAATCACCCCGTATTCATTGCTAATGTTATATTGATGCACCAGCTGGTCTTTTTCATAGCCGATTTTGACCATCCCGCTTCCGTCTTCCACCCGTATGAATTGATCCACATGCGGGTGCATTTCCTGCCCGATATCCTCCCCTACTTTTATGCTCATTAAGGTCAACTGCAAATGATGACCTGTCCAAAGAGCTGTGCGAAAGTAAGGATTGGCTTCTGACACCTTCTCCATATTGACTACTAAGGGGCGCGGACCATAATCTTGTATCATCATCTCGGTGTTTGGGGCATTTTTATCCATGTGCATGTTCCTCCTTCATAATCTATACTAAATACTATGAAGACGATATACCAAAATGACTTTTTGCAGATAAAAATCAAATTAGTACCATGGCTGTATTGACAATAAACACCCCAAAAGTTTTTATGCCTTGTTTATCGATACCCCCACCAAAATTACGCTGGTTATGAGCAATTTTAGCCTATCTCCATATGATGTATGGAGGTGATAAAAATGTTTAGATATACCGTTCAGCCTGGTGATTACTTAGGTACGATCGCCAATATGTTTGGCGTCAGCGTAGAGGCGATTATACTGGCTAACGTAGGACTGACCCCATTTAATATCTTCCCGGGTCAGATCATACTGATACCAATTAACGACATCCTCTATCAACAGTACCCTTGGTATATTTTCTTCCCCAATCTATTTATCAGCCACCCCAGAGTGTATTGGAATGACAGAAGGCGCTGGCCCGACAGGAACCGATGGCCAAATTGGTGGCCCGGACCCGGACCTAGACCTGGACCTAGACCTGGACCTGGACCCGGACCTGGACCTGGACCTAGACCTGGACCTGGACCTGGACCTGGACCCGGACCTGGACCTGGACCCGGACCTGGACCTGGACCTAGACCTGGACCTGGACCCGGACCTGGACCTGGACCTAGACCTGGACCTGGATTCGGACCTGGGCCTGGACCTGGATTCGGACCTGGATTCGGACCTGGGCGCGGACGTGGACCCGGTGGACGAAGACGAGATAGAGATTAATCTTGATGACACTCGATAAAGATCAACCAATAGGAGCTCGCTCATCTGTGATACATAATGTTGCAGATGAGCGGCTCCTTTTTCGATTCTACTGTCTGGCAAGGCTTTAATTGTACGCATACATAGACAACGAGAAAGAGGGGATATACCCGTTACTAATTCTAAGAAGATACAGTAAAACCTCGATGATATGCTATAATGATCCTAATAACAAATGGGGGAAGTATGATGCTACACATTGATCATAAAAACCGCAAACCGATCTATCAACAGATCTATGAGCAGATAAAGCAGGATATTGTCATGGGGAAGATGCCTATCGGCTCACGGTTAACATCTACGAGGGCATTGGCAAGGGAGTTACAAGTCGGGCGAAACACAGTAGAAAGTGCCTATGGGCAGCTGGCTTTAGAGGGATACATTACAAGCGTGGCAAGCTCTGGCTATCTGGTCAACAATTTGCAGTTTAACCTTCACTCAAAATCCACTGCCCCCATCACAATAAATGACGGGGTGCTGGGTTCTTCTATTGGTGAGGCAAAAAATATACAGTATAGCTTTGAATATGGAAATATCGATGCCCAAAGCTTCCCAAAGAAGCTCTGGAAGACCTATATGGTGGATGTCTTAGATGGCTTGCATGCACAAGAAGCCCATAGCGAGGGGGATGTAAAAGGTGATCTCCATCTGAGAACCCAGCTTATGAAATATCTGTATCATAGTCGGGGAGTAAACTGCAAACCAGAGCAAATTATACTCTGTAGCGGCACTCAATCTGCCCTTGAAATCATGAGTAACCTATACCCCTATCCACAAAAGCAAATTGCGATGGAAGAGCCTTGCTATAACGGTGCCAGTATCGTTTTCCAGAGAAATGGCTTTGATATTACACCGATACCCACTGATCAAAATGGCATTGAGTTAAGCGCACTTACTGCATCACCTGTAAAAATGGTCTATATTGCCCCCTCCCACCAGTTTCCGATGGGGGCTGTGATGCCAATCCATAAGAGAATGGAAATCCTCCACTGGGCTCATAAACATGATACTGTCATCATTGAGGATGACTATGACAGCGAGTTTCGCTATAATGGGCGACCCATTCCATCACTCCAATCCATTGATCAATACGAACGGGTAATTTATATTGGTACATTCTCCAAAGCGCTTTCTCCCGGGCTACGCATGGCATATATGATCTTGCCAACTTGGCTGCTACCAGCATATCAAGAGCGGTATGCTGGGTACCAATGTACGGTACCACAAATACAGCAAAAGATCCTTGCCCGATTTATGGCAGATGGGCATTGGGAAAAGCATGTGCGGAAGATCTGCCTGTCACAAAAGAAGAAGCACGATAGTTTGATTGATGCAATCAAACAAAGTATGGGGAATAAGGTACGCATCTATGGCCATCAAGCGGGATTACATATTTATCTGGAATTTATGGATGGGCAGAAAGAAGATCAACTGATACAAAAAGCGCTTACACATGGCGTGATAGTATGCCCCGCATCTCCCTTCTGGTTAAATAAGCAAAATTATAAAAATACCGCCCTTGTCTTGGGATATGGGATGATACCAGAGAAAGACATCCCCAAGGCAGTGATGATTTTGTCGCAGGCATGGTTTAGTGAATCAAACTGTATCCTATAAAACAACTATAACCGGCTCTTACAAAGGCGACGGTTATACTGTATAGTGAGTAAAAAGGTACAGCTTGATGATAATAAGGAGAGGCTATTATGCAGCACCGTATGAAAACACACCCCTTGACAGAGCAACAGATCCTCCATTTGCTTGAGCGAGCGCAAACCGCTTGTTTATCAACCTTAAATCCAGATGGCACACCCTACAGCACCCCGGTTCATTTTATCTATTACCAAGATGCGATCTTCATCCATGGGCTGCCAAAGGGCAAGAAGCTAGAGAATATATCCCGCGATTGCAGAGTTGGTGTAACTGTGTATGAAATGGATCAGCTACTGCTAGACCCAAGTGGAAGACCCTGCGAAACCAATACAAAATACGAGAGTATAATCATCTCTGGCAGTGCCACACTTGTAAATGCTTTGGAATTAAAAAGCACTGTACTAAGAAAAATCGTAGAAAAATATACACCGCATTTGATCGGCGCTGAAATTCCAAGCAACATGATCAACGGTACTGCGGTGATACAGATCGAAATAACAAGCATAACCGGAAAATACTATTCATAGCCCTACCAGCAGAGGGACACTAATCTCTTACTAAATATAAAAAGCACCTCTTAGGTGCTTTTTATTTATTTGCTTAATTGTATGTATTTCAACGATCACACTAGGGTACTTTATCTAAAGACACTAATCTCTTCGATTATCACTACGGATAAACGGCTCACTGATCTGCTCATCAATAAGGATATGATATTTTTTGGGATGCCGATAAGCATTGCCATGGACTTCATTTTGACGATACTCACGAAGCATATTTATATCAAATTTGGCTATATAAATCCCCTCTTGTTCGCTTGCCTCCATAATGCAGGTATCCCTTGACTCGGACATATCTGGCAAATATGCAACCCCATCAAAAGCTGACGAGTGCCCATTACAATCGGGCATACTGGAGGGATAATTACAAGTCGCAATCCCCATCATATTTTCATAGGCCCTGCCCCGCAACTGCGAAAGACGGTTAATTTCCATAGGGCACGCATTGGGCACTAGGACGATCTCGGCACCTTTTAGCATAAGGATCCTTGCACTTTCGGGGAATTCTCTATCATAGCAGATCATTGCACCGATCTTAACACTGCCGATGGCTGTATCAAGATCGGTTACATAGAAGTCTTCTCCTGCCGTTAATCTGGACTCATCGCCGAAATCACACGTATGTACTTTGGAGTAAGATAATACTTTGCTTCCGTGGCGGTCAAATAAAGTAATCGTATTTCTCGGAAGAGGATCGTAACGCTCGAGATATGTAATACCAATTGCCATATCCAGCTTCTTAGCACAAGTTGCAAACGCTAATACAAACTCACTATCAGCAGAAACCGCTTCTGCTTTTAGCGTATCGATATCCTCTGGTATGCTGTAGCCGTTGCTCCACATTTCGGGGAATAGCGTAATATCCGCTCCCGCTTCTTTTGCCCGTCTGCAAGCTTCAAGGCCTATTTTAAGGTTGTCTTTTAATTGATCCCCCGGGAGTATTTGTAATAAAGCGATATTAAGCGTCTCCATCATTTGACACACCCTCGTTTCAAGTTTATTTTGGAATCTTGTTATACATCATTATAAATAAACGTGAACCAATGTAGATTAACTATACTTACTCACGAATATTCTCTTGTTACGATATGTTTGATCTCTTTTGGTAAATTGGTTAATATTTCAGGCAAAAAAGTTGGGTACACTCTATGACCCTGCAACTCCTCAATTGGAATCCACGTCATATACTCTTTGCCATAAAGACACTGGCTATTGCTGTTTAATTTCGTATTGCCTTTTGATGTCATCAAAAAATAAAAGGAAACCTCGTGGCAAAACAGATCGGCAGTTAAGTTGTCTCCCATAAAGAAATTTTCGTGGATAACCAGCAATCTATCAATCTGATAGCGTATACCTGTTTCTTCAAATACTTCTCTGATAACTGCATCTTCTGCCTTTTCACCAAGATGTACCCCTCCTCCAACTGAATAAAAATACTCGGAAGTATCATTGCTCGCTACGAGGACATGACCATCTTCAATGATTATCGCACCTGCTCGATACCGAAACCATTTATTTTCTCTCGAAAATCCACAATCATCATTATAATCCAACTCCATACCAACACCACCTAATCTAAAATATCTATGTCATAAGCACCTTACAAATATAACAAGCTTGTCCTATATCGCTATGTTGACTTCCAGAAATTTCTATGATACTTTATTATCAAAGGAAAGAAAATTCAATATATCTGGGTGAATTGATAATCTATGGATGTTATAGAGATTATTGGCGATATCTTCTGGAGGATATTATACCACACTTTGCGGATATGATGGACGGTTTTGATTTTATATTGACTAGGCGATATACAGGATGTACCGATGACTCTCTAGAGCAGATAGAGGGAATGGGTAGACTCTTATACATTTTAGAAGTTAATTAATGTCATGGTACTCATTTGTAGGAGGTGCGTGTTATGCTAAAGTATAAAAAGAGCATTTTTCTCTTAGCGATCGCTATTATAGCGGCATTTTTAATATTCTGGTTATTTTTCGAACCTCTAGATAAAAAGCTTGTAATTAATGGGGACACATATATTTATGATCGGGTACTTATTTCACAAGAAAAAAATGCCTATGAATTTAATTTCACCAAAATTGAGAAAAGTGAGCTACGAAGAAGACTCTTAAATATTATTGCTTCAGCGCATCCGAGAGAAAAAGGGCCCCTGCCTGTAGGTGCAAGACGAGTTGAAGTTTTAATTCTATCGCGGGATTCTGAATTATCCTTTACATTTTTCCCACAAGATTTTTTTGTGTTTATTAATTCAGCAAATGAAGAAGTAATTCAGTTTTACCTTCCCAGCGGAAGCTTTAAGGAACTCTTAGGCTTACTTTTAGAGTTACTCCCTTCACATGAAGTTATCACTGAAGGATATGACTAGCTTTATTGTCGTAGTAAATGCTAGAAGCGTAAGATTACAAGTTAAAAACAAAAAGAAAAAGCGGCTAAACCTAATGGTTTAACCGCTTTTTAGCTGGTGCGGATGAAGTGACTTGAACACTCACGAATCGCTTCACTAGAGCCTAAATCTAGCGCGTCTGCCAATTCCGCCACATCCGCATGTTGCTTATGTATTATAGCATCGTTTATCAAGGCTGTCAAGGCAAATTATTTGCTAAATCTCACTAGGATCCTCGTATATCACATAAACCATGCTCTTATGCCATAAATTACATATCTTTTCACCGCAACACCCTCCATACAGGTATTAAAATCAAATTGACACTGGGATTTGCTTATGTTACACTGAAGAAAATTTTATGTTATTGGAGCGGTATATGAAAAATTCCGATACAAAGTACCTCACCCAGCTTGGGTTGCTGATCGGCATCATTACACTGCTGGCAGTCACCCCCCTTGGCTATATCCCTGTAGGGGTAATCCGTGCCACTACCATACACATCCCTGTAATCATCGGGGGCATCCTGCTGGGGCCCAAAGCCGGTGCCATACTGGGCTTTTACTTCGGGCTCACCAGCCTTGTCAACAATACCCTTAACCCCACTGTCACCTCCTTTGTATTTACACCTTTTTATCAGGCAGGCGAAATCGGAGGCTCTCCACTAAGCTTACTCATCTGCTTTGTACCCCGTATCCTCATCGGTGTAACGGCTGCCTACCTCTTTAAAGCCCTTAGCAAAGTAGATCGCAGCAAGCTGTTTGCCCTAGGAGTCAGCGGGATTGCAGGATCACTGGTCAACACCCTGCTGGTAATGGGAGGGATCTACCTGTTTTTTGGCAGGCAGTATGCCGCAGTGCGCAGCATCCCCTATGAGGGCCTACTTGGTGTAATCGGCACTGTGATTTCGGTCAACGGTGTGGCAGAGGCTGCTGTGGCAGGCATCATCACCGTATTGGCAGCAAAGGCAATTATGACAGCCTCCGGCAAATAAGAAAATCTAAGCAGCCCTAAAGGCAGAATGGAACAAATATACTATGCAAAAACTCATGGGATACATGCGCAAAGCAATCACCGACTACCAAATGATCTCCCCGGGCGACCGCATCTCTGTAGGAGTAAGCGGTGGCAAAGACTCCATGGCACTGCTGCTGACCCTAGCAAGACTACGTAAATACATCGACATCCCTTTTGAAATCGTAGGCATCACCCTCGACCCTCAGTTTAAAGGCGTGCAGACAGATTACTCCAAGATCGAGGAGCTCTGCAAAGAGCAAGGCATCGAGTACCACATCAAGCGCACCGAGATCGGCACAATTATCTTTGACGAGAGACAGGAGAGCAACCCCTGCTCCCTCTGCGCCCGTATGCGCCGTGGCAGCCTCCACGATATGACCAAGGAGCTTGGTTGCAACAAAATCGCCCTCGGCCACCACTACGACGATGCCGTGGAGACCTTCGTAATGAATCTCTTTAACGAAGGGCGGATCGGTTGCTTCTCGCCTGTGTCCTACCTCTCCCGCAAGGATCTTACCATGATCCGCCCAATGGTCTACGCCCCCGAAACCATCATCGAGAGCCTTGTGACACGACATCAGATCCCCATCGTCAAGTCAGTCTGCCCTGTTGACGGTGCAACCCGCCGCCAGTGGACGAAGGAGTTCCTGCGAAACATGGAGCAAAACGACAAGGGCTTCAAGGAGCGCTTGTATGGCGCTATGAAGCGTGGTCATGTCAGCGGCTGGTAACTTTATACCATACTTACAGCAGCGCTTTGCTGCTGTTCTTTTGAGGTATTGTTTCGTATATATACAATTATAATAAAATATAGTAAATACTCTTTAACCCGCAGGTATATACAATGCGTCGCCGGCTCTCTATAAAAGGCAAGCCCTTTGGACGGTTGCCACAAGCTGGCTCGCCTGCTCAATGCAATCTGCCAAGGCTTTGCCCGCAGGGGCTCCAAGGAGGCATCCCCCTTGGAGCGCTTTTCCCTATTTTTGTCGCATAACAAAGAAAGGGTGCCTGAGCGGAATGAGCATACTAAAAAAAATAATTCAATTGCAGCCCCATAGTCAACTCCATATCTATTAAGCGTTAATTATAAGGAGGGTTATTTATGTACTTAGCCAAGGTGAGCTTTAAGCAAGCAGAAGAATACTTCAAGCACAGCCAGATCGCCCTGATCCCTATCGGCGCTACCGAAAACCACGGCACCCATCTGGCACTGGGCACCGACCACATGGTACCAAGTAGATTGGCAGAGATGATCGAGGAGCGTACTGGTATTTTGGTGACGCCACCTGTACCCTACGGCGTAAGCGACCACCACAACGGCTTTTGCGGCACCATCTCCATCGGCTACGAGGGGCTTTATATCACAGTAAACGCCATCGTAGAGAGCCTATACCGTGCAGGTATCCGCCGCTTTGTCTTCCTCAACGGGCATGGGGGCAACAACCCTGTGCTATCAAGGATCGCACTAGAAGTCAGCCAAAAGGGCTACGGTGCTGCTGCCTGCATCAACTGGTGGAGCCTTGCCGGGCAGCTAAACCCAGAATGGAAGGGTGGCCACGGCGGCGGTCAAGAAACAGCCGCTATGCTTGCCATCGACCCTAGCACCGTCGATATGAGCCTGATTGAAGACTTTACCCACGGCAATCTTAATGCTGCCCTACCTCATGTAACCATCGGCTCGGTGGAATTTGAGGGCGCAATCATCGACATGGTACGTGATGTCAAGGCGGTTACCCCCGCAGGCTGGTTTGGCCCTGATCATCCCTCTACCGCCACTGAGGAATGGGGCAGAGAGATGCTCCAAAGGGTCGCAGACTACTGCGTTAAGTTTATCGAGGCATTTCGTGAGGATCAGGTGTAAACTCCCACCATACCATCACCAGCACAACTTACATCGTGCATGAAGCATGTGTTTGTCAGCACACCACCACACAGATAAGGCTATGGTGTATTGCTTTAGACTGCATTCTTTGTTACTCATAGTATAAACACAAAATATATTACAGAATTTGCCGCGAGGCAAGGAGGAAATTATGGCACAGATCAAAAAAGTATACATATCGGTTGATTTTGAGGGGATGGAAGGGGTTGTCACTTCCATGAGCTGTAGCAGAGGGCAGATGGATTATCAAGCCGCCCGCAAGCGCCTGACCCTCGATGTAAATGCAGCAGTGCAGGCTTGTATTGATTTTGGCGCAGAGGAGGTTGTGATCTGCGATGGTCACGCCGATATGGAAAACCTGCTAGTCGACGAGCTCCACGAGGAAGCCAAGCTGATCAGTGGTGCTATGCGCAACAGCCTACAAATGGAAGGCATCGAGCAGGGCTTTGATGCTTGCATTATGTTTGGTCATGCAGGTGCTGGCTTAAATATCGACGGCGTCATCAACCACTGCTACAACGGTGGTAAGATCTACAATATGCGCCTAAATGGCATCACCATGAATACCGAGATCGTCCAAAACTCGGTGGTGGCTGGCTGCTATGGCACCCCCACCATTGCTGTAATCGGCGACGATGCCCTTGCCCGCGAGGTAAAAGAATTTATCCCCAACGTAGAGGCTGTGGTAGTCAAGAAGGGCGTTTCGCGATTTAGCGCTATGTCGATCTCCCCTGCTAAGGCTCGTAAGCTGATCTATGAGGGGGTCACCCGCGCTCTGCACAATACCCCCAATGTAAAGCCTCTGGTACTCAGCCAGCCTATTACCATGGAGATCGATTACAAAGAAACCAACATGGCCGATACCGCTTCGCTGGTACCGGGTGTGCTTCGCCTCTCCCCAAGGACTGTATCCTTCACCGCCGATCACGAGACTCTCTTTAAAGTCCATGAGCTGCTGGTCTTTAGACTAGTCGATAAGTATTAAGCTACATACCACCACCCAAAGGAGGAGCGCTTCATGATCACTCATAAAGTCGGCATCGTCACCATCGGCCAATCCCCCAGAATCGACATCACCGCCGACCTTGCCCCCTATCTGCTGCCCAATATCCAGCTGGTAGAGGCCGGTGCTATGGATCCCTTTACCCTCGAAGAAATCGAAGCCCGCTTTTACCCGGAGGAGGGTGATACGGTGCTGGTTTCACGCATGAGAGACGGCAGGCAGGCCAAGATGGGAGAAAGCAAAATCATGCCCTACGTCCAGGAGGCTATCCACAAGCTCGCCGACGAGGGAGTATCTGCCGTGGTGCTGATGTGCACAGGCAAGTTCCCCGAGTTTCGCTGTACTGTACCCTTTATTACCCCCTATAATCTGATCCACGGTGTGGTCGGCTCCACCTACCCCGGGGCTAAGATCGGGGTAATTGCCCCCGACCCTGATCAGATTGGTCAGGCAGCCCGCTGGTGGGAGGAAGATGGCTACTCTGCCAAGGCAGTGAGCCTTTCTCCGTATATCGGCAGCGATATCGCCTCGGTGGCAGCAGAGCTTAAGGACTTTGAGCCTGACATCGTAATCCTCGACTGCCTCGGCTACACCACCCAGATGAAAAACCAGGTTATCTCGGTGCTGCCTACAGCCACCATCCTGCCACGCACCCTGATTGCACGGCTACTAAACGAGCTTTTTGGGGTGTAGTGGGCATAATATGCTGTCCATAAATTTTTTTCTTTTATACGTCACAGCAACGATCACCATTCCTTATATTTAAGACCTCCAGTAATATCTCCATTAGCACCATGCCGAAGGCATAATAATGCACCGCAGGTACTTAATAAGGGCAAGCCCTTGGAACGGTTGTCACAAGCAGGCGAAGCTCTGCGCAGTGCAATCCGCCAAGGCTTTGCCCGTGGGGTTTAAGAGCAAAGCCCTTAGACGTTTTTTCCCCCCTTTTTGACGTCCCTCAAAAAGGGGGTGCCTGCACGGCATGAGTGCTACAAACACAAGTCTTTGATTAAGTAAATCACCAGATACCTATTATTCAATTATATCTCCAATACAGAGGGCATCGCCATAACTATGGCGATGCCCTCATCCTTTGGCAATAGAGTTTCTCTTGTATCGTGATCCTTTATCGCTTATTTTGCCTATACTAATAAAAACACCCCAAAACCCCAGAAAAAACCTTCATAATTTACACCCTTGAATTGACACAAAAGAAATGGGATAATATAATCTATATGTTAACAATTACTCGTATGGCAGGGAGGCTAAATGAATAAGTATGATAAACTGGCAAGAAACACACTGATCTTTGCCATAGGCTCCTTTAGCTCTAAGGCCATGGTGTTTCTGCTGATGCCCCTCTACACGCGGCTGCTGTCGCCTGCCGACTTTGGCACCTCGGAGCTGATCGTCAGCACCTCCAACCTGATCATGCCCTTTATGATGCTCTCGATCAATGAAGCAGTGATCCGTTATGGCATGGATCGTGCCTATCGGCGGCGAGAGGTCTTTAGCGTAGGGATCAGCACGGTGCTCATCGGGTTTCTGGTGTTTTGCCTCTTCGCTCCAGTGTTTTATCTATTTGATGCGATTAAGAGCTACACCTTGCTGGTCTACCTCTATGTGCTGATGGGTGCTTTGCGGGCGGTCTGCTCCCAATTTGTGCGCAGCATCGGCCAGATCAAAATCTACACCTTTGATGGGATCTTTGCTACCTTTACCACCATCGCTTTAAATGTGCTGTTTCTGGTGGTCTTTAAAATGGGGGTCGAAGGCTTCGTGCTCTCTGTGGTGGTATCCAATATTATTTCGGTGCTACTGCTCTTCTGGCTAGCCGAGCTGCCTCGATACCTCTCCCTTGGTGAGATCAACAAAGTCTTGCAAAAAGAAATGCTCCGCTACAGCATCCCCTTGATACCCTCCACTATGTTTTGGTGGATCACCAACGTATCAGACCGATATCTGGTTACCTACTATGCGGGCGCAGGTGCCAACGGCATCTACTCTATGGGCTACAAGATCCCCACCCTGATGACCATCGTTTCGGGTATCTTTTATCAGTCCTGGCAGATCTCAGCCATTGAGGAATACAGCTCCCCCGAAAAAGCCCTCGACTTCTACAGCGAAGTCCTCAGTCACTACACCTCACTACTCTTTTGCGCAGCCTCGGGGCTAATTTTGCTCTGTATCCCCATTACCTACCTGCTGGTTAGTAGCGCCTTTGTGGAGTCTTGGCGGTATGTGCCCTTTTTGGTGATCGCTGAGGTGTTTTCCACTCTTGTTACCTTCCTCGGCACCTTCTATATGGTGGTCAAGCGCAGCAACACCGTACTGTTGGCCATCGGGGTAGGAGGAATCTCCAACATCCTCATGAATATCTACCTCATACCGATCTACGGTGGCATGGGTGCAGCCATGGCTACCATGATCAGCTATGTACTGGCTTTTGCTGTGAGGCTGGTAGATGTCCGCCGCTTTGTACCGATCCGCATCAACCTGCTGAAAGTCTCGATCTGTTTTGCCGTATTGATCATGCAGACAATCATGCTCTTTAAAGAACTACCCTTGTGGTGGCTCATTCAGGCTGGCTTTGTGGCTGTGATGGCGCTGATCAATATCAAATCCGTGCTAAGCATCCTGCGTATGTTTTTAAGCAAGCTGACTGCCCGACGGGCCCCTCAATAAAATGAAAAAGTACAGGAGAATACAATGCCGTTAGATTACCTAAAGCTGTTTGTAATTTCGATGCTCCCCATCATTGAGCTGCGCGGAGCGATCCCCTACGGTGTGCTGACGATGAACATCCCTTTTTGGCAGGTCTACTGGACTGCGGTAGCAGGCAACATCCTGCCTGTGCCTTTTTTGATCCTCTTTGCGGGCAAAGTGCTGCACTTCTGCGCGAAGCTGCCTAAGGTAGGGTTTATCTTTCAGAAGATCATCGATATTGGCCACCGCAAGATCAAAACCATCAACACCACCATCTGGATGGGGCTCTTTATCTTTGTTGCAATCCCTCTGCCCGGCACCGGCGCATGGACAGGCTGCCTGATCGCCACCCTGCTGGGTATGCGGGTACGGCAGGCGTTTTTCCCCATTGCACTGGGCGTAATGGCAAGCGGTATCATCATGGGGATCATGTCTTACGGCATCAGCGGTATTTTTTAAAGGCGATATTGCTTACAACCAAAAGCAGACAAGGAGTCTTTCCTTGTCTGCTTTTTTTCAACTTTATCTTAAAAAATAATTTCCTCAGAAAAAGCTCCGTGTATTTTAAGGCGCTCACTGGCGGTTTTGGGTAGATTATGCGGGAATAGCCAAAAATTTGCGATGAAAAAATATGGAAATATTGACATAAATTTGGTATAATCTACCTAAAGGAGGTGGATCAATGCTGGACTTTTTTAAATACGAGCAGTGCGGTAAGGTGCTGATGCTGCCCATCGAGGAAATATGCCCCAACCCCTCCCAGCCACGGCGGATGATCAATCGGGAGGAGCTAGAAGGGCTGAGCAACTCGATCAAAGAAAACGGCCTGATCTACCCTATTACCGTACGTAAGACAAGCCGTGGCTTTGAGCTGATAACCGGTCAACGGCGCATCGCCGCCTTTAAAGCGCTGGGGCGGGATAAAATCCCCGCCATCGTCGAGGAGCTGGAGGACAGCAAAGCCCCGATGAAATCTCTGGTGGAGAATATACAGCGCAGTCAGCTCTCCTTTGTGGATGAGGCGCTGGCAATGGGCAACATACTAGCCACCCAAAATCTTACCCAAATGCAGCTTGCCAAGGTACTGGGCGTCAGCCAGTCGGCCATCGCAAATAAGCTTCGGATCCTGCGCTTTCACCCTGTCACCCTCGAAAAAATGCTGGAGCACGGCCTTACCGAGCGGCATGCACGGGCGATGCTGCCCCTGCTTGAAACTGATAAGATCGACGAAGTGCTGGACAAGGTGGTGCAAAAGCAGCTCAATGTAGCGCAGACTGAGGCACTGGTCAAGGATACCCTTGCCCATAAGCCGGGCAAAAAACCGATCAAGGTATTGGTACGGGATGTAAGGCTCTTTGTTACCACCATCAACAAGGCAGTGGAGGTTATGAAGCAATCGGGCATCGGCGCCACCACCCACAAGGCTGAAGATGAGCAAAGCATCGTCTATACCATCACCATCCCCAAGACCTCAGCAGCAAAGGCTCGAAGCCATGTATCTACTTAATCGGATAAAAATAAAAAGCATCAGCTTAATGCTGATGCTTTTTTGGTGACCCGTAGGGGAATCGAACCCCTGTTACTTCCGTGAAAGGGAGGTGTCTTAACCGCTTGACCAACGGGCCGTATCATGGTAGCGGCAATTGGATTTGAACCAACGACACTTCGGGTATGAACCGAATGCTCTAGCCAACTGAGCTATGCCGCCATCTGTGATAGCTTGTTCATTATATCATGGGGTTTAAGCCTTGTCAATAGATAATTTTAATTAATATCGTCAGTTATTATAGAAAAAAACAAGCTTTTACCTGCTATAAATAGAGGCGAAATTTACAGTAAATTTCGTCAAGCAAGACAATTCTAATTGTGATATGTTGCTCTCTCAAAGTCACCATCGGGTACAGATTAAGCTACTGTGCTTGCTAATTGTAACAGGCAGTTTACCGCAGTGGTACGATATCCAGCGATTGCAAAAGAGCAAAATACTGCATCTCTAGATTGGATACAAGGTGATCGATTGCCGATGTAGGGCGAAATCCTTCAAGCTCTTTTGCATGATGCATACTCACAGCTCGCAGTCCCTTAGCATCGGGTGGGATTGTGGATGATGTCCCGATGTACCTAGCACTCGACCACTATTACGCCACGTTACTTATTGTATATCAAAACGATCAAAAGATACGTCACAGCGCTAATAAAAAGCGTAGTATCGTATTTTTTGCGGACTGCTGTACTTATAAAGGCAGGCACAGCTTATGGTGGCTGTCTTTCATATTGCGAGAGAGGTAGAATTGGTATGCACCCTCTCGCTTACGGTTACAGCTTACTTCGAGAGATACACAGCCGGCTCTGACAGCAAGCTCCCGCGCGGTGTCAAAGAGCCTTTTACCAAGCCCTGTACCCTGATATCCTAGCAGCACCACCAGCTCCTGGATCTCAGCCACCCTAGCACCATGATGCAGCAGGCTTTGAATATGCAAGCTAACCAACCCCACAGCATTGGCACCATCAAAGGCAAGATAATATGCAACCTGCCGATCATTTAGGTTGCAGGCATAGACCTGCATTACTCCAGATCGATCAAGTTCCTCACCCTCAAGATAGGTAAGTAGTGCATAGACCTCCGGAAAATCCTCCAAAGCAGCCTCTCGTATAATTGGCATGGTACGCACCTCTGCTTGACAACCAAAATTAGGTTTTTCTTGGGTAAATGGCTCACGGCAATGAGAGCGAAGCTCCTGCTTTACAGCACCAAAGCTCAGGTAATTTCCTCTCGCTTCTGCGAGGCTGAGCCCGTGGTTTTGGTCACTGGGCTCTGTATCATTAGTGATAAACAGATCAATCTCCCACATGCACACAGGGCAGATATAAGCAAGGGCATCCCCACCGTTTGGTATGGTTATATAGCCACAGCAGGGGCAAGGAGCATCTCCCACGGGAGCTATTATGCCTTGAGGCTCGCTCTCCTTAAAAGGCTCGCCGCAGCCTGCTTGGGGTAGAAAAGGGTCGTTAAAATCTCGCATAGCATCCCCCAACCATATACGTAAATATTTTGCCAACATAAGCAGATGTGGTTCCATCGTAACAGTGACGCCAATATACCTATCATCATTATATTATAAACCCTCAAGATCACATGTGCAATACTACACAACCAAGGGTAAAATGCCAGATGTTTTGCTTGCAGCTTATGCCGACTAGCAAAACTCATAATAGAATCATAATACTCATTATCGCACTGGAATCTCAATATTGAATGTGGTACACTTGATGTGCCAATTACTGCAAAAAACCTCCTTTTGCTAAAATGCGGTAGGGTACCTACATCATTTTGAAGCAATAGGAGGCTTTCGTTTATCTTATTTTATTGTAAAAATACGTCTTAATATCTCGAATTGCATACAAATCATCATAAAGATTTAAGCTTTACGAAATACCCAGTGATAACTATGCCCTGATTAAGAAGTTAAGGGTGCTGACTATAAATTTGACGACTTATCCATAATGAAGTGATTTAGCTTATTCATTTGATTTCGCTTGTGCTCGGGCAGGGAGTGTACATATTTTTTGAGGGTTATTGTTATATCTGCATGACCCAAGATCTCACTAATCGATTTGACATCCATACCTACCTCGATGGCTCTGGTGGCGAAGGTATGGCGCAAAGTATGGAAGCTCGCATTGCTGATACCAAGGTCATCTAGCAAGCCTTTAAAGTAATTTTGCAGTGTGCGTGGGTCGATGAAATCTTTGCAGTATTTTGACACCACAAAAGTGCAGCTGCTTCCGACCTTTTCACTCTGCTCCTGCTTCTGCTTAATCAAGTATCGGCACAGGCTCTCGGTCAAGGGGATGACCCGCACCGAGGTAGAGCTTTTGGGCGTGCTGAGGATCATTTCAGTTTTTTTCTCAGCTTCTTCCTGTATTAGATTAATCCGTTGCAGGTTGCTAGCGATGCTGATCTGTTGTTTTTTGAAGTCGATATCTTTCCATTGTAGAGCACACACCTCTCCCAAACGAAGCCCGGTATATAAGGCCAGCACGACCCCTGTAGCCAGATAATGCTCTGAGGAACATACCGCTTTCTCCAAAATGCTCTGTTCTTCTACCGTAAGCACCCGAAATCGGCTGTAGCGATCGGTTGGCAGCTTGATGTTGATACAGGGGTTTTTGTCTATCACATTATTGATCTGAGCCTGCTTGAGGGCTGTACATAATATAGTGTAGAGATCTTTTACGGTTTTGGGTGACAAGCCCCCCTTACCGTCAACCCGCCCTGATTCCAGCTTACGGTTTAAAAAAAGCTGTAGCTCCACACTGCTTAGCCTGTTGATAGGCACCTTGCCAAACTCGGGGACGATATGCCGTTGGATACAATTATAGTAGTGTGCAAGGGTGGATTCTTTGATGTTAAATTTGGCATATTGAAACAACCACAGCTCCAACCATTTCTCCAGCAGATAGGAGCTGGATTTTGGCATTGCTGCCTGCTGCATATTAAGCTCCTGCTTTGCCACCAGCAGCTTTTGCTTAACATCGGCATAAGATTTACCGTAAACAGAGCGATATTTTTTTTTGCCCGTCAGCTCATCGGTGGTATAAGGATATCTCCCTTCCCAGCGTCCATCGGACCGCTTGTATATGTTTTCGCCTCTTCTTGGCATACAAATACTCCTTTATTGACCAGAAATTTTACCACTATTAAATCTAAATTACTATGTTTTCCAGATTTTTTACCTTGAAAATCATTGAACTATGTCGAATTAAGTGATATAATACACTATAATCATACAATTATACTCACTCATTGGACAAAATACGAGGATTTGGG
>DAMCAP010000001.1:116743-121414 GCA_032059445.1 Oscillospiraceae bacterium
TTTCGTAAAGCTTAAATCTTTATGAAACATCCAGTGGTATTTATAGTATTAGTTTTTACGCAAATTTCAAAAATATTCTGCCCTAGAAAGGAAGTTCGTTATGAAGCAGCTCTACATAACTTCTGAGATCTTCCATGAGATTCGCGTTTTGCAAAATACATTTCAAGCGGTGCGATTGGTAGACCCCATCAATCGTATCGCATATCACATAACAGATGCTTACAGCCCCTTAGAGCCTAGCAGCTATATCTGCCGTGCAATCTTAGAAGATCGCCGCCCTTGCAAAACCTGTATATCAGAAAAGGCTGTACATGATCGCAGCTTTTATGCGAAGTTTCAGGTGGTGGGCAACCAGATGTTTTATGTATGCGCAAAATATATCCAGGTCGACGGCCTTGACCTAGCTTTGGAGCTGGTCAGTGAAGTAACCAACAATCTGATGCTCGGCACCGACAGCCAAAATGAATTTATCCAAACCATTAGCGAGCTCAACCACAGTCTTTACCGTGACGAGCTGACCAATGTATATAACCGTAGGTATTTCAACGAACAATTCCCTGCGCTGCTACAAAGCATCAAAGAGCCTAGCATTGTGGCGGTAGCAATCATCGATATTGATAATTTTAAAGAAGTCAACGATACCTACGGCCACCTCAAAGGTGACGATGTAATCCAGAGGCTTGCCGGTGTGATCAACGGCTGCATCAACAGCCGCAAAGGGGATTTTTTGGTACGGTTTGGCGGAGATGAGTTTATCATCATCTACAAAAACATCACCCCCGAAGCCTTTGAAAGGCGCTTACAGGAGCTGATCCGCAAAACCCGCAACCTGATGTATGACCCCAACCAGACCACCTCTTTGACTGTGAGCATCGGCGGCGCTTTTTCGTCGGAGCTAGAGGTTATCAGCCCCCAAAGCCTGATCGACCTTGCAGACAAAAGACTCTATCTGGCAAAAGAAAACGGTAAGAATCAAGCCGTCCTCAAAGGAGGCAACATGAACAGCTTTGAGAGCGTATGCGAAAAAAACACCATTCGGCGGATCGACAGCCGAGGCAGAGTAATGATCCCTCAAGAAATCTTAGAGAGCCTTGATATAGAAAACGGCAGTCAAGTTGAGATCACCCTAAACGGCAACAAAATCATCCTCACCAAAAGAAACGAATGCTGCATCATCTGCGGCGGCACCACAGAGCTAGAGCTCTATAATGGAAAGATCCTCTGTACCACCTGCCGCAGCAAGCTGAGTGCTGATACCGGTGAGCTTGAGCTCATAGCGAGCATGCCGCCAAGAAATTAAGATCCCTACATAATAATGAAGTTAGGCCCCCAATTATTGCAGCTTGCGTCTTTTTCTACTATATCCATTGGCGGTGGGTGCCGTCAACACAGCAAAGCAGCGGTACAGAGCTTTTACGCTCGGTACCGCTGCTTTGTTTGTCATATGCTTATTTCCCGTAGGGGGTTTTATTTTCGGTAAGCCCTACCAGATAATCTATGCTGGTATTATAATATTTTGCTAGCTTGATCATGATGTGCAGGGGCACATCTCGCTCCCCACGCTCATATTTGGAGTAGAGCGACTGATCACACATCAGATAGCTGGCTATCTGCTTCTGAGTTAGGTCGCTGTCTTCACGTATATCTCGTATCCTTAATTTCATTTTCATCACCCAATCCTACTATACATGAGGACAATTTGTCCTATTGACATTTAGGGCAAATTGTCCTAACATTATATAGGGGTGATTCTATGCCAGATTATCAGAAGTTATACTATACGATGTTTCGGGCTTCAGAGCAGGCAATCCGCCTGTTGATATCGGCACAACAAGAGTGTGAGGAGCTGTACCTGAGCACTTCAAAGGCAGAAATCCTGCCACTACCGATCACAAGCAGTAAGAACGTGGACGAGCAATAAGCATGTCCACGTTCTTACTATAAGCACTAGGCTATGTATATGGGGCTACGTGTTCTTTACTGAGCAGGCTTTACAGGGATAACGCAGAAGGGATGGCCGGCTGGGTCAAGCATAACACGCCAGATATCAGAGAATTGCACCTCAGAGACTACCGCACCGCAGGCAATTGCGTGCTCAATGCCTTTTTGCAGATCATCTACATAAAAGTCAAGATGCTGCATCTGCTGTTGCTTGCCCTCTGTAGCAGGCCACACTGGTCTTTGATACTCAGGCACCTCCTGAAAGAAAAAGTGCAGCGCATTTTTGTCATCTTGCTCTACTACAATCCACTCTGCGTCAATCCTGCGCTTGTGCCATCCAAGAAGCTTCTGGTAAAAGTCCGATAGCTTCTCCGAATCATCGGAATCCAGTACAATTGCGCCAAGTCTAAACATTGGTAGTCCCTTCTTTCTAAAGCAATATTTTCCTAAAGTATAGCATTGGCGGCGTATCAGGTCAAGCATGATCTGACACGCACAAATAGCGAAGAGCCGCTCTGTACGCTGCCCTTCGCTGTGCTGTGTTACATCAGGATATAAAGCCTTACTCGCCCTTGCTGCTGCGCTCGATCAGCTCGATGGCAGCGCCCTGCTTGAGGGTGTTGCTGATGGTACAGCCCCGCTCGATGAGTACCTTGAGCTTCTCCTTATAAGCAGGATCAAGCTCGGGGAAGTCAAAGGTCACAGCAAAATCTGTAAAGCGGTTGCCTGCGCCCTCGGCCTTGGAGGCGACTACCTCAATATCCAGCTCACCCTCCTCAAAGGGGATGCCGTCGCGCTCTAGGATCTTGGTGAGGGTAATGGAGACGCAGAGGCCCAAAGAAGCCTCTAAAAGCTCCTTGGGGTTAAGCCCTGCCAAACCTGCAGCCATGCTGCCATGAAGCTGATGACCTGCGCTGTTGTAGATTTCGTTTTCGCCGTTTTTGTACTTGATCGATACCATAAGTATGCTCTCCTTTATTCTGCAAAATGACAAGCAACAAAGTGCTGTGGTGCAATTTCACGCATCAAAGGCTGCTCACTGCGGCAACGCTCGGTAGCCTCGGGGCAGCGTAGATGGAAGGGACAACCGGGAATCTTCATGGTATTTGAGGGAATCTCCCCCTTTAAGATGGTGCGTTGCTTCATATGGCCTTCCTTAGCAAAGTCGGGCACTGCCGAAAACAACGCCTTGGTATAAGGGTGCCGCGGCGCTGCAAAGAGCTCATCGGTAGGAGCATCCTCCACGATACGCCCTAGATACATCACGCCGATACGGCTTGAAATATGCCGCACCACACTGATGTCGTGAGTGATAAAGATCATCGTCAGCTTCAGCTCCTGCTGAAGACGCTTGAGTAGGTTTAATATCTGGGCCTGTATCGATACATCCAGCGCCGATACCGGCTCATCGCAGATGACGATTTTGGGGTTCATGATCAGTGCTCGTGCCAGACCGATCCTCTGCCGCTGCCCGCCTGAGAATTCATGAGGGAAGCGGAAGTAATGCTCTGGCTGGAGTCCTACCGTCTGGAGTATGGCAAAGACCTTCTCCTGCCGCTCCTTGGCATCCCCCATCTTGTGGATGATCAAGGGCTCTTCTAAGAGGTCGCCTATCCGCTTGCGGGGATTGAGGGAAGAAAAGGGGTCTTGAAACACCAGCTGCAAATCACGGCGATACTGACGGAATTCCTCAGGCTTGAGCGCCATTAGGTTAACTCCCTCATAGAGCACCTCGCCACCGTCACAGCCGTTTAAACCCAATATGGTACGACCGGTGGTGGTTTTGCCCGAGCCGCTCTCCCCTACTAAGCCATAGGTTTCGCCCTCATAAAGGGTAAAGGAAACATCATTAACCGCATTGACGAAGGACTTAGGCCCCCCCATCCGCCCAAAAGAGCCGTAGACGGGGAATCTCTTCTGTAGGCCTTTTACCTGTAAAATCGGCTTATGCATTTGCCTCACCTCCCTTATCAAGACCGCTGATCTGCCTATAGTGCCAGCACTTTACCCGATGCCCTTCGATCCCTGTATCGGTAAGGGGTGGATCCTTAGCAAAGCACTTATCATCTGCGTACTCGCAACGGGTGCAGAAGTGGCAGCCCTTAGGCACTTCAAAGAGGGAGGGGACTGTGCCCCTGATCACATGAAGCTCTTCCCCTCTCTCCCCCTCTAGGCGGGGGATTGAGCGGATCAGCCCGCGGGTATAAGGGTGTAGGGGCCGCTTAAATAAATCTTCTGTAGCGGTTTCTTCTACGATCTGCCCTAGGTACATGACGCGTACACTGTCACAGATCTCCGAAACCACTCCAAGGTCATGGGTGATAAACAGCACAGCCATGCCAAGCTTTTTATTGAGCTCCACAATCAGCTCGAGGATCTGCGCCTGTATTGTTACATCTAGCGCGGTGGTTGGCTCATCGGCGATCAGGAGCTTGGGCTCACAGGCCAGTGCCATGGCGATCATCACACGCTGCTGCATACCACCCGAAAGCTCATGGGGGTACTGGGTAGCACAACGGGCTGGATCAGGTATGCCTGTAAGCTGCAGCAGCTCTACCGTGCGCGCAAGTGCCTGCTCTTTATTCATCCCCTTATGCAAACGAAGCACCTCACCCATCTGGTTGCCTACGGTATATACAGGGTTTAATGAGGTCAGTGGGTCTTGGAAGATCACAGCGATCTTATTGCCCCGCAGGCTGCGCAGCTCTTTAAGCTTCATATTTAAAATGT
>DAMCAP010000001.1:121424-126535 GCA_032059445.1 Oscillospiraceae bacterium
CCCTCCAGCAGCACCCGCCCACCATAGATTACGGGGTCGGTATGCTCTAGGAGCCGCAGGATCGACTGACACATGACACTTTTGCCGCAGCCACTCTCGCCTACGATGCCCACGATTTCACCGGGATTGACCGAAAAGCTCACATGATCTACTGCTGTTACTGCGCCACGGTCGGTTTCAAACTGCACGGTTAACTCCTCGACTTTGAGCAAAGGAGCATTGTTCGCTTGGTTCATTGTAATAGTTGTTGTATTCATAGTTCTTACCTCTTCTTGCCGGTGCGGGGGTCAAAGAAATCTCGCAGACCGTCACCCAGCAGGTTTAGGCTAAGCACCGATAGGATCAGCATCACGCCGGGTACTACCGCCACCCACCAAGCTTTGTTGAGTACTAGCTTGCTGGCCTGTAAGATGTTACCCCAGCTTGCTTCAGGCGCAGGGATGCCCGCTCCGAGGAAGCTTAGCGAAGCCTCTGACAAGATGGCACTGGCAAAGATAAAGGTAGCCTGCACCAGCAGGGGCGATAGGACGTTTGGCGCAATATTGCCCCACAAGATCCTTAGGTGCCCTGCCCCCTGCACATATACCGCCTCTACATAGGCCTGCTCACGGGCGACGATGGCACTGGAGCGCACTACACGGGCAATGCTGGGGGTAAAGACCACC
Source organism: Oscillospiraceae bacterium (assembly GCA_032059445.1). Lineage (GTDB taxonomy): Bacteria > Bacillota > Clostridia > Oscillospirales > Ruminococcaceae > DAMCAP01. Next base: position 122,090 of record DAMCAP010000001.1, read on the forward strand.
GTCAGGGCGATGACCACATTCCAGATCGAAGCACCCAGCGCCGACATAAGGGCAATCGCCAGCAAAATACCGGGGATAGCAATCAAGCCGTCGCATAAAGATATGATCAAGTGCTTTGTAGTAACTGGCATAGAGCCCAATCACCAGCCCAAAGGCTGAAGAAAGCAACGACACAGCAAGCCCTACCGTCATCGAAATACGCGCGCCATACATCACGCGGGTCAAGAGATCGCGACCAAACTCATCGGTACCCAGAGGATGCAGGGCACTTGGGGGCTTTAGTCGCTCGGCGACCTTCATGGTGTAGGGGTCATGAGGGGCGAGTACAGGTGCCAGTAGAGCGATCAGCACCATCACCGTCAAAATCACCACACCGATTATCAGGCTGCGATTTGTGCGTAGCTTGCGCCATTGCAGCTGGCGCTGCTCCTTAAGCAGTCGGCTTCGGATCTCGCCGATGCTTACTTTTTGCTCTGTATTATGCATAGCAGATCCCTCACTTTCTGTCAAGTCGTACCCTAGGATCGATGAAGCCGTAAAGCAGATCGACCGCTAGGTTAACGCCTACATAAATTAGTGTAATAAATAGTACCACACCCTGGATTACCGCAATATCACGGCGGGTAATGGAGTTGAGCACCAGCTGCCCCATACCGGGGATGTTAAAAAGCGACTCTATGACCACCGCACCAGTGACCAGCGTACCAAAGCTCTGGCCTAGTACCGTAAGGATCGGCAAGCCAGCATTTTTTAGTGCATGCTTTAGGAGTACGATCTGCTCCTTTAAGCCCTTGGCCCGAGCAGTCTTGATGTAGTTGTTGTAGAGTACATCCAGCATTGAGGAGCGGGTCATACGGGTAATCAGCGCCGCCTGCACCATCCCTAAGGATAAAGCAGGGAGGATCATATAGCGCAGGTGGGTCCACACCCCCATCTTAAGGGCCCGATAGCCCGCAACTGGAAGCCAGCCCAGCTGCACGCTAAAGAGCAGCATGAGAAACAGCCCCAGCAGAAACCCTGGGATCGCCATGCCAAGGAGCGCTAAGCTCATCAGGGCGGTATCGACGGGAGTGCCCCGCTTGTAGGCGGCAATAATGCCAAAAGGTATCGCGATGATGACAGCGATCAGCTGTGCCAGCAGGGCTAGCCCCATTGTAGGAGGGAAATGCTCCTTGATCGCCTCAGTAACCGGTTGCTTCATAAAGATTGAGTCTCCCAGATTGCCCTTGAGTACGTTGGAGACCCAGTTGAAATACTGGATATAAATTGGCTTGTTAAACCCCATCTGCTCGTTGAGTGCATCGATCTCAGCCTGGGTAGCCTCTAGCCCCAGCAGGGTAGCGGCGGGATCACCGGGCGTGATATGTACGATCATAAAAATCGCAATCGATACGACAAAAAGCACAGGGAGCAGGGAAACAAGCCGCTTGACGATGTATGCCAGCAATGTAACCCCTCACTTCTTTTACCGATATTTAGTTAGAGGGCTGGTACAAGCGTACAAGCCCTCTAGCGTTGGTGTTTTATACAGCTTATTTTGTGATTACAGCATTCCAGTAGATAGGCACGTCGAAGTAAACAAAGCCGCTTACCTTGCTGCTGGTTGCCATAGAAGAATTGTAGTGACCTAGTGAGGTAGAAGAACCGTATTCATACATAAACTGCTGAAGATTTGCCCAAGCCTTCTGCGCTTCTTCGTTGCTTGCAGCGCTACGGATGGCAGCCAGACCCTCAGCAACCTGTGGAGCGTCGAAGCCTGCCCAAGAGGAGTTGACTGCAAGGATCATCGGAGGGATGATCTGATAACCGTTGCTGGTGATAAAGAGATCCCACTTACCAAAGTCGCCCTTAGTCTCCATGAAGGATGGGAAGTCGAGGGAAACTACCTCAGCGGTAAAGCCTGCCTGACGCAGCTGCTCCTGCACGACGAGGGTAGCAGCATACATTTCCTGATAATCAGGGGTAGTCAGCAGCTTGATGGTTTCGCCCTTGTAGCCAGCTTCTTCTGCCAGCTTCTTTGCCTTCTCAGGGTTCTTCTGATTGTAGAGCTCAGCGCCGCTCTTAACAGCCCACTGAGGCTGATTTACATTCATATAACCGGGGTCTAGGGTGAAGTGTGCCTTATCAGAGAAGCTTGCCAGCATGATTTCTTCCATATTGAGCGCTGCCATTACAGCCTGACGCATCTTGACATCACCCAATACGCCCTGCTTGGTATTCATAAAGGCATTGAGGGAGCCGCTTGGCTTGGAGTAAAGAGTAACACCCTCTACACCGTTTAGCTCTTCGTAATTCTCCAGTGGTACACTCTCGCAGACGTCATACTCGCCAGTCTTTACTCCTGCGATACGGGTTGCGTGATCCGATACAAAGTAGAAGTACAGGTTGGGGGTAGCTGCTTCTTTACGGCCGGAGTAAGCGCTTGGCTCACTGTCGATAATGGTGTAGTCATCATACTTGGCCAGATGGATGTACTGATCCTGCTTCCACTCCTGTAGCTTGTATGGGCCAGTACCGATGTACTCCTTTACGCCCTCAGGGGTAGCTGCTTCAACAACTTCCTTAGGCATGATGACAGGGAAGAAGGTGCGGGTAGATATGATGGTCAATACGTCGCTGGTAGCCTTAGGCACAGTCAGAGTGACGGTGCTGTCGTCTACCTTTGCAAAGGTAGAGCCGCCAAGGAGAGTCTTGCCTCTTGCCGAGATGCTCAGCCAGCGGTTCATAGAAGCTACCACGTCGTCGGCAGTCATTGTTTTGCCGTTGTGAAACTTCACACCCTGGCGCAGCTTAAAGGTATAAACTAAACCATCGTCGCTGACGGTATAGCTCTCTGCCAGCTCCGGGGTTGGTACATAGTCTTTATTCATGGTATAAAGCTGCTCAAAAAGGTTGCCACCGATGGTCAGCGAAAGCTGCGAAGCAGTCAGTGCGCCATCCAGTGTAGGGGGTTGAGCGGTAATTGCGACGTTGAGTGTGTCTTTATACTGGGGGGTTGCGTCAGGTGTGGGGGTGCTTGCGCTGCCCTTGTCACCACCGCAGGCGGTTAGCGCCATCATTAAGCCCAGTACAACAGCCAGAATCTTGATGCTAGTGCGGTTTCTCATAAGAGTAATCCTGCCTTCCGTATGATAGATTTATTTTAGTTGCAAAGTCGCTGTTATGATACCGTATCTGTTTTGCGTATCTCCACCCCAAGATCCATCGTAAGCAAGCAAAGCTATGCAGGCTTCAAAGCACTTGGCGGTAGAAAAACTCAGACAGGATGAATAAGCGGACCCAAGAAATTATAACATCTACCAAAAAATAAGTAAAATCGTTGTTATCTATGACAAAATTCGATTTATAGATAATTTCTATACCGGTAAGGCAAATTGAGTATCTTGACGAAAAATTCTACGCTTTAGCGGATTCATCGCATCAAGCTGCTGATAATTTATCCAATAAGCTCCTAATAGAAGTTAAATAATATTGAGAAGATAACGCGTAAAGAAAGCGTGCAGGCGATCAGATATTTAACGCGTAGCACGCTCTGACTACAGGTAAAGCACCAATAATAGCTACGTGTAGCAGTCCTCCTCTATATATATCGCAAGGGGCGCTTTGTAAGAAGTAAAATCATCGATTCATATAAATTTTCTCCTAAATACCGCCCCAACTGCTGCTATGGATTGGGACTAATCAAATAAAGGTTGTTATTCTTTTGCTAAAAGCTCTAAAATCTCTATTGCATTGGTATCGGGCTTGACCTTTGGCATCACATGCTTGATTAGCCCATCCTCCCCAATGATATAGGTAACGCGGGCAACCCCCAAGCCCAGCCTGCCAAAGAGCGTCTTCTCCTGCCATACGCCATAGGCCTTAATCGCAACTAAATCAGGGTCGGATAGTAGGATAAAAGGGAGGTTATGCTTATCGGCAAACTTCTGGTGGGAGCTGATGCTATCTTTACTGATGCCGATTACCACTACTCCTCGCTCCTCAAACTCATGATAAGCACCTGCAAAGGCGCAAGCCTGACGGGTACAACCCGGGGTATTGTCTCTAGGGTAAAAATAAAGCACCACCCTCTTACCCAAAAAGCTCGAGAGCAATACAGGCTTGCCCTGCTGATCGATCAGGGTAAAATCAGGGGCTTTTGTTCCAACTTCTAGCATATGATTCCTCCTATTATACATCTGATGTTTATTTTTATAGATACAAAGCGATCTGCCAAGCCGCTTTCATAAAATGATAGCTTTTCGCCGTCGCCTCGTTAAAACGCAGCCTATTATATGTTGCTTTGCAAGTATCAAAACGCATACTCAGACCCTGCCGAGGCAGGCTCAGCGGAGGCTTTGACAAATACAAGATGATCCTCTTTAGAGAGTCGTCGACAGTAACAATACCCCTTGCGATCAAAGTCCTTAAGATCCTGTGGCTTGGTGATCCGATGCTCTGCCATGA
>DAMCAP010000001.1:126545-147032 GCA_032059445.1 Oscillospiraceae bacterium
AAGCGCACCATCTCCCCTCGTGCGATCTTACACTGGGTGCCTTTTTCCACCAGCTTGCCGTTCTTCTCCTCCCCGAAGCTACAGGTCACAACAGCTGTGCTTTTGGGGAGATAGGGCAATACACTTCTACTATACTCCTTAGAGGCAAGGTTGACGATAAGGTCGCTCTCACCAGAGAGTACCGTTGCCAGCTTATCCCCCCAAAACTCATAGAGGTTCTTTGCTCCCTTCAGGGCAAGCTTTGCCTGCATCTCCAGCCTGTAGGGGCTCACCCCATCAAAGGGGCGCAGCAAACCATATAGCCCTGATACAATCCGCAGGTGCTCACCGATGTACTCCAGCTGCTCCTGCGAAAAAACCCCTGGTGCCATGTGTTGATATTGGATACCCTCATAAGACAAAATCGCCGGGCTCAAGCCACGGTGCAGGTCCATTGCCTGTACCCGCTTATAGTTTTCTTGGGCGATGGCATCATTACAGGCCCAAAGTGCCTTTAACTGGGGGTAATCAAGCTCTTTAAGCCGCTGTAAGACCTGCCCTGCCTCAGGTAAGAAGCAGGGCAAGCTCTCATAAGGCAGGCTGTCAGGGTCTGCTTTCATCTTTTTGGCGGGAGAGATGATAATTCGCATCCCTTTACCCCCTTTTGATATAAGTATTTATAGCTCCTGTAGGCAGGAGCGGATATACTCCACAGGCACATCCATGCGCAGGGCGGTTTCTTCGGGACTCATGCCCTCTGCCATAAAGCGGCGTACCACTATGGTCATATTCTCCCCCACCTCAATGATATGACCATCGGGGTCATAGAAACGCAGCACCCGCTGGCCCCAGCTATGCTCCTTTAGTGGGTGCAGATACCGAATATCGGGCCAAGCAGCCAGCTTTTGCATAAAGCTATCAATATCTCTTTCCTCAAAATACAGCTCCGCAGCATTGTGCCCCAGTCTGATTTCCTCCCGCTTTTTATGGATGAAGCCCTGCCAGCTCTCGATGGTTTGCAGTGCTAAGCGACCAGACAAGGTTACATTTGTACCGAAATCGGCGGTGATTTGCATCCCGAGCAGCTGACAATAAAACCGCTTAGAGGCCTCTATATCCCTCACCGCAATCAAAGTAACACCATACTCCATCACAGCACCTCAGGCAGAGCAATATTCTTGCCAACGAGATCAATGATCTTAACAAAGCCGCCGCGGTCAACTAGGTTGCTGCCCAACGAAGTAGGGATGCACACAATACGCCCTCTGCCCAGCTCTCCGATAAAAGCTCTGACAGCGGGAGGGAAGCTCCCTGCCCATACAGGGAATACAAGGGCGATCTCCTCATCTTCTATAGGCTTTTGGTAGATAGCCGGCAGAGTCTTCTTGGTGGCAGCCATGTAGCCTGCCTTCATATATCCCCAGGCTCCCGCCCAGCTTTTGCTGTCTTCTATTGCATTTGCCTTTACCCCCAAGCGAGCTGCCAGCTCCTCAGCGATCACCTTGCTCCTGCCGGTACGGGTAAAATAATACACCTGCATGATTTCCATCCTCTCTTAATTATAAACTCAATATTTTAATCTTCTGATTGATTGTTGCTGTAGTATCTAACCTTACCGCCGTAAACTCTAATACATAACAATGCGGATCGCAAACCCAGTTTCTAGTAGTGCTCGCCCGCCTCCTGCCAGATCATGCTTTGATCTTTGGAGTATCCAACAACTCTACCAGACATCTCGTAGAAGCGCTTATCTATAAACATATACTTGCTTGGGGCTTTGCGAAAGAACTTATTAGACCAAGTATAGGTGGTAACCAAAAGCTTCCCAACTGCGGGGAGACAGCATCACTTTGGTAACAGGAACCCTCTTCAACAATATATCTGAAGCTTGCCCTGCCTGCCTTATAATCATCTTGTGTGGTGGTGCATCATCTGGTCTTCCGCCTGACATGCTGAGATTTTGGCCTGGTAAGCTCATAGCTGTGGGCGATCATATCTAATAGCTCCGCTTTTGGCAGGTCGTCTCGTAAAGAAACCGTATTCCAGTGCTGTTTATTCATATGGTAAGCCGCCGTCACCGCGGGGAAGGCACTGCGCAAAAAATCTGCCCGCATGGGCTCACACTTAAGGTTGACGCAGACAACCCCCTCCCGCTCAAAGATAAAGGCAAAGGATTTTTTGTTACTCTGGTGGCGCAGCACCGCCCACTGATCATCAAAGGGGTAATCCTCGTAGGTATCAGGGTAGCTTAGGCAGTAATCAATCAGCTCCCGCTTGGTCATAGGCTAGTCCTCCCTGCCTAGGGCAAACTGCTGGGTATAGACCAGCTTGCCACCGATACGCTCCGAGCGCATTAGGCTGATGACGCTCGCCTTGGTTTCAAAGGCTTCCCCCAGCAGCGCCTTGGGGTTAGGCTGATCTTTTAACTGCAGATCTCGCGCCAGTGTAATGTGGGGTGTGAAGCTTCGACTTTCTAGGGCAAAGCCTACTGCCCGCAAATTGTCACAGAGAGCTTGCTGTAAGCTCATCAGGGGCTCGTTATGGGCAATCCCCACCCACCAGATGTCGCCCCCCTGCCGCCTAAAGCAACCCGCATGGTCAAACCGCAAAGTGAGAGGCAAAAAGGGCGTAAGCTCCATGGCTTGTTGTATGGGTGCTACAGCATTGGGGGTTACCTCTCCTAAAAAAGCCAGCGTCAGATGGAGATTCTCGGGGCGAGTAAAGTTGCCCCTCCCATATTGCCGCAGCTGATCTTGGGCAGCCATCAACCTTTGCTTGGTAGTTTCATCAAAATTAATAGCGATAAAAAGCCGCATAAACACCTCCCGCGTTCACCTCAAACCTGCATAATGGTTAAAAGAGGACTCTGTATATCCATTTTATCACAAATAGAGGAAAAATCCACCGCTCCTGCTATATTATTTACCCGATGCTCCAGATACAAGAGCACCTAAGAAGTAAGCTTGCATATACCATAGGTAAAATAAAATGCAGCATAGGCGGCTTTGATCCCGCAGATGCTGCATGACTTTATCAAATTATTTTTTGGTAGAGTTGCTTTCTTCCAGATGCTTTTTGATAGCCTCAAAGCTCTCGGAGCTGATGACATGCTCCACACGGCAAGCGTCCTCTGCGGCGATGGTTTTGTCAACCCCCAGATGGATCAGCCAGTCAGAAATCAAGGTATGACGCTCCAGCATGGTCTCGGCTATCTCCCTGCCGTTGCCGGTAAGCGTGATGTACCCGTCGTGATCCATTTCTATATAGCCATTTTCACGCAGCTTTTTCATCGCTACGCTTACACTCGATTTTTTATAATCTAGCTCGTCGACAATATCAATGGAGCGCACCTGTGGGCTTCTTTGACTAAGCACCAAGATGGTTTCCAGATACATCTCGGCAGACTCCTGCATTTTCAATGGGGGTCAACTCCCTTCGGAAGGTATTTCTATAAATAGGATACCACAATCACCCTGAGAAATCAAACCAAAGAAAAAATCAAAATCTATGAAGTTTATATTGACAAGGCAGTTAGTATATGCTAACCTTAGTGTTGTAGTTAGGCAACCCTAACCAATATTGCAGGTTGAGGTTAGCAGTATCTAACCGTGATATGTGGAGGAGGAAGTAATGATGCCCTTAACAATGGCCAAAACGGGAGAACAAAACCTGATCAAAAAGGTGGGCGGAAAAGCCGAAACACGACAGTTTCTTGAGAATCTCGGTTTTGTTGTGGGCGGAGTCGTCACCGTGATCACAGAGATCGGCGGTAACGTGATCGTCAATGTCAAGGATTCCAGAGTTGCCGTAAGCCGAGAAATGGCAAATAAAATACTGGTGTAATAACCGACGCGCGCCGTAAGGCGTTTTAATGCGCCGCAGGCACTTTATAAGGGCAAGCCTTGAAGCGGTTATCGCAAGCAGCTCTAGGCTGCGCTGCGTAATCCGTCAAGGCTTTGCCCGTGGGTTAAGGGCGTAGCCCTTAGACGTTTTTTCCTCTATTTGACGTCAATCAAAAATAGAGTGCCTGCACGGCATGAGTGCCAATCGGGTGACGACGTCATAAATCTCGACTATGCTCACAGCAACGCTGCGTTTTTATGATGTATATATCACCCAAGTATACTTTGTCACAACAATTTCGAAAGGAGTTTTGGATATGCAGACACTAAAAGAGGTCAAATGCGGGCAGAAAGTCACCGTTACCAAGATCAACGGCACAGGAGCTATTAAGCGCAGGATTATGGATATGGGCATCACCAAAGGAGCGGAGGTCTTTGTCCGCAAGGTAGCACCGCTGGGCGATCCTATCGAGGTAACAGTGCGGGGCTATGAGCTCTCCCTACGCAAGGCGGACGCCGAAATGATTACTGTAGAGTAGAGAGCGATACTCTACAAGAGCTGCACTGCAATACCAGCTTTGCAGGTTTTTTTAGGCCATAGGTTAGATGCAGCTAACCGAAATGCAAACCATACATACTATTCTTTAGGAAAACAGGAGGACACAGCAATGCCGATCAAAATAGCCCTTGCCGGCAACCCAAATAGCGGTAAAACCACCCTCTTTAATGCGCTGACCGGCTCTAACCAGTTTGTAGGCAACTGGCCGGGGGTGACGGTAGAGAAGAAGGAAGGCAAGCTCAAAAACCACAAGGACGTAGTGATCACAGACCTGCCGGGTATCTACTCCCTCTCCCCTTATACACTAGAGGAGGTGGTCGCCCGAGATTACCTGATCAACGAGCGCCCCGATGCGATCCTCAATATCGTGGATGGGACCAACCTTGAGCGAAACCTTTACCTGAGCACCCAGCTCGCCGAGCTTGGCATACCGACAGTCATCGCCGTAAATATGATGGACATAGTCAAAAAATCCGGTGATAAAATCTACATAGACCGTCTTTCTGAAGTGCTGGGCTGCCCTGTTGTGGAGATATCTGCCCTAAAGGGTACCGGCATTGCCGAAGCAGCACAAATGGCGGTGGACTTTGCTAAAAAAGGCGCTCCCATGATCCCGCAGCATAGCTTCTCAGGCAGCGTAGAGCACGCTGTTGCCCACATCGAGGAAGCAACTCAGGGCATGGTAGACGAAAGCCAGCAGCGCTGGTTTGCCATCAAAATCTTTGAGCGTGACGCCAAAGTCATGGAGAGGCTAAACCTCTCCGACGAGCTAAAAGCACACATTGAGGCCGACATCACAAGCTGTGAAGAAGAAATGGACGACGATGCGGAGAGCATCATCACCAACGAGCGTTACCTCTTTATCGGCTCCATCATCAAGAGCTGCTGCCATAAGAAAAATGCCGGCAAGCTGACCACCTCCGACAAAATCGATCAGATTGTTACCAACCGATGGCTGGCTCTGCCCATTTTTGCAGTGGTCATGTTCGCCATCTACTTTATTTCGATCACCACCGTAGGCACCTGGGCCACCGACTGGACCAACGACGTGCTCTTTGGTGAAATCATCCCTCCTGCTGTAGAGAGCTTCCTAGTGTCGGTAGGCACAGCCGACTGGCTGCAAGGCTTGATCCTTGATGGCATCATCGGTGGCGTAGGTGCAGTGCTGGGCTTCGTACCCCAGATGCTGGTGCTCTTCTGCCTGCTGGCATTTGTGGAGGCCTGTGGCTACATGGCCCGTATCGCATTTATCATGGACCGTATCTTCCGTAAGTTTGGTCTTTCGGGCAAGTCGTTTATCCCAATGTTGATCGGCACCGGCTGTGGCGTACCCGGCATCATGGCCTCTCGCACCATCGAAAACGATCGGGACCGCAAGATGACCATCATGACCACTACCTTTATGCCCTGTAGTGCCAAGTTGCCGATCATTGCGCTGATCGCAGGCGCACTCTTTAACGGTACATGGTGGGTGGCACCCAGCGCTTACTTCATAGGGATTGGCGCCATTATCTGCTCCGGTATTATCCTAAAGAAAACCAAGATGTTTGCTGGTGACCCCGCCCCGTTTGTCATGGAGCTGCCCGCTTACCACTGGCCTACTGTAGAGAATATCCTACGCAGTACCTGGGAGCGCGGCTGGTCCTTTATCAAAAAGGCCGGTACCATTATCCTCCTCTCTGCCATCGCAATCTGGTTTTTACAGAGCTTTGGCTTCGGGGCTGAGGGCTTTGGCATGGTAGAAGATATGAACGATAGCCTGCTGGCGGCACTGGGCAGCGCAATCGCTTGGATCTTTACCCCTCTGGGCTGGGGCAACTGGCAGGCAGCCGTGGCAACCATCACCGGCTTGATCGCAAAAGAAAATGTGGTGGGCACCTTTGGTGTGCTCTACGGCTTCGCCGAGGTAGCCGAGGACGGTGCCGAGATCTGGGGCACTCTGGCTTCTAGCTTTACGACTCTGTCAGCCTATTCCTTCTTGGTCTTTAACCTGCTCTGTGCTCCCTGCTTTGCAGCAATCGGCGCCATCAAGCGTGAGATGAACAGCGCTAAGTGGACTTGGTTTGCCCTCGGCTACCAGACAGGTCTTGCCTATGTGGTATCGCTGTGTATCTATCAGCTGGGCAACTTCATTGCAGGCAACGGCTTCAACCTAGGCACCCTCTTTGCACTGATCGCAGCCATAGGCTTCGTCTACCTGCTTATCAAGCCACACAAAGAAGATAAAGTGGTCACGTCCACATCTTCGGTTAGGTCGAAGGCCTAGTATAGAAAGGAGCATCACCTTATGTTGACTTTTATCAGCAACAATCTGGCAACCATCATCATCAGCGGCATCCTACTGGCGGTGGTGCTGTGGATTATTTCAGATATGATCAAAAAGAAAAAGAGTGGCAGGTCACCAATCTGCAGCGGTTGCAGCGGCTGCCCTAGTGCGGATCTCTGCCACAAAAAAACATGCTAAACACTCACCGATAAATAGTTTCGGAAATGGAGTACGGAGATCGGTCCGTACTCCATTTCTTTTACAGGAGGATTCCATGGAGCTTACCCCATCTCAGATCCGCTACCTTTTAGCCGTGTATGCGCTGCACAAAGACGGCGCTGTGCGCTCTGCCGACATCGCCCAAGCCCTAAATGTCACCCGCCCCAGTGTGCACCGCATGGCATTGCAGCTCTCAGCAATGGGACTGATGGTAAAAGAAAAATACTCCTCTGTTGGGTTTACCGATACAGGTCGGATTATCGCAGAGCAATACAATTGCTGTTTTTGCTGCATCTGTGCCCTGCTTAGCCAGAACTTAAGTCTTCCCCATGCTCCCGCTGAGGCAGGAGCCCTTGCGGTGCTAAGCAGCCTAAGCATTACGAAGCTTCGTTCGGTCTATAACCAAACTGCTGCCCAGCTGCCTTCATATGGCTATCACAATAAGCCTTGTCCGTTATCTGCCCTATAACATAGATGGAGCAAGCTTTGATGTATGACACTTTAAGCATCTATCACGATCTGATCGAAGGCATCGTCGCGGCTATAGAAGCCCGTGACTCCTATACTGCTAGCCACTCCCAAAGAGTCAGTGAAATAGCTCAACAGCTATGCAGCATCTTACAGCTTGAAGGGGCAGAAACGATCCATATTGCCGCCCATCTGCACGACATCGGTAAAATCGGCGTACCCGACGCTATTTTACAGAAGCCCTCTGCTCTAAGCCCAGAGGAATGGGCTCTGATGAAAGACCACGCCGAAATCGGTTACCAGATCCTGAGTAAAATCAGTGGTTTCGAGGAGGTGGCAAAGATCGTCCGCCATCACCACGAGCGATGGGACGGTAAAGGTTACCCCATGGGGCTTAGCGCAGTGGAGATCCCCATCGGCTCGAGGGTAATTGCTCTGGCCGATTCCATCGACGCCATGCTCTCTAAGCGCAATTACCGCATGGCCATGTCATTTGCTCAGTGTAAACAAGAAATCGAGAAAAATGCAGGTGTGATGTATGACCCTAAGCTGGTACAAGCCGTAATGGAGCACTGGGTGGTAATAGAAAGCTTATATACCTCTTCACGAGCTGCTAGCATACCGCCTCAAGGTACTTGCCCAGAGCAGTAATTGCTATTATCCGATAAATGCTTTGGCAGGCGATTTTGACTATGCATTTATGATTTGAACCATTTATCATTTACTCATGGTATAAAGTTCGGAATATATACCATTTCAAGCGCCCGCTACTCTACCAGAAGCTATTTGCACCTCAAACAGCAATCAGAAATTTTAGCTAGCTGATTCGCTCTAATCACCCCTAGGTCTACGGAGCGTGGATTGTTTTTAGAGCAAAACGTGTTTACAATAGACCTTGAGGTGAACACTATGGATAAAGAACGCAAACGGCAACTGCTGGAGGAATATAAAAACCGATGCCCCGAAATGGGCATTATCTCCTTTTGCTGTATCAACACAGGCGAGAGCTTCCTGGGGATTTCTACCGACACCAGAGCGGATTTTAATAGCATCCGCTGCCGACTGACCACCAGCTGGCACCCCTGTAAAAGGCTGCAAGCCCTGTGGGATCAATACGGCGAAAGCGGATTTACCAGCTCAGTGATCCGTGTGCTCAAATATGAAGACCCCAAGGCTGACCACAGCAAAGCACTAGAAAAGCTCATGGGCGATTGCCTAGCAGCCGACACCATGGCAAGGAGGATGCATAAATGAATAAAAAAACCGTAATAATTGCCGAGGGATACGACCGCATAGACGGCAGAGACGCCTACCGCAGCCATGTAAAAACGCTGACGCTGGGGGCACCTATCAGAGAGCACAACCAAAGCACCCCCATCGCCGCCCAGATCTGGCGAGAGGAAGATGGGGAGCTTTTATTAGACACTGAGCTGCCCATCCATCAGGTGCTTGACCTGATGATTTTGTTAAGCCGCAGCCTGCTCCACTTTAAAGAAGCCTACCGCCTGCCTCTGCTCTATGACCCGCAGAAGCCTGTAATCGAGCGCGTGGGCTTGCAAGGTGGGGCGATGCCGGTTGCTGTATGCACCGACAACCCCCACATCAATACCGACATCAAGGCATTTTCTCAAGCGCTCAGCACCCTAGGGGAATTGACAGGAGAGCGCCTGAGAGTGCTTACAAGAATTTTAGAAGAAATGGAGTAGACCTCAATCGATACTCTGAGCAGAGCCGAGCAGCTTTTACCTAGCCTGTAATCCCGTGGTACCCCACGGGATTTGCTGACGAAAGAAAAAGGCTCAATTAAGCCCCTGCAAGTGGGTATAAGAGGTCTGATATGAAAACATGAAAAGCAACTGGCTTTTGTCCCCTGAGCGCAAGCTGACAGAGGCCGAAAAGAGCCTGATCTGGCAAAAGCCCACCTCTCACATCGAGAGTGAGGCGGAGCGGCGCATCTGTGCCGAGGTCAAGCGAAACTGGCAGAGCAATGAGCTAAAGATAACCAATATCCTCTTGGAGGGAGATGCAGGCTCGGGCAAAACCCAGCTTGCCAAGGCACTCTCTGCAAATTTTGGCTTACCCTATACCAAGGTCACCTGCTTTGCCGATATGGATAAGTCCGATATTATCGGCTCGATCCTCCCTGTGCTCTCACAGGAGAGTGGGCAGCAGGTGGGGTATCAGTTTTACCCCTCTGAGATCGTCAGAGCCTATGAACACGGCTGGCTCCTAGAGATACAGGAGCCTACCGTCATTCGAGATGCCGCCGTACTGATGGCGCTAAACTCTGCGCTAGAGCCCGATGGCAGCATCAACCTGCCCACCCGCATCCTCCGCCGTCACCCCGATTTCATTGCGGTAATTACCACCAATCGTGGCTACAACGGCTGCCGCCCCCTAAACGAAGCCCTACGGGATCGAGTCCAGCATAGCGAAAAGATGGACCTACCCCCTAAGGCGGTGATGATGGAGCGTGCCTCTGTCAAGACGGGCTGCACCGACGAGCATCTTCTCTCCTTGCTGGCAGATGTGATCCTCACCTTAGACGATACCGCCAAGGCAAACGCCATCAAGGGAGTAGCTGGGATGCGCTCCTACCTCTTTTGGGTGGATGCGGTGGCAAGCGGCGCTTCTTTGCAGGGCTCAATCTACCACAAGGTCCTTTATAAAATCACCACCGACCCCGCCGAGCTGGCGATCTTAGAGCAGGCGCTAAAGGCTAAGGGACTAAATGTGATGATACAGCAAGCCGACTTGGATCGGACGAAACCAGCCCCCTTAAATGAAGAGGTGATGGAGCTACACCTTGCCCAAAGTGGAGGTAGCCTAAACGATGACGACAGCCCTGCTGACCCCCGCGCTGTAAGGCTACGTAAATCGGCGGATAGCGAGGGGCATTCTGAGCAGAGCGCCCAGCAAAGCACCCAGACCCAAAGCAGCGACAGTGGCGAAGATGGTGCCCCCATCTATCACCATCGAGTCAGCCAAGATCACCCTATCAGCTCTGAGCAGAAGCAAGCCTTCCGCAAGCAGCTCAACCACGAAGCTCGCAGCTATACAAAAGGCAGCCTCCATCAAGGAATCAAGCTGGTGGTGCATCGCCCCAAGGTGGGCGAGGAGCACCGTGAAGCCTACCGCCAATATGCTTCGGTACTGATGCCGATAATCAGGGAGCTGACCCGTAAGACCTCTCCCCTGCTAGTACACGAAAGCTCCGAGGGATTTGCCTCGGCAAAGCTATATGGCAGCAGGTTTGACGCAGGGCGTGTAGCCTCTCAGGATTTACGCACCTTCTCCCGCAAGCTGCCACCCCAGCACAACCCCTCTCTAGCTGTAGCACTGCGGATCGACGAATCTGCCTCGATGGCGGCCTTTGGCAGGCTAGATGCCGCAAAGCAAGCAGCAGTTGCCCTCTATGAGTTTTGCAGTAGCTGTGGCATCCCGGTGATGATCTATGGCGACACCGCCGACCGCTCCCCTGCCGAGCAGATGTCTCTCTATGCCTATGTAGATTTTAAGAGCAAGGATCCCGACGACCCCTACAGCCTTATGAGCATCGAGGGGCGCAGCAACAACCGTGATGGCATGGCACTGCGGATTCTTTCGGAGCAGCTGCTAAAAGCCCCCCAACAGACCAAGCTGCTGATCAGCCTTAGCGATGGTCAGCCCAAAGCCCTACCTGATTACACAGGAGAGCTTGCCGCCGACGATATGAAAAAAACCTTGCAGGATTACCGCCGCAAAGGTATAATCTTCCTAGCGGCAGCCATCGGGCAAGATAAAGATACCATCAGTGAGCTGTATGGCAGCGAGCACACCCTCGACATCAGCGATTTGCGGCAGCTGCCCGCACGTCTGGTGCAGATCATCGCTCGATACCTCTAGTGGGCTGCACCTAACAAGATTCTGCGATCTCTATACCCAAATCACTCTGCTATAATTTGAGGGCATCAAATCGTAGTAATCTGTGCTCTTGCGCTTCGCCCATGGGAGTACCGCACTATAATAGACCTCAAAATAGACAAAAACAATTCAGGATTACAACTTGACCCACGGGCAACACATGATAACAGTTACTTGAGCTTACCCATAAACGACAAGCATCAAGCTAATGTTCTTACAAAAATACCCCAGCATATAGGTGTAACTGATATAACCAAAAATACTGCCAATAAGTGCTACGCAAATTCAACACAAGGAGGTATACCATGGATTGTGCCAAAGTAGGCCGCCTGATCGCCAGCCTGCGCAAGGAAAAAGGCCTCACCCAAAAGAACATTGCCGATGCCCTCAATATTAGCAACAAGGCTGTATCAAAGTGGGAGTGCGGCCTTGGCTGCCCCGATGTCTCCTTGTGGGGGGATTTATCGGTAATCTTGGGGGCGGACATTGCTCAGCTGATGGAGGGTGAAATCACCCTTAACCGCCCCGATATTGGCAATATCTCTAAGTCGCGCTTTTATGTCTGCACCTCCTGCAACAATGTGCTTGTCAGCACAGGGAGTGCGACGATCTTCTGTTGTGGCAGGAAGCTAGAGCAGCTCCCTCCCCTCTCAGATGAAAACGCCCCTCCCGTAACCACCCAAGTAAGCGACGGGGAGTATTTCATCACCGTAGATCACCCCATGACACGTAGCCACTACCTCCTCTTTGCTGCTTACGTCAAAAGCGACAAGGTGCAACTACTGCGCTTATACCCAGAGCAGAGCGCTAGCTTTCGTATCCCCTACCTGCCGGGCGGCAAGCTATATCTCTATTGCACCAAGCATGGGCTAGCAGGCTACACCATCACTTTACGGGAATAACACGGTCAAAAAATCCCGAACAATCGTATAATCGTCAGTATATTATACTTAAAGTTAATCATTTTGAGGGTTTATCCAAAGAAAAACCAATATTGCTTCTCCCAATTAAGAAATAAAGCCTGCCTTTAGAAGGCGGGCTTTTTTGGTGTATACGGATTTATCACGCTTCGAATTTATCTGCTTTGCGATACCCTGCCATAGCTTTGTCAGCTTTGCTGTGCTATACTTAAGCTATCAAAAGCTGAGGTGATTGCCATGAAAAATGATCGCTTGTTTCAGATCCTCTACCTCCTGCTGGAGAAGGGCACTCTGACCGCCCCCGAGCTTGCCAAAGCGCTGGAGGTATCGGTACGCACCGTCTATCGAGATGTAGAAGCTCTCTCCATGGCAGGGGTACCAATCACCGCTATTGCCGGCAAAGGCGGTGGTATCAGGCTAATGGAGGGCTATACCTTTGATAAAGCTCTGCTCTCAGACGAGGAGCAAAATCAGCTCCTATTTGCCATCCAAAGCCTGCAAGCAGCCGACCAACAAGTGGGTATGCTGCTCTCAAAGCTGGGCTCGGTCTTCCAAAAAAACAACACCAACTGGATCGAAGTAGATTTCTCTCGCTGGGGCTTTGGGAAAACCGACAGCAAGAAATTTGAGCTGCTTAAAGAAGCTATCCTTCATAAGCAGATCCTTGATATTTCATATTGCGGGGTAACAGGCAATACGGCTTCGCGACAGATCAAGCCTTTAAAGTTGATTTACAAGGACAAAAGCTGGTACCTGCAAGCCTACTGCCAAAAGGCTGAAGACTTTCGCCTCTTTAAGATCAGCCGAATCTTAGCGCTAAACCCTACGGGGGGTTGCTTTTGTGAAGAATACCCCGAAATTCCTCCTTTAGAGCAGCAGCCGGCACCCTACCCCCAGATTACACTACGGCTGAAGTTTTCTCCACGGGTGGCCTTTCGCATCTATGATGAGTTTGACCCCGCCTCTATCTGCCCCGAGCCCGACGGCTCTTTACTGGCTACGGTAGACTTCCCCCTCGACGATTGGGTTATCAACTATCTCTTTTCTTTTGGCACAGAGGTAGAAATCTTGGAGCCTTTGCCTTTACGGGCAAAGCTTGCCACCTATGCAGATAAAATTTCTCAGCATCACAAAAGCTGACATGCTGCTGTCAACTTATACATGTTATCCTTAAGGTACCGGATTAAAAATCTAAACCGAGGAGGATACAACAATGAACGAAAAATATTGCCAAAGCTGTGGTATGCCGATGGGGCCTACAGATGAACACTACGGAACCGAGCAAAACGGCAGCAAAAGCCCTGAGTATTGCACATATTGCTATCAAAACGGTGCTTTTACCTTTGAAGGTAGTGTGGAAGAGATGATCGAAATCTGCATCCCACCAATGGTGGAGCATAATCCTGGCATGACTGAGCAGGTTGCTCGTGAGATGATGACAAAGTTTCTACCCATGCTCAAGCGCTGGCACTAAGCCCCAATAGCAAAAGCAGACTGCAAGAAATCCATGCAGTCTGCTTTTTTGGTTTAGAGCTAAAATACCTTTATAGCACCAGCTTAGCGCCGTTGCCCCACGTAAATCTGCCTCCCATGCCACATTCAAAGTGCCGCTTACAGATACCGAGATCCACAAGGTCAAATGGGTAATCATCAGCTACCGAGGCGGTGATTTCACCATTTCTAAGGCTAAAGCGTACCTTTTGGGCGTTGCGGGCGGTAGGCGCACGCTGTACCAGCTCCATGGTACTGCGCAGCTGATCGGTGAGGGGGCAATCGCTGTCAATCAGCTCCTCGATGGTCTTGCTTTTGCGATGCGTCAATCCCCTGATCAGCCGCTCTTTTAGCGAGTTTTGGGGGCTCACATTGCCGATGGTGAGCACGCATACCAGCTCCTCTCCATCGGGCACCTGCAACGCCTTCTTATCAAAGGTGCCGCCTACCCAGCAGGTGCCAAGCCCCAGCTCTGTAGCCGCCAGCACCAGCTCCTCCCCATAGTAGCCGATCTTTTCGCGCAGATGGGGCAGCTTGCTATCTCCTTTTAAAAGTAGCAGGGCACGCACCCCGTTAAACATCCCATAGCTTTTACCCCCAGCAAAGGCAGCAGAGCCTTCAGCCACAAAGCTGATGGCAAGCCCGCTTGCGGTGTTGAGCGCAGCGATTTTTTCTTGCAGATGCTCTAAATGGTGTGATGAAATATCGCTGCCGAGATAGCTGCGGCGAGAGACCCTCTCCAGTATTGCTTCTTTATACTCCATTTCGTTACCTCCTTTGGCAACAAGCCTTCATAATGAGTATCTCCAATATTAGTATACCAAAACCTACCGCCTATGGGAAGATCAGCAAAATCCCTATTGACAATTTATCATGCTACTGCTATAGTTTGTTTAGGTGGCTGCTGCTGCGGCAGAGCCATCAAACCTACAATTAGAAGGATGTGCTTGGATGTTTGTGCTGTCTGTTTATGGTGTTTTCAACTAAATAAAGTTGAGAAGGTATAACACAACGGGGGTGACCCCTTATTTGTGATGCCTTCAAAGAAACATACCTACACAGACTGCTTCAATGATTCAAGATATTGTTGCGTAGCAAGGTGTGCTTGCTGCGCATTTTTTATATCGTTGTTTTATGATGCCCACAGGGAGCATTCTGCACTGTAACAGGTGTGGTGTGTTTTGCTGTGGGCTTTTTAATTTGATTATGAAGGAGGATGTATGAATTTGAAGCGTACATTTTTTGATTCGGTGATTGGTGCATAGCAAAGGCTATTGCACAGCATCAAATGATTGATACTTGTATAGCCTTTGCTCGTTTCTGAATGATGAAACAGGAGGAGCATTATGCGCTATATCAAAGCAGCCGATGTGCTGCCAAAAGAACTACTTGATAAAATCCAAAACCACGTCGACGGTGAGTATCTCTACATCCCCCGCAAGGAACACAACCGTAAAGCATGGGGAGAAAAAACCAATACCAAAACTGAAACGAAAAGCAGAAACATTGAGATATACCGTCAATATACAAGCGGGATGTCGGTAGCCAATCTTGCAGAGAGCTACTACCTCTCCCCCAAGAGCATACAAAAAATTATCGCTCATTTTAGGCCCCAATCCATCTAAGCATAAGCGCCATGTACCTACAGTACATGGCGCATTCTTATTTCTGAAGGATCTATTCGGTTGCTCCTCCTATAATCCCAACGCTATAATAGAGTCAACAGACGACATAAATACCCTCTAGGAGGTAAATCATGAAAAACAAAAAAGCAAAAAAGCTCCATCCTATACAGGATGAACCTATAGAGATCCTTGAAGCTACAGTAGTCAGCGTAATGCACAAGCAAGCACGCGTGCTTATCGATCACAGCGTCTCAAGCTGCTTGCTGCCCGCCACCCTCATATCAGGCAAGGATGCTCTGGTGACAGGTGATAAGGTTGAGATCTGCCCTGCGGGAGGGGAGCAATATAGGCTGGTCAAGGTACTGCCCCGATCCACCGCTCTCTACCGTGGTGACCGCCGCAACACAAGTGAAGAAATCTTGATAGCCGCCAATGCCCAGTGCCTGTTGGCGGTAGTGAGCGCTAGTTATCTGCTTCATCAAGCTGGGTATATCGAAGCTGCTCTCATCGCAGCTAGGCGTGCCGGTGTAGAGGCAGTGGTCATGATCAGCAAGTGGGATTTAATCGACCCTGCTACTCAAGCACTGCTCCAAGATAAGCTGGAGCTATACCGCAGCTGCTGCCAGCTGGTGTATACAGGCTCAGCCCTAAGTCATTGCCCCGATCTGCTTAAAGCACTCCAAGGCAAAACTACTGTAGTAATAGGGGATCGCGGCTGTGGGAAATCAACCTTGATCCAAAGCATCCTCCATACAGCACACGGCGCTGATCTGAGCAAAGAGCCGATCACCAGCACCCACACAGCTTGCCTCTACCCCCTCGATCAAGAGACCTTACTGATTGATACCCCCGGCTTTCGAGAGTTTGCCTTGCAGCAGATCACAGAAGACGAGCGCGATACCGTTTTCCCTGAGATTGCAGCCTTGAGGGTCGGTTGCAGCTTTGGGAACTGCACCCACCAGCATGAAGAGGGCTGTGCTG
The DNA here is from genome assembly GCA_032059445.1 of Oscillospiraceae bacterium. Classification (GTDB taxonomy): domain Bacteria; phylum Bacillota; class Clostridia; order Oscillospirales; family Ruminococcaceae; genus DAMCAP01. The sequence continues at coordinate 142,799 of DAMCAP010000001.1, forward strand.
TCATTGAGGGGCTTCGGACAAAAACCATCAAAAGGGAGCGCTATGATGCCTATCAAAAAATGATGGGTACCACACCCGTAGCTCCTAAGATAGACTACCGCCACAACCCCTGCACCGAGAGCTTTACCTGCAAGGTATGTGGTACCCTCATTACCCCCGAGGGTGCAGGCAGTCAACATCGTAACCACTGCCCCAAATGCCTAAGCAGCATCCATGTAGATCAGGAGCCGGGAGATCGTGCATCGCTCTGCAAGGGAGTCATGGAGCCGGTAAGTGTATGGGTCCGCAAAGGTGGCGAATGGGCAATCATCCACCGCTGTCGTCTGTGCGGTGCGCTGAGCTCTAATCGCATAGCAGCCGATGATAACCCTGCCCTGCTGATGTCAATCGCCGTCAAGCCTCTGGCTATGACGCCCTTCCCATTAGATAAGCTAGGCGAAATATTTGCAAGCAGCAGAGATTAATACTCGAAGACTTGTCCTCCCTAAACTTGAGCGAGCCTAGAGATTGGGGGTTATTCTTCTTTCAGAAGCTCGTGCAGCATCCTTTCGGGGTTCTCCAAAAAGTAACGGGTAAGCTGGTAGTGCTCCGTTTCTCGATACTTTACCGAGCTGATACCCTCAGCGGTAAGGGCGTAAATCTCTGCACCGGGGTAGGTCATCAGGATGGGAGAATGGGTAGCGATAATAAACTGTGACCCACCCTGTACCAACCTGTGGATCTCTGCCAGCAAGACCATAAGCCTGCTGGGAGAAAGCGCTGCCTCAGGCTCGTCGAGCAGGTAGATACCATTCCCCCCAAAGCGGTTTTTGACCAGCGCGAGGAAGCTCTCGCCGTGAGACTGCTTGTGAAGGGACTTCCCTCCATAGCTATCAGAAATTGGCGCGCTACCAGCCGCAATTTCATCTAGCTCATCGATGTAGCTGGCCGCATTATAAAAGCTCTCTGCCCTTAGGAAGAACCCATCCTTGGGGTAAGCGCTCCTTGAAATAGTCAGGTGTCGATGCAGCTCTGAATGGGTATCGCTGGTGGAGAAGCAGAAATTGCGGGTACCACCCTCCGCGTTAAATCCATAGGCTACCGCTATTGCCTCCAATAAGGTGGATTTACCGGTACCGTTTTCCCCCACGAGGAAGGTTACCGCCTTGGTAAACTCTAAGCTCTTCGGCTTCATCAGATGCTTCACTGCCGGCAGGTCGGCAAGATAAGACCACACATCTATCGGAGTTTTTAGCCGCACACTGCTGATATAGCTTCGCTCCATCGTAAGCACTCCCTTCGTCATCTTCTAGTATACCAAACCACCTCATCTATGTGAAGCAATCCGCTTTGATCAAATCCCTTAAGGCACTTGAAAATTTGAAATTTAATGATCTGTTTTGATTGTATTTTACAAAAAATCAGGGTATGATAGCAATGGAGCGTGTTATGCTTCGCCTGTATACGAAGCAGCAGCCTATATCATAAGCTTTAACCCCAAGGAGGTAGTAGCATGGAGAAGTTTATCCCCTATGAGAAGCTCTCAAAAAAGAAAAAGCTAGAGCTTGCAAGCAAACAGCGTGGCAGCTGGGGCGCAATCAACCCCGTTACCCGCAAGCCTCAAAACCCAAAAGCATACAATCGTAAAAAGGCAGGTCAATGGCGTGACGATTCACCCTTGACCATGCCTTTTGCTCATTTTGAGGATAACTCCCCCCAGCCCCCCTCTGATTTCTTTTGATTTACAGGCTGCTTTTTGAATATTCTTGCTTTGATAACCCTAAATAGTAAAAAACGGATTGGCAACCATGATAGATAAATAAAAGCAGGGGCAAGAAATCAACTTCTTGCCCCTTAAAACGTCTGGCTTAATTTTCATTATCCTCTTCTTGCTTTACTTCGTCCACGGCCGAGCGAACTGCGGCAATAACAAAAGCAGAAAATGTGCAGTCTTTATTTCTAATTAACTCTTCCACTTCCATAATTAAATCATTCGGGAACCGAATGGTCTTATTGGTTGTAGGAGGAATTGATGGAATTTTAAAATTTGCCATAATACACCTCGCAATACGTTTGTATTACTATTGTATTGCACATCTAATAAAAAGTATGCATTGCAATTGCAATGCATACTTGATAGAATTAAGTTGAGGTGAGTATTTTGTCTGATTACAAACAGATGTACTATAAGCTATTTCGAGCCTCGGAGGAGGCTATCCGTATTTTAATAACGGCGCAGCAGGAGTGTGAGGAGCTGTACATCAACCAGCCCGACCCAGAGCTTAGCATCCTTACATTGGCTGCAAGAAATGAAAATAGCACGGATGAGCAGTAGCTTATAACCCGTGCTATATGATCCTCTATAGGTTTATGATATAGATTTCATTTACACCATCATAATCAAAGCCACAAGAAAGCAGAGTCTTACAGGACGCCGAGTTTTGTGGCTCTGGTTGTACGATAATTCTCTTCGCTCGTTCTTCTATTTTGATTTTATCGATTAGTGCTTTGACAATTGCTTTACCAAAGCCTTTTCCCAGATACGCAGCTTCACCAATCATATAGTCTATACTGTATGTACCACTGATTTCAGTGCTGCCGTGCCATGTTTCGCCACTGTTGCTATACTCGTAATACTGGCAAAAACCGATTGGTTTACCCTCATGCTCCACAATGAAATGATGTATCCAGTGAAACTCCCTGTTTCTTTTTTCGACCTCCTCGATCCAATCCAAAGGATCATGATACCAAGCAGCGACATGTGGCAGATACAGCCACTCCTTAAAAAGGGGGAGGTCGCTGTCATTGAGTCCCCTAAGCCTAATGAAATCGCCCATAAAACCTCCTGCTAAATTTATTTGCTGGGGCTGTAGTATGTTTCGAAACCATTGTTGATAATGGTGCGCCCATCCTTGACTTGGAAAGCGATCAAAAGCACATTTAAAAAATCCACACAGGAGCCTGCCGCATTGATCAGGCACAGCCCCAATGTATACCAATTAAGCTGATCAAGTAGAAATAATATCGCTATAGGCAGTAGAGATAACAAAGCAAACGGCATCACCGAAATTACAATATATCTACTCTTTTTGAGGGGCTCTGTAGTAGACACAAAGCCAAACAAGCCGTTTAAACCAAAAACTGTTTTTGCTGACCTAGCGAAATCAGGTATAAACACTGCATGTACCAACTCATGGAGAAGCATATAGGCAAAAATGCAGAGGATATAAAGTAGAGCACGATAATCAAGCTTGAATGCTATCGCCAGCGTATCAGAAGTCAAAAATCCAAACAGCGTCGGCTTGAGCAAATACGCAAGCCATACTACTATACCACTGAGCAAAAAAGCAAGTGGAAGGGAGAGCAAGGTAGCTAAAGCTAAATTTGAGGGCTCCTTTATCTTATTCCAACCATTGCCGATCAGCTGATCGCTTAATCCTCGATCGGTTGGGGGGAGCTTTTTTACGTATTTCATATGATCTGCACTCCTAATATGAACCATAGATTTACAATTATTATAGCATAAGAGCGGCAGATAAAAAAAGGAAACCTTAAACCTACATACTTTATTTGCAAAAATGCTATAATGTAGACATACTGTTGTCAAGTTATCGGTGCTATGATAAAGAGAAACACCCCGTATCTGGGAGGAGGTATGCTATTTGACCTGGAACGAAACGTTTGGAAAAGCAACCCCACCGAGTTTAGCCCAAATCGATCAATATATCGCAAGCTCGCTCTGGCTGGATCTATGCAGCTATATCGAAAATAGCTACGAGATACAACCCTCAATGGAGCATAGCATCTGTAGCGGGGCGCCGGGCTGGAACTTAAAATACAAAAGAGGCGGGCGGGCTCTATGCACGCTGTACCCGGCACAGGGGTTCTTTACCTGCCTAGTATCCATCGGCAGCAAGGAGGCCATGGAGGCGGAGCTACTACTGGCTGGCTGCACCGAGTATGTGCAGGAGCTTTACCGGCAGTGTAAGCCCTATAACGGCGGGCGATGGCTAATGATTGAGGTGAAGTCCCCAGAGATTTTAGCTGATGTAAAGGCCCTCATCGGCACACGTGCAAAACCTAGCAAAAGTACCCCTAAATAATCCATATGATCAGCATATGCTGCCTCAGAGGTAGCACAAAAATAAAAACAGCGGCATGGAGCTTTTTCCCATGCCGCTATCTGTTGATTTTTTTATTATTTGTTCTTCCAAGGATGTAATCTACGCTCACGCCGTAATAATCCGCCAAAGCG
>DAMCAP010000001.1:147042-186711 GCA_032059445.1 Oscillospiraceae bacterium
AGTAAGCATAGGTACGCTGAGGCACGTTAATTGCTTGACCAATTTTTTCTTGTGTGAGGTCCGCATCTTCTCGCAAATCTCTGATTCTTTCATATCTCTGCATTTTAATCACCATATCTAGTATAAATAAGAACAATCTGTTCTATTGGCATTTTGAATAAATTGTTCTGAAATATACTTGAGGTAAGCATATGCCTAATTATAAAGAACTGTATTTCAAGATGTTTCATGCATCGGAGCAAGCGATAAACATCTGAATCACTGCCCAGCAGGAATGCGAGGATCTGTATGTCTCCTCCCCCAAGCCTACGCTTCGGGTCTTGGAGCATATATGCTCAGATAATAAAAGCGTGGATGAGCAATAACTCTGATCCACGCATTACCTGTATATGCAAATATATGCCGTCATAAGAGCGCCTTAGTCTGCCAATGAATAGATGCCTCCGTGGTAACAGTAATAGGCGCTGGCTTTAATAGACAATAAGCTCTCCATCGACTTGCTCGCTTGCTCCATATCCAAGGTAAATTGAGGGTTGGCTATAACGGGTAGCTTGCCATCCAATGCAAAAGCGTCACCAGTTATGACAATAGACTCATTTTCCAGAAGCAGCGAGATATGACCAGGCGTATGGCCCGGCGTAGCAATCACGCGACAGCCACCGCACCAATCCAAGTCTGCTCCATTTTGGAGTAGATAATCCACCTCTACAGGCTCAACCTGACGCAGCATATTACAAAACGCTTTGCCAAACTCTTGTTGCTCTGCAGGGAGGGATTCTTGTAATTTCTCTGCCTGAGTGAGTCTAAGGGGTTTTTCTTTTGCAGAGATAAAGGGTGCTTCTAGAGGAGAACTATAAATTTTGATATGCGGGTTTAACTTCTTAATCGCAGCAGCCGCGCCCATATGATCATGATCATGATGTGTCAATACAAGGCCGGTTAGCTCATTCACCGACAATCCATGTTGCTGTAGCTCTTTTTCAAGGATAGGCAGGGAGCCCATAAAGCCACAATCAACGAGAATGATATTCTCTTGATCCCACAGCAAAGTTGGGTATACAATATTTTCGATATCCCCAAACTTCATGCTTATAGTCAACCTAATAATTTTGCATTTCACAATCATCTTCTCCTTTACGGCGTAGTGTAAAAAAGTCATGTGTGAGTTTTAACCTCATACATGACTTTTTGATGGCGGAGAGTTAGGGATTTGAACCCTAGGTCGGCTCATCACCAACACGAAATTTCGAGTTTCGCACCTTCGACCACTCGGACAACTCTCCATATATAAAATTTGGGACACACTTAGAAAAGGAAATTGAGCAGATAATTCTCTTCTCAATTCCGGGTTGCTTGGTACCAAATCGCAGAATTTTGATTGGTAATATTCACCTATTGGTTAAAGGCGCATTTATAGTGTTACGATAATCATTCTATCGTTTTTTGTGTCTAAAGTCAATAGCTTTGTCCAAAATAATCTTATATTCATGCCCAAAATCAATAAAATCTATCTTTTGCTGTCTGAGGCCTGTATTTTATGCAAAAGATTATTCAGTTTAACAGTTGAAAAAAACGGGTACTTATGGTATCATTGAAAAATATTTTTAGGATCGCAAGCCTTTCATACGTGTAGGACAGGCTTTGCGATTTTTTTGTGAGATAGGGCTTACGGATAAAGAAAGGGAGTGCTGTAATTGAAACTAGGCTTTAACAATCAGGCGTACATCGAAGAGCAATCAAAAAGAATTGAGCAGAGAGTAGAGCAGTTTGGAGGCAAATTGTATCTGGAGTTTGGCGGCAAACTGTTTGATGACTATCATGCTGCAAGGGTGCTCCCAGGCTTTGACGTCAACGGCAAGGTCAAGCTGCTGAGTAAAATGAAGGATCATTCCGAGATCATCCTTTGTATTAGCGCCAATTCCATCGAAAGCAACAAGGTGCGAGCCGATATGGGCATCACCTACGATCTAGACGTGTTACGAGTCATCGACAACCTGCGGACGATGGAGCTGTATATCGGCAGCATCGTAATTACACAGTTTAATGAGCAACCAGCAGCCATCGCCTTTAAAAACAAGTTGGAAATGCGGGGTGAGCGAGTTTATCTCCATCGCTACACCAAGGGTTACCCATCTGATGTGGATACCATCGTAAGCGACGAGGGCTACGGCGCCAACCCTTACATCGAAACCAAGCGCCCACTGGTTGTAGTCACTGCTCCAGGCCCCGGCAGCGGTAAGCTTGCCACCTGCCTGTCGCAGCTTTACCATGAATACAAAAAAGGGGTCAAGGCAGGGTATGCGAAGTACGAGACCTTCCCCATCTGGGATATCCCCCTCAACCACCCAGTCAACGTAGCATACGAGGCTGCAACCGCCGACCTCCACGATGTCAATATGATAGACCCTTTCCATCTTGAGAAGTATGGCAAAACAGTGGTCAACTATAACAGAGATGTCGCAGTCTTCCCTGTCGTGCGTACCATTTTAGAAAAAATCACAGGGGAATCGATCTACCACTCCCCCACCGACATGGGAGTCAATATGATTGGTCGCTGCATCGTAGACGATGCGGTTGTGCGAGAAGCTTCCTGTCAGGAAATCATCCGCCGTTATTATAAGATACGCTGTGCCTACAAGCAGGGTACTGCTGATCTCTCCTGTGTGGAGCGGATCGAATACCTGATGAAGGGCCTGGATATACGCCCCGAAAATCGCCCACCTGTTACTCCCGCTCTCAAAAAAGCTTCCGATAGCTGCTCTAGTGCCATTGCCTTAGAGCTAGAGGACGGCACCATCGTTACAGGGAAGTCCTCTGCTTTGATGAACGATACCGCTAGTGTACTCCTAAACGCCATCAAGGTGCTGGCTGGTCTCTCCGATGAGATGCTGTTGATCTCCCCCATTGTACTCGAGCCCATCATCCAGCTTAAAAAGGACATGCTGGGTAGCCGCTACCCCGTACTCAACGCTGAAGAGGTGCTGATTGCTCTGAGTATCAGTGCAGCCTTTAACCCTGCTGCTGAGCTGGCCCTCACCCAGCTACCCCTCCTCAAGGGCACCCAAGCCCACTCCTCCGACATCATCACCCAAGCCGACTCCTCTACCTTCCGCAAGCTTGGTATAGACATTACCTGCGAGCCAGTCTTCCCTACCAAAAACCTCTACTTCCGCTAAACTACCTACACCTTAGCTGCTGCCGTGGCGTTTTTCGCCACCAGTGGTTAAGGTGTTTTTTTAGGGGATTGTTTCCAGTCTGCTCACGGTGTATCTATACCAAAGACAGATTTTTAAAAGACAGCGTTTTGCACAGATAGACTTTGTATAATTATATTTTTATTCCAATATGATTTGCTACTGAAATCATATATAATGAAGGTATAACCTAGGCTATTTACAAGCTGGGGATGTTTTTGTGCAATGAGCTTCTTAATTTTTCTGTAAAGAAGCTTTTAGATCGCCGCTGTAGCAGAGCAGCAGAATGGAGAGCTAAGGATGACAAAGCAGGAACTAAAGAAGATAGCCTGTGAAGCTATCGACAAAAACCGTGACAAGATTATTGCGCTGGGTAATTCGATCTTTGCCGAGCCTGAGCTGGGCTATAAAGAAGTAAAAACCGCAGCCAAGATCAAGGCAATCTTTGATGAGCTGGGCTATGAGTACACCGATCAGGTAGCAATCACCGGTATCGTTGCTCCTCGCAAGGGCAAGGAGAGCAAGATGAAGGTTGCTGTCATGGGTGAGATGGACGCCGTCGTAGCTCCCGGCCACCGCTGTGCCAACAAAGAAACCGGCGCTGCTCACTCCTGCGGTCACAACGCTATGTGTGCTTCTCTCGTAGGTGTTGCCTATGCGCTCGCAGGCACCGGAGTTATGGATCACCTCTCAGGCGATATCGTGCTAATGGCTGTACCTGCTGAGGAGTATGTAGAGATCGAGTATAGAAACGGTCTGAAGGAAGCAGGCAAAATCCACTTCCTTGGCGGCAAGCAGGAGTTTATCAAGCTTGGCGTGATGGACGACATCGATGCTATGATCATGCAGCATACCACTACACCAGCAGCTGGCAGCAATGAATGTGCAATCGTTGCCAACGGCTCCAACGGATTTGTGGGCAAGCTGATCCGCTATGTAGGTAAAGAAGCCCATGCAGGTGGTGCACCTCATCTGGGTATCAACGCACTCAACGCTGCCAACATCGGTCTGATGGCTGTAGGTGCACAGAGAGAAACCTTTAAGGATGAGGATCATATCCGTGTGCACCCAATCATGACTAAGGGCGGCGATCTGGTAAACGTAGTACCCGCAGACGTACGCCTAGAGACCTATGTAAGAGGAGCAAACGTAGAGGCGATCATGGATGCCAGCGCAAAGGTCAGCCGTGCATTTAAGGCCGGTGGCGACGCTGTAGGCGCAAAGACCATCATCACTGACCTGCCCGGATACCTGCCTCAGATCACTGACCCTGTGCTGATCGACCTAATGTATAACAACATCGCTTCGATCGTAGGAGAAGATAAAGTCCTCAAGACTCGTGGTAGCGGCGGCGGCTCCACCGACGCAGGAGACGTAGGGCATCTGATGCCTACTATCCACAGCTACTTTGTAGGCGCATCGGGCATCGGGCATAGCGAGAGCTACGAGATTGCCGACGACGAAATCGCTTACATCCTGCCTGCAAAGGCTCTGGCAATGACCGCTATCGATCTGCTGGCAGACGGCGCTGAGGTTGGCCTTGAAATGAAGAAAAACTTCAAGCCTGCGATGACTAAGCAGAGCTATCTAAAAGACTGGGGTCACCTAGACGTATAATCTACATAAAAAATGTCACTGCATATGCAGTGACATTTTTTTATTTATTATCTAAATACCGTAGTGTACTATTTATATAAATCAATCTTTATAGCCTGCGCTCCATCACATAAGCCACACATAGCAAGCCGATGCAACTAAAGCCAAAGTTAGAAATATATGAAGCCACATCAAAGATTTTATTGATCGTATTGACGCCAAAGGTTACACTCAGCACCAACAGCAGTATCTGTAGCATCAAGACCATTCTACCCGGCTTGTGAAGCGTCTCAGGAATATAAGAAGGCTTGTATTTCAGTAGATAAAAGCTCAAGAATATCCCCAAAAAAGTGATCACCATAGCAATCATGGCATACTTATCAAAGGATTCGATACACCAATCTACAAAGCCCTCTCTAAGGCCACCTATATAGTTTGCTTCCAGATAAGCTAGTGAGGATAGCAGCCTTTCTCTCGATAAGACCATGCCTACCGCCCCCGCCAGCGCTGCCAAGCCACAAGCAAATTGGTAAAGCAGCGATAGCCGCCGATCTTTACAATAGCTAAGCACCCCCAATGCAGTTACTGCAAAAATAAGGGCATAACCTGTGGTGCTGATCTCAATCATGATAATCTCCTTTATACGTAGATTCAAAATTTATCCAATTGGCGGAGTAATCGCGCTCATAGTAACGCAGATTTTATGGGGTTTTGACCCTTCTTGCAGCTATTATAGCACAAATTCCACCAATCATAAAGAATAGTGGGAATAGATATTTTTTATATTTCGTGTTTTTGACTCAAAAACATGTATAAACTATTTGAATTGTTTTATATCTCATCAAGACTACTCGTATCTGCTCTAGTTTTGTTTAAGATCAACGAACTTGCTCTGCTTTTTTAGGTCAATCTATCAATTTTATTTACTTGCGAAATTATATATAATAAAGGTATAGGATAGGCTCTGAAGCTGCGTACCCACGATTGTCTTTATTTAAATACAATTGTTTGTACCGATCAACCTATTTAAACCCTTGCTTAGGGGAGCTAAGCAGACTAATTAAAGAAAGAGGTATATGTAATGGGAGTATCTGCAAAAGAATTAAAAGCCCGCGCATTAGCTGCCATCGATGCAAATAAGGATGCCATCATTGCCATCGGCGAGTCGATTTTTGAGGAGCCCGAGCTGGGTTATAAGGAGTATAAAACTGCTGCTAAGATCAAGGCTGTATTTGACAAGCTTGGTCTGAAGTATGACGATGGTGTTGCACTGACCGGTATCATCGCTCCCCTAAAGGGTAAAGAGTCTAAAGTCAAGATCGCTGTTATGGGTGAAATGGACGCAGTTGTTGCTCCTGGTCACCGCTGTGCAGCTCCTGGCACCGGCGCTGCGCACTCCTGCGGACACAACGCTATGTGTGCAGGCTTAGTAGGCGTTGCTTACGCTCTGGCAGGCACCGGCATCATGGAAGAGCTGTCTGGCGATATTTCTCTGATGGCTGTGCCAGCTGAGGAGTATGTTGAAATTGAGTACAGAAACTCCCTCAGAGAGCAGGGTAAGATCCACTTCCTGGGCGGCAAGCAGGAGTTTGTAAGACTTGGCGTAATGGATGACATCGATATGATGGTGATGCAGCATACTGCCAACACAGTCGACGGCGTGAAGGCAAGCTGCGGCGGCCGCTCCAACGGCTTCGTAGGCAAGCTGATCCGCTACATCGGTAAGGAAGCTCACGCAGGTGGCGCACCTCATCTGGGCATCAATGCTCTGAATGCTGCAAACATCGGCTTGGCTGCTGTAGCTGCTCAGAGGGAGACCTTCAAAGATGAAGATCATATCCGTGTACACCCAATTATGACCAAGGGTGGAGATCTGGTTAACGTGGTTCCTGCTGACGTACGCCTCGAGACATATGTCCGTGGTGCTAAGGTTGATGCAATCCTCGATGCAAGCTTTAAGGTAAGCCGTGCATTTAAGGCTGGCGGCGACGCTGTAGGCGCTCAGACTGTAATTACCGATCTGCCAGGCTACCTACCTCTGATCAATAACTACCCACTGTTTGATATCATGTACGAAAACCTCAAGGAGCTGGTTGGCGAAGAGCATTCTCAGTATGAGGGCGCTGGTATGAGCGGCTCTACCGACGCTGGTGACATCTCTCACCTGATGCCTACCGTCCATGCTTCTATCGGCGGTGCTTCTGGTATCTTCCACTCTGAGTCCTTCGAGATCGAGGATAAGGAGCTCGCATATGTCATCGCTGCTAAGGCTATGGCTATGACCGTAATCGACCTGCTGGCTGACGGCGCTGAGAAGGCTCTGGCAGTTAAGGAATCCTTCAAGCCTACCATGACTAAGGAGACCTACCTGAGAGATTGGGGTCACCTAGACGTTTAATCCCTTATAAGCTACATTACAAAAGGCTGTACGGCTTACCGTACAGCCTTATTTTTTTCGTTGTTGTGGTATTTGAAGCTTTGTCCACATATAGATTAATATCACCAAAGTGTTTCACATGAAACATTGGCCCCTCAGCATATCTAATGTAAGCAAAAGTGTTTCATGTGAAACACTACACTCCCCACTATGGTTTGGGTTTACAACAAAACTGTAGCGTGTTATAATATTAGTATTATATGATTTACCAATCTGTCAGGCGCAAAGCCACCATTTCGCATGATTCTCCTATCAACTCCTTTATCCTAGCACAAAAGACGAACCACAAGCAGCATATGCTGCAATCATAACTATATTAAGGAGTGTAACAAAATGAAACATCGTCTATTTCCACAAGCAGAGCAATACATCGACGCCAACTATGACCGTTACTTAAGTGAGCTGCTGGAACTAGCAGCAATCCCCTCCCCTTCTGGCGATGAAGGCCGTAGAGCAGAGTGGATTAAAAACTACATGGAGAGCTTTGGCGCTAAGGGCGTCTACATAGACTCCGCTCTAAATGTGATCTACCCCTATAATGCCGAGGGCTGCAATGAGCTGGTAGTCTTTTTGGCTCATAGTGATACCGTATTCCCCGATACTACCCCAATAAAGATTACAATGGATGATGAGAAGATCTACGGGCCTGGTATCGGCGACAACACCACCAGCCTTACCTGTATGCTTGAGATGGCGAGATTTTTCACCGAAAATAACATCAATCCTAATACTGGCTTCTTGTTTGTAGCCAATTCCTGCGAAGAAGGGCTTGGAAACCTCAAAGGCACACGCCAGATCGTAGAGGATTTCGCCGGACGCATCAAAGAAGTAGTAGCGGTAGATGGTTCTACCTTTGGTTTGTTTGTAAATGATGCCGTTGGCTCCAAGCGCTATAAGGTAGAGGTAAAGACCGAGGGCGGTCACAGCTATGGCGCCTTTGGCAATCGCAATGCAATCTACTATATGTCTCAAATAATTGGCTCCCTTTACGCTATGAAGGTACCTGCTATGGGTAAAACCACCTATAACGTAGGAGTCATCACAGGTGGTACCTCGGTAAACACCATCGCGCAGCAGTGCGAGATGCTTTATGAGTTCCGTTCTGACAAGAGAGAGGCTCTTGCCATCATGGATGAGATGTTTAATAGTGTAATCAGTGCTTATGCAAAGATGGGAATCACCGTCAATGTGGAGCTGGTAGGCGACCGCCCCTGTAAAGGAGACGTGGATCTCAGCGAGCTGACCGAGCGCGTAACCAAAGTTGGCGCGGAGTTTGGTTGGAATATGGAGCCCAGAGCCAGCTCTACCGACTGCAATGTCCCCCTCTCCATGGGTATCCCCTCTATCTGTATCTCGGTATATCAAGGGCAGAAGGCTCACACCCGTGAGGAATTTGTCATGAAAGAGTCTATGCGCACCGGTATGCGTTATCTGGCAGCATTCTTACTCTCTTATGTAGACTAAATAACCTTACCAATATAAAAGCGTCAGCTATTTAAGAAGCTGACGCTTTTCGTGATTTCTGTGTGGTTTTTATATCAGAAGCACTATATTAGACATCTGAGAATTAATACTGCATAATCAATGCAAGTTCAAAGCTCTATCTAGTCAAACAGGAGATCAAAGTGAGAATAACAGTAAAATAAGCTATCAAAAATATATCTGACTACTTATAATAGGCTAGTGATGAACTTAACTTAATAGATACTGAGCAATTGGAAAGGAAACTATACTATCAACACACTATATACATCTGCTCAAGTGTGCCTAGAGTATAACGGTCACCGAGCTGGTGCATCAAATAATGCTCATAACATCTACCCATTCCTTCTTTATACTCTTGCAACTGTAGTAAAAGCACCAAAAGTATCGCACATGCTTCGATAAAGACGGAAATGCAGGCTACTAGAATACTCTGAGCCCCAGTTATACGATATATCATAAAGAAAATAAGACCTTCCCAAGCGGAAGACCATATATCACAAGGAATTCTGGCGTTTCTATGCAAATGAATCTAGATTATAGCACACATTACGGAAATATCATAAGTTTTTATCCTAGCCTGATTGCAAACCATCACATTTCATATTTTCAGCATCTCTTGGGTAAGCCATACTGGGTCTTACCTAAATTCTCTACTAAAGCAGAGTTTTTGTTCCACTCCCTTACTATAGGCAAGTACTTTGAGCTAAATGGTAAAGTATCTATGCGCCCATCAATACAAATATACCATATAGGATGTAATGGGTATCATGCTAGTAGTTTTATCAATGACGGGCAAGAATTTGCAATCAATTCTTGCGATGTTCATAACCCATTAGCATTTCACGTGAAACACTGAACAAAATAAAAAAGAGCCTATAAAGGCTCTTTTTTGATAGTAAATTAGTTTCCTTCGCTGGTAGATTCCTCGGAATCGTCCTCTTCCTTAGAGGCTCTAGCCAAAGTAACAACCTTAGCTCCCTCACCTACTCGCATTACTCTTACACCGCCGCCATATCTTGACTGCATAGCAATCTCTTCTGCATTGATACGGATAATGACGCCATCATCTGAGATCAAGATCACATCTTCAGAAGGATCAACTAAGCTGATACCTGCGACCGGTCCGTTTTTATCGGTATAGTAGTTACGGATACCCTTACCACCACGACCTTGACTACGGTATTCCTCGATGTCAGTACGGCGACCCAGGCCTGATTCGCTGACGGTAAGCACCGTAGCACCCTCACAAACGCTGACAGCGCCAACCACGATATCTTCTTCCGAAAGAGTAATTGCCTTAACACCTCTTGCCACACGACCTAACTCCCGGGCATCGGTTTCAGGGAAGCGGATTGCCATACCTCCTCGGGTTGCAATGACCATATCGCTTTTTCCGTCGGTCATCTTCACGAAGGACAGCTCGTCATCCTCATCCAGATTAATGGCGATCAAGCCGTTTTTACGACTATTGCGATAGCTGCCAAGATCTGTCCTCTTGATAATACCCTTCTTGGTCACCATCACCAGGAAGCCCTCTTCCTCAAAGCTGCTGACCTTAATGGTAGAGGTAATCTTCTCACCATCCTCTAGAGGCAGCAGATTGATGATATTGGTGCCCTTGCTGGCACGAGAGCTTTCGGAGATTTCATAACCCTTGAGCCTATATACCCGCCCCTTACTGGTAAAGAACATAATATAATCATGGGTAGAGCAGACAAACAGCTCGGTGACAAAGTCTTCCTCACGGCGTGTCATACCCGAAACACCTCGACCGCCCCTGCGCTGGGTCTTGTAGGTGTCAACCGGCTGGCGTTTTACATAGCCATAGTGGGTCAGGGTAATTACACAGTCAGTCTGTGGGATTAAATCTTCGATATCCACCTCACCGCTGATCGCCTGGATCTCAGTCCTACGCTCATCGGCAAATTTGCGGGCATATACCGATACCTCATCCTTGATGATTGTCAAAACCTTACCCTCATCAGCCAGGATGCTATGCAGCTCTGTGATCTTTTCCTGCAATGCAGCCAGCTCTTCTTCGATCTTCTCACGCTCAAGACCGGTCAACTGACCGAGGCGCATTGCCACGATGGCAGAAGTCTGAGCATCAGTAAGGTTAAAGCGCTCTGATAATGCTGCTTTTGCTTCATTTTGGGAGCGTTTGCTTCGAATGATGCGGATTACTTCTTCTATATAATCTAGCGCAATTTTAAGGCCCTCTAAGATATGGGCTCTTTCTTCTGCTTTATTTAAATCATATCTTGTACGACGCACAACCACTTCCTTCTGGAAGGTTATGTAGTGCTGCAAAATCTCCTTTAGGGTCATGACCTTAGGCTCACCGTCGGCAAGTGCCAGCATGATTACCCCTACGGTCTCCTGCATCTGGCTAAAGCTATAGAGCTGATTGAGGACTACCGCACTGTTGGCATCCTTCTTTAGCTCGATGACCATACGCATGCCATCGCGGTCAGACTCATCTCGTATATAGCTGATCTGCTCGATACGCTTGTCTTTGACCAGATCGGCGATATTTTCAATCAGTCGTGCTTTGTTGACCCCATAAGGGAGCTCAGTCACTACGATCCGCTCTCTGTTGCCGGGCATCTCCTCCATGTGAGTCCTTGCTCGTAGCACGATCCTGCCCCTACCTGTGCCATAGGCAGCTCTGATCTGACTTCTACCCATGATGATACCGCCTGTAGGGAAATCAGGCCCACTAAGTACCCCCATCAGCTCGTCAAGTGTTGCTTCAGGGTTGTCAATCAGCAGACAGATGGCATCAACCACCTCACCCAGATTGTGGGGAGGGATATTGGTAGCCATACCTACCGCGATACCGGTAGAACCATTGACCAAAAGGTTTGGGTACCTTGAAGGCAGCACTACAGGCTCTTTTAAACGATCGTCGAAGTTGGGTGTATAATCAATGGTTTCTTTATCAATATCCTGGACCAGTCCCATGGCGATCTTCGACATCTTTGCCTCGGTATATCGATAAGCCGCAGCAGGGTCACCATCCACCGAGCCAAAGTTACCATGGCCATCGATCAATGGATATCTGAGTGAAAAATCCTGCGCCATACGCACCAGTGCATCGTAGACAGAAGCATCTCCGTGAGGATGGTACCGGCCCAGCACCGAACCGACGGTATCCGCCGATTTACGGTAAGGCTTATCAGGGAAAATACCGTTTTCGTAAAGGGTATATAAAATCCTGCGGTGTACAGGTTTCAGGCCGTCACGCACATCGGGCAGCGCTCGGCCCACGATGACAGACATAGAATAGTCGAGATAGCTTTTTTTCATCTCATTTTCTATATCTACCACTATGGTACGGCCCTGTTTGATTTCCTCCATCGTATTAACTCCAATCTCAGGCAATTGCCTGTCTTGTTTTTGCGCAAAAGACTATATGCTGATCTTCCCTGCCAGAGGCTTCGCTGCAAGGGCTTCAGTTAAATCTATAAACTGCTGGTCTCCTATACTCTGCCGAGGTACGACCGCCGACCAGTTGTTGCTGGTGAGGACAAGCTCATCCTTTGAAATAATCGCTGTCAGCTTGCTATAATCCAGCTCTACCTGCTCCTCGGCTACCTGAGAAAACAGCCCATCCTCTCCCAAGATAATGGTTATGGGATTATTGGCAGCAGGGCTTTTACTAAAGCGCTGGTAGCTTTTTTTGCGGACACTGCGTGGGAAGATGATGGGGTAAAAGGATAAGGAGTATAGGCCCATCGCTAAGCTAATGAGTACAAACAAAAGCAGCACAGGGCTTTGCTTAATAAAAAACAAGCCCAGCACACCACCAACCAGCTCAGTGATCCCTACCCTTACAGCCTTTGCCTTGCCATCAGATTTCAAAGCAAGCCCTGCCTTAGAGGCTCCTTCTGCATACTGCTCGGCAGATAAAGTATAAGTTATGGTAAAATTTGACATAATTCACCTCGTTGCTACTGCATAATCCAATATTGCAGAGAAAAAAACCGTAAAGACCGAATAATTATGCAGAAATTATATGTCTAAATTTTTAACGTACTTAGCGTTCTGCTCGATAAACTCTCGCCGTGGTGCCACCTTATCTCCCATCAGGATGGTAAAGATCTCGTCGGCTGTCATGGCATCCGCCATCTCCACCTTGAGGATGGTGCGGTTATCGGGGTTCATCGTGGTTTCCCAAAGCTGATCTGGATTCATCTCACCAAGACCCTTATAGCGCTGAAGATCCAGCTTCTCACCGTTGGGCGCCATCTCCTGCATGGTAGCAGGTAGCTCCTTATCGGTATATACATATCTCACCTGCTTACCTCGCGCCACCTTATACAGAGGAGGTTGCGCAATATAGATATGCCCCTGCTCGATCAAAGGCTTCATAAAGCGGAAGAAGAAGGTCAGTAGTAGGGTACGAATATGAGAGCCATCTACGTCGGCATCGGCCATGATGATGATCTTACCGTAACGTAGTCTCGAAATATCAAATTCTTCACCGATAGAACAACCTAGCGCCGTCACCACAGGCATCAGCTTCTCGTTGCCATATACTCGATCAAGCCTTGCCTTCTCTACGTTGAGCATCTTACCCCACAAGGGCAAAATCGCCTGGAATCTACGATCTCTGCCCATCTTGGCAGAGCCTCCCGCAGAGTCACCCTCCACGATGTAGATTTCGGTACGCTCAACTCCACGCTCGGAGCAATCGGCTAGCTTGCCCGGCAGAGCTGCGCTCTCGAGCGCCGACTTCCTACGGGTCAGCTCCCTTGCCTTACGGGCTGCTTCTCTCGCTCTCGATGCGGTCAATCCCTTATCAATAATCGCCCGTGCTACCGCAGGGTTTTCATCAAAGAAGGTTGCCAGCTTTGTGTTGATCAGCCCCTCCACCACAGTACGCACAGCGGTATTTCCAAGCTTTGCCTTGGTTTGACCTTCAAACTGTGCATCGGTCAGCTTGACCGAAACAATGGCGGTGAGTCCTTCTCTTACATCTTCTCCCGAGAGATTTTTATCAGCTTCCTTAAGGATGTTATTACGCTTGCCATAATCATTGATCACGCGGGTCAGCGCAGTCTTAAAGCCGGTTTCGTGGGTACCGCCTTCCCCTGTGTGGATGTTATTGGCGAAGCTAAAAATAATCTCGTTGTAGCTATCGTTATACTGCATTGCTACCTCAGCGATAATATCGCCCTCAGTAGCAGACAGATAAATTACATTGTCATGGATTGTCTCCAAGCTGCGGCGTTTGTGGATGTACTCTACAAAGCTGCTGATTCCGCCCTCATAGCAGAGGCTGACAGACTTACCCTCTCCTCTGGTATCAGAGATGGTGATGCGGATGCCCGCATTAAGGAATGCTTGCTCCCGTAGCCTTGTAAGCAAGATTTCGAAGTCAAATTCCAGCTCTTCAAAAATATCGGGGTCGGGTTTAAAGGTGACAGTACTACCGGTATGATCGGTGCTGCCCACAATGGTCAGCTCGGTGACCTTATCCCCTCGCTCAAAGCGCTGACGATGGATATTGGTACCGTCATGGACCTCTACCTCCAGCCACTCTGATAGGGCATTGACCACCGAAGCACCTACGCCGTGAAGTCCTCCCGACACCTTATACCCGCCGCCGCCAAATTTACCGCCGGCATGAAGCATAGTAAAGACCATGGTCACCGCAGGGATCCCATGAGCGGGGTGTATACCTACTGGAATACCTCTACCGTTGTCGGTTACCCTGATCACATCACCTTGGAGGATCTCCACAGTGATATCGGTACAATAGCCAGCCAACGCTTCGTCGATGGCATTGTCAACGATCTCATATACAAGATGATGCAGACCTCTCGGGCCGGTGGAGCCGATATACATGCCGGGGCGTTTTCTGACAGCTTCGAGTCCCTCCAACACCTGGATCTGTTGCGCATCATAGTTTGATTTTGTTTCAGTAATGTTCAAAGTAACACTCCTTTTCTGGTTAATGGGCTTATAACAGAGCTTTTGACCAACAAAGGCTCTTAAAGGGAATTCGGCAAACCATACTCTACAGCCTGCCGTGCTTTGCCCTAAGCTTTAGTGTATTGCAAGAAATTTGGGTAATATATACTCTTACACCTTCTGGTGAAGTAGTGATCACAAAGGATTTAGGTAGCTCCGAGGTCACGTTGGTGATCAGGAGCCTTTTTTCACATTCGTTTAGATATTCTCTGGTGGATTTCACAGTGGTGGTTGTTTCCAAATCAAAGATCCCCAAAATATCTCTGGTACGCACCACTACATCCCCGCCGAGATGAAGATACATTTGACTGCCTCCTTATAAAACCGATACCGAATTATGATATAATCTGCCCTTCTCTGATCTTAAACAGGCTTTCCTTCTCCACCCCAATGATGGCAGAAGGCTCACAACAGGTAATAAACACCTGGGGTGCTGTCAATTGACTTAAGAGGAACTTCCTTCGGCTTTCGTCTAATTCGCTCATTACATCATCTAAGAGTACGACCGGGTACTCCCCTGCTTCTTCATAAAATATCTCAGCCTCAGCCAGCTTAAGTGCCAGTACAATCGAGCGCTGCTGCCCTTGAGAGCCATGGCTCCTGGCTGGGAACCCCCCCACCTCCGCCGAGAAATCATCCCGATGCACCCCTATGGTGGTGGTGCGGGCTTCAATATCTTTGCTGCGTTGGCTATAAAAAGCCTCAGCAAATACCTCTTTGTCAAAGCCCCCAGCCTCAGGTACTGAGCAGAGATAAGACAAAGAAATTTGATCTCCCATTGTAGCCATCTGCCGGTAGTAACTCTCGGCTTTTTTGGCGATACGCTGCAAGTAAGTAGAGCGTGTTTTGGCGATGATGGCAGCCGAACGTGCCAGCTGGGTATCAAATACATCCAGCTGAGGGGTGATCAGGCTTCTTCTTGTGCCAGATTTTAAGAGGGCATTTCTCTGTAGCAAGATCTGCCTGTACTCTCGTAGCACCGAGATATAGCGGGGCTTTAGCTGACAGATGCCGGTATCGAGGAAGCTTCTGCGCAGCTCGGGGCCATCCTTGATAATCGAGAGATGCACCGGACTAAACACCACCGCTTTAAAGCTACCCATCAAAGCGCAGGCTCCAGTTATCGAAACACCGTTGAGCCAGACCCCTTTACCCTCTCCATATTGCAGGGCAGCCTCATTGTCACGACCCCCACCTAAATAGGCAAGCTCCAGTCGAGCACGGTCGCAGCCACTCTTTAATAAGCTTTGGGCGCTGGCACCGCGGAAGCTTCTTCCTCCCGTAAAGAGCCAGATCGCCTCTATGATATTGGTTTTACCTTGGGCATTATCACCGTAGATTACGTTGATATTTGGATGAGGATCAAGCTGCAGGGCAGAAATATTGCGAAAATCCCGTAGATTAAGCTTCTGTATCTGCATCGGCGATCACCTCTAGGGTTACCCCCTCAAGCTCCACGATATCGCCTGGGCGAAGCTTGGTACCTCTTGCGGTGCAAACCACACCGTTTACTTTACAGGCACCACTGACTACAGCCTCTTTGGCAAGACCGCCAGTTTCACAAACACCTGCAAATTTCAAAAAAGAATCCAGCTTAATAAAGTCTGTCTTAATCCCAATTTTTTCTCTCAAGGTATGCTCCGTTTCCGCTGACTATCAGCACGATATGATCCCAGTTCATCTGGCCAACGATTGCTTTCTGAGGGGGTCTCTTATTCCTTGCATCGTAACCAAGCAAGCAAGTCATCCCATCGATTGCCCATATACTAAAGGCCGTCAAATCATGGTTTCTTCCAAGCTTGGAGTCAAAATGCTCTACACTTATTATACCATTTTTTTCGTGTTTTTTGTAAGGATTTCGGAGCAAATATCTCCGCAAATATACACAATAATTCACTTTAAACACTCTAAAAATCCAGTCATTACGCTTAATGGCGTAATCCTGCTCTTTATTTAGTGTTGGCAATATTCTCCTGCTTATAATCACAAAGGGCAAGCCTTTTCGGTTTGCCCTTTGTTTTTTGCTTGCAATTATTACGTTACAAGATATTAAGTCAATGTGATTGGCGTGGCATTTGTGTCTATTTTGTTAATTGGTGAATATTCTTATTTAATCCACTCGATGATGCTCCGGATAATTATGCAGGTATATTCATCGCTCTAGCCGCACGGTGCGAATTATTCGTTTTTGAGCCTTACAGGCAGCACCAGGAACAAATAACTGTCTCCCTCCAGAGGTAACACCTTCATAGGCGAGAGTGCGCCTGCAATCTCAAGCTTGGTGCGATCTCCGTCACATGCTCTTAGAGCATCGAGGAGATAGCGATGGTTAAATCCCATCTCTACACTATCTCCTGTAAGCTGGGCCATAAAAGAATCATTGGCCTTACCCAAAGAAGTCGTGCAAGAGATTTTGATTTTTTGGTCGGCAATCCTGACTTTTAGAGGGCTTCTAAGCCTGTCCGAAATTAGCAAAGAGGTTCTTTCGATTGATTCAATCATATCTCGGGTACCCACCACCGCAGTAGTGCTGGTATTTTTGGGGATTGCTGATTTGTAATCAAGGAATTCCCCTTCAAGCAGTCGTGATACCACCAGATAATTGCCAATATTAAAGATAATGTGCTTCCTGCTGACCATCAGCAGTACATTTTCCTCGTCGTCGTCCTTTAAAATCCTAGAAACTTCAATCAGGGTCGATCTTGGTACCACAAATTTTAAGTCATTGGCAAAGCTCAATTTTTCTTTACGCAAGGCCAAGCGAAATCCATCTACCGCGACCACCGTCAAGGTTTGATTTTCCATCACAAATAAGGCGCCTGTATGTACGGGCTTGTCCTCACTAAGAGAAATTGCAAAACTGGTCTGGTTGATCATGGATTTCAGTACCGGCTGCGGTAAAGTGATATTTTCGGTAGAAGATACATCAGCAGCCATACCCAAAATCGTATATTCTGCTTCACCGCTCAAAATATTCGCCAAATATCGCTCATCCACCGAGATTTCTACGGTTTCACCGGGTAGCCGACCTACGATATCCAGGAGAAGCTTGGCATTTAGCACAATATCCCCTTCTTTTTCTACCTCTCCATCAAGGCTAGTAGAAATACCGATATCCAGATTATAGCCGGTCAGGCTGATTGTTTTGCCGGCGGCTTTCATATAGATCCCTTCCAGGGCGGGGATTGAGGATTTTTGCGGCACTGCTCTGGAGACAATTGCCACTGCTTCTCCTAGCAGGGCTTGGTTACAGCGAATGATCATTTATTGTCCTCCTGCACATATATAAAGTATTTAAATATTAGTAGTAGTAGTAGGGGCTGTGGATTTTGTGGAAAACCCTCTTCCTTCCCGCTATAGCGAAAAGCTTGACTTGCTTTTTATACGGAGAGTTATGTGGATAAAAAGAAGTGATTTTGTGGAATGTTGATAACTATGTTGATATTGTTGAAAACTCTCCGTTAAATGTTGAAAATAAAACCAAAAACATTTCCCTCTCCCGCTCTTTTGCCACGGAAAACAACAAGAAAAAATACCCAACGAAATAGCTTTGAATATTTCGTAGAGATTGTTTTACCCACTCGCCTCACGCAGGATTTCCTGCAAAAGCCTTATGCTGCTGTTTTTTCTTGAATAAAGATGCGGGTCGCTTTGTGCAGTTTCACCAAAGCACTACCCGCCAAAAGAGAGTGCTAATTGTTTCTGACGTTTTTGATGATGTCTTCGATGGTGTTTTTGAAGTAAGAATCATTTTCTAGGTTTTTCTCCACCTGACCGATGGCATAGACCACTGTAGAGTGATCTCGCCCGCCAAATTCTTCGCCGATGGAGGCCATCGACATCTGGGTAACCTCTCGGATGATATACATGGAGGCTTGTCTAGCCAAAGAAATTTGAGCCGCCCGTTTACTGGAGCGGATGTCAGCTGGGCTCACCTCATAGTAGCGGCTTACCTCGGATATAATCTTATCTACAGTTACCGAGATAGGCTGGCTGTCGTTTAAGATATCGCGGATGGCACTTTGGGCGGTGGCAATGGAGGGGGTAAGGTCTGCCAGCAGCTTATAGGCCTTGAGTTTCTTGACAGCGCCCTCTAGCTGACGGATGTTGTTTTTGAGCCGTGTGGCGATGTATTCGATTACATCATCTGGCAGGGAGAAGCCTAGTAGCTCTGCCTTGCGGCGGATGATGGCAATTCTTGTTTCGAAGTCAGGCGGAGAAACGTCGGCCAGTAGCCCTGATTCGAAGCGGGTACGAAGCCTGTCCTCCAAGGTTTTGATCTCCTTGGGTGGTCGGTCAGAGGTCAGCACGATCTGCCGCCCACTGTGGTAGAGGGCGTTGAAGGTATGGAAAAACTCCTCCTGGGTAGCTTCCTTACCGCCGATAAACTGGATATCGTCTACCAGCAGCACATCAGCTTGCCGATATTTATCGTGAAACTCCCTAGTCCGCTCAGCGCCAATAGCGGCGATCAGTTCATTCATAAACTCCTCGCCCTTTACATAGATGATCTTAAAGCTTGGGTGTGTTTGGCTGATTTCGGAGCAGATGGCACAGAGCAGGTGGGTTTTGCCAAGCCCTGATCCGCCGTAGATAAACAAGGGGTTGTAGCTGCCGGCTGGGTTGGTGGCTACAGCCAACGAAGCTGCATGAGCAAACTTGTTGGAGGGGCCGATGATGAAGGTGGAGAAGGTGTACTCGTAATCCCCACCCGGCATTTGGGTGGTGGGCACCGTCTCCGAAAGAGGCTTTAAAGGCGCAGACTCCTCTTCGCTGACCAGCTGTATCGTGACAGGGAAGCCCACTGCCTGCTCAAAATTCCTAGCAATCAGGTCTAAATATTTCTCCTCGATGATGCTGCGCTTAAACTCGGTCTTGACCGAGAGCACAGCGGTAGAGTTTTCGAAGCTCAGCGCCTCGATATCCTTAATCCACAGAGAATAAGGCACATCCATCAGCTCTGACTTACATTGCTCTTTAACTTTGTCAAAAAGCTCGTGAAACGATTTCATAAAAACCTCCGTGTTTTGTCCTTATTCTGGGGGTCTTGTGTGAAAGACGATAAGACAAAATGAAATCAATAGGTATTTTTTTGATAAAAACGGGGAAAAATAAACCTTAAAGACAAGCTTTAAGGCTACTGCCGGGTAGGGCGCGGGTGCTGAGGTGCCGAAAAAGGCTCGGTGGAAAACCATTTTGCATTTTTTATATGCCGATGGAGGTTTTAAACAAGCCTATTAACAATATTCTCCCTTAATTCGAGCGAAAAAGCTGCCGCACACCCTCTGAAAACCCGTATTTGCGCAGTATAAGACGGATATATCATAACACAAGCTGTTGAAAATTACAAGTTATCAACTGTTGAATACGGGTATATTATTTAAGGTATAAAAACTTGTTAAAATATCATGGAAAGCCTTGAAAAGTATAAAAGCAGCTTTATTTTTTTGATAGGGTTATTGACTTTTGCAGTGATTTTGAGCTATAATTAAAAAACCAAGCTATGCCTATAAAAATATGTCTATCATTGAGTATTTTTGTACCGGGCTTGATACCAATTCTTTTACAATTCCAAGGTAACAGCCATGGAGATGTTTTTCCTCGAAAGGAGGTTTTTTTGATGTTTAGGACTTACCAGCCAAAGAAGCTTCAGCGTAAGAAGGAGCACGGTTTCCGCAAGAGAATGAAGACCAGAAACGGACGTAAGGTACTTGCGCGCAGACGTGCAAAGGGCAGAGCAGAGCTGACCCTGTAATAAGCCTGCAACTGGCAAATAACGTTATCCCGCCCTTAAGGGTGAGCCCTCCTTGTGGGGTGGGTGATAGATAACACCTTGGCCACAGCGACTGTGGCCTTTTTTTTACAATTATGCCCGATCAAAAGGATCATTTGGGCAGCAGCCCGCCTTTTGATTAGGTTTTGGCTCAACCATCAACCAAACGAGGTTTTAGATGGCAAAGATCATTACACTGGTACGAAACAACGATTTCCGCCGGCTTTACCGCCTTGGCTCAGAGGTCGGCTCTGCACTGGTGACCTACCGCTGCAAAAACCGCAGAGAGTATAATCGTATCGGCATCACCACTTCAAAAAAAATTGGAAAAGCCCACGAACGCAACCGTGCTAGGCGTGTGATTAAAGAAGCCTATCGTACCCTTGAGCCTAGAATTGCAAAGGGATACGATATTGTGTTTGTGGCACGCACCCGCACCTGCAAGTGCAGCATGCAGGATGTACAGCGCCTGATGGAAAAGCATCTCGCGCCGATTATGGATGAATAATGAAAAAACTCTTTAAGCTTTTCATTTTATTTTACCAAAGAGCGATTTCTCCCTACACCCCACCCAGCTGTAGGTATATCCCAACCTGCTCACGCTACGCCCTGGACGCTGTCGAGCGCTTCGGCGCAGCTCGGGGCGGGTTACTTGCGGTTTGGCGTATATTACGCTGTAACCCCTTTTCAAAAGGGGGCTATGATCCTGTGCCGGATCACTTTACCTTTAAAAGGCAATTTAAGTGGTAATACCACTACTCAATGATAAACGGAGGAACAAATATGTCTTTATTTTCCATCATCGGTGTACCGCTGGGTTGGGTCATGCACTTGATTTACCAGTTTGTACAGAATTACGGTATTACGCTGATTCTATTTACTCTTTTGATCCGCATCCTCTTTATCCCCCTGGCGATCAAGCAGCAAAAAGGCATGATCACCACCGCGAAGTTTAAGCCAAAGATGGATGAGCTTCAGCGTAAATATGGAAACAATAAAGAACGCCTCAATCAGGAGATCATGGAGCTTTATAAGCAGGAGAATTACTCTCCGCTTTCCTCCTGCCTGCCGATGCTGCTTCAGTTCCCTCTCTTGTTTGGTCTGATTGACGTCATCTACTACCCCCTAAAGCATATGCTCAGACTCCCTGCCGATGTGGTTGCTAAGGCTACCGAGATCGCTACCGGAGTGCTGGGTGCAGCAGGTATGAGCCGCTACTCTACGCAGATTAGTGTCATCAACGCTGTAAAAGCCAATCCCGAGCCTTTTATTACCGGTATCGGCGCCGATGTGACCAATCAGATCAAAAACTTCGACTTTTCATTTTTTGGCCTTGATCTGGGCAATACCCCTACTTTGATGCCAGCTGAAGGTCAGGATTTCGGTGTGTACTTTGTGCTGCTGCTGATCCCTGTGCTTTCGGGTCTTACTTCTCTGTTGATGTCTTATGTAACCAGCACTTCCAACAAGGATATGATGGGAGATCAGGCTACCAACAGCATGACCACCTCTATGATGCTGATGATGCCCCTGATGTCGGTTTACATTGCGTTTCAGGTGCCTGCAGGTGTAGGTGTGTACTGGTTGATGACCAACTGCATCATGATAGCACAAACCCTGCTCCTCAATAAGTTTATGAACCCTGCAAAGATCGCTGCCGAAGCCAGAGCAGAAGCCGAGGTTGCCCGCGAGCAGGAGAGAACCGAACGAATTGAAGCCAAGAAAAAGGCCAAGGAAGAGCGCCAAAACGGTACCGCTGAGGAAACTCTAAGCCAAAAGGAACTCAACCGTCAGAAGCTTGCTGCCGCTCGTAAGAGAGACGCCGAGAAGTATGGCGAGGAATACAAAGAAGTCACTGATAGCGACCTTAAGTAAAAAATATATATCCCCTAAGGAGGATTGACGTGATAAAAGAAGCGATTGGAGTAGGTAAAACGGTAGATATAGCGATTGAGCACGCTTGCCAGCAGATTGGCTATCCACGAGAAGAAGTGGAGATTCAGGTGCTCAACCTCCCCAGAAAGGGCTTTTTGGGTCTGCTTGGCTACACACCTGCCAAGGTAAGGGTTACCGTAGAGATACAGGATGTGCCAAGAGCAGAAAGACCAAAAAAAATCGAGCCAAAGCAGCCGCAACCAAGGCCTCAGCAACAGGAGCCAGCTCGCAGCCAGCCTATAGAAAACAAGCCCAAGCCCCAGCAGCAGGAGCCTGCACGCCAGCAGCCTAAGCTGGATAATCAGCGCCCAGCTACTAGGCAGGAGCAGCCCTTCAAGAAGGAAGAAGCAGCAAAGCCTACAGTACAGCCTCAGGCAGTACCAGTTGCAGAAGGCTCTAAGGGCGCAGTGGCTAGAGACTTCCTCTCGGCTGTAATCCAAGAAATGGGTGTAGAAAATTGTGCTGTAACCGCCACACAGGAGGATAAGACCATCATCCTGAAGCTTGAGGGAGATGCCACCGGTGTGGTAATCGGCAAGCGAGGCGAAACTCTCGATGCACTACAATATCTGTCGGCACTTGCCAGCAATCGTGTAGAGGGTGAGTATACCCGTGTAGTGATTGACTCGGGCAATTACCGTCAGAGACGTCAAAAAACCTTAGAGCAGCTAGCTGCCAAGCTATCGGCATCGGTGCTGCGCAGTGGCAAAAATGTAACCCTTGAGCCTATGAATCCATACGAGCGCCGGATTATCCATGCGGCTGTTTCGGAGATCGAGGGCGTAAGATCCGTATCTGTAGGGGAGGAGCCCAATCGTTCTGTAGTGATCACCACTACCGACGGTGTTGTGCCTACCACTCTCCCACCTTATAAAAAGAACCCTCGCCATGGTGGCGGCGGCGGTGGCAAACGCCCCGGTGCCCCTAAGGGTGACAGAGGCGATAAGGCCGATCAAAAGCCCCGATTTAACAAGCCTAGGAATGGTGGCGGTAGCAGCAAGGGCGGCCCTAGGGTAGAGCGCAGCCCAGAAGATCGCGCAGCAAGGCCCCCAAGGAATGATCGTCCTGCACCAGCGGCAGCGGCTTCTAAACAGGATAACTCTGCACGCAGGGCTCCTACCGAGGCAGCAAACCAGCCTATGTATGGGAAGATCCAGATATAGTAGTGTAGGCATGGCCCACTTTGCTTGAGTTTCTTACTTAAGTCTATTATTTCTTGATATTGCGCGGCAAAGCTATTGCCATTTCATTTCGTGACCCAATACAGGACTCAAACGCCGACAGAAATTGTCGGCGTTTTGTTATAAATCGACTCAGATAAATCATACGATCAGTATAAATTATAGAATATTTACGGTGAGGAATCATGTATAGACAAAGTAATGATACAGTGGTGGCGGTATCTACTGCTCCGGCGAGAGGTGCCATCGCTGTGGTAAGGCTTACAGGCCCCGATGCTGTCAAAATCGCCGATCAGGTCTTTCGCCCTATGTCGGGCAAGCCACTGATATCGCTAAAAGGGTATACTGCTGCTTACGGTGAAGTCCTCAGCGACGGTGAAGTCATCGACGACGGAGTAGCAACGGTGTTTTGGGCACCCAAAAGCTACACGGGGGAAAATATGGCGGAAATCAGCTGCCATGGTAACCCCCTGCTTGCCAGCCTGTTGCTGGAGTCCTGCGTCAAGGCGGGTGCTATGCCTGCGGGTGCCGGAGAGTTTACCAAGCGGGCTTTTTTAAACGGCAAGATGGATTTGACCCGTGCCGAGGCGGTAGCGGAACTGATATCGGCACAAGGTAAAGGCGCAGCACGCCTTGCACTGGGGAAGAGGACAGGTGCTTTAGAGCAAAAAATCGATGAGATTACCCAAGCCCTTACCCATCTGGCAGCAAAGCTGGCTGTGTGGGTAGATTACCCCGATGATGAGATCATGACGGTGGAGCACAGCGAGATTGCTGAGCTTGCAAGCCGCGCCAAATCTCAGATCGAAACGTTGATCACTGGCTACAGCAAGGCTGTGATGATCAGTCAGGGTGTGTCGGCTGCTATTGTAGGCCGCCCCAATGCAGGTAAGTCTACTTTGATGAATTTGCTGTGCGGTAGCGATCGCAGCATCGTCAGCCAATATGCCGGCACCACCCGTGATGTGGTGGAGGGGATTATTGAGGTAGGCGCTACTACCTTAAAGCTCCTTGATACTGCGGGCATCCGCGAAACCCAAGACCCTATTGAAGCCCTGGGAGTAGATCGTGCCCGCAGGCAGATCGACCAAGCTGATCTGGTGATCATGGTGCTGGATGGCACGACACAGCTTAGCAAAGAAGAGGAAGAAACCCTCACTGCCCTCACCGAGCGTGTGGCAGTGGTGGTGATCAATAAGCAGGACTTGGGGCTTGACCCTGCTATCCCTGCGAAAGTGGCAGCATTGCTGCCCGATATCGTGCCCTATAGTGAGGAGCTGGATCAAAACAGCCCTACCCCTAGATTATTGCTAACCCTCTCGGCCCTCAAGGGGGAGGGGGAGCAGGCGCTGCGCAGTGCCATAGAGCTTGCCATCGGGCTTTGCGGCTCGGCTGACAATCGCCTGATCTCCAATCATAGGCAGCTTAGCTGCGTTATGCGCGCGCGCGATTCCCTTGCACTTCTGGCAGAGGCGAGCCAAAACCATGAGACGCTAGATGCCCTATCGGTGCTTCTAGATGATTGCTTAGAGCCTCTTTGGGAGCTGGTTGGCAAAAATGCCTCCGAAGCAGTGATCAGTGAGGTGTTTGCTAAGTTTTGCGTAGGCAAGTAACTCAGGTGTTACAATGGAGCGATTGGCAGATGATCCGTCGTGATGCACTGTTTGATTTTATAGGCGATTTTGCCTTAGAGATTATCAATACTTGCAGCTGCTTTTGCTTAGATGCTATAATAACTAGATTGATATAAAGACTTATAACATTGTTGCCCACAGCATATTGGGGAGCAATGTTTCATTCGGAATCCTTAAAAGGAGTGATACAATGATACAGAGCTTTTTTGCGGGGCAATATGACGTGGCCGTCATCGGTGCAGGTCATGCAGGCTGTGAAGCGGCGCTGGCTGCGGCAAGACTGGGGATGCGTACAGCCCTCTTTACCATGAGCCTCGATCAAGTGGCCAATATGCCCTGCAATCCTTCTATCGGTGGCACAGCAAAGGGGCATATCGTCTGTGAAATCGATGCTCTCGGTGGCGAAATGGGCAGAGCTGCCGACCGCACGATGCTGCAAAGCAGGATGCTCAATCGGGGAAAGGGCCCTGCGGTTCATTCCCTGCGGGTGCAGAGTGATCGGGAGCAGTACCGCCTTTATATGAAAAAAACTGTGGAAAATACCCCCGGGCTTGACCTGATACAAGGGGAAGTCGTAGATATCGGGGTAGAAGACGGCAAGGTCCGCTCTGTGACTACCGCTGTAGGGGCAAATTATCAGGTTTCGGCAGTGATTATTGCCAGTGGTACCTACCTAAATGGCAAGATCTTTATCGGGGAGTATTCTCAGGAGAGTGGCCCCGACAATGCACACCCTGCCAGAGCCCTGTCGGAGTGCTTGCAGCGTTTGGGGCTACCTCTTCGTAGGTTTAAAACAGGCACCCCTGCTAGAGTCCATGCCGATTCCATCAACTACAGCCTGCTGGAGCTTCAGGAGGGGGACGAAGAAATCGTGCCTTTTTCCTACGATACAGACTATCCTCTGGAGAATAAAATCTGCTGTCACATCGCCTACACCAACGCCAACACCCATCAGGTGATCACCGACAACCTACATCGTTCTCCCTTATATTCGGGGGAGATTCAAGGTGTGGGTGCGCGTTATTGCCCCAGCATCGAAGATAAAGTGACGCGCTTTGCCGATAAACCTCGCCATCAGCTATTTATCGAGCCGATGGGGCTAGATACCAAAGAAATGTATCTGCAAGGGGTTAGTTCCTCCTTGCCTGCTGAAGTGCAGGTGCAGATCTACCGCTCCATCGAGGGGCTGGAGGATGTAAAAATCATGCGAAATGCCTATGCTATTGAGTATGATTGCATCGACCCTCTGTACTTAAAGCCCAGCCTTGAAGTCAAGGGTGTGGGGGGATTGTTTAGCGCGGGGCAGTTTAACGGCACCTCGGGCTATGAGGAGGCTGCTGCTCAAGGGCTGATGGCAGGTATCAATAGTACTAACTATATTAAAGGCACCGATCCACTGATAATCGGGCGCAACGAGGGCTATATCGGCGTATTGATCGATGATCTGGTGACCAAGGGTACCAATGAGCCTTACCGGATGATGACCTCTCGCTCAGAGTATCGACTGCTGCTGCGGCAGGATAATGCCGCTACCCGCCTTACTCCCATCGGGCGTCAGGCTGGGCTGATCAGCGATGTGCGCTGGGAGCGCTTCCTCATTGAGGAGGAGCTGCGCGCTACCCAGAAGCAAAGGCTGGAGCAGACCACCATTGCCCCCTCTGAGGGCTTAAACCAGCTGCTGACCACCCTTGGCACCAGCCCTGTTACCAGTGGAGTCAAGCTGGCAGAGCTGATGCGCCGACCTCAGATCGGTTATCGAGAGCTGGCAGAGTTTGACCCTGAGCGCCCTGAGCTGCCCCTGCGGGTGCAGCATCAGCTTGAGATTGAGATCAAGTATGAGGGCTATATTAAGAAGCAAGAGGCTCAGGTGGGCGCTATGGAGCGTTATCAGGAGATCGACATCAGCCGCCTGGATTACGATGAAATCAAGGGATTGCGGATTGAGGCGAAGGAAAAGCTTAATAAGGTTTCGCCCTTGACTTTGGCACAGGCCATGCGGATATCGGGGGTAAGCCCTGCGGATATTGCAGTTATTTTGATTTATCTAAAGCGAAAATAGCCAAGTTATTCTGCGTTTAACATCCTTTTGGTAAAATATAAGAACAGCAGGGAGCAAGATAGATGATAGATAAGGACTTTTTACGGCAAACAGCCTTGGAAATGGGCATAGAGCTCAGCGAAAGCCAGCTGGAGCGCTTCGCGATCTATGGGCAGGAGCTGGTGAGCTATAACGAAAAGGTCAACCTGACCGCCATCACCGACCCTGAGGGGATCGCCATCAAGCATTTTGTGGACAGCATTGCTCTAAATAAGCTCTATGAGATCCCTCACGGGGCAAGCCTTGCTGATGTAGGCACTGGGGCAGGGTTCCCTTCTTTGCCACTAGGGGTTGTGCGCCCAGATCTAAAGATCACCTTGATCGATAGTCTGGCTAAGCGCATTACCTTCCTCCAGCTGATCTCGAAGCTCCTAGGGCAGAAGAATACGACCATCCATGCCAGAGCGGAGCAGGCAGGTATCGACCCCAAGCTACGAGAGAAGTTTGACGTAGTGACCGCCAGGGCGGTGGCTGAGCTGCGGGTGCTCTGTGAGTATTGCCTGCCTTTTGTAAAGGTTGGCGGGGTGCTGCTGGCGCTCAAAGGCCCAGACTGCGGTGAGGAGATCGGCAATGCAGCCAATGCAGTTTCGATCTTAGGGGGCGGCGAGCTACAGACTAAGGAGTATACCCTGCCTGATGGCAGTGGAAGAACACTGGTAATTATTAAAAAGCTAAGCCCTACCCCAGCCAAATACCCAAGGCAGCGGGTGAAGCTCAACGAAAAGCCCCTGTAGAGTGGGAATATGCTCTAGCACTATTGCCAGACGGTAAGAGTTTAAATACACCCACCCAGCCAAAACCCAAGGTAGCGGGTAAAATAGAGCCAAGCCCCACAGAAAGCAAGAAACTTTAGGCGATCCGTAAAAGGCCATTGCCTAAAGCTCTTGTCATTAACTAGTGCTGCTGCTCAGACTTAGAAGCAATGGAAGCTTATCAGAGTTACCTTTAAGAGGTTAACCAACAATAGAAAAATACTTTTGACCAATCAGCTTATCCTCTACCCCCCTCAAACTATGGTTAATGGGGATCAGCTATATCAATAGCCACTGTAAGGAGTCATCATGGAAAATCAGTTTTTTATAGTATCGCCTCAGCTGCTGGCGCTTGCAAATGAAGCAGAGCAAAGAGCAGCCGACGCTTTTGCCCGTATTGAGGCGAATGAGCACTACAATGGGCAGAAGGTACTAAGCGCCTTTATCAACAATCATATCTCTGCTGCTCACCTAAGCGGCACCACGGGCTACGGCTATGATGATCGAGGTAGAGATACGCTTGATCGGGTCTTTGCCCAGATTTTTGGCTGTGAAGATGCATTGGTAAGGCATAATTTTATGTCGGGTACTCATGCCTTGACTACGGCGCTATTTGGCGTCCTTCGGCCGGGAGATGTGATGGTTTCGCTGACTGGCAAGCCCTACGACACTCTCGAGGAGGTTATTGGGATCCGTGGGCAGGGTGGCGGCAGCCTCAAGGATTGGGGAGTCCACTATCGTCAGGTAGAGCTTAAAGAAGACGGCACTCTAGACGCCGACGCTTGCATCACTGCCTGTAAGGGAGCCAAGATGGCTTATTTGCAGCGCTCAAGGGGATACTCCCTGCGCCCTTCGGTAACGGTTACCGAGATAGGTCAGCTTTGCAGTCGCATCAAGGCCGAAAACCCCGATATCATCTTTATGGTTGATAATTGCTACGGCGAGTTTGTAGAGCAAAAGGAGCCTACCGACGTAGGTGCTGACTTAATTGTAGGCTCTCTGATCAAAAACCCCGGCGGTGGCATCGCCAAGACTGGTGGATACATTGCAGGCAGGGCAGACCTGATCACACTCTGTGCCAATCGTCTTTCTTCCCCCGGGGTAGGGCGTGAGGTAGGCTGCTCACTAGACGAGCTAAGGAGCTTGTATCTGGGTATTTATTTAGCGCCTACCGTAACCGCAGCCGCTCTAAAAACCGCTGTATTTGCAGCCAGCCTTTTGGAGCTGATGGGGTATCAGGTGTACCCTAGGGCAATGGAGGAGCGCACCGATATTATCACTGCGATCTGTCTGGGCAGCCCCGAGAAGTTGGTGCGCTTTTGTCAGGGGATCCAATCGGCTTCTCCAATTGATGCCTTTGCGTTGCCTGAGCCTTGGGATATGCCGGGCTATGATAGTCAGGTAATCATGGCGGCGGGAGCCTTTACAATGGGAGCTTCTATCGAGCTGAGTGCCGATGCTCCTATGCGGGAGCCTTATGCCGTGTGGCTGCAAGGAGGCTTGACCTACCCTACCGGTAAGATGGGCATCTTGTCGGCGGTGCAGCGAATGCTAAGTCAAGAGCAAACCGCGCTGTAATATTACGCCGAATTGGATATAGAAGCGCCATAGGGTATAATTGCACAGCTTACATTAGATCAAGATTTATAAAGACCGTCTGGGGAGCATTGCTCCTAAGGCGGTCTTATTTTATGTCAGGGTTTAGCAATGAATAATAGCATACGGGCTATGCATTTTTTGCATAGCTTTGATTTTGGTGTGATTTTGGCATGATCTGGGCTATTAAAGAAACAATAAAGACTTTTGTCGAATTATCTTGATATTTTAATTAAAAAATGTTAAAATTTAGCTATTAACAAGCAAAATTATACAAAATCTCCTACATGGCTTCCCTATTTGATGTAGTCTGCATACAGTAGGCAATATTGTTTGTAAACAGGCTAAGCTACAGAATGAATAAAAAGTATCAATGGTCGATGTACTAGTAGGAAGGGTAAGACAAATGCCGGAGATCGTGTATGATTGCTTTATTGTGGCTCCAGAGGAAGGCACTCAATAAGCTAGGTGTGCTTATGAGGTAGAGCCAGTTTGTCAGAATGAGTTTATGCCCCAAGGGAATACTCAAAATCGAAGGAGTAATAAGCATGAAGAATTTGTCTGTAAGTATGAAGCTAATCATTGGTTTTGGCATAGTTCTGGCTTTCCTGTTGTTGTCTACCCTGCTTTCTTTTTACTGTATCAATACAATCAATACCCAGATTGAGCTCTATGGAGTATATACCCTGCCCAACAATACCAGCCTCTGGACGATCCGAAGAGAGATTGTATCAGCTCAGAGCTACTTGGCACGGGCCTTTATCGAGAAGAGCCCATCGATGGTGGAGGAGATGCTGGTGCAGGCGCAGGAGGAGGGCAAAGCTGCTCTTAACGAGCTAGACAAGTATGCAGCCAATCAGAGAAACACCTCTCGTGATCA
The DNA here is from genome assembly GCA_032059445.1 of Oscillospiraceae bacterium. Lineage (GTDB taxonomy): Bacteria > Bacillota > Clostridia > Oscillospirales > Ruminococcaceae > DAMCAP01. Next base: position 177,583 of record DAMCAP010000001.1, read on the forward strand.
ACAGATCAAGGAGCTTCGCATCTCTTTAGAGAGGATCTTGGCTGTGCGCTCTGAAATCAGCGTATTGCTCAAAAACCCTACCGAAGAAAACCTGCAAAAGGGCTACGACTTATTTGTCGGGCAGTATATTAAGGGCTTTAATGAGGCAAGCGAGATCTTGATCGGCTTTGCCAACACAGCAAATGAACGGGCCGCAACCCAGCGGATCGACTCTATACAAGCTCAGCAGATTGCTTGGGTCTCTCTTTCGGTTTTTGCCGTAGGGTCTTTGGCGGCCACTGTATTGGTGGGCCTTGCAATCAGAAGATCGATTTTAATCCCTGTAAAAGAAATCGAGCGGGTTTACGGTGAAATGGCAAAGGGCAATATGGGTGTTTCGGTAAATTACGAAAGTCGCGACGAGCTGGGCAGCATGGCAAAAAGCATCAAGCGCACCAATGAGCTGTTATCGGCTTATATTGACGATATTTCTGAGAAATTGGGGCAGATCTCAGAGGGGGATCTGCGTGTTGCTGTAGATATGGAGTATATCGGCGATTTTGCTGCCATCAAGCATGCCATGGAAGAAACTACGCTTTCTTTAAACCAAACTCTCAGCATCATCAACAACGCCGCCGAGGAGGTAAGCACTGGTGCCGCTCAGGTGTCAACCGGTGCACAGGCTCTTGCAGCGGGCTCTACCGAGCAGGCCGCCACTGTAGAGGAGCTGAGTGTTTCGATTGCGAGAATCTCTGAGCAAGCGGTAGATAACTCTTCCAATGTAAGGGTTGCAAGCCGATATGTAGATCAGGCTGGTGCGGGCGTAACCACCGGAAACGAATATATGAAGCAGCTGACTCAAGCAATGGAGGAGATCGGCAATGTATCAAACGACATTACCAAGATCACCAAGATGATTGAAGACATTGCCTTCCAGACCAATATTCTAGCGCTCAATGCCACGATTGAGGCAGCTAGGGCAGGTGCAGCGGGCAAGGGCTTTGCAGTGGTTGCCGATGAGGTGCGCAATCTGGCGGCAAAATCGGCAGAAGCTGCCAAGCAGACCTCCCATCTCATCGCCGAGTCGGTATCTACAATAGAAAAGGGCACTGAGCTCACCAGCCAGACGGCTCAGATCTTAAGCGAGGTAGAGCAAAAAGCCCTGATAATCAAAGAACGCATCACAAAGATTGACCAAGCTTCTGCGGAGCAGGCAGCAGCAATCGAGCAGATCAAGCTGGGGCTTAATCAAGTATCCTCAGTGGTGCAAAACAATGCGGCAACCGCTGAAGAAAACTCTGCTTCTAGTGAGGAGATGTCGGCACAGGCTCTTACCTTGCGTCGAGAGGTTGGCAAGTTTCGTTTGTATGAGACACATCAAAATAACAGAGGCAAGGCGGCTGCACTGGTGTTGTAGATCCCCAATTATCCATTAGAATGAGCAGCAGGACTTCGCCGAGCAAAGGGGTTTACCCCAAGCTTGGTGTGGACTGCTGCTTTTACAAACTTTTTGATAAATTTTGTATGAATTTAGGGAGCTTTGGCCTTATAATAGAGAGGTATTTCTGATTTCGTTGACTTTTGAGTAGGAGGGATGCAATGGGAACCATGCCTGTGTATCGGAAAGTCGGCTTCGTGCTGGCGCTGCTATCGATTTTAGGGATTTTTGTAGTAGGAGCAGGCTCTATCTTTTACGTCTCGAATAGCAGCCGACAAACCATCGATGAAATCAACCGCATGCGTAGCAGCAGTGCCCTTTCTACCATGGATTCCGTGATCAAGTATTACAGCCTTGGCTCAAAAATGGCTGCTGAAACCCTATCAAAGGATCCTGAGGTGATCCTTGCATTGGAGCAAGGCGATAAGGCTACCGTGGTGGCTGTGGCGCAGCAGGCTGTGCGTGCCATGGGGCTCAATATTGATCTAATTACCTTTACCGATATGCAGGGCAGGGTATTTGCCCGCAGCCATAGCACGATAACTGGGGATTTGATAGTCAACCAGCAAAACATCCGCTCTGCACTGCAAGGGGAGAGCAGCACCCAAATTGAGATGGGCAGTCAGGTGGGGCTAAGCGCCCGCACTGGCACACCGATCCAAAATCATAAGGGGGAGCTCATTGGGGTGGTATCTGTGGGGTATTCACTGGTGAGCGAGGCCTTTGTAGACGCCATGAAAGAAACTACCGGCAACGAGTTTACTGTATTTATCGGTGATCGCAGAGCGAGTACTACGATCTTTAAGGATGGTAAGCGTGCGGTGGGCACCAAGCTTGACCCTCATATTGCAGAGATCGTATTGGATCAAAAACAGGTGTATACTGGGGAGGCAAAGGTCATTGGCATGCCCTATGCTACAGCTTACCGCCCGATTTTGGATTATGAGGGCAATGCCATAGGTGCTTTTTTTACCGGGGTATCTACTGCTGGGGTCAACAACCTGCGCAGGCAGGCGATCCTCAATGCAGCGATCATAGAGCTGCTGATTATGAGCTTGGTGATTGCTGTGATGCTGCTTTATGTACGCAAAATCATCACCAAGCCCTTAGCCGATATGGCAAAGACTGCCGAGCAGATCACCCGAGGCAATATGGATGTGGTGATCACCCACAGCTCTCAAAATGAGCTCGGGATACTGGCAGACGCCCTACGCACCATGATTGCCAGGATGCGTAGCTACATCGAAGACCTATGCCGCAGGGAGGAAGAGCTGATCGTTGCTCTGTATCAGGCGGAGGAGGCAGAGCAGGCTAAATCACAGTTTCTTGCCAACATGAGCCATGAAATACGTACCCCAATGAATGCCGTCATCGGTATGGCATACTTAACTCTTAAAACCGAGCTGAGCCCCAAGCAAAGAGACTATGTGAGCAAAATCCACATTGCCGCCACATCTCTGCTAGGCATCATCAATGAAATTTTGGATTTCTCAAAGATTGAATCAGGCAAAATGAAGCTGGAAAACATTGAATTTGAGCTGGAGAATGTAATCGAAAACGCAGTGATGTTTATCAGCAGGCAAGCTCACGAAAAAGGTCTGGAGTTTGTATGTCATATATCGCCTCGTATACCGTCGGGGATAATGGGTGACCCTTTAAGGCTCTCGGAGATCCTCTCTAATTTAGTGGGCAATGCAGTGAAGTTTACCGAAAAAGGGGAGGTTGCCATCGAGGTCAGCCTTCTTGAGCAGGAGCTCAGTCGTGTGCGGCTTTGCTTTGCCGTTCGGGATACCGGTATTGGCATAACTGCTGATCAGCAGAAGTTTCTGTTTAACGCCTTTACCCAAGCCGATAGCTCTACCACCCGCAGGTTTGGAGGTACAGGGCTGGGGCTTGCTATCAGCAAAGGGCTTGCTGAGCTCATGGGCGGTAGGCTGGAGGTAAGCAGTCAGCTGGGGGTTGGCAGTATCTTTACCTTTAGCGCATGGTTTGATGTGACTGAGGTACCCAGTGCTGCTCCTAAGCTTATCCCACGGCATATGCGGCATAAGAGGGTGCTGGTGATCGATGACAATAAAGCTGCCCGCGATACCCTAGCGGAGTACCTTGAGGCTATGCAGCTGCGGGTAGATACTGTAGAATCTGAGGAGGAGGCAATGGAAGCCTTGATGCAGGCGGATGCCGATGATCCCTTTGACCTTGTATTTGTAGACTGGCAGATCAATGGTGTAGACGGCGTAGAGATATCGGCCACAATCAAGTGCTCCTGTACCTTGGTACATATGCCAGAGGTAGTGCTCCTTACAGCGCCCGATCAGGAGGATAGCTGCCCATATCTACCGGGGGGTGCCGTCGACAGTGTGTTGATCAAGCCGGTGAGCCAATCAATCCTATATGAGTATTTAGTAAAGCAGTTTATGCCTGCCCCTTCAAGTGGTATAAGAGCTTATGATGGGCAGAAGAATATACTCTCGGGCTGCTCCGAGCATAGAGGAGCAGAGGCAGAGGGTGGTACCATCTTGCTAGATTGTGGGCAATCGAGCCTACAGCTGATGCAAGGCTGTACCATTAATCCGGAGGACTCTGGGGAGCTTTGTGGGCTGCTCCTTTTGCTGCGAGAAAGCAATCTGGAGGCTGTGGGGCTCTTTAAGAAGCAGAGCACTCGGCTTCGGCAGTTGATGCGTGGGGCAGATTTTGGGGCGATGGAGCGCTGTATCGTCCATCTCGAGCTGAGAGAAGCTGCAAGGCTGCTGGAGCGATACATATCGGTGGAATAGGAGGTAAAGAGCATGGCAGATCAAGGACATAAGCCTTCGGTATTGGTGGTAGATGATACGCTGGACAATCTGATTTTAATTAACGAGATCCTAAAGGAAGAGTATAGGGTGCGGGTAGCAACCAACGGCTTAAAAGCTCTGGAAGCTGCTAGGTATGCTCCACCCGATATCATCTTAATGGATATTATGATGCCTGCAATGAATGGCTATGAGGCTTGCAGGAGGCTAAAAGAAGATGAATCCCTTAGGGATATCCCGGTGTTGTTTCTGACCGCCAAGTCAGATGTAGCCGATGAGCAAAGAGGTTTTGCACTGGGTGGTGCAGATTATATCGTAAAGCCCGTTACCCCTCCGATCTTGCTGGCACGGGTCAAGACCCACTTGGCGCTTAAGCAGTCCCGGGACTCCCTCGAGGATCAAAACCAATCTCTTGAAGAAGAGATCTTACGGCGTACAAAGGATATTTCGGTGGTGCAGGAGGCTTCGATCTTGGCAATGGCAGCGCTGGCCGAAACCAGAGATAATGAGACAGGCTGTCATCTGCAACGAGTCAAGCTGTATATCAAGGAGCTGGCGGAGTATATGAGTAAAGCGGAGAAGTTTCGCTATACTCTGACCCCCGAAAAAATCCGCCTGATGGTGCTCTCCTCCCCTTTGCATGATATTGGCAAGGTGGGTATCCCCGATCATATTTTGCTTAAGCCCGGAGCACTGACACCTCAGGAGTATGAGGTGATGAAAAAGCACACCACCATCGGCAGGGATGCGATCCTCTGTGCCGAAACCCAGATCGGAGACGCTGAGACTTTTTTGAGCTGTGCACGGGAGATTGCCTATTGTCATCATGAAAAATGGGATGGCACAGGCTACCCACAGGGGCTATGCGCAGAGCAGATCCCCTTATCGGCTCGGTTGATGGCAGTTGTAGATGTGTATGATGCATTGACCACCCGCAGGATTTATAAAGACGCGATTTTACATGAAGAGGCAGTCAGCATCATTAAGAGGGATGCAAATAAGCACTTTGACCCCGATGTGGTAGAGGCTTTTTTGCGCATTGAGGAGAAGTTTCAAGAGATCAAGAGCAAATATGCAGACAATACCGAGGGCCTGTTGATCCATGCAGGTGCCAAATAGGCTGCGAGGTAAGGGAGTAACACATGCTAAAACAAGCAAAACACAGTACCTTTAGATGGGAGGCGCTGGGCGATATCAAGCAGGGCCGTAGCAATCTGGGGGAGGAAATGCCGGTGCTGGTATACCGCTTGATGCAGTATACCATGCTCGATATCCTGACCAAGGCCTGTGGAGAAGAGCAGGCAAACGCGTATTTCCGTCAGGCAGGGCGCTTGGCGGGATTAGAATTTACCAGAAATTTATTTGACCTGACTGTGGAGTACGGTACTTTTGTGGCTCAGGTGCAAAAAAAACTACTGGAGCTAAAGATGGGCATCTTACGCCTAGAGGTATCGGACCCCGATACCGGTGAGGTGGTCATGACGATTGCGGAGGATCTGGATTGCAGCGGTCTGGCGATCAGTGATGAATATGTATGCGTGTATGATGAGGGATTTATAGCAGGGATGTTGGAGGCCTATACTGGCAAGCTCTATCATGTTAAAGAGATCGATTGCTGGGCAAATGGCGGCAGGGTATGCCGCTTTCATTGCACGCTTGAGTAAGCGCATAGTAGCACTAAGCGCAGAGGGAGGGAAAACATTTGGAGCAGGGCACCCAGAGATTACTTACCTATATTGAGGAAATGCTCTATGATCCTGCCTCTGCGGTGTTGGATCAGGATCAGCTCCCCCCACATTTACTGCCTCTTGGGGAGCGTTTGCAGGTGGTGGCAGGGCACTTGGCAGAAGCTGCTTGCTTTGCGGAGTCGCTGGCAAAGGGAGATCTCAACAGCAAGCTGCCTGTATCTCATAATCACATCGTGGCACCCCTCAAAACGCTGCATGCTGCCTTAAAGCACGTGACTTGGCAGGCACAGCAGGTGGCTAGGGGGGATTATCAGCAGCAGATTGATTTTATGGGGGATTTTTCGGAGGCCTTTAATAGCATGGTCTCTCAACTAGAGCAACAGCATCAAGAGCTTTTGCAGGAGATCGAGGATAATCGGCGCAAGGCCGAAGCCTTGGAGCAAAGCAACAGCCTCCTAAAGGCGCTGACAAGACAGATCCTTCAATGGATCGTTGTGGTAGATGCCGAAACAATAGATTGGCTATTTGTGAATCGTAGCCCCCATGAGGCTTTGCTTGACTCTGGCAGCAAGCCACAGCTTCAGATGTGGCTTAAGGAGCTGGCGGAGCAAGCAAGCACTTGCAACGGGAGTTTTTCTGGTGAGCTGATCCTTCAGAGCTATCGAGGCATGCAGTATTTCTCCGCAGAGGTACAGCCTTTGGAGTGGCAGGGGCACAGAGCCTTGGCATTTGTCCTAAGTGATGTCAGCAGTGAGCGAGAGCAGCTGCGTATCTTGGAGCATGCGGCATATCGAGACAAACTTACCCAACTATATAACCGCCACTATGGCATGGATTTGCTGGCTAGATGGGTGGATCAGGGTAGTAGCTTTGTACTATGCTACATCGACATTGATAATCTTAAATACGTCAATGATCGGTATGGGCATAGTGCAGGGGATCGATATATCCTGCACGTGGCGGAGGTTTTAAGGGAGTTTGACAATGAGGCGGTGTCTTGCCGATTGGGGGGCGACGAATTTATGCTCTTAGCAAAGAATTGTGATGGAGCATTTGCCAAAGAGCGGCTGGAGCTATTGGGGGCACATCTGATGGATGCAAATCAAAGCAAAATAGAGTACAGCATCAGCTACGGCATCATTGAGGTAGGGCTTGATAACCTCCTAAGTGCTGAAGAGCTCCTGAGTATCGCTGATGAACGAATGTATGAGCATAAACGAGCTTATAAAGCGCGCCGTAAGAAAAGCATGCGGGGGCATGTTGCGGAGGGATAAGATGATTGAGAGGATACCCGCCAAGACCATTGTGTCAGCTTATAGCGATAGCAGCTGGTTTGGAATCAACTACAATATGAATATTTATAAGGGTTGCTGCCATGGCTGCATCTACTGTGATAGCCGTAGCGATTGCTACCGCATAGAGGATTTTGATCGGGTGCGTGCAAAAGAAAATGCGCTTGAGATTATCCGTAATGACCTGCGCCGTAAGGTCAAGACCGGTGTGGTGGGCACTGGCGCAATGAGCGACCCTTATAATCCTTTTGAAAAAGAGCTGCTGCTGACCCGCCATGGGCTGGAGCTGATTAATGCCTATGGGTTTGGTGCGGCGATTGCCACTAAGAGCAGCTTGATTACTCGTGACATCGATCTGCTCAGTGAGATTAAGGAGCACTCCCCCGTGCTCTGCAAAATCACCGTAACAGCTGCGCAGGATGACCTTAGTCGGGTCATTGAGCCTAATGTGTCGGCCTCCTCTGAGCGCTTTGCGGCAATCAGCCGCTTGACTGAAGCAGGGATCTTCACAGGGGTTTTGCTGATGCCGGTGCTGCCCTTTATCACCGACAATGAGGAAAATATCAGCAGCATCGTAAAGCTGGCTCATGAGAGCGGCGCCAGATTCATCTACCCTGCAATGGGCATGACCCTTAGGAGCAACCAGCGGGAGCACTACTATACAAAGCTAGATCAGTATTTCCCGGGGCTGAGGGGGAAGTATCAAAGCTACTACAAAGATGCCTATAGCTGTAGCAGCCCGAGGGCAAAAAAGCTCTGGGAGGTATTTACCCAAGAATGTAGACGCTATGGGATACTCTATGAGATGCAGGAGATCATCCGCTGCTACAAGCAGGGCTACGGCTCTAAGCAGCTGAGCTTATTTTAGAGAATAGGCCAGAGGGGCTAGTCAGCAGTGATAAAGCATGACGATGGGCTTGACCCAGCTTATGAGCGCAGCAAGCAAAGAAGATATATTGGCGCAGTTGGTATAACTTGCCCTGCAATGATGGCATGCAGAGTGGTATACTACCTGCGCTCGACTACATGCACCCTTTTGCCTGTGTAGTGCTTTGATCCTGCGACTCTGCAAGAAAGTAGAGACGCAGGGATTTTTATATCATCAACTAATTGTATATTATATAGGATATTTTACAACATCGGTTTTTTGTGTCGGTGGATGCTCTGCTCTAGCCTCTATAAGCGTATCTTTTGCCGATGGGTGGCATAGAAATAAGGTATCAGGCTAAGATCAAAATACTGTAAAAAGGTGGAGGATCATCTATGGAAAGACTGGAGCTGGTGCTGCCCGATATCACCCATATGTACAAGGCCTTGGAGTTTCGGCAGGAGTTCTTTAGCAATGGAGAGTATGAGATCCACGGCGGCTCCCTGCTTGATCAGTTTGTGTGCTATGAGAAGTGGCTGGAGCATGTAAGAAGCTGCCGTGCCAATCAAAACATGCCCAAGGGTTGGGTGCCATCGACCACTTATTTTGCCATAGGGCAGCAGAGTGGGGGGATCATCGGGATTATAGACATCCGCCATACCCTCAATAAGGAGCTGCTCAAGTATGGCGGCAACATCAGTTACAGTATTCGACCCTCACTAAGGGGGAGGGGCTATGCCGCCCAGATGCTCAAGCTGGCGCTGGAGCACTGCAAACAAATGGGGATTACCAAGGTGATGATCAGCTGCAATCAGGCCAACATCCCCTCCGCCCGTACCATCAAGAGCTGCGGCGGTATCATGCAAAATCAGTACCTGCAAAACGATGGAGAGGTGATTCAAAACTACTGGATCAGCTTAGGGTATTAGGGTAGCTTTATTTGCTAATGCAATTTGTCTAGAATTATCTTGCAAAATCGTTGGACTATACAAAAATAATCGGACGGGCGTAAATCAGATGTAAAGCTCTCTGCATCGGCATAAACATGTAACAAACGATCGTAATCTGC
>DAMCAP010000001.1:186721-210979 GCA_032059445.1 Oscillospiraceae bacterium
GTTTGTGATGCAAGAGGAGGATGATTATGCCCACTGAAGCAAAGGCCTTACCTAAGCAGGGGTGGTTTGATCGGCTGCTAAGCGGATTTGAAAAGGCTGCCAACAAGCTCCCCACACCCTTTACCATGTTTGTCGAGCTGTTTGTAATTGTAGCGGTGCTGTCCTTGGTATTTTCGCTGCTGGGCCTCTCGGCTATCAACCCGGCAGATGGCAAGGAAGTAGTTGTCAGCAGCTTTTTTAGCCGACAGGGGCTTACATGGCTGCTCAATAATCTGGTCAAAAACTTCACCGGCTATGCTCCCTTGGGTCTGGTGCTGACCATGAACTTTGGGATCGGCATGTGTGAAGAGGTCGGCCTAGTTAAGAGCCTGCTTAAGAAGACCATGGCAAACGTCCCCCCACGGCTTCTCACCTATGCCATCTGCTGGATCGGCTGTATGGGCAATCTAGCTTCAGATGCAGCTTCGGTGATTTTACCACCGCTGGCAGGAATGATGTTTTTGGGTGCAGGTCGTAACCCCATCTTAGGCTTTATCTGCGCTAGAGCCGCAGGGGCGGTAGGCTTCCACACCAATATGCTGCTGGCAGGAACCGATGCGCTGGCACAGGGCATTACTAACAATGCCATTACCATTGCCTCTAACAACCCAGCAATGCAGGTAGATATCACCTGTAACTATTACTTTATGTTTGTGATGACGGTGATCGTCACTGTAGTATGCACCTTCATTACCGAGAAGATCGTAGGTGTACGGCTAGGTGAGTATACCGGTGAGGCGAGATTTGCCCATGAGCCTCTCGACGCCGCTGCAAACAAAGGGCTGCGTTATGCAGGCATAGCGCTGCTGGTTTATCTGGCAGTAATCTTGGCTGGCGTGCTGCCCGGCAACGGCTTACTTCGTGCCAGTGATGGCAGCTTGACAGATTCCCCCTTCTTGCAGGGGATGATTCCAATTTTGTTTGGGCTATTTCTAACCAGTGGCCTTGGCTATGGCATAGGCTCTGGCTTCATTAAAAGCGAGAGGGATGTACCAAAGATCCTCTCCCACAAAACTGGTGTGTTTAACGGGTACATTGTGCAGGTCTTTGCAGTATCCCAGTTTGTAGCGATCTTTAACTGGACCAAGATCGGCAATATCTCTGCCATCTTTGGAGCCAACGCTCTCAAGAGCAGCGGCTTTGTGGGCATCCCCTTGATTGTGTGCTTCATGCTGCTGACCAGTGTTGTAGGCTTCTTTATCAGCTCCAACTCCGCCTGCTGGTCTCTGATGGCGCCAATCTTTGTGCCAATGTTTATGTATTTGGGGTATCAGCCTGCATTTACCCAGCTGGTATTCCGCAGCGGTATGTCGATCTTAGGGCTCATAAACCCATTGTCGGTATATCTGTATATGATCTTGACGATGATCCAGACGCAGTATGACAAGGACTTTAGCCTTGGCAAGATGCTCTCTCTAAGCGTGCCTTATGTGATTGCCGCTGCGATCCTTTGGATAGGTGCTGTGATCGTGGTACTGGTGTTTAATCTACCTATCGGCCCCGGAGTCGGCGTATTTATCCCTGCTGGCATGTCACTTTCGGTATAGCTCTGTGTGATCTGATCGTATAAAATAACAAACCGCCTCCTGCTAGCTGCTGGGAGGCGGTTTTATTTGGGTATTAAGAGGATGTAATGTAGCAATTGGATTTTTTATCTAATATTTGTTATAATAAAGGCACAGGCAGCCAAAGCTGCCAAAGGATTGAAATATAAAGAGAATTGAGATGATGAAATTGGATAAACCAAGAATTTTGGCCATTGTCGGCTCTCTGAGGAAGGGCTCCTATAATCGTCAGCTTGCTCTGGCAGCAAAGGAGATCCTCGGTGACAGAGCAGAGTTTGAGCTGCTGGAGTATGCCGATATCCCCTTTATGAATGAAGATATTGAGTACCCAGCTCCTGAGTCGATCAGCCGTGTGCGTGAAGCAGTCAAAAATGCAGACGGTATCTGGTTTTTTACCCCGGAATACAACTACTACTTCTCGGGAGTGCTCAAAAACCTCCTAGACTGGCTCTCCAGACCAATCAGTAAAAGCGAGCGGCAGGTCCTCTCTCAGAAGCCAGCTGCCATTAGCGGTATAACCCCGGGCATGTCGGGTACATTAGCTTCTCAGCAGCATCTGGTCAGTGTGATCAGCACATTAAATATGCGGGTGATGAACTTCCCTCGCCTGACGATCCCCAACGCTATGCAGCAGTTGGATGACCAAGGGCGCTTATCTCTTACTGCAAGCCGCCCCTTCCTTGAGAAGCAGGCAGATGCTTTTTTGAGCTTCATCCAGCGCAGCTAAGAAGCAATCTGATCTAACATTAAAATGAAAGAAAGAAGCCGAGAGTACATCGACTTCTTTCTTTTAAGTGTTTACTGGAAGGAGCTTCAATGGAAGTATTGATAAGCTTAAAGAGCTTCTTGGATGAGGAACAGCGGCTAAAGGCCTTCCCTGCGAAACGCAAGGCTAAGCTTCATGCCCTTTATTATCTGGCATCAAAATTTGAGCAGGGTCAGCGCTACACCGAAAAAGAAGTGGGTGAGCTGCTCGGCCGCTGGCATACCTTTGGTGACCCAGCTACCCTACGCAGAGAGCTGTATAACCACCGATTCCTCAATCGTGAAGCAAACGGACAGTCCTATTGGCTGGAAGAAACCCAGTCGACTTTGGCTGAGCTAGAGCAAAAGTACCTGTGAGGTAGGCATGTCAGTTACGGCGACCAATAGAATCTAGGTTTAGCATCAAAAACAGGTCGGGAACTCTTATTAAAAGAGCTTCCGACCTGTTTCTTTTAGATAAATCAATTAGCCAATCAGGCGCTCAGGCTCTACCAGCCCAGAGGAGTTTTGCTCAGGCAGCAGAGCAGCAGTAAAGATATCTTTTGCGACAGGAGCACCGGTATAGCCGTGCCAACCTTTTTCGATGACGACTGCTACGGCGATCTGGGGATCGTCGGCAGGGGCAAAGGCAATAAAGGTAGAGTTGGGCAGCTTATCGGTCTGGGGGGTACCAGTCTTGGAGGCCACCTTTATGGGGTAGTTGCCAAAGGTAGCCGCAGCGGTACCGATGTGAGAGGCCTGTACCATACCATCGATGACAGTGTCAAAATGCTCTTTGGCTACATTCATTTTGTAGGCGACCTCGGGGGTGTGGGTATAGATATTTTCTTCAAAGTTGTAGGTGTTGATGGAGTTGATAATGGTTAGCTTCAACCGCTCCCCGTGGCGCGCCAGTGTGGCAGTGTAGTTGGCAAGCTGCAAAGGTGTGTAGGCGTTGCCCATCTGACCGATAGAAGCTTGCAGGGTATCGCCGGGGTTGGGGGAGTTGGGGTCGGATTGGGTACCTATTTTTTCGCCCAGCTCAATGCCGGTAGCGACTCCGAGGCCGATCTGGCTTGCGTATTCGTTGATGGCCTTGGTGCCCAGCTTCTTACCTGTATCATAGAAGTAAATATTGCAGGATACACGTAGTGCATCCTTTACCGTCAAAGGGCCGTGGAAGCCCAAACAGGTGGGGTTGTAGGTAGGGCTAAAATGATAGACTCGCTGGCAGTTGATCCTAGTGTCGGGGGTGACGATACCCTCACTCAAGCCTGCGATTGACATCAGCGGCTTAAAGATAGATCCAGGAGTATATTGCCCCAGCAAAGCTCGGTTAAAGAGGGGAGCGCCGGGCGCATTTTTGATTTGATCATAATCCTCCGAAAAACGTGTGATATCGTAGGATGGATAAGAAACCAGCGCAAGTATCTCACCAGTCTTGATATCGATCGCTGCGACTGCCCCTGCATCTGCTTCTCTACCCTTACCCTCAGGGGCGTTTTCGTTAAGGTATTTTATCTGCTTCGCTAGGGACTCCATAGCAATCTTCTGGAGGTTTTTGTCAATGGTGAGAGTTACGGTGTTGCCGGGGATGGCAGGCTTCTCTTCCACCACATCAAAGACCTCGCGGTTGGTGTTAAGATAGATCCTTCGCTTGCCCTCGGTACCACGCAGCTGGTCTTCGTATTTACGCTCAATTCCTTCTTTACCGATCAGGTCATCACGGCGGTAGCCTTTATCCTTTGCCAGATATTCGTCTACTTCGTCGGAAGACATAGCACCGATCCTGCCGATGACATGGGGCAGCAGGGTGGGGTCGGCATAGCTGCGCACAGGGCTCTCTTCAATGCTCAGCCCTGGGATATCCTTACTGATCTGCCGTAGGTAGACGGCGGATTGGATATCGACCTCACGGGCAAAGGTGTAGGGGTTTGAAATAGAAAACTCCTTGCTCTCCATCTCATAACGCACGCCAGCCACTAGGCGGAGCTCTTCTGGGTTCATATCCGCCAGCTTATATCGCTCACTCAGCCAATGGATGGCATCCTCACAGGTGGCGTAGTCACCGATACCAAGGAGGTTTTTTAGCTTCTTTACTGCTTTTTCATCTTCGGTAAAGGTATAGGGAGCAGTTTTGCTGATGGGCAGGTTATCGATCCATTCTTCATTAAAGCCCTTTAGCATCTGGATGGTTTTGAGTATTGCGCGATTGTCAATACCGTCGGGCATCAGTGCGCGGTCAAAGACCACATCGAAGCCCACCTCATTAAAGGTAAAAGGGTTGCCATAGCGGTCTACGATTTCGCCTCGGGCAGCCTTGACATTTTGCACACGGCTGGTACCGCGAGTAAGCTGATCAAAATAGCTCTGCCCGTCGACGATCTGCATCTGCATCAGCCGCAGGCTATACATCAAGAGTACGCCCACGATGGCAGTGCCCAGCAGGAGTATACGTAGTTTATCTTTTTGCATTTTCATCATGGTTTGGCTAATCCTCCACCAGCTCTTTAAAACGATGGTGTATCCTGCCGATGCCAAGGTATATCGGCCAGGTCAGCAGGGTGGTATACAATACCGAAGGTAGGGTTTTGTTAAGGAGTATCAGGTAGCTGCCCTCGTAGCCCCACATGCCGTAAAGGAAGGAATAGGTCATCACGCCATGGAGCAGAGCGGTAGCTGCTGTGAGGGTAAAGGCATTTTTGAGGGAGTTTTGCAGCAGGTAGATGATCAGCAATCCGATGACTACCCCCATAAGTAGAAAAAACATGCCCCCAAGACCAAACAGGGTAAAGGAGCCGTTATCCCACAAAAGACCGCAAAGGGCTCCGTATACTCCTCCGGAAAACTCCCCCTCATACATGGCGATCACCGTTACGAGAGGGATGATCAGGTTGGGGCTGGTGCCAAAGATGCTCAGCAGCCCCGGGGTTGACCCCAGTATATAGCTTAGCAGGATGATGCCGACATAGCTTAAATGCTTTACGGCAAGGATCCTGCGTTTTTTCTCGTCCATATAGGCTCCCTCCTTATGATAAGGATAGGGGCGAGGTTGCCTCGCCCCTAATATAACTCTCTTGTTTGTCAGCCGAGGCTTTTTGGCTATCGGGCAAGCAGATATCTACCAATAAGACCTGTAGCGACTCGCCTTGTAGTGATCGGACAGGGTATTAGAGGCATTATTGGGCGTCGCCGCCTGCCTGCCCCTCAAACCCAGTGATGATTAGTACATCGGTGACGGTACGGATGTCTTCTAAAGGGGTAACCTCTGCATAGATCGATAGACCATGGCTCTCGGGAGCGATGGCAGAAATCCTGCCTAGTACCAGCTCCTTGGGGAATACACCGCCTACACCTGAGGTGACTACGATATCACCTACCGATGCTGCGGAGTCACGAGGCAGGAAGCTAAACTTCGTCCTACCCTCTAGTGATAAAGCGACGGTACCGCTGACGATGCCGATCTCGCGGGTAGAAGCATCCATCACGCCCACCTCTACCGTAGCGTCGAGGATGGTGAGTACCTTTGCGCTGGTGGTGCTGACTTCAGACACTACACCTACCAGCCCCCAGCTACAGATCACTGGGTCACCGCTAGAGATCCCATCCAGGGACCCCTTGTCGATGGTAAAGGAATAAAAGCGATCACCTGTATCACGGCCGATGACCATAGCCGGCTCAAAGTCAAAGTCTTGATTGCGCTCTTTGATTTCTAGGAACTCTTTGAGCTGGGCATTTTCGTTTTTATATCGCTGAAAGTCCACCATTTGATTAGTGAGCTCGCTGATTTCTTCTTTAAGCTTGGCGTTTTCGGCGTGTAGCTCTCGTGCATTTAAAAAGCTGCCAAAAAATTCTCCTGAGCCATGGGTCAGGCTGGCAGTCGCCTTAGAAAAAGGCTCCAGCACAATGCTTGTTACCTTGGTAAAGAGGGATGCAGTGGTGCCATCTCGGGCGGAGCGCACCATAAACCCAAACATAACAGCAAACAGTGCAGCCAATATGCGAAACTTCGTACTCTTAAAAAAATCTACCACACTGCTCTCCTTTCCGCCAAAACAATACTGCATGAAAAGCCGGGTCTTCATGCCGAAAGAGGGTGTCTCGGAGAGCCCACCCTCTGGAGCTGATGATAAGGCGCCATAGAGTCAAAGACCCTATGGGCGCCTGTGGTGATTCGATTGCCTGTATATGTAGCAAGGCTCCCTTTGGTCTAGGGTGCTTGCCGCTGATCCTTTGGGAGTAGGAATTATCACAGATTAGGTACCTAGGCAGAAGCAAATGCACTGCCTTAGTAGGGATTACTTCCTGCGGTCGTCGGCTAGTACTTCGCGTAGGCGGTCGATGTCATCAAGCACCATGCCTGTGCCCTGCGCTACGCAATCCAGTGGGCTCTCTGCGATATGCACCTGCATGCCGGTCTCCTTAGAGATCAGCTTATCAATTCCCCGCAGCAGTGCACCGCCACCGGTCAGCACGATGCCGTGATCGATGATGTCAGCTGCCAGCTCTGGGGGAGTTTTTTCGAGGGTGACCTTGATGGCTTCCATCACAGCGGTCAGAGGATCAACCAGAGCTTCTCTGATCTCATGGGGGTGTACGGTGATGTTTTTTGGCAGGCCGTCTACAAGGTTTCTGCCCTTGATCTCCATAGGCTGCTCATCTTCATAGGGGAAGGCAGAGCCGATGGTGATCTTGATATCTTCTGCGGTACGCTCACCGATCAAGAGGTTAAACTTCCGCTTAATGTACTGAATAATGGCGGTATCAAATTCGTCGCCGCCTACTCTTACCGACTTGGCCTCTACGATGCCGCCAAGGGAGATCACAGCTACTTCGCTGGTGCCGCCGCCGATATCTACCACCATGCTACCGGTGGCATCTGATACAGGAAGACCTGCACCGATAGCCGCCGCCATAGGCTCCTCAATGATGGAAACCTGACGTGCTCCTGCCTTGATGGCAGCTTCTCTTACGGCGCGGCGCTCTACCTCAGTGACGCCGGAGGGGATGCAGATGATTACTCTAGGCTTAGAGAATACCGACTTGCCGCAAGCCTTGATGATAAATGCCTGCAGCATGCTTGCAGTAATATCAAAATCAGCGATGACGCCATCCTTGAGGGGGCGGACTGCTACAATGGAGCCGGGAGTCCTGCCGATGACTTCTTTAGCCTCCTGACCCACATACTTGACGGTATCGCTGCGTGTGTCGACAGCTACTACCGAGGGCTCCCGCATGATGATACCTTTACCCCGCATAAAAATAAGGGTGTTGGCAGTACCCAGATCTATGCCAATGTCCTTAGAAAATCCCAGCATTATTAATCCTCCCAAAAGCTTTGTTAATCTATTGCCTCTGCTGTGCAGATGGTATTTATAATAGGTTGGAGCGGCAGTTTGCCGCAGGGCAAAACAGCACAAAGGTGCTGCATTTCATTTGACTATTTTTAAATATACATGTTTTGACCTTTTATTGCAAGACAATGCATAAAAGTTTATAAAATGTATATATTTTACTAATCCAGCAGCCTAATTTCTGATAAAATCTGATAAACCCTACAGAGAGGTAAGCCCATAATCGAGTAAAAATCTCCCTCGATGCTCTCCACAAATTTCCCTCCAAATCCTTGGATGCCATAGCTACCAGCCTTATCCATCGGCTCGCCGGTGGCGATGTAGGCAGCGATTTCTTCCTCGGTCATAGGGGCAAATTTGACCCTGGAGGTGGTGGTAAAGCAGTGCTCCTGCTCTGCCCCTAGGATCGTCACACCTGTGTGGACGTTGTGCCAGCGCCCTGATAGCAGCCGAAGCTGGGCAGCAGCGTCTGCCTGACATTTTGGCTTGCCGAGGATATTGCCGTCTTGCTCCACCACTGTATCAGAGCCGATGACCACTGCCTTAGGCTCTGACGCAAAGACCTCTCTCGCCTTTTGTCGGGAAAGCTCCTGCACCTGCATGGCGGGAGAAAGAGAGGGGTCGGTAATTTCCTCCTTTTGAGGCTTGATGACAGTAAAATTCTCTGTAATCATCGAGAGGATCTCCCTACGGCGGGGAGAGCCTGAAGCTAGTATGAGGGGCATGATGTTCTCCTTTGGCTATGTAAGAGATAGTTGAGCTTGTACACACGCTCTTTGGCGCAACTGACAGGGTTATAAGTAGGTATAAGTATTTTAACTTTGGCTATTTGGCAGCTTGGATTCCTTTGCTGATAGCCAAAGCCAGTCCTTCTGGATTTTCCCAAGCCATGGAATGACCAGCATGCTTTACGATTTCGATCGCTACACCATGCTCTCTGAGCACATCCACATCGGGATCAGGTAAAGATTTCTCTCCAAAAATACATGTTTTAGGGCACTGTAAAGCATATAGTATGCTCCTCCAAGATGGATCTCCTCCTATGGCAGCTGATCTTGATATCAGATAAGCCGCTTTGGGTGACCAGATAGAGAGAGAGGCTGCCCACATGGTGTTTCCACCTTTGCAGCAATCCATTAACAAGCTGTCATACCCACCACTCATAAACCCTTGCAGCGTAAAGTCAGCGATGTATTTACTGGTGGAGCCTTCGGAGCTTTTATCTAGGTTTGGCTCGCTTAAAATGATCTGATGCAGTCTATTGCCTAATTTATCGGCTAGAGCAAGAGCGACAGCTCCGCCTAAGCTATGCCCAAACAAGATAAAGGGCTCAAGGCTTAAATCCGTGATAAACTCCGCTAGATATTGGGCATGATCCTCGACGGTGTAAGGAAATTCATCGGGCTTGTCACTAAAGCCTGCTCCCAAAAGATCTATGAGAATCCGGCGATGATTCTTTAGAGGATCTTGTGTGGCCACCTCTGGATAATCAAAGGAGCCTGCACAACCGAGCCCGTGGATAAAAAGAATAGGCATATCCTCACCAGGTAAGTCATGATAACGCATTATGTAACCAGTTTGATGGATGAGATATTCCTTCATTTAACCACCTTGCTTTCTTTGTATTCATCACTCGAGTGCATGGAGCAGGGGCTGTATGTGGTATGCTAACGGCTGTTTCAAATGCGTCTATCATAATATTTGCCAATTTTTGGGATGGATATACAAGGTGGGTAGGATTGTATTGCTATAAGCCTTATGTCAACTAAAGCTTTTTCCCAACGCCATTAAAGGCAAGCAGCGCAAACAGGATGGTAAAAATCTGAGCGACGCTTACCGAAACCTCTGCCCCGATGGAAAACCGAAACGCAATCAAGTCGAGGATAAAGGGGTTGTTGACCGGTATGCCCACGCTCTGCTGATAAGCAAGCCAGCGAAGTAGGGGTATGGTTTGGCTTAAGCCGGCGATCAGAGAGCCGATAATAATACCTGCCAGTAGGAAAAAAACAAACACAAGATTTTTTCGTAGGTTTTTCATGCGTCCTCCAAAAGCTGCGAAAGCTTAGAAAAGCTTATTTTTTGCCTGTAGAGCCAAAGCCCCCTTCTCCCCTTTGGGTAGAGGAAAGCTCCTTAACAAGCTCAATGTCGGGGAATGAAACAGGCATCACTGCCAGCTGGGCGATCCGCTCGCCGTGGGCGATGGTATAGGGGCTTGCCCCTTGATTGATCAGCCCGATTTTGATCTCTCCTCTGTAGTCGCTGTCGATGACGCCTACCCCATTGGCTAGGGCAACACCGTGCTTGATCCCAAGACCGCTACGGGCAAATACCAGCCCTACCTGCCCGCAGGGGATCTCCATCGCGATGCCTGTAGGAATCACTGCAATCTCGCCGGGCATCAGGGTATGGGGCTGCTCTAGGCAGGCACAGAGGTCAAGCCCAGCGCTATAGGGGGTGCCACGATAGGGAAGTGTGGCTTTTGGGTCTGTCATTTTGATCTTTAGTATCATGCTTTACTCCTTATGAGATAGAAGCCAAAGCCTATTGAGGGCGTAGGGGGATATTTTGATACCCCACGGCTTGGCGGCTCTAGAGCTATGAGGGAATATGGCTAGTATAAAGCCTGCTGATCGGCTCTTGCAGTCGATGGTGGCACGCTGTCTAGAGAGATTTGAGCGTACGGTGCTATTATTTACTCGGTCAGCCCACGATAATAGATGCCTCTGGTCTTGCTGCCCTCCATAGGTAGTCCCTTTTGATATGCTTCTATCGCTGTATCTACTTCACTTCTCGACTCGCTGGTGAAATACAGGCTTACAAAGTCGAAGCCTTTGAGCTCCTGCATGCGGTCGGCTAGATAAAGGGGTACACAGTTAAAGAGCTCGGGAGTACCTGTACCGCAATCCACGGCAAACTGTTCTCCCATGCGGTCGGTGAGGGTATGGAAGCCTCTGCTGCAGCCCTCACAGCCCATAGCGGCTTTGATGGGGCAGTTGCGGAATGTCATGCTGGGCAGGTAACCGTAAGCCACCAGCCCCAATGGCATCGCAGAGGAAATGCTTCGTGCATCGGCTAAGGGGAGCTCAATGCTTAGTTCCGTTTCGCTTACACCCAAGGCCTGTAGGGCGCTTATTGCTGCGGAGTTGGTAGCATTGAGGCTAAAGCCCCCGATGATCTGTAGTCCGTGGCTGCGCGCAATATTGATGGCACCGATATTGCCACACCATGCTTTATCTACCCCTGCTGCCTTGAGCTTGTCGATGACCTCATGGATGTCGCCATGCTCCGAGGGGAATAAAATCCTCGGCAGCTCCATGACACACTTATCGGCAGGTAGCTTACCTGAAGTCACTGCCCCCAATAATGCTCCATAGGGCATGGTAATGGTCTGGCACGCTTCGGTCAGCTTGGGGGTAATCTGATTGATTGATAGGATCCGCGCCCGTAGGGCGGGGCTGCGCTTGGGGTCGGGCTTTGGCTCGGCTTTTGGTGTATAGTCGCTGAGTATCGGGGCTCCCACCGCAGAGCGCAGGGTGTCGAGCTGCTCGATGGCGTCTCTACGCAGGGCATTGAGCTGTGAAACAGGCAGCATGCCGCTTGGTGAGAGGGTGCAGCGTAGCTCTTTGATGAAATAGGGTGTCCCACCCAGCTTGCCGAGGCTTTGCGCTACGCGCTCTTCGTCGGTAGGCTTGCTGCGAGCCTCTTGCACAGGCTCCTGCCCAGTCACGCTCACGCTGTTGCCGTCACAGTCGGTGATGGTGAGCACAGGGAGCTTGTCTACTTCCATGGTAAAGGCTATATCAAGGCCGATGGCAGGGTACTCTTCACGGTAAAGCTGCTCGGCTTTTTTAAGGGCGTCTGTAGCTGCTAGTACATCCTCTTTGGTGCGGATGCCAAACATAGCTTTGTCGATCTGATTATCAAAATAACCGCTGGTAAAGCCCGAGCGGGAAAATACCCCCTCAAGAAGCTCCATATCGGGTTGCTGGCCCTCTAGCGCCATACGGCAGGCGGTAACTGCGGCTGCTACATATTCGGGGCGCTTCATACGCCCTTCGATTTTGAGGGAGGCTACATCGAGAGCGCAGAGCTTCTGCATCTGCTCAACCAGCGAGAGATCCCTTAGGGAAAGCCCGTGGCTAAAGCCCCCTTCGGCGGCAAAGGGTAGGCGGCAGGGCTGGGCACATTGCCCTCGGTTACCACTGCGCCCTCCTAGGGTGACGCTCATATAGCACTGACCCGACACGCTCATGCAGAGAGCGCCGTGGATAAATACCTCTCGCTCGATGCCGTCTAAGCGAATGGCATCGATTTCTTCAAAGGTCAGCTCCCTTGCCAGCACCGCTCTTGTTAGGCCCATCTCTTTGGCGATAGCAAGGCCTTGTTGATTCATGATCGACATCTGCGTAGAGGCATGAAGCTCCAGCTGGGGTGCTACAGCCTTAGCAATGGCGACCACACCCAGATCCTGCACGATCAGTGCGTCAACCCCTGCTTTGGCAGAAGCCTTTATCTGCTCGATTAGGGCGGGGATCTCCCTGTCAAATACCAGGGTATTGAGGGTTTGATATACCTTAACCCCTCTTTGATGGCAGTAGCGCACTGCTTCTTTAAGCCCCTCGGCATCAAAGTTTACGGCGTTGGCTCTCGCGTTAAAGCCGCTGGCACCGAGGTATACTGCATTTGCGCCGCTGCGCACCCCTGCAATTAGGCTGTCAAAGCTGCCTGCGGGGGCTAATATTTCTGGTCTTGTCATAGGATCCTCCGTTTATTTTTTGCTTGCCGAGGTATTCGGCGATTGTCCTTTGCTTTAAAAAGAGAGCGTCCAGCTTTGGCCGCCCTGCATAGTGCTTGTCTTTCTTACTTCACTGCATCGTTTGGTTTTGGGCAGCGATGCTTTGGGGCTATCCTGCTCTGGAGCTTGAGGTGAGGGTTAGATCTGGCTTTGTGTACTAGCGGCTCCAAGCTGCCTACGCAGCCGCTCTACCTCACGCTTGGCTTCTTCAAGGTCAATACGGGTGCGGGCGGCATCTTCGAGGTAATCGGTGAGCTGTGCCCGCATATTATCCGAAGCGGCTTCGCTTTTTTTATAGCTATCAACGTAGTTTAAAGCGCAGAGCACCAGCGCATCGTTTAAAGAAAGCTTGGGACCCTCCCGCAAAAGCTGGTTTAAGTTGGTGTTAAGCTCTTTGGCAAGGGATTGTACATAATCCTCGCGCTCTACTGTGGCGATCGAATAACTATTGCCACAGATATCTACCTTGACCTTATTGATCATTTCTACCACCCTTTACGTAATATTATATCTGCCCGCCTATATCGGGGGCTTATGTTAAAATAACCACACATAATAAGTATACCACAAACAAACATGCAATCAATTTACTTCTTTGAGTATGCATCTGTGCAGGAAAGCGCCAAGCGGCATCGGCGGCTTCGGCGATAAGCTTAAGGCGCTACGACAAAGAAGCTCTATGTAGCGTACATATATACCTTATTATAATATATTTCTTTAGGATATAAAAGAGTTGATTGGTATAAAATTGAGGGTTATTTTATTCCATAGGCAAATAGGATTTGATTATTGGGGAAAAATTCTATATAATTCTAATAATATGTTTCAGAAAAGAGGTGCAGCCATGGAGAAGACACTAACTACCCTTCAGATACAAGAGCTGATCGGGCATAAGCTGGCGGTGGAGCTCTTTACTTCACCTCAGTCGGCCTCAGATGAGCAGTTTTATCATGCCGTCGCAGTGGTAATCAAGGAGCTGTTGACCCAGCGGCAGCGGGATTTTACCGCTAAGACCGCCTCTCAAGGTCGCAAGCAGGTACATTATCTGAGTATGGAGTTCCTCCCCGGCCGCTCCTTAAAAAATAATCTTTATAATTTAGGGCTTACCTCAGCCTTTGAGGATGCTTTGCGGGAGATGGGTGTTTCTCTCAGCAATCTCTATGAGTTTGAGCCAGATGCAGGGCTTGGCAACGGTGGTCTTGGCAGGCTTGCCGCCTGTTATCTTGACGGGCTGGCCACAGAGGGCTTCCCCGCGACGGGGTATTCCATCCTCTATGAATACGGCATCTTTAAGCAAAAGATCATCAATGGTTGGCAGACAGAGCTGCCCGATTATTGGATCCCCGGCGGGGATGTATGGCTCTCAGCCCACCCTAGTCAGGCGGTGACGGTGCGCTTCGGAGGTCGGATTGAGGAGCGCTGGGAGGGGGGCTACCACAGGGTGATCCACACCGACTACACCCCTGTGCAGGCAGTGCCCCATGATCTGTATATTTCGGGTTATGCCAGTGAGGCGGTCAGCACCCTGCGGCTTTATAAGGCAAGCAGCCCCGGTGTAGATATGGATCGCTTCCATCAGGGCGACTATGTAGGTGCTTTTGCCCGTAACTCCTTCGCAGAAACGGTATCAAAGGTGCTTTACCCCAACGACAATCATATCGAGGGCAAGAGCTTAAGGCTGCGGCAGCAGTATTTTCTTTCTGCCGCTGCGGTTGGCGATATTATCCGCCGCCACCTCAAAACCTACGGCAGCCTCGAGTGCTTCTCCCAAAAAAACGCCCTACAGATCAACGATACTCACCCTGTGCTGGCAATCCCTGAGCTGATGCGGGTGCTTTTGGATGAATGTGGCTACGGCTGGGATGAAGCCTATAAAATCTGCGCCGAATCCTTTAGCTATACCAATCACACGGTGATGAAAGAAGCGCTGGAGGTCTGGGATGAGGGCTTGGTTGCCGAAATCCTACCTCGCATCTACTCCATCATCAAGGAGATCGACCGCCGCCACCGCCTGTTGCTTGGCGCACATGCTGCCAGCTTTGAAGAAACCCAGCGGATGGCGATCCTCTCTGGTGGGATGATCCGCATGGCAAATCTCGCCTGTGCAGTCTGCCACAGCATCAACGGGGTGTCAAAGCTGCACTCCCAGATCATTACCCAGACTGTATTTGGCGATTACTATAAAATCGCTCCTCAGAAGTTTAAAAACGTCACCAACGGCATTGCCTCTCGCCGCTGGCTGTGTCAGGCAAATCCTCGCCTGACGGCATTTCTAAAAGAAACCATCGGTGAAGGCTTTGAAAAAAACCTACAGGAGCTAGCCGCACTCAAAGCCTATCAGGATGATGGTAGGGTGCTGGAGGAGATCGCCCGTGTAAAGCGGGGCAACAAGGAGGATTTTGCCGCCTATATCTATAAGCACACAGGGCAGCGGCTTGATCCAGCCACGATCTTTGATGTGCAGGTTAAGCGGCTCCACGAGTATAAGCGCCAGCAGATGAGTGCGCTCAATATCTTAAGCGAATATCTATATCTGCGAGATCACCCCGATGCACCCTACACCCCCAAGACCTATATCTTTGGAGCGAAGGCTGCACCGGGCTATTACTTGGCAAAGCAGATCATCAAGCTGATCTGCACCCTTGCTGTGGTGATCGACAATGACCCAAGGGTCAAAGGCAGGCTTAAGATCTTATATCTAGAGGATTATAAGGTGACCCTTTCGGAGGTGCTGATGCCTGCCAGTGAAATATCCCAGCAGATTTCCCTTGCCTCAACGGAGGCTTCGGGCACCGGCAACATGAAGCTGATGCTTAGCGGTGCAGTCACCTTGGGCACGCTGGATGGTGCCAATGTAGAGATTGCAGAAGCTGTGGGGGAAGAGAATATCATCATCTTTGGTATGGGCAGCAGAGAAGTTGCTGAGCTTCGTGCGAGAGGCTATAACCCCCAGCAGCTTTACCACACCCGCCCTCATATCCGCCGCCTGCTAGAAGCCTTGGTAGATGGCACCCTACCCGAGCGCTTTGACGATTTGTATCATGCGCTCAAGTACACCGACAGCTATATGACCCTAGCGGATTTTGAAAGCTATCAGGCAGCAGTGCAGCGCAGCTCTACCCTTTACGAAGACTCTAGAGCATGGAGCAAGATGAGCCTTATCAATACTGCTGCATCGGGGATCTTTTGTGCCGATCGGGCAGTCAGGGAGTATGCTCGTGAAATTTGGGGTATGCTATAATTCGGCAAACTGCTGCCGCCTACTCAAGGGCGGCAGCAGATCAATAACTGTATTTTGACTGGAGGAACTATGCGTACATTGATTTTAATTACCAGCGATCCCTTTGTAGAGAGTATTTCGGAGGGGATCAAAGCGGGCAAGCCCTATATCAATTACTGGACCAACGGGGTGCTGCCGCAAGAATCCTTTGATCAGATCGAGATCTTTAACGGCGATAAGCTTGTGGTGCGCGGCAGCTGCAAAAGCATGGAGATCCGCTCTCTGGCAGAGTCCTATGCCCACTACAACCCGAGTTGCGGCGGCATGCTACCTAGCCTAGAAGCCCTTCAAGGCATGCTAAGCTGTGTATTTGGTGAGATCCCCGACCCTATCGGCAACATCATCATTCAAGACTACAGCTTTGACCCCGCAGGGCTGCCTTGCCCTCATCCTTACCGCTCCACCCAGAAGTTTACCTTTGCTGAGATCTAGGGTATCGAGATCACTTCCTGCTTCTTTGGCTGGGATCAAATATCATCGATGTAGATTTTGCACTACATATGGGTATTATTGCTATAGATAACGCCAGTTGTTGCCCTTGGTTTATTTATGATATAATAAATGCAAGCCTTTATTATATCCACTGATTTATACCTTACCTTACGATAGAGGCAACTGGTTGCTTTGTAGTGCGTGCCGCGTGGGTACATGCCTGCTGGCATAGAGGGCGGAGTATCTTGATGCTGTTGGCGACATTTCTTGTGTCATCCACAGCAATCAGGGAGTTAAGGGCGCAGCTCTACGGGTTTATGCTACCGTTAGCTCATGGTAAAGGACGTTTCAGTATTGGTTGATCATGTAATCATCGCAAGTATATTTAATAAATTTACCGCCGCCATGCGGCAGAAACGGAGAGTGTCTTATGTCTACAAAACTAAGCCCAAAAGTAGAGGAATTTATCAATCAGCATGAGAAGTACCTGTTTGATATGACTGTAGAGCTTGCCAAGATCCCTGCACCCTCCAACAAAGAAGAATTAAGAGCCCAGTGGTGCAAAGAGTATTTTGAAAAAATCGGCGCTACCGGCGTATACATGGATGAGGCGCTAAACGTAGTGTGGCCTATCAACTGTGAGGGCTGCAACGAAATCGTGGTGATGATGGCGCATACCGACCTGGTATTCCCTGATATGACCGAGCTGCCTGTTGTGATCAAAGATGGCAGAATCAACGCACCCGGTATCGGTGACGACACTGCCAACCTGACCGTCATGCTGCTGATGGCAAAATACATAGCGGAAAACAAGCTGACCCCCAAGACCGGCGTGCTGATCGTAGCCAACTCTGGTGAGGAAGGCCTGGGCAACCTAAAGGGCAGCCGCCAGATCATGAAGGACTACGAGGGCAGAGTTAAGGAGTTTATCTCCTTTGACGGTACCTTTGGCTTCTTCTGCGACAATGCAGTAGGCTCCCACCGCTATAGAGTCACCGTAAAGACCGAGGGAGGTCACAGCTACGGTGCATTTGGCAACCGCAATGCAATCCATTATCTGGCTTCGATGATCAACACCCTTTATGCCATCAAGGTGCCTCCATATGGTAAGACCACCTTTAACGTAGGCATCATCGAGGGTGGTACTTCGGTCAATACCATTGCCCAAAACGCCAGCATGATGTATGAATACCGCTCCGACGACTTAAGAGGCCTTGACGTGATGGAGAAGTTTTTTGAGAATACCATCGAAGCATACAAGGCTATGGGCATCGGCGTAGAGGTAGAAGTACTGGGCAAGCGCCCCTGCCGCGGCGATGTAGATATGCAGAAGCTTGCTGAGCTGACTGCTAGAGGTATCGAGGCTTCAGAGCACTTTACCGGACGTAAGGTAGAGGTAGGCGCAGGCTCCACCGACTGCAACATCCCACTGTCGATGGGCATTCCTGCTATCTGCTTTGGCTTGATCGACGGTGACGGCGCTCATACCCGTGAGGAGTGGATCACAATTGAATCCTTGCAGGTAGGCGCAAGACTTGCTGCCGGCTTTATGCTAGATTACTTCAACTAATACGTCCCAGATCAATCACTGTAAGCCGCGCATTTTAATGAATTAATCCTCCCGACTCCATTGTGGGCAGGCGGGTTAAAATATAGCCATATGGCAATCAAAGGAGAGTACAAAAATGAGACAAGATAAGTACTTTATCTGTAAGCTTTGTGGAAACATTGCCACTAAGATTCAGGATTCCGGTGTATCGATGGTATGCTGTGGGCAAGAAATGCATGAGCTGACTGCTAATACCGTAGAGGCTTCTGCCGAGAAGCACCTGCCTGTTGCAGAGATCAATGGAAGCACCGTAACCGTAAAGGTCGGTAGCGTAGCTCATCCTATGGTAGCTGAGCACTGGATCCAGTGGATCGTGCTGAAGACCAATCAGGGTGTACACCGCAAGCACCTTGACCCCGGTATGGAGCCAACCGTAGAGTTTGCTCTGGCAAATGGAGAGGTCGCTGTAGAGGTACTGGAGTACTGCAACCTGCATGGTCTGTGGAAGACGATCCTCTAATAGCAATAGCGTAATTAAAGCCGCCCGATTTGTGTAAACAAGTCGGGCTTGCTTTGCTTCTGCCTAAATTACATGGATAATATCAGATTGATGATTTGTAATGGAGATAAAAGACATAATAAACAGGAGTGTGATTGGTTGCGACAAGATCGAAATTGGACGGTACTGCTCGTGGGTGGTGCTTCGGGGTCAGGTAAATCAAGCCTTGCCTATGCATTAGCCCGTTATTATGAAGTGAGTGTCTTAGAGATCGATGATATTGGTCAGGCACTAAAGGCAATGACAACAAGAGATGCTCTTCCACAGCTACATTATTACGAAAGCGGAGTCAACTGGAAGGATATTGGCGTAAAGGGCAATGTTGATTGGTTGATGGGTGTAAGCAAAGAAATCATCCCTGCGATAAAAGCAATCGTAGACAACCATCTTGAAGGAAATATACCTGTCATAATTGAGGGGGATTTTTTGGATCCCGCCTTTGCAGCATCCTTCGATAACCCTAAGGTCAAGGCTATTTTTGTACATGAGGCAGACAAGGATCAGATCGTGCAAAACTATCTGGCCAGGGAAGGCGGCAATATGCAGTGCTATCGGGCAGATATAAGCACGGTATATGGAGATTGGCTAGCAGATGCCTGTAATAAGCTGGGGGTTTCGGTTGTGGAATCAAGACCCTGGGATACTCTACTTGAGAGAGCAATTGCGTGTATAAGATAGTAGATAGCTACAGCTAGCAGAGTAAGTAGAGAGAACCACCAAATACGATGCCGGGTTTCATCATACCCGGCATTATTATAAAGGCGGCTGCCGATGGATATCATAAAACTCATAAAAGAAATCAAACAAAAAATTTTTACATTGCTATACGCTCTTAAAGATCGTGATACCCCGTGGTATGCCAAGCTCGTGGCAGGCTTTACTGTGGCGTATGCTTTTTCACCGATTGACCTGATCCCTGATTTCATCCCGATCCTTGGGTATCTAGACGATGCGCTGATTTTACCACTGCTGGTGTGGCTCTGCTGGCGGTTGATCCCCAAAGCGGTGCTGGCTCGGTGTGAATCGCTCGCAGTTGCCGCTCCTCAAGGAGATCAACCACATAAGTGGTATTACGCCCTCTCCATCTTACTCCTTTGGGGGATGGTGATAGGGCTTATTTATTGGATCATCCGTTAGATGACCGCTAATCAATCAATAAATTAGCATAAAAATCCTGCCAAATTAAAATTAACATCTTAAGCATAATCTTACTTGATTAAGTACAAAATAATGCTGGAGGTGTTAATAATGTCAAACCAAAAAAACAACAAATTTTCGGAATTTATTTTAGGCAAAGGCTTTTACTTTGTGCTGGCGCTTTGTATAGCAGGAGCCGGTGTAGCAGGCTGGGCAGCTATGAATCGTCCGCTGGTAGATCCTACCCCTGCCCCACCGATCGGCGTGATCGATAATCCTAACCCCGATTGGCAAAACCCGCCTCTCGAAAGCGCAGACAAGCCTCAGCCCGAAATCCCAGTAACTCCATCACCAGCACCCGATGTACCGGTAACTCCCGAAGAGCAGCCCGCAGCAATCCCACAGACTCCTACCTATGTAAAGCCTGTACAGGGTGAGGTGCTTCAGGCCTTCTCCGGTGAAACACTGGTTAAGAACGAGACCCTCGGCGACTGGAGAACCCACAACGGTATAGACATCAAGTGCGATAAGGGCGCTGATGTAAAGGCAATGAGCAATGGCAAGATTAGCTCTGTAAGCAATGATCCTGTATGGGGTTATACTGTAGTAATCGATCACGGCAATGATTTGACCAGCGTATATTGCGGTCTTGATAAAAACATCCTTGTTAGTAAGGGTGCTTCAGTCAAGGCAGGCCAGATTATCGGTAAGGTAGATTATACCCCCGCAGAGTCTAAGATGCCCGATCATTTCCACTTTGAAGTGAAGAAGGCCGGTAAGTTTATCAATCCCGCCGATCTGATTAAGTAATAATAATTGGGGCAAAACCATTTGCCCTTACATAAAGGCAGGCAATCAAGCCTGTCTTTTTGTAATTTAGAGGGTGATTTGGTATGCATACATGCCCGTAGGGTAGGTTTAAAATAAGCTTAGTAGAAGAAACGTTTTGCGGTTATTATACCGTAATGATAGCTTTGCGCTGCTGTTACTTTAATGCACTCATGCCGTGCAGGCACTCCATTTTTGTTAGGCGACAAAAATGGAGGAAAAAGCGCCTAAGGGCTCTGCCCTTAACCCACGGACAAAGCTTGCCGGATTGCGCGTGATTTTATCACGCGACAACCGATGCAAGCTATTGTCCTTATAAAGAGTCTGTGACACAAGGAAATGCCTAGCGGCATAAGAGTACGGGGAACACGGATTTCACCTTCTGCACACAGGTGTATAAAATGCACCCAAGCTACCTAAGCGTCTTGTTTGCAGTAATCAAGACAAGGTTTGAAATTCTAAAAAGAGATTAAAAAGGCAGGCTATAAAGCCTGCCTTTTTAGATTACCTTGGTTTAATGGGGATATAGATTTCTGCTATGGCTGTTTCGTCACAGTGGCAGCGCTCATCATAAAACTCAAAGTCGATGCCGTTGTCGTCATATACATAGCCGCTGGTTTCAAACCACTCTTCAAAGATATACTTCCATGTGGCTTTGATGGCACTACTCAGAGAGTGGGTATTGCCATCATCTGGGTGAGGCATAGGGGTGGTAAAGACAGCGTATTCGGCGGCGGGTACCTCTACGGTCATCATATCGCTGCTTACCTTGGAGAAATCCTCTACGATTACTCCCAGCAGGTAGCTGACCTGCTCTTTGTCACCCGGTACACAAAGCCCTACCTCGCCATGCTCTGGGGGGTCAAGCTGGCGGTACATTTTGCTCTCTAGGTTTTCGCCTTCGTAGCTTTCCCAATAGGCAGCGATGTCTTTGAGATAAGCAGTGCTGATGTTGGTTTTGATGCCGTAACCAGCTACCTTAAAAGCTGGCTTGCGCATAATGATAGGATTCATAACATACCTCCTTAAGGTTGCAGCCATTCCGTCGGAGAGCTGCTGTTTCATTCTGGTGATATAGGTGGTGGGGCTGTAGCCATATTCCTTACGGAAGGCTTTGGCATAGCCACTGGCTGTTTCAAAGCCATAGTCGAGGGCTACATCGATGATACGGGTGTCAGATAGCAGAGCTGATCTTGAGAGGGTCAGCCGCCTTTTGCGGACGTACTCCATCAAAGGCACTCCTTGTATCAGGGCAAACAAGCGACAGAAGTGGAACACGGAGTAGCCTGCGCTGCCTGCGATCTGCTCGGGGGTGATTTCTTCTTTGATGTGGGTCTCGATAAAGCGAAGACTCAGCTCTATAGCTTGGTTGTAGTCCAACTGCTCACCTCCTTGTTTTGTGTGCATCTTTATTATAGCGGGCATCGAGCCGCTGTGCTGTTCCTGTTTTGCTTAGATGATCAAAGCCATGCAAAATGCTATGCAAGCACTTATAGGGGTATAGAGCCATAGATCAATAAGCAATCTTTATGCGATCTGTCTTATACATAACAGATTTATCGTAAAAAAACAAGCCGAGGCATTCCTCGGCTTGAAAGTATTAGGTGGTCTTATTGATTTAGTATCTTGCTGTGTAACTCCTCCAGCCAGCTACCATCAAAGAGCTCGATGGTCCCTGCGTCGCAGGCGGCAGCCAGCTTGGGGTCTATGGGAAGCTTGGCAATGGTTGCTATTGCATACTTCTGCGCGATTTCCTCAATGTGGCTCTCACCAAAGAGGCGGATTTCTTTGCCGCAATCCGGGCAGGTAACATAGCTCATATTTTCTACCAAGGCCAGTACGGGGATCTGCATCATCTGTGCCATGTTGACAGATTTTTGTACGATCATACCCACCAGCTCCTGAGGAGATGCCACCATGATGATACCGTCGATGGGGATCGACTGAAACACGGTCAGCGACACATCACCTGTGCCGGGAGGCATATCGATAAACATATAGTCTACGTCTCCCCAGATCACATCTGTCCAAAACTTCTTGACGGTGCCGGCGATCATGGGGCCACGCCAAACTACAGGGTCGGTTTCATTTTTGGTTAGTAGGTTGAGCGACATGATGGATACTCCTGTACTGGAAACCACCGGATATATCCCAAGGTCGTTTGCCTCGGCATGCTGGTGCAGGCCAAAGGCGCGAGGGATTGAGGGGCCTGTAATATCGGCATCCAAAATAGCTGTGCGGTATCCGGCCCTTTGGGTCATAACCGCCAGCAATGAGGTGATCAGACTTTTGCCTACTCCCCCTTTACCGCTGATTACGCCGATAATCTTCTTGATGCGGCTCAGCTCGTGGGGTGATTCCAAAAGACTTTCTGCCTTTCGCTCGCTGCAGCTTTCGTTACAGCTTTGGCAGTTGTGTGAGCAATTTTGGCTCATGGTGTTGCCTCCTTAGATTATAACTTCTTCTCCTGCCGACAGGTAGCTTAGCTTTTGCCCCATAGTCTGCTTTAAATACTCATATTGCTCGATGCCTGTGCAGTGGCAGGGGTAGGATCGGGGATTATAGTTTGCCAGTACCGCAGCCGTAGTATTCAAGATAAAGCGATCTTCTCCTTTAGGATCTAAGGTCATCAGGTGGAAGCCCCCTACCACTACGTCGGGATGCTTGGGCCGTATCCAGTGTAGGATGTTGAGGATGTTTTTGTGGGAGCAGCCGCTGATAAGCACCAGCTGATCCTCTTGATGGATTAGTAGATACTGCTCATGGCGAAAGTCATCGGGTGTAAGCTTGCCATCCTCTAGCATATTGAGTCCGTAGCTGTCGGTGGGGTAAGAGTCGGGCATGGTTTTGGCGCTGCGCAGCTCCAGCTCCTCATCGATAATCAGAGTATCCTCTGTAAAAATGATTCGCCCCGAGGCTTCTAGCTTAGGATCAAGGCCGATATCACGCCCCGAGGCAGAAAAATGAGGCGCAAAGGCATCTTTATCGATATAGACAGGGGCGGTGCTGTTGATGGCAAGAAAGGCAGTCAAGCCTCCGCCGTGGTCATAATGCCCGTGGGAGATGATTGCAAGATCGACT
Source organism: Oscillospiraceae bacterium (assembly GCA_032059445.1). Classification (GTDB taxonomy): domain Bacteria; phylum Bacillota; class Clostridia; order Oscillospirales; family Ruminococcaceae; genus DAMCAP01. The sequence goes on from DAMCAP010000001.1 coordinate 210,085, forward strand.
GCTTGCAGGTCGATCCCCAGCTTCTCGGCGTTGGCAATAAAGCGATCAGACTGGCCAGTGTCAAATAAAATTTTGTGCTTTTTGGTTTCGATATAGATGCTTAGGCCATGCTCGGTATCAATTTCTTCGCTGCAAGCGGTATTTTCCATCAGCATTGTCAGTTTCATGGCGTAACCTCCAAAAGCTCAATTTCGCGTTGATTCGCCCAAGACTTAGGGCAGGTAAGGGGGAGTAAATTATGTTTGGTGCTCTTGTGTGGGCAGCTGCATCTAGTTTTACGATAGGCGCCGCAGTCACAATAGAGCTCGCTTCCAGCGAGAGCTGGTAGTCGATGCCTTCTATTTTGAGCCCCAGATCATCTATTAGAGCGTGGGCAACCTTCTTTTGGGCGTTGCGATCTTATAGATCGGCTGTATTCCTCTCGATAAAACCCCTCATTGTCGATTAGGCAAATAGTTTCATCGCCGTCATAATCACCGACTGGGCTACAGCATCATGGCTGTAGATGGGGGTAAATAGAGTGTATGTAGGAGGGCATCATACTTTCCCTATTCGCACTTGGGCGGGGGAGGAAGTTCACCTTTTGGGGTTACTGGTGAGGACCTCTAATTTTTAGATATATGCTGCTTCTATTTTTATTATACTGCGTATATGGCATATGTCAATAACTGTGCTGATAACTATAACAATACATGAAAGAGGTATAAGACAACAAAAATAAGGCGGACGCTTGAGCGTCCGCCTTTATTGCGATAGGTTTAGTTATGCTTAGATTGCGCCTGTCATCTTCAGGACTACCTGAGCGATGGCAGCAGAGCCGATGTAGGTACCGATGAAGGTTAGGCAGGCAGTGCACATGATTGCAAGACCCTGCTTCTTAAACTCTTCGAGATCC
>DAMCAP010000002.1:0-16233 GCA_032059445.1 Oscillospiraceae bacterium
ATACCCATCAAGCTGGATAGGTCAAGATTTGGCTGCTGTGGCTGGCTTGGGGTTGACCCAGCACCACCTAGCATACCCATCAAGCTGGATAGATCAAGGTTTGGCTGCTGTGGCTGACTTGGGGCTGACCCCATATTACCCAACATCCCCATCAAGCTCGATAGATCAAGGTTTGGCTGCTGCGGCTGGCTTGGGGCTGACCCTGCACCACCTAGCATACCCATCAAGCTCGATAGGTCAAGATTTGGCTGCTGCGGCTGGCTTGGGGCTGACCCGGCACCACCTAGCATACCCATCAATTTCGAAAGATCGAGATTGGGCTGTTGTGACTGGCTTGGGGCTGACCCCATATTCCCCAGCATCCCCATCAAGCTCGATAGATCAAGGTTGGGTGCTTGCTGCTGCATCGGCGCGGGATATGTATTCTGCATCTGCTGATTTGGCATTTGCTGGTTTGGCATCTGCTGATTTTGCATCTGCTGATTCGGCATCTGCTGGTTTGGCATCTGCTGGTTGGGCATCTGCTGGTTTGGCATCTGCTGGTTTGGCATCTGCTGGTTTGGCATCTGCTGGTTTTGCATCTGTTGATTCGGCATCTGCTGGTTTGGCATCTGCTGGTTTGGCATCTGCTGGTTATTTCGCTGGGGGTTTGGTCTTTGCTGAGGTGGTCTCGCCCCCATATTTTGCTGCGTATCAGCCTGTTGGCTCATAGTGCCAGCCTGTGTCTGCTCCATCGGGGGAGTTGCTCCCTGCCCATTTGGCGAGTTACTTTGCTGAGCAGACATGTTTGAGAGCATATTCATCAGGCTGTTTACATCTAGATTTGCATTGTTATTGTTCTGCATCTGCTGGGTATTGCCTGGAGGGGCGATACCTAGAGAGTTTAAAACCGTCTGAAGCTGATTAAATCCGTCCTGAGTATTTAAAAAATTATTAAGCATAGCGGCTAACTCTTCTATAACGCACCCTCCTTATACCATGATTATTTATTTCCCAAAGAATTTACTAATCTGAGGGTTTGAGAGCAGCTGGCTAAGCACCTGAGGGTTGGAGAGTGCTGCTTTTACCTGTGCAGCCTGCTGGGGAGAGAGATTGGCGATGACATCATTTATGTTTCCGCTTTCCAGCTGTTTCTTCAACTGCGATGGATCCTTACCAAGCTGTTTTCCCGCCATCTTAAGCAGCTCATCCTGCTTGTTTTTGGGGACATTGAAATTATTGTTGTTCATACCTACTCCGTTCTGCTCCTGCCATAGCAACTATTTGTAGGATAAGGCACCTGCGGCAGGCGAAATATTGTGCCGACCCTTAGGGAAGAAGGCTTAAAACGGATTTTGCCCTCTCTTACTGGTAATGTATGCATAGGGGTTTCAATTTATTATATTTGCCACGATAATAGGGCAAATAAAAAGACCCCACGAAGCCAAAATAGCTTCTCGAGGTCTTTTATTTATAGTGTTTTGTGCGTCCTATGCTTTTGAAATTGAAAAGATCATTTTGCGGTACTTTTCGATCAAATCACTGCGGTCGGCGGGGATATTGGCATTGATGGTCACCGCTACATGCATCTCATCGATCTTATCGTTTGACATATAGAAGCGCAGAGCGTGGTTATTGCTCTCTTCATCTAGAAACTCAATGTAATAGGCCTTCCATCCCAGCGCAGTACCTTGCCAGTCGGTGGTGATCTTATAGCCGAAATCCTCTCCAGCAGCCTTTTTGAGTCCAGTATATACATCTTCTGTCGTAAAGATCTCGGGGATCAGCTTGTCCTTTACCTCTGCCTCAGTGCTTACACCAAAGAAGCTCTTGAGATCAGGTGGTGTAGTGGTCAGCTTTACAGTGGCATAGGTTTTGCCGTCGGCAACTTCGATGATCTGGTAGTTGCTTGCCCAGTCATTATCTCCGGTCCATTCAGCATCGCTGCCATCGAGCATCGAGAGCAGGAAGCTATCTTTGGGCAGAGATTTAGGGGTAGGCTCGATCATCATGCTGTAGACTGCATCTTCAAGAGGCTTTGTGGGGAATTCAAAATCAGTCTTTACATCGCCAAAGGTCAAGGGGCCATTGCCCTTGTTACCAGTTAGACTACACCCTGTAAAGATCAGCATCAAAGATAAAAGCAAAGCTATTTTTTTCATGTAAACTTCTCCTTAAACCAAGCCTCAAGAGCTGGATTAGATAGTGATATTATTGCCATTTGCATCTGATTTATTACCGCAGCTGCCTGTTGCTACAGTACCATGATGATAATTATACATCAAAGTAGGATTTTTGGCAATATTTTTTAGCACTTATTATACTATCCTGCGATCAAAACCTTGCATATTTTTTTCTTTCGTCCTTCATAGCCGCTGCGCAAAACCCAAACGGACAATATAGCACTACAAGTAATTAAAAATACACAAGTACCGTTGCAGACTGTTTATAATGTGTCAGTATGGATTCATTTTACTGCATCTCATATAGACACAGGAGAAATTTCTGCCCGCTCTCTTTTATCAAAAAAGAGCGGTGCAGGGCATATGCCCCACACCGCCTGATATAAAAGCAACTTGTATTAATAACGATCTCTCTTGATATAAGAGGTATGCAGCACATGATGGCACTCGTGGCTGCCGGGCTTACCCAAAAACTCATCGTAAACTGCCATAACCGCTGGGTTTAAGTGGCTCTTACGTACGGTTTTATTGGTATCGGCATTGTAAAGCGCCTTGGCTCTAAGGGCCTTGAGATCCACAAAGTTTCTCACCGAAGCAGGCTGGATCGGCTGACCGCCGCCATTGACACAGCCACCGGGGCAACCCATGATCTCGATAAAATGATACTCTGCCTCTCCTGCCTTGATCTTCTCTAGCAGGTCACGGGCGTTGGCAAGGCCAGAAGCAACGGCCACCTTAAGATCAACGTCGCCGATCTTGTAGCTAGCCTCCTTGATACCCTTGGTACCTCTGACTTCGGTAAACTCGTGTCTTTCCAGCTCTTCACCGGTAACCCACTCATAAGCAGTACGCAGTGCAGCCTCCATTACGCCGCCGGTAGCACCAAAGATAACGCCAGCACCTGTAGAGTTACCCAGAGGCGCATCATACTCCTCATCAGGCAGGCGGGTAAACTGTATGCCAGCACGCTCGATCATATGGGCAAGCTCACGGGTAGTGACAGCAGCATCTACATCGGGGATACCGCCTCCAGCAGCACTCTGATCTGCACGACCCCGCTCAAACTTCTTGGCAGTACAGGGCATGATGCTGACCACAAAGATATCCTTTGGATCAAGCCCCATCTTCTTAGCATACCAGGTCTTAGCCAGAGCGCCAAACATCTGCTGAGGGCTCTTGCAGGTAGAGAGGTTGGGTATAAACTCAGGCTGGTGGCTCTCGCAGTATTGGATCCAGCCGGGAGAGCAGGAGGTAATCATCGGCAGCACGCCGCCGTTTTGTAAGCGATGTAGGAACTCACTGGCCTCCTCTACGATGGTTAGGTCGGCTGCAAAGTCCGTGTCAAATACACCGTCAAATCCTAGGCGACGAAGAGCTGCTACCATCTTGCCGGTAACTTCAGTGCCGATGGGCATGCCGAAGCACTCGCCCAAAGTAGCTCTGATGGCTGGCGCAGTCTGTACGATGACATGCTTGGTAGGGTCGTTGATCGCATCCAGCACAAGCTGGGTATCATCCTTAATGGTCAAAGCTCCGGTAGGGCATACCACCACGCACTGACCGCAGGAAACACAAGCGCTGTCTGCTAAATCGCTTTCAAAAGCGCAGCCAATATGGGTATTAAAGCCTCTCTGGTTTACACCGATGACCGAAACCGCCTGCTGCTTTTCACAGACAGCCACGCAGCGGCGGCAGAGGATGCATTTATTGTTATCTCTGACGAGATGTACCGCAGAGGTATCGATGGTATAAGAAGGCGCAAAGCCTTTGTAATAGTCCTGATTATCTATATCAAAGTCATTGCAGAGCTTTTGCAGCTCGCAGCTGCCCGAGCGCTCACAGGTCAGGCAGTTTTTGTTGTGGGTTGAGAGGATCAGCTCTAAGGTCTTTTTGCGAGACTCCAGCACGCGCTTAGTATTGGTAAAAACCTCCATGCCTTCGTTTACTGGGTACACACAGGAGGCAACCAGATTGCGCATGCCCTTGACCTCAACCACGCAGATGCGACAGGCACCGATTTCATTTAGCTCCTTTAGGAAACAGAGGGTTGGGATGTCAAAGCCTGCCTGATGAGCAGCTTCAAGAATGGTTGTGCCCTCTGCTACCGATACAGGGATGTTGTTAATCTTTATATTTACCATGGTCATACGCCTCCTTACTTCTTGATAATTGCACCAAAGCGGCATTTTTCCATACAAGCGCCGCACTTGATACACTTTTCGCTATCGATGACATGGGCTTCCTTCACAGCTCCACTGATTGCGCCTACAGGGCATACTCTTGCACAGAGTGTGCAGCCCTTACACTTCTCGGCAACAATCGAGTAGCTTAGCAGCTCCTTGCAGACACCTGCTGGGCAGCGTTTGTTGTTGACATGCTCCATATACTCATCTCTAAAGAAGTGCAGGGTGCTTAGTACTGGGTTTGGCGCAGTCTGACCAAGACCACAGAGGGAGTTCTCCTTTATGTAGTAGCAGAGCTCCTCCATCTTGTCGATGTCCTCAATGGTCGCCTTGCCCTTAGTGACCTTTTCGAGCATTTCATACAGGCGCTTAGTGCCTACACGGCAAGGAGTACATTTGCCGCAGCTCTCATCTACCGTAAACTCTAGGAAGAACTTCGCGATGTCGACCATACAAGCATCTTCGTCCATTACGATCAGACCGCCGGAGCCCATCATAGAGCCGATGGAAATCAGGTTGTCATAGTCGATTGGTATATCGAGGTGAGCAGGAGGGATGCATCCGCCGGAAGGACCACCGGTCTGGGCAGCCTTAAACTTCTTACCGTTTGGTATACCGCCGCCGATCTCCTCTACGATCTCTCGTAGGGTAGTGCCCATAGGCACCTCTACCAGACCGGTGTTGTGGATCTTACCACCCAGTGCAAATACTTTGGTACCCTTACTCTTTTCGGTACCCATCGAAGCAAACCAATCCGCACCCTTTAAGATGATCTGAGGGATGTTGGCGTAGGTTTCCACGTTATTGAGTACGGTAGGCTTGCCAAAAAGACCCTTAACAGCAGGGAAGGGAGGTCTTGGGCGGGGCTCGCCTCGATGACCCTCAATGGAGGTCATGAGTGCAGTTTCTTCGCCGCATACAAATGCTCCTGCACCAAGGCGCAGCTCCATGTCAAAGTTAAACCCAGTGCCGAGGATGTTTTCGCCCAGTAGGCCCGCTGCTCTTGCCTGCTCAATCGCAATCTGCAAGCGCTTGACGGCGATCGGATACTCGGCTCTTACATAGACGAAGCCTCTGTCGGCACCGATGGCATAGCCGGCGATTGCCATTGCCTCAATCAATACATGGGGGTCACCCTCCAGTACAGAACGATCCATAAATGCGCCTGGGTCGCCTTCGTCGGCGTTACAGGCTACATACTTCTGACCTGCTGGCTGTGCTGCGGCAAAAGCCCACTTCATACCGGTAGAAAATCCACCGCCGCCTCTGCCTCGCAGACCAGATCTCTTGAGCAGGTCGATAACCTCCTGAGGGGTCATTTCGGTGATGACCTTGCCTAGAGCCTGATAACCGTCATATGCGATATACTCGTCGATACACTCGGGGTTGATTACACCACAGTTTCTGAGAGCTACTCTCTTTTGCTTGCGGTAGAAGCCTGTTTCCTCCAAGCTGGTTACATTGCCCTCGCTGTCGACAGTCTCACTGTAGAGCAATCTGGTTACTACTCTACCCTTGACAATATGCTCTGATACGATCTCGGGGATATCCTCCGCCTTGACCATCGAATAAAATGCACCCTCTGGGTATACAACCATGATTGGGCCCAATGCACACAAGCCAAAGCAGCCTGTCTTGACCACTTTTACCTCGCGAGTCAGATCATAGGCTGCCAGCTCTTTTTCGAGGGCTTTTATAATTGTTTCACTGTGGGAGGAGGTACAGCCTGTTCCTCCGCATACCAATATGTGGGTTCGAAACATTTTCTCTTCCTCCTTACTTGCTTACGCTGCCTGCGGTATACTCTGTTACTGCATTGCCGCCTATTAGATGCTCACGGATAATACGCTCTGCTTTTTCTTTGGTGACATTTACATACACCACTGGCTCTTGATCGGGTGCAGTCACCTCTACCATAGGCTCGTATCTGCAAGCACCCATGCAGCCCGACTGATAGACCGTTACATGATCAAGAGAAAGCTCTACTGCCTGATCATGCAGATAATTTAAGATCTCCCTAGAGCCGGCTGCCAAGCCACAGGTGCCCATACCGACAACCACTCGTATATTTTGATGGGTCTCATGGCGGATTCCCATTTGTTTTTTTGCCTTTTCGCGGATTTGCTTTAATTCGGCCAAGCTTTTCATCGGAATACTCCTTTTTGTATTTTAGTAGTAGAAAGGATGTGCCTTGTTGCAGTTGTGAATATTTTCACGTATATACCTATACAAATATGCCAAAGCTCGTGGCTTTAGAGGGTCTATCGACCCTGCTCCCCAGCTCACCTCTCGGGAGTCAAAGTAAAACTCAGCCTCATTCACCTTGTAACAGAGGATTAGCCCACATTGCCCGCTCTGCAAGATCGCGATAACAGTCGCCGCCAAGTCACCCATCGGCAATCGATCCACATGACAAAGCCCGTAATTGGCGCTGACCTTTGTACCAATGCCAAGTGTGCTCTCCACCACAAGGCTGCCTCCTGTCATCTCGGCGCTCATTGCAAAAAGCGGCAAGCCAAGCCCGATTCCTCGTCGGCTTCTGGTGGTATAAAACGGATTGGTGGCTAGAGCTAAAGCGGTGGCTCCCATCCCTTTACCGTTATCTGTGATGGTGATGGTTAGGCTATTTTTTTCGGAGCAGACTTCTACCTCTATGTCGATCCGTGTAGCGCCTGCCCTAAGGGAATTTTGTGCAATGTCTAGTATATACAGCGAAAGCTCCTGCATTTAGTTTTTATACTTAGCCAGGATGGTATCCACGTCGTCAACGCTCAGTCTTCCGTACACTTCTTCGTTGACAGTCAGCACAGGAGCAAGCCCACACGCACCGATGCAGCGGCAGGCATCCAGTGAAAATACGCCGTCGGGGGTGCACTCTCCGCCGTCAATCCCCAATCGCTCCTTTAGGCGCTCATAGACCTCTCCAGCACCCTTTACATAGCAGGCAGTACCAAGGCACACCGAGATTTTATACTGGCCCTTGGGATACAGTGAAAACTGGGAATAAAAGGTTGCTACCTTGTAGACATCCTCCAAAGAAATACCTAGACCTGCGGCGATCATCCGCTGCACTTCGATGGGCAGATAACCATAGATAGCCTGGGCTTCCTGCAGGATCGGCATCAAAGCCCCTCTCATTTCCTTGGTTTTTGCGATGAACTCTTCAAGCTGCTGTTGCTGCTCAGGTGTCCCGCCAAAGGGCGGCAGCTTCTTTTGCTCTGACATCAAATTGACCTCCTCCAAAAACAATAAATAGAGTCCTAATTAACTCCATTATAACAAAGCAAGCCTGATAAATCTATCATCAAATCAAATCAGATCAATTGATATACAATTGTTTTTGTGCAAAATACACAAAAAAGTTAGAGTTCGTGAAATTGCTCAAAATTTAACGTTATCTATTTGTCAACTTTATGAAAGAAAACTTGCATTGCGATACAATTTGCAAAATTTCTTACAGATTCTTTCAATTTTCTTGGGATGTATACGATTTTTTATCTGGTATTCTGCATAATTGGACGTATTAAAGACTTGTCACCCTCAATAATCCAGATATTTTTGTTAGATATCAATATTTTTTAACCACAGATTATTCATAAATCATGTGCATTGCCTAGCTTCAAGAGTTCGTCCCATTGTTTTTTTGATCTGTGACCGATATAATAGCAGTAACATAATCAAGGAGGCTGCACCTATGACCACTCATCAACTTACCAATCTGATGTCATTACAGCTTATCTGCCTTGGCGCCCCGAAGGATATTACCTGTGTATATTGCTGCGACCTCTTGAGCCTCGCCATGGTTAAAGCCCCCAAAGGCTGCTGCTGGGTTACGGTAATAGCCAATCGCAATACCATTGCGATCGCAAAGCATGCAGAGGCTGCCTGCATCGTACTGGCAGAAGGAGTCACGCCATCTGAAGAGATGTGCAAAGCAGCAAAGGAGCAGGATATCCCTCTCTTTGTTACCGCACTTAGTAGCTTTGTAGTAGCCAAGGAGGTTGATGGCTTGCTTACAAGGCAGGCGTAACCGTTGCTCATCGCTGATGACTCCATAATCCGTTGCTTTCGCTCCTACAGGGTTTGCCCCCTCCCGATCAAAGCTACAACTACGATGTTTACTTGCTTTCTGGCCGAGCCTTGCTATTGCTAGCCCCGTGTTTACTACACGTCGCCCTAAGACAAATGCCTATACTAAATAAACCCCGAAGTACGGCGCATCTGCCATACTTCGGGGTATTTCTTTTTCTTGTATTAATATATAACTTACTCTTCGCCTAGAGCATCTACCTGCTTTTTGATTAGCTGCATACGGTGATCGATCTCAGCAATCGACTGAGCACATTCGGTTAAATCAGCCACGATATCAGCGGGAGCCTTTTTGCCTTTTTTGTAATAGAGGTCATGCTCCAGCGTTGCCCAGAAATCCATCGCTATCGTACGGATCTGCACCTCCACGTTGACCATCTCCATACGATCAGAGAGGAAGACTGGCACCGCCAAGATTAAATGATAGCTGCGATAGCCATTGGCCTTCGGGGATTTGATATAGTCCAGCTCCTTGATCAGCTCTACATCCCCTTGGGTCTTGAGCAGATCAGCAATCAGGTAGATATCCTCCAAAAAAGCACATACAATTCGGATGCCCGCAATATCAAAGAGGTTTTCCCACATAGAGTCGATGCTTACCTCAAAGCCTTTGCGCTGTAGCTTGTCCACAATTTTACTGGGGGTTTTGATCCTCGAAGTAATGTGGGCAATGGGGTTGCGCTTATGGATCAGCATAAACTCGTCATTTAGTATATCTAGCTTGGTACAGACCGTCTTTAGCGCTGCCTGATAGAGGATCATAGAGCTTTTAAATCGTCCTACTTCCTTACCAAAGGCTCTGACAAGATAGCTGTGATCACTGGGCATCACAATAATTTGCTTTTTTGCTTCCATAGCATCTCCTTTTATATGCAAAACTTTGCTACATACCTACTCCACATCCATTGCTTACGTCAGGTATGCAAAGAAATAAATTATTCTGGGTAAAACTCTCCCCTCAGGGAGATTTCGCCGCTGCCTAGCTCCTGTAGGCTGCCGTCAGCTAGGCGAATGATCAAAGCACCCTTTGGAGAGATTTCCACTGCACAACCGGTGCTCTGCTGCTGCCCAGAGATAATCTTTACCTCTTTGCCCAGCACGATCGAGCGGCTGCGGTATTCCTCCAAAAAGCCATTATCAGGTAAGCTATCTGCCAGAGCCTTCAGTTCCTTTGCAATCAAAGCGATCAGATGATCACGGCTGCTTTTGTGATCGGCAGGGCTATAAAGCGCCCCTGCTTTAGCTGCGATCTCTTGGGGGAACTCTGAAGCGGTATAGTTTATACCGATCCCTACCACTACGCTCTCTAGCATCCCGCTTTCAAGATCGGTGATCCCCTCAGTTAGGATTCCTCCGATCTTTCTGCCCTCGAGCAAGATATCATTGACCCACTTGATCTGGGTCTTTACCCCACAAAGGGTATCGATGCTACGGCAGACTGCAACCGAAGCAGCAGTGGTCACCAATAAAGCGTCCTCTGCTTTTAGCTGCAGCTTTAGGGCTATGCTCATATAAATGCCGCTATCCTTGGGGGAGTAAAAGCTGCGCCCCATGCGCCCTCTGCCCTGACTTTGATGGTTGGCTACCACCAAGAGCGCAGGCTCCGCCCCTGCTGACAGCAGTCGCTTCGCTTCGTTGTTGGTGGAGGGCAAGCTGTCATACACCCGTACATCCTGCCAATCTTCCGCCCCCTCCAGCCTAGCCAAGATCCCCTCACGGGAGAGGATGTCATTTTGCGCGCCAAGGCAGTAGCCCTTGTTGGTTACCCCCTCAATGTGATAGCCTTCCTTTTGCAGCTCCTTGACAGCCTTCCAGACCGAAGCTCTGGTCACACCGATTTGGGCAGCCAGTTCTTCTCCCGATAGCGCCCTACCTCTGTTTTGCTCCAAAAGGCTCAGCACCTTTTTCTTTGACGACATAGCCCCTCCTGATCTCACGCCTGTTCCCTCAGCCCATCACCACATCGATGCTCCGATAGCGTTGATTGAGGTGGCTGCGCTGGATGTTATCATTAATCGTCTTGCTGATATACTCGGTAAAGTGCGCGATCAGCTCTTGATCCTCCCGCGTGCGCAGCACATCAAAGCAGCGCCTCGCACGTGTAAGCTCCTCTAGCCGATTGCCGGCGGCCTGCATCGAAATTCCACACAGCCTGCTGATCTCTCTGGCACTTGTCACCGAGCAGAAATGCAACACCGGCAACGGTGCCAACAGCTGAGCAGTCAGAGCGTCGGCTTCTCGTTCATTTTTGATAGAAAGAGAAGCACCGCTGTGCTCTGGGCTCAAATGCCCCAGTAAAATATGGCATAGCTCATGAGTGATCGTCCACCTTTGCCGCTCTACGCTACTGATTTCTTGATTATAGGCGATGATATACTTGCTACCGCTTGCCACTGTAAAGCCGTCTTTATGATAGCGCTGCTCCAAGCTTTGCTGGTTGGTACCAAAGCGGCTGCTAAAGCTCTCGTAGGTAATCACCCTTACATTCATCTGTCTGGCAACTGCCATCGGGTTAAATGGCAGCTCTTGTATTTGATACTTCTGTAAAATACGCAGTGCTGTCACAACTAAAACTCCTTATTAGGAGGCGGTTATTTCTCCTCGCCCTTCCATTCGTCGTCTTCCAGATCATCAAAGTCACAGGCTACCTTAGGCTCAAATACCGATACCTTACCATCTCCGCGGGCTACCGCCAGCAGGGTGCTCCCTGTCATGCTCTCCTCCAGATCAATAAGCCCGCCGACTAGGTCACTAACAATGTTGCGTGACTGCATCGAGAGCTTACGATAAACTGTCAAAAGCTCTTTTTCTTCACGGGTGACCTCTGCTGGGGCTTCCTTATAATCAAATTCCAGCAGCACGTCATCCACACCATACAGCATACACAAAGACAGCAGGGTGTCTACGTCGGGCTGGCTTTTCGCACTTTCCCAGGAGGCAACGGTCGTATGCGCCTTGCCGGTTATGCGCCCGATATCCTTTTGGGTATATCCGTTTTTTTCTCTTAAAGCCCTTAATTTATTGGCGATATGCACTTTTGCAGAGTAAGCGTCCATAATGCACCTCTTTATCAAATATTCCATACAAACTACATAAAAGAACTGCTCCCATAGTATACAGCAAGATCAGTTTCTTAATGCAATCGTAGCAGTTTTTCGTGTTATTTGCAATACCATTATGAAATTTTCTCATTTCGGGGGCTTGACATACGAATAATTCGGTATTATAATGATTCTAAATATAAAATATTCGTAAGGAGTTGATGGATATGATCATACAGGCATCTCTTGAGCCAAGCTCTCAAAACCTATACAGGGTGCATATCTGCGGTCTGTGTCATTTTGAAATCTATGCCGGTGAAGACTGCTACGATACTCCTCTGGGCTATATCTGCCGGGAGTGTTTAAGCACATACCTGCTATCCATCAAGGAGGTGGCACAGCTTGCAGAGCATTAAAACACGCCGCCAATTGACTCAAGCTTTAAAAATGGAGCTAATTTATATCTGCAAAGGGCACAAGGAGCGCAAGGCCTCTGTAAGGTATCTACTGAATGCTCTTGAAGAGCAAGATACAAGAAATCCAGCTGCCTACTCCAATCCCGAGCTAAAGAAGGTACTGGCCGTAGAGCAAGCACTTGCCCATACTGAGCACTCCCTGCGTAGCCCCCTCTGGCAAAACATCACCGAGCGTACTCCCTATGAGTTGCTGGTAGTGCCAATCGGTCGGCAAGGCTTTTATCGAGAACGGACGAACTTCTTAAAGAGAATTGCCGCCGCTTTGCGGTACATTTAGCTTAGGCTGGCAGTAAAACAAAAAAGCATCATCTAACGATGATGCTTTTGGTCTTTATGCTTTCATGTGCTTATCGCGAAATACCTCTACCCACTTGGCTACGGCATAAAGCAATGCGATCTCTACTGGGAGCATGAGCGCGTTTTTAACCAGTCTGGCTGATACCATCACCCAGAAAGCCTTGCCATACATGATAGAAAGCCACAAGGGGTTAAAAAACAAATTGATCACCAATACCACCGTAATACGGGCGGCAGCTACACGCAGTAGGGTAATTTTGTGCTTGTACAAAAATAAGCCATACAAAAAGCCTGCCAAAAACTCATTAAAGGTAAACCCGATAAAGAATGGGCCGTTGGGTTTGAGCATGTACTTAATGAGATCAGCAATTACACCCGACATACCTGCAAGCACAGGGCCGTAGAGCATACCGCAGACTCCTACAGTAAAGAAGGATAATCCGATGGTAAGAAACGGGGTAAGCTTAATGGTGGTAACCTGGTTGACAATTACATTGAGAGCCAGTAGCATGGATGTGCCTGTAAGGGAGGAAACTCTTTTAAATTCCTTGCAGGCGAGGCGCATTTTCTCCGTAAATTTCATAGCAGTAAACCTTTCTTTATGTATACTTATCCCGAAGAGCCTGTTGATACTCTAGCGCACCCACGACGGGTATGCCAAGATCACAAGCAGACTCTTAAGGATAGCTCCTTATGTATTGCTACATAAAGATGGCTTCTGCTGTCTTGTATGTAGCAGCGGAATGGAAATCTGTATCGCAATTTCTTTTCGTCCACCAGACTATTCCCCATCCAGCGGCACTTAACGCACAGATACTTACTCTGCTATAGCACCGGGCCAAGGGTTGCACGAAGCCCGGAGCATATATTCAGTTTTGTGTTTGCCAGTGCAGATTGATTCTGCTGTAGCCTTGGGGCAAGGGTTGCACGAGACCCACAGCTACGATTTGCGTAGATTAAAGCGATGACAAGCGCTCGATGGCGATCTTGATGCGGCGAAGGGTTTCTTCCTTACCTAGGATGGCAGCTACTTCGATAGCACCACCGGGGGTAAACTGCTTGCCGCTGGCGGCGATCCGCACCGGCCAGAGGATGTAACCGTTCTTGACACCCAGCTTCTCCACCAGAGCAAAGAGGGCAGCATGGATGCTGTCACAGTCAAAGCTCTCTAGAGCTTCCAGCACAGGCAGGGCTTCTTTTAGTACTTCGAGAGAGCTTTCCTTAGTGGTTTTCATCTTCTTTGATACAAAGAGCTCCAGATCGTAATCTGCCAGCGTATCGATGAAATCGAGCTGCTCTACGATATCTCCCAGCACCTCGCATCGTGCTTGCAGCACAGAAGCTACCAGGGTATAGTCCACTGGGGTAGTGACACCCTTTTTGATCCAAGGGCTTGCCACCTGGGTAAATTCCTCTAGGCTCATTCGGCGGATATACTCTGCATTGATATAGTTGAGCTTTAGCTGGTCAAAGATTGCAGGGGATTTTGATACATCGTAGATGGAGAAGCTTGCTGCCATCTCCTCAAGGCTCATGATCTCCTCGTTATTCTTGGGGCTCCAGCCTAAAAGTGCGATATAGTTTAAAATTGCTTCCTTTAGATATCCCTTTGCCACCAGATCCTGATAAGACGCGTCGCCGTTTCGCTTACTCAGCTTGTTGGTAGCGTCCTTCATAACGGGTGGGCAGTGGAGGTACTTAGGGATCTCCCAGCCAAAAGCCTGATAAAGCAGGTTGTACTTTGGAGCGGAAGACAGGTACTCGGTGCCTCGGATGACGGTGGTAATGGCCATCAGATGGTCGTCCACTACGTTGGCAAAGTTGTAGGTAGGCATGCCGTCGGCTTTGACCAATACCTGATCATCGAGGGTGGCACACTCTACGGTGATATCGTCGAAGTTTTCGTCGTGGAAGGTGACTGTGCCTGTATCGGGGATCCGCTGACGGATTACATAAGGCACTCCTGCTGCCAGCTTGGCATCAATCTCATCCTTGCTTAGGTGCAGGCAGTGGCGGTCGTATTTGGGCGCTGCACCGCTGGCCTTTTGCAGAGTTCTTGATTCCTCCAAGCGCTCTTTATCGCAGAAGCAGCGGTATGCATCTCCCTGCTCCAGCAACACCTTGGCATACTTGGCATAGATCTCCTTACGCTCACTCTGGATGTATGGACCGTATTCTCCGCCCATATCGGGGCCTTCGTCCCACACTAGCCCTGTTTCTTTTAAGGTATTGTAGATTACGTCCATAGCACCTTCTACAAAGCGCTCCTGATCGGTATCCTCTACACGCAGGATAAAGGTGCCCTTTTGCTGCCCCTTTGCGGCTAGGTAAGCATATAAAGCAGTCCGCAGATTGCCGACATGCATATAGCCTGTAGGGCTGGGGGCAAATCTGGTCCTTGGATGATTATGGTCAATCATGGTGTGTTACTCCATTTCATACAAAATACAAAAAAAGGGATAGTGCATTTCGCCCTCCCACTGTACCTATTTTATGCGAATATACTCTGCTTGTCAAGAAATATCTGCTACTTTGTTGACTTGTGATAAATACAAAGTATTATATTTATGTTTTGCCCAATATCTCTGCTATAATAAACATAAAGCTAGAGGATCAAGACTATTTATTATATATCGCCTGTATTATCTGATCGGCTCACTCCTTGAGCTGCCGACCCCTGTACAGGCAAGTTCATTAAAAGAGCTTTGTCAAAAACGCCGCTTACATCATTTCTATATAGGAGGTATGCCAAATGATCAAACGAAGCTATGCAAGGTTATGCATCCTGCTCATGTGTGGCGGGCTGCTTCTGATTTGGGTGCCGGTGCTGCTGGATGCACCCCGTATGCTTCTGCTGTATATCGGCTTTGGTATGATTGCCGCTGCGTTTGGGGTGAAGTATCTACTACTTCGCTGCCCCTACTGCGGCTGGGGTGGGGCAGTACCCCAATGGTCAAAAAGCGGTACCATCCACTGCCCCAAATGCGGCAAAGCAGCTACCTATGACCGCTAAAATACTAAGTATATCGACCCACTGCTTCATACTTCTGTCCGTAGATCATTTAAGATGCTTACACTCTAGGGTGTGAGCATCTTTTTTGATCTCGGTTTTTGCCTAAAAGTATATGCATTGCTAAGATATTTTATACCGATATTTTTTTACTGGCTGTAAAATCGACATTGTTTTTAGCTAGATAGCTGTAAAATAATCCCATAACGCTGCCCAAATGGGCAAAAATGGATATGAAACAGCTCGATGCTGAAATACCATAAAGATAAAGGAAGTGACGGCCCGATATGTTGACCCTACAACTGGCAAAATCTAAAGTAACAGCTGCTTTTGAGTCAAATACTGTGGTACTGGAGCACCAATTCCACGCAGTAGCAGGCGGTCTGGCGGCACTGGCTACCATAGGAGGAGAAATTTCACCCTTTGGTGTAGCTTGGGCAGCAGCTTCGCCGCCAAAGCTCAGCCTTTCGGCGGGGCTGGGGGCTGTAATCGGTTACCTATTCTCCCCTAGGGCAGAGCTAAACGTCCAGTATATGGCGGCAGTGCTGCTAATGCTCACCTTTAAATGGGCGGTCAACATCCTGCCGTATAAGCTGGTGATCCCCTACTATCCTTTACTGGGCGGAGTTGCGGTTTCGATAACTGCGTGTCTGGTACATCTAAGCGAGAGCGTATCTCCTTACAACATCACCCTTGTCTTGGCCCAAGCTATAGCGGCTGTGGGCAGCGGGTATATTTTTCAGATTTCGCAAAACGCCATTACCAAAAAAACGCCCGCCCGCATAGAGCAGATTTCTCTGGGCACTATGCTGGTGATCCTCAGCTCAGGGCTATGCTCGGTCAGCATTGGCAGCTTATCCATCGGTCGAGTTGCACTGATCCTCTTTACCCTTGCCGCTGCCTATTGCGGCGGAGCATCAGGCGGCGCAGTCGCTGGCTGTATTTCGGCGCTTGCAATCAGTATGCTAGGGCAAG
>DAMCAP010000002.1:16243-23280 GCA_032059445.1 Oscillospiraceae bacterium
TCTGGTTTTTGCCTTTGCGATCGGTGGCTTGCTGGCAGGGGTATTTAGCCAGATTGGGCGGATCCCCACCGCAGCGATATTTAGCATCGTATCGGTGATTGGCCTTCAGTTGATCGGCAGCGGTGAGTATGTAGTGGGCACCATCATCGAGTCCACCATCGCTAGCGTAGGGTTTTTACTTATCCCCAAATCAATCTATCAGCGCTACAGCAAGATTTTAAGCCCTATCAACGTACCCACTGGTGTGTTGGGGATTGCCACCGCCAAGCTGACCCGCACTGCAAGCGCTCTGAGTGAGGTGGCTCAGCTCACCACACTGGTCAACAAACGGATCGAGGGCGCGAAGGGTGAAGAAATTGATAAAGTATATCTATCCACTGCCGATACCGTCTGCCGCCGCTGCCCCAATTCCCCAAAATGCTGGCAGACTGGCTTTAACGATACGATGTCGGCATTTAATAAAATTATGGCCATAGTCAAGGCAGGCTCTACCCCTAAGATTGACGATCTACCTCAGGAGTTTAGAGATAATTGCCTGCGGCAGGAGCAGCTTCTCGACAAGCTCTCTACCTATATGCTCTCCTACATCAGTCGCCAAGGGGTTAAGCAGCAGCTTTCTTCCATACGCACAGTGGTTACCGATCAGTTTCAGGGTATGGCAATGCTAATCGAAGCCGCCTGTGACGAAATCAACCAAATCAGCGAGCAATCCTCTCAGCTTACGGTACAGGTTGGAGAGTTCTTCTCCACACAAGGGGCACCGCCTCTCTGGCACAGTTGCTTTACCGATACCACAGGGACTATTTCCATCATGGTCAAGCTGCCCTCTCATAAGGTAGCTCGAGTCAATCTCGACAAATCTGCCACTGACCTCAGTGAGCTGGTGGGCGAAGAACTGGACACACCGATTCTGGAACATTACGAAGACTATACCCTGCTTACCTACAATGCAAAGGCCGCCTACGAGCTGGAGTTTTGGGCAATACAGGCGGCTGCTGACAATGGTAGGCTCTGTGGCGACAGTTACAGCCACTTCCAAGAAGGTGGTATGGGTTGTGTGATCCTCTCAGATGGCATGGGCGTCGGAGGCGCAGCAGCAGTAGATGCCACCATGACCACCTCACTGCTTTCCCGCTTGATCAGCACTGGCGCCAGCTTCGACGCTGCGCTGCAACTCGTAAACGGTGCCCTCTTGGTAAAATCCGGCGAGGAGCGCTTAGCTACTGTCGACTGCTGCTATACCAATCTCTATACAGGGACAACCGATTTTTATAAGGCAGGCGCAGTACCTAGCTTCATTTTGCGCTCAGGCCGTGTCGCCACCGTATCCTCCTCTTCTCTACCAGCAGGCATTTTGGGAGGAGTAGAGTTTGCCAAAACAACCCTTAATCTCTCTAAGGGCGATGTAATCGTGATGATCTCCGACGGTATCGCCGACAGCGGCTATGAATGGATCCCCAGTCAGCTGACCAGCCTTGCCGACATGTCATTAGAGCAGATCTGCCAGGGAATCCTCAGCACCGCCAAACTGCGTAGAGTATCGACCCATGAGGACGATATGACGGTGGTAGCTGCAAGGCTCAAAGCAGTGTAAGCTTTCGCCCTCCATTCGCACCATCTCCCAAGACATCTAGGGAGATGGTGCTTTTTAGTCCCAACGAGCAACTTTGTATAATCCTGCAAAGGTATGTGTTTAGCAATGAGCCCTGCCAAGGAGCCTTTAGCATCACTATATTTCGCATTGGCAGGCGGTAGTCTGTTAAGCGAGTGATTATTTCCTAGGATCAAAGGCTATGATATTTCAATCACATCCTCCTTAAATCCCCTTGGCGCTCTTTATAAGTAGTCCAAGTGTACTTTACTCGGGAACTTACATATTTTACGGGAAATAATCTGAAACTAATCTTTTGTAAAAACAGCACAAATCACGCTGCCGTCTTCAGTATATTGCTTACCTGCAACATCTCCATATAACCCAGTGCAGCGAAATCCTGCTGCCTCTGCTTCAGCAAGGAGACCAGCCTTGGTAAAGCAGTGCTCCCAGATATGATAGCACTCTACAGAGTCTTCCTTGATCACAACGGTTTGGTTTAGCACAGTCCCATCTTGGTCATATCGGTAAAAAGCTTGCAAACACACATGCGAGTCTTGATCCCAAAACCCGCCCCCCTCACAGGACTGCCATGTTTTTGACTCTTCCTTGCCTTGATGTTGGACTGGTGTAAACACATCTACAACAAACCTACCATTTGGCTTTAAGGCGTGATAAATTTTGCTCAGTAGTGTGCTGCGGTCTTGGGTCGATAGCACGCCAAAATCGCAATAAATCAACGTAATCAGATCAAAGCAAGCTTCATAATCCATCGTCAGATAATCCTGATAAAAGTACGCGATCTCTCTTTTGCTTGCTATAGCCTGAGCCTGTGCATACTCAATCGACCGCATTGAGAAATCAAGCCCCGTCACCCGATAACCTGCCTGATCAAAGCGCTCTGCATACAGTCCCGGCCCACAGCCCAGATCCAGCAACGCAGGGTAGCTCTCTGGCGGCATAATAGAAGCAATCCACTTAACGGAGCGATCGATAAAATCAAATTTTCGAGAAGCAGCATCCCAATTGGGATTAAGATGTGCCTCTAGCAACGCCTTTGAAATATGTACATCATCCCAAAATCGCTTGGTGCTGGGAGCATATAATGCTGGCTTGGATAAGTAAGCCTGTATTTGATGAAACACAAAAATCCCCCTTTATTTTATAAACAAAAAAGCGGTGAGACATTCAAAACGCCTCACCGCAAATTTCTTACCCTGAAAAACAGGGAAGCTGTATTAAATTATTCAGACAGGAAGCAAGCGACAAAGTGTCCCTTTTCGATCTCTCTGAGCTGTGGCTCCTCGCTCCTACATCTGTCGGTAGCATAATTACATCTATTCGCAAAACGGCAGATTGGCTTAGGATTGATAGGAGAAGTGATCTCACCCTTAAGCAAGATTCTTTCCTTCTTGGTGTGGATACTTGGCACAGGGATAGCGGAAAGCAGAGCCTGGGTATAAGGATGAGTTGGTCTTGCGAAAAGGACATCAGATGGTGCCTTTTCGATCAACTTACCCAGATACATAACTGCGATATCATCAGAGAAGTGGTTAACGACAGACAGGTCATGGGTGATGAACATATAGGTCAGTCCCATGCTCTCCTGAAGTTCCTTCATCAGGTTGAGTATCTGTGCCTGGATAGAAACGTCCAGCGCAGATACTGGCTCGTCACATACGATAAACTTAGGGTTTAGCGCAAGTGCACGTGCGATACCGATTCTCTGTCTTCTACCACCGTCCAGCTCGTGGGGATAAGTATTGTACAGACGCTCAGCTAGACCAACGATCTCCATGATCTCAAGAACCTTTTCAGTTCTCTTATCCTTATCAGGGATGATCTTGTTGATTCTTAGAGGCTCTTCGATAATCTGGCTTACAGTTCTTCTAGGATTAAGAGAGGAGAATGGATCCTGGAAGATGATCTGCATCTCGGTACGCTTTTGTCTCATCTTCTCAGGGTCGATCGGAACAATGTCCTCGCCCTCAAAGATTACCTGACCAGCAGTAGGCTCCAGCAGACGAAGCAGTGCACGGCCGGTGGTGGACTTACCGCATCCCGACTCTCCAACGACGCCCAGTGTCTTGCCGCGATCAATAGTAAAAGTTACATCATCAACTGCATGAAGAAGGCCTCTGGGAGTTTTAAAATACTTTTTAAGGTTTCGTACGTCAATCAGTGGCTGTTTCTCACTCATCTATTGATCACCTTCCCTTCCTTAATATTTTGCGCATTATACAGATGACATCTTACATAATGCGTATCATTTCTGAAGATTTTATCTGGCTTCTGAGTATGGCAGATGTCCATTACATAGTCACATCTGGTGCAGAAAACACAGCCAGCTGGCAGATTGGTGGGGTCTGGCATTAGGCCCTTGATGGGCTTGAGCTTCGCCTTACGATCTTCCAGATTTGGCAGAGAGTTAAAGAGACCCTCTGTGTAGGGGTGCTTGGTATTGTCAAAGATATCCTCAAGGGTACCATGCTCAACAACTGTACCTGCATAGATGATCGATACAGTATCACAGATCTCGGCAACGATACCCAGGTCATGGGTGATCATCAGCATGGAGGTGTCGTACTTTTCCTTAAGGCCCTTCATCATCTCCAGTACCTGTGCCTGGATGGTAACGTCAAGAGCGGTGGTAGGCTCGTCTGCAATCAACAGGTTAGGGCTACAAGCCAGCGCAATTGCGATTACAACACGCTGCTTCATGCCGCCGGAGAACTGGTGAGGATACTCCACGCCTCTTTCACCGGGGATACCAACCAGCTCAAGCATAGCCTTCGCTCTCTTGATGGATTCTTCCTTGCTTACATTGTCATGCAGCTCGATTACTTCTGCAATCTGATCCTCGACTCTCAAAACAGGGTTTAGAGAGGTCATAGGATCCTGGAAGATCATAGAAACCTTGTTTCCACGAATGCTTTCCATCTCTTTTTGAGTCTTTTTCAGTACATCTTCGCCGTCAAGCTCGATTGTACCTTTTACAATAACTCCCGGTGGGTCAGGAATCAGGTTGAGGATGGATAGACCAGTAGTGGTCTTGCCCGCTCCTGTCTCTCCTACCAGACCTAGAGTCTTGCCTTTTTCTATTACTAAGTCAAGCCCATTAAGAGCCTGTACTACGCCAGTATCCGTTCTGTACTCTACCACAAGGTCATTGATGGCGATGGCAGGTACGCTGGTTTTTACTGCGTTGCTCATATATACCTCCATTCTTAGCAGGGGCTCAGTAGCCCCGCTATCTCCAGTTGCTTTAAAGGTTTTATTAGCAGACTGCTAAATGCCCACCAATTACTTCAGTCTTGGGTCGAGGGCGTCTCTGAGGCCGTCGCCAAGCAGGTTGAGGGACAAAATTGTAGACATGATCGCCAAACCTGGGAACATAGTCATGTAGCTGTGGTCTCTAATAAAGGTTCTGCCGTTAGAGAGCATTGCGCCCCACTCAGGAGCAGGTGCCTGTACACCCAGACCAAGGAAGCTTAGGCCCGCAGTGGTCAAAATTACGCTTGCGATATTCAGCGTGGTCTGTACGATGATAGGCGCCATACAGTTGGGGAGTACGTGGTCCTTGATGATGATGTAGTTCTTGGCGCCGATTGCTCTTGCAGCCTCAATATACTCAACATCACGGACGGTCAGCACGGCTCCACGAACGATTCTGGAGAAGTTGGGTATACCTGAAATCGATAGCGCGATAATCAGGTTCATAGTGCTGGGGCCGAGGGAAGCAACCAGCGTAATAGCAAGCAGGTTGCCGGGGATTGCAGACAATACGTCCATAAATCTCATGGTGATCATATCGATAGCGCCGCCAAAGAAGCCGGCGATAGAACCGATGACACCACCGATGGAGAGGGAGATAGAAACCGCCAAGAAGCTAATAAATAGGGAGTTTCTTCCTCCGTATATAACTCTAGCAAAGATGTCACGACCCATCTCGTCTGTGCCAAAGGGATGTGTAGAAGATGGGGTCTGAAGTCTTTCTTTAATATTCTGTTTAATAACAACCCCGTCGTAGTCAAACATCAGAGGGGCAAAAAGTGCAAGCAAAATCAGAGTTGAAACAATAATCAAACCCAGGATAGCTGTCTTATTGCGAAGCAATCTCTTCCAGACTTCCACGAGCTGGCTTTGCTTTTTGTGCTGACTTACTTTTTCAATAGCTTTAGCTGCAGTACTCATGATTTTCCTCCTTTACGCATACATGGATTTGATACGAGGGTCAACAAATCCGTATAGTAGGTCTACTGCAAGGTTAATAACCGAGAAGCAGACGGAGAATACGATCATGCAACCAAGTACCATGGGGATATCTCTACCCTGAATGGATTGTATCATCAGTCTGCCTACGCCCGGCCAAGCAAATACAGACTCGGTAAGCACGGAACCAGACAGCAGACCGCCGATCTGGATACCTACAACAGTGATGGTAGGAATCAGCGCGTTTTTCAGTGCATGCTTACGAATAACAATACCCTCTCTTACGCCCTTGCTTCGTGCAGTTCTGATATAGTCCTGACGAATGACCTCAAGCATAGAGGAACGGGTAGTTCTAGCAATAGCAGCCATGTGCATGAAGCCCAGAGTACAAGCGGGGAGCACGAGGCTCTTCCAGCCCTCTGCGCCATTGGAGGGGAACCAGCCAAGCTTGAGGCTAAAGGTCAGAATCAACAATAGACCCAACCAGAAAACAGGCATCGAAACACCCAGCAGCGCCATAAACATACTGACACCGTCGATGATGGTGTTTTGCTTAACAGCTGCAATGATACCCAGTGGTATCGAAAGGATAATAGCAATAGCAGAAGCAGCCAGAGCCAGCTTTAAAGTATTGGGGAAACGTGCTGCGATCTCAGTAGATACGTTGATCTTTGATTTGTAAGAGATACCCATATCCAGCTTGAAGAGGTTGAAGATATAACGTCCATACTGCATGATAACCGGATCATTTAGACCCATATCCTCACGAAGTTGTGCAATCTGCTCCGGAGTCGCTTGTTCACCTAAGATTACCTTCGCAGGGTCACCTGGTGCAAAGCTCATGATCATATAAATGATAAAAGTTACTCCCATAAGTACGGGAATTAAAAGCATAAGTCGCCTTCTAATAAATTTCCACATTTTTCCTCCTGTTTCTCCGTAGCTTTGCACTTTCATTTTAATACAAAGGTGACTTATGTATTAAAGCCCAAATGTTTCGTCGATGCGAAACTCCTACGGTAATTTTAATGGAATCAGCGCGGGTAAGCTTAGGGATATATTCGTATTGATTGATATTAGAAAAAGCACTATAACTACCATCTGATTGAAAGCAGCCATAGTGCTTTTTCCTCTTAAAATAACCTGTGGATAGACGAGTTTATCGTCTTAGTGTTCACTTTGCGTAGATTAGTTCTACTTAGCCGTTCCACTTAACCATGTTCAGGTACAGGGT
>DAMCAP010000002.1:23290-41834 GCA_032059445.1 Oscillospiraceae bacterium
TACCGGAAGCACTAACCTCAACACCACCAAGGTTGCTGTTAAACGCTCTGGTCTGCAGAGGCTGGTACATTGGTACCTGACCGCAGATAGTATTTAGCAGCGCGCTGAGCTCTTCAAGGGTCTTAGTTCTCTCTGCAGCATCAATAGTAGAAGCTGCCTTGTCGATCAGAGCGTCAACATCCTTGTTGTTTAGACGAGTCTTGTTGGAAGCGTTGATGGACTTGGAGTGCCATACGCCCTGTACATAGGACAGCATGGTGCTGGAAGTATATCCACCGATTGCTGCAGTATAGTCACCCTCTGCAGTCTTAGACAGGTAGGTTGCAAGGTCCATAGACTCGATCTCAGCAGTGATGCCGATTTCAGCCAGGTTAGCCTGGATAACTTCACCAGCTCTTCTCTTGGTATCGTCAGAGCAGATGATGCTCATCTTGATGGTAGCAGGATCAACCTTAGACTCTGCCATATACTTCTTAGCCTGGTCTACATTGTAAACTTCAGCATTCTTGTCGGAATGTCCGGGCAGACCAAGTGGAGTCTGAGAAATTGCAGCTGCACCACGACCGTTAAGAGCAACCTCTACAAGAGCTTCCTTGTCGATAGCTGCATTGATAGCCTTTCTAACAAGCTCGTTGTCAAAGCCAGGCTTCTCATTGTTGAGCATCAGGAAGTTGTGGTTGGTGCTAGGTGGGTCGATAACAGTAACCTTGGAGTTCTCCTTCAGTCTGTTTACGTCCATGGACTCTACTTCGATCAGCAGGTCAGCCTCGCCAGCCTCAAGAGCAATGGTTCTGGAAGCGCCCTCTGGGATGATCTTCCAAGTTACATTGGTGATAGTAGGCATACGATCCTTATCGAAATACTCATCAAACTTTACAAAGTCAATCTTCTCGCCCAGAGTCCACTTAGTGAACTTATAAGGACCAGTACCGATTGGGTTCTTGCTAAAGTCGTTGCCGCTGTCGATCAGAGCCTTTGGCACGATATAGTTACCGTGGTGGCACAGATCATCCAGCAGAGAAGCGCTAGGGCCATCAGTTGTGATCTTTACAGTCAGAGGATCAACAACGTCAACCTTAAATACACTCTTGGTGTACTGGCTTACAACAGGGAAAGTCTTGGCAAAGTCAAGAGACGCCTTAACGTCTTCCGCTGTCATAGTAGAGCCATCATGGAACTTTACGCCCTCACGAAGCTTAAAGATCCACTCGGTCTCAGAAGCGTTCTCATAGGACTCAACTAGATCTGGCGCAGGGGTCAGATCAGTCTGAGTTCTAAACAGACCGTTATGCGTCATCAAGTTCATATAGCTACCTGCTGTAGCATTGTGGTCATAGGGGCTCATAGAAGGGGTTTCGTTAGCGGTAGCAACAACCAGAGAATCCTTGTTGACAGGAGCTGGATTGCTGCCTTCTGGCTTGCTTTCAGCAGGCTTGCTTGCGCAGGCAGCTAGTGTGCCTACAGACAAAGCAAGAGCCAGCGCCAAGCTGATTAAACGTCTTTTGCTGTTTCTCATAACTTCTTTCACCTCATAAAATGTTGTATGTTATCCTACAGATTTACGATAACATCGGCGGTTAAACCATAACTTTAAAGAAATTTCAAAGATTATTAAATCTAATGGACTTTCTTTATGTACTTATAGTGTTCCCGACCTTACACATTATATCTCAAATTTTTTTTGAGGTCAACAATTAAACCAGATTTCATGTCTTCAAGTGGAGAATATTTAAGATTATGTGCAATATCACCCTTGCTTTTTATCGATATTGCATATCCCCAAATGTCTTTTTCTACCACTTTATTTCATAATAAACCCAGAACTGTTAAATTTATCGAAATGAGAAATTGTTACAAGCATCATAATACGTTTACACTTCGCTAGTATTTACTTCTTTTTTCCTGCCGAAATTACAATTTACGACTTTCTTCCCTTTAAATTGTCGGGCAGATTATCTGCCCGACAATTTCTGTTATGTTTTTAAAAGTATGAGGGGCAATCTTACTTCCAGAACACCTTGTTGAAGTACAGGGTACCGGATGGGCTACACTCTACGCCGCCCAGATCCTTGTTAAATGCTCTGAGCATCTGAGGCTGGTAGGTTGGAACCTGACCGCAGAGGTCGTTCAGCAGTGCAGACAGCTCTTCGAGGATCTTGTTTCTTGCATCGGCATCCAGAGTTAGGCCTGCCTTGTCGATCAGAGCGTCAACATCCTTGTTGTTCATACGAGTCTTGTTAGAAGCGTTGATGGAGTTGGAGTGCCATACGCCCTTAACATAACCAAGGATACTAGAGGAGGTAAATCCACCGATAGCAGCGATGTAATCGCCTTCAGCAGTCTTAGACAGGTAAGTTGCAAGGTCCATGGAGACAAGCTCAGCGTTGATGCCCAGTACGTCTCTTAGGTTAGCCTGGATAACTTCACCGGCTCTTCTCTTGGTGTCGTCGGAGCAGATGATTGGTAGCTTAACGGAAGCTGGATCTACGCCGGATTCCTTCATCCAAGCCTTAGCCTGCTCTACGTTGTAGGTGGTAGCATTCTTATCGGAGTAGCCTGGCAGACCCATTGGTACCTGTGCATTAGCAACTACGCCCAGTCCGTTGAGTGCAACCTCTGCAACTGCTTCCTTATCGATAGCGGCGTTCATAGCCTTTCTCAGAAGCTGGTTGTCAAATGGCTTAACTTCGTTGTTTAGCATCATGAAGTTATGAGAAGTAGAAGCAACCTTCAGCAGGCTCAGCTTCTGGTTCTCTTCGATTCTCTTAGCGTCCATAGACTCAACTTCGATGATGATGTCGATTTCGCCAGCCTCAAGAGCAATTGTTCTGGAAGCGCCCTCTGGGATGATCTTCCAAGTCATATTGGTGATGGTAGGCATAGCGTCCTTATCAAAGTAGTCATCAAACTTAACAAAATCAAGCTTCTCGCCCATTGTCCACTTTACAAACTTGTAAGGACCGGAGCCGATTGGATTCTTGTTGAAGTCGTTGCCTTTTTCGATCAGAGCCTTAGGTACGATCTGGTTGCCGTGGTGAGTCAGGTCCATCAGCAGGTTAGCATAAGGAGCCTTGGTAGTCAGAGTGAAGGTCAGATCATCTACTACTGTACACTCGCCTACGTCCTTGGTGTACTGACCAACTACTGGGAAGGTCTTTGCATAGTCAAGGGAAGCCTTAACGTCAGCAGAAGTCATGGTAGAACCGTCGTGGAACTTGATGCCGGGCTTTAGTTTGAATTCCCAAACGGTGTCGGTTACGTTTTTATAAGTGTCGACCAGATCAGGTACAACGTTTAGCTGCATGTCGGTCTTAAAGAGTGCGTTGTGTGTAAGTTGGTTCATGTAGCTGCCTGCAACGGCGTTGTGATCATAAGGGTTGAGCGAAGGAGTCTCATTTGCAGTTGCAATAATGATGGTGTCCTTTTTAGGCGCTGCTGGCTCGCTGCCTGCAGGTGCACTGCCGGATGGAGCAGCAGGTTTATTGCCACATGCCGCAAGAGTACCCACAGTCAAAGCAAGTGCAAGAGCTAAGCTCAGTATGCGTCTTTTACTGTTTCTCATAATTCTTTCACCTCATAAAATATTTTTTACCAGTTATCCTACTACATAGAATAGCTGAGGTAAACAATTGTCCTCAAAAGTCATATCCGTAAAGAAATCAACTGTACATACTGGCATACAAAACATCATTAAGGACGTCCTAAAATCGTCTTGTTGTCAGTTTGTTTTTCTATACCGAAACAACTTTTGTGAATATCGCTATTATACACTACTAGTTTCAGGAAATCAACATTATTACGCAATTAAAACACGTTTATTAAAAAATTATAAAATGTTGAATAATTTAGCAGATAGTAATTTATTCAAATCGACAATAATTAATTGTCAGATTTACTTTCTTTTACCTAATCGTGCAGATTTCCCGATTATACCCTGCATTTTGTCTCTATGAAATCAATTGGATGATGTCGGTTTTTGGGTAATAATGCGACAAAATCTCTACAAAATCCGCTCCTTGCGTCGCCATATAGTTTGCACCGTTTTGACTTAGGCCTACGCCGTGTCCGTAGCCCAGAGTAGTTATGACGATTTTTTCCTCCTGATAGCTTACGGTAAAATTGGTAGAACGCAGCCCCAGTGCAGTGCGTAACTCCTTACCATGCACCGAAACACCCCCTACCTCTACTGCAGTGATATACCCCGAATCCGAATAGGTCAGGGGCTTGATCCACTGCTTGTAGTCAGCCGAGAGCTTTGCTTTGGAGAAGTTTTTTTGCAGCAAGTCCTTTAGCTCTGCGGGGCGAAACTCCATACTCGCCCTATAACCCTTTGCCATAAGATCACCAGGGCTAGAAACCGGTACAAGATAATCAAATCCGCTGTTCCACACGTTTTGTGCCGCCTCTGTGCTGCCAGCACTTGTGGCGTGATAGGCCGCCAGTATCGGCTTGCCCTCATACTCGATTACATTTTTCACACCTACCTCTGCCGCCTTTGTGATAATCTCCCAGCTTTCTTCAAATCGATCCTTGTACATCTCCTTTACCTTTTCTTTAGGAAGATAGCCAATAGCATTTTTGGTGTCTACCGCAAAATCCGCCCCCTTTAGATCATTGTTTGTGTATTGTGCATTAAACATCTGACAGTAACGAGCATAGGTATGTGCCGCTACTGCCTGAGCCGCCAGAGCCTGTGGCTCAAAGGTTACGGGCATCTCCAAAGCCACTGCCCCCGCTACATATTCCATAGGGGTAATTACCTTTACTTTGCCATCGGCTTGATCATATACCTTTAGATTAGAGGTATAGTCGGGGCTTTCCCGCGGCTCTGCAATGACAGGGGTTTGCTGCGCCGGTATCCCCTCGATAAAAATCCCCCCTACAGGCAGCAGCACCATGAGCGCTGCAAATACAAATAACAAAGGATTTTTCCTTACCATTTTGTCCTCCTTATCGTTGACATCGCCTAAGATATTGGATACACTAATGGTATGCCTGTCCTTGGGGGAATATTACATTATATATGTATAGGTGATCTGGCGGGCTTGTCCTAAGCTTGAAAAGCCGTGAAATTAACCATATATTACCATCACGAAACCGAGAATAATGTCGGATACAGCAAGCTGACTATATAAAGATAAAAAATTTACTCCCCCAAAGTTCCCAAAGCCTCGCAAGTTACATATGTTGCTCGCTGCCGCTTATGTACCGCCACCGCAGCATCCACTTCTACTCAAAATCTTTGCCTTAATCGGCAGAAGGAGTCTTTTATTCTATGAGCTATACCGCAACCTTAAGGTTGTTTGTCGCAGGCCTTACCTCCGCATCATTCCTACGGATCATCATGAAGCTTATTTACATCGATTTGGAAACCGGCTTTCTGATCCAAAGCCCCTGGACTATTACACTGCTCTTGGTTATCTTAGCAACGGTTGCCCTGGCGGCCATTACAGCTTCCTATAAATATAAGAGCTTGGAGCCCACTCCGCGAAGCTACCACCCGGCAGTATCCTGGTTACTGGCCTTATCCGGGCTTCTCATTGGTGCTCACGCTGCTCTACGCTACCTTTACCCCAGCACAGCCCCCATGCTGATCAATATCCCCACCTGGCTTAGCTACACAGAGCTCACCTTAGCAGCTGCCTCTTGCCTTGCTTTGCTCTATGCTGCCTTTAGCCTCTCTAAAGCCAAGGGGCACTGCCTGCAAGCTGCTTTTGCAACTCTTGTGGTAGTGCTGTGGCAATCCACTTGGGCTGTGGTTCGTTTTTCAGCCTTTTGGCAGGTGACTACCGTATCTGACCATCTTTTAGAGTCCTTCTTCCTTGTACTTGCACCGTTATTTTGGATGTCGCAGGCCTACTTCTTATCAGGCATACCCAAAAAGAATATCGGCGGCAGAGTGATTACTCTAGGGCTTATGTTGGCATCGATAGCAATCCCGCTGGCCTTAGGGCAGATCGCCGCATTGCTTGCCTACAAGGGGCTGTCGGTTGGCCCCTCTCCCATCAACTGCCTGATGCTCATCGGTATTGGTATTTATGCCGCTGCCTTTAGCATCGATACCTGCAAGCTTTATAGAAACTAATTTTTTAGATATTAGCCCCCATTTGTTTGACGATTAACATCAAGACAAATGGGGGTATTTTTTTGTGTAAGATTCCATAGGCATTTACCGCTAAGCTTTATGTCCGTTTCCTTAATAATACAGGATTACACAGAAGCTTTTTTGCTAATAATTAGCAATCCGTTAATACTCTTACCCTTGCAAGCCTTAATTTGATGGAGTATACTTAAAGCAGAAGAAGCTACTTATGGTAACCCCTGCATGTGTGCAGATAATAAATATATTAAAGGAGTTTATGTCATGGAGTATCAGATCTCGAACAAAATGAGCGGTCTAAAAGGCTCAGTGATCCGAGAAATTCTCAAGCTGGCAGGCGACCCTTCGATTATCGCATTTGGCGGAGGCAATCCCTCTCCTCTCTCCTTCCCCATTGAAGAAATCCGGGAGATTACCGACAAGATTTTGCGGGAAGACCCGATCGGTATGCTGCAATATTCCCAGAGTGAAGGCTACCCACCTCTGCGCGAGACCCTCAAAAAATACATAGCAGAGCGGATGAATATCGGTACTGAAGATGACCGTATTTTGGTGGTATCCGGCTCCCAGCAAGCTGCCGACCTCACTGCAAAGTGCCTGCTTAATGAAGGCGACGTGGTTATCTGCGAAACCCCCTCCTTTGTAGGCTGCCTCAATACCTTCCGCTCTTACGGCGCCAAGCTGGTGGGTGTACCACTGGAAAGTGACGGCATGAACACAGCCAAGCTAGAGGAAGCTCTCCAAAACAACCCCAATGCGAAGTTTATCTATGTCATCCCCACCTTCCAAAACCCATCGGGTATCACCACCTCTTATGAGAAGCGTGTAAAAATCTATGAGCTGGCCAAGAAATACAATGTGCCGATCATGGAGGATAACCCATATGGCGAGCTGCGCTTTAGGGGAGAGCATATCCCACCCATCAAGACCCTAGACAAAGACGGCCTAGTGATCTACTGCGGCAGCTTCTCCAAGGTAATGGCACCTGCATTTCGTGTAGGCTTCGTATGCGTGCATGAGGCGCTCTTCTCTCGCATGGTGGTCGGTAAGCAGTGCAGCGACGTGCATACCAATGTGCTCTTCCAGCATATCTGCCAGCAGTATATGGAACACTATGATTATCAAAAGCACCTAGCCGACACCTGCGCCCTCTATAAAGGCAAATGTGAGCTGATGCTTGGAGAAATCGCCAAGAAGTTCCACCCTGCTGTCAAATATACCCGCCCTGACGGTGGCCTGTTTATCATGGCATACCTGCCAGAGGGCTACGACAGCCAGCCCTTCGTGGTAGAGGCGATCAAGCGCAAGGTAGCTTGCATCCCCGGTGCAGCCTTCCTGCCTGATGCCGACGGTGTTTCCAACAGCTTCCGCCTAAACTTCTCTACTCCTTCTGATGAAGCGATTGTAAAGGGAATTGAAATTTTGGGTCAGCTGACACACGAATGGATTAAATAAAGCATAACTATTCAAAAACTGAATTTTCTTGCATTTCTACAAGATTATCCAGTTAATATTGTTGCATTTGTTACATGGATTCCCGGGCGGGCAACTGTATTTTTATAAATACATCCCGCCATTATGCAGGATGTATGGAAAACAGTAGAAATACCAGTAATATTTATGTATATTTTGTTAATTCGGAGTTAAAATCATACATTTTTAAAAGTTATTGTTGTAATTCGCCATTTTCTCTGCTATAATTTTATCTTAGTACAGCAGCAAAGCTATTTCAGACTAGTTTGCTTGCCTTACTTTAACAGAAATGGAGTGACTATATGGAGCAAAATCAGGCTCTGCCTCAGGAAGAGAAGAAAAAAATTGTCTTTTCCGGAATACAGCCCTCAGGGTTGATCACCCTAGGAAACTACCTTGGAGCCGTAAAAAACTGGGTAGATATGCAGACGCTGTATGATTGCATCTATTGTATAGTCGACCTTCACGCGATTACCGTGCGTCAGGATCCCTCCGCTCTGCGGAAAAACACCCTCGAAGCCTTTGCAGTGATGCTGGCTTGTGGGGTTGACCCGCAAAAGAGCATTACTTTTATACAAAGCCACTGCACAGCACATGCGCAGCTTGCATGGGTGCTCAACTGCTACACTCAGTTTGGAGAGCTCTCCCGCATGACCCAGTTTAAAGATAAATCGGCACGCTATGCCGACAATATCAATGCCGGGCTCTTTACCTACCCCGCCCTGATGGCAGCTGACATCCTCCTTTACCAGACCGACCTTGTGCCTGTAGGAGATGACCAACGTCAGCATGTAGAGCTGGCACGGGATGTAGCTGGGCGCTTCAATGGTGTCTATGGCGATGTCTTTAAAATGCCCTCTTGTTACTTCCCCAAGGTGGGGGCAAGGATTATGAGCCTCAATGACCCCAGCAAAAAGATGTCGAAGTCTGACCCCAACCCCAAGGGCTATGTGGCCATCCTCGACAGCAAAGATACCATCATAAAGAAGTTTCGCTCCGCCGTCACCGACAGCGGCTCCGAGGTGGTAGCAGGAGAAGGTAAGGAAGGCATCATCAATTTGATGTCCATCTATAGCTCCTTCACCGGCAAGACTACCGAAGAGATCGAGCGAGAGTTTGCAGGGAAGGGCTATGGAGAGTTTAAGCTGGCAGTGGGTGAAGCTGTAGCGGATGCCCTCAAAAACATCCGTGAAGAATACACCCGCCTGATGCAGGATAAGGCTTATCTCGAGAGCTGCTATCGTCTGGGCGCCGAGCGTGCCGAAAAAATGGCAGCCCGCACCCTAAGCAAGGTCTACAAAAAAGTAGGCTTCCTTGCGAAGTAATCAATAAAAATCCCGCCGGATCAAAGACCCGGCGGGTATATCTAAATTATTCCTTATCTCTTAAAAATTACCAGCATTTGTTCATGAGGCGAAATGACATTCCGTATTACGGAATGTTAAAGCAAAAAAAGCCTCACAGCAATGCTACTCATGACAAATCCTGTCAAATCACTAATCAAACCGCTTGATAAGGTATGCCGGGTATCCTTGATGTTGACGGCGCTATAATACACCGCAATCACATAGAGAGTAGTCTCTGTAGAGCCCATCATCACACTGGCAACCTTACCTATATAACTATCTGCCCCTACCGCCGCCAGTATATCTCGAAACACCCCCATAGCAAGCCCCCCTGACAAAGGACGCACCAAAGCAAGAGGGACGAGCTCTTGTGGTAGCCCCAAAAGCCCTGCCGGATAAGCCAGCAGATCACAGAGCAAAGCAAGCCCCCCTGATGCCCGAAACATCCCAATCGCGGTGAGCATTCCAATCAAGGTAGGCAATATCCGAAAGCAGACGGAAATACCGCCCTTTGCCCCCTCCACAAAGCAATCAAAGACATCTACCCCTTTTAGCAGACCATATAAGGCAATGACCGCCACTACAAGCGGTACGATTGCCGCTCCCGAGAGCCTCATCTCGACCTCCCGCTGCCAAGGGTCTTGGCACAGATAATCCCAATCGTAACCGATACTAGGCTAGAAAGCCACACTGCTGGTAAAATATCAAAGGGTGCAACAGCCCCCATTGATTGTCGGATCATCGCCGTAGTTGTGGGGATCAACTGGAAGCTAGCGGTATTTAGCACCACCAAAAGCACCATGCTGTTGCTTGCGCGACCAGCTGTGCGCTGTTCCTTTTCCATAGCTTGCATAGCGGCAATCCCCAGTGGAGTAGCTGCATTGCCAAGCCCCAAGAAATTCGCCACCATATTCATGGCAATCTTGCCGGCAGCCTCACCCTTTGGGTCGAGCTCACGAAACAGCAAACGGATCAACGGGCTGATAGCAGCTCCTAAAATTTCGGACAAGCGTGATTTCTCGGCGATCCGCATGATCCCGCTCCAAAAGCAGATCCCGCCGGCGATTGCGCCTACCAGCGCCACTGCATTCCCGCCCTCGGTGAGGATTGCATTTGCAACTTGATCGAGATTCCCTGTAATTGCTCCGCATACAACACTGAGTACGATCAAACCACCAAATACCCATCCAAGCACTGCCTTCACCCCCTTAATTTTCTAAATAATTGCAGATTTTGGGGATATATCCCATGATATGGTAGATTTATCATTAATTCACCGATTATTTACATTTATTTACATGAAACCCCTTTACATCCTGTATAAACTGTAATATAATGTATCTATAATCAACACACAATCTACCCAACATACAACACACGTTCATTATAAGGCTATTGCCTGTTAATGTATAAAAACAAAATACGATATTGAAAGGGATGCTACTACATGAAATCAACAGGAATAGTGAGAAGAGTAGATGAGCTGGGACGCATAGTGCTGCCTATCGAACTGAGAAGAACTCTAGGAATAAACGAAAAGGATTCTTTGGAGATATACGTTGACAGCACACAGATTATTCTAAAGAAATATGAGCCAGCCTGCATTTTTTGCAACAGTGCCGAGGGTATCATAAACTTTAAGGGTAAAAACCTCTGTGCTGCATGTATCGCCGAGCTAAACGTCAAGTAACTTATCCTGCAGCCCACCTGTGCCCGACTTAAATGTACGCTCTGATACATAACCAGTGGGTATCCGTCTCCCCTTGCGGCTACAAGAGAGCCCCCGGCATCTTGTAGCACCCTATCTCTAACAATAAATGCTGATGCAGGCAGTTTTATGCCAGCACCTGTATGAAACAAAACAGCTGAGAGCAATGCTCCCAGCTGTTTCTTTATTTACTATAATTATTGGGGCTGACCGTCAGGGCGCTTATCTTGAAGGGGGATATGCTCTGTATGATTAAGAGGTACCCGACCAACAGGTGGCGCCTTGGTATATAAGCGCTCGATGAGGTAGCGGGCATATAGAGCTCTTGATACTCCCAGATAAGGTCTGACAAACAGCAGCGGCAGCACCAGCAAGGATAGCAGGTACCACCCGATAAAGGAGAGATCAAAGAGCACCAGAGAGCACTGCCTGCCCTTTGTTGCGATAATCGAGGCTTTGAGCGCTTTGCCGATGCTCATTTCATGCTGGGAAGCAACCAAATAGGGAGCGACGAAATACCGCTTCTGATAAATCAAAGTCAGCAAAAGGCCTACCGCCAGCAATACCGATCCCCCTAGATAAATCCCTAGGATCAGCATTTTTTCGAGGGGGTCGGTATCACTCTGCCACAGGAAGGTACCTGCCGCAAAGCAAAGAGATGCCGGAAGCATCAGCAAGATTCCCACCAAGGCTACCCGCACACCGATCGCCAGATTGAGCAGCACCGAGCGAAGAAACAGCTTAACCGAGCCGAAGTACTCAAAGATCGAAGCAATCCCCTCCTGCTGGTGCTTACCTGCCTCATAGTACCAGCTCAGCTCTCCCAGCTTTAAAGGGGTAAGAATTACATAGCTGAGCAGCAGTGTCAGAGTCGAAATCCCAAACACAGCCCCCGACTGCCCCATCACATCATCAAAAAACACCTGAGGGGTGTCTAAAATATCCATGAAACCGGGGAGGTCTAATGCGATGGTACACACCATCTCAAAGAGGGAAAACAGCAGCCCGACCCCTGCAATCAGCAGCACAATTGCAATTGCAGGGCTCCATTGGCCGGATAGTGCCCGCTTGGCATTTTCCTTTAACAACGAAAAGAATTCCATCCTGTGCTCCTTTAATATTCTATACCCTTACGGCTTTGTACTCCCTGCTGGTAGGGATGCTTCAGGGCGGTCATTACCGTCAAATAATCGGCGGCTTCTACGATTTGATCATTGGGGTTGCGCCCGGTCATGATAACCTCTACTCCCGCAGGGCGACTTTGGAGCAACTCAAGCAGCACTGTTGTATCGACCAGCTTGCAATTAACAGCATCCACTACTTCATCTAGCACCACCATGTCATAGCCATCCTCGGTAAAAGCTTGCCGCAGGGCTTCTATGCAGGCTTCGCAGCTTTTTGCCGCCTCTGCCAGCTCCTGCTCATTCATCTGGAAGACAAATTTCTTGATTTCCTCAGTACGCTCGATTACAATGCCAAGCCTGCGCAGCGGCTCCAGCTCACTGCTCTGCTGCCCTTTTAAAAATTGCAGCATCAGCACCTTTTTGCCTGCACCCAGCGCCCGCACCGCAAGCCCGATCGCTGCGGTGGTTTTGCCCTTACCATCCCCTACATAGAGATGTACCAAGCCCTTATTAATTTCTGTCATAATGCCCTCCGTTCCGCCGCCATAGGCGAGCACAAATGTTATGCTGTCTGGCAGCTCTAGCAGTAGCTGCCCTTATTTAAATCATCTTATCTACATAAGTCTGGCTACTTTACATAGATCTATGCAAGCAGCTCTCAGATCTATCGAGTCTCCTGCACCACAAACTTCAGATCGTCGCTCTTAGGACCGATGGCTCCGACTACCTCAAATACCCCCATGCTCATCCACATCTGAGTGCTCATCGAAATGGTAAAGCCCGATATATTGTTGCTTCTCCACTGGGTCTGGGGCGCCCTTGGCAGGCCAAACTGTGTGAGTAAGCCACTGATCACACCGCCATGGCAGATCACAGCAGCTTCGGTATATTTATTTTGAGTCATGTCCATAAAAATTGCGTTTAAAGCGGTGTGGATCCTATTGTGAAACTCCTGTGCGGTTTCCAGCGCATTGGGAGGTGGATTGTTGGCTGCATCCTTTAGCCAGGCGGCAAATTCCTTTGTACCTGCCAGCTGAGAGATCAGCTGTCCTTCAAAATCTCCTAGGCTTAGCTCCATCAGCCCGTCCACCACCGTCAGAGGGGTATGAGGGTACAACAGGTCGGCAGTCTGGCGTGCCCGCTTTAAGGGAGAGCAATAGACCCGATCCACCCATGGGTACTCATAGTGACTTAGGGCCTCATTGATTTCATCAATTCCCGGCTGGCACAGATCCACATCGATGCGGCCTACATACCGCCCCTCTAGATTTCCTTGTGTCATGCCGTGTCGCAGCAAATGCAGCTTATATGTGATCATATTTTCCTCCTATATGTATGGTTTATGTATTGATGTTCATTTTAACAGCTCCGAAAAGCTTGCAGGATGCCTATATTTTGTTGCCCTTCCCCCATAAATCCTAGGGAATCTTCGGGAAAAGCCTATGCCTCATGGCCTAAATCTATAAAAGAATAAAGCTGTTTTCTGTAAAAATCGTTTCTATTTTCTACATATTCGACAATAATCCAGAATTTTGGAGTTTTCTCTTTACAAAGAGTCAGCGATATACTATAATCAATATACTCTAAGTATTTTGGAGGGTGAAAGATGAACGCAGATTTCCCAAGGATACTTTGCCTGCTACGCAAAGAAAAAAATATCAGCCAAAAGCAAGCCGCCGCAGAGCTGGGGGTTTCTCAGGCGCTTTTATCCCATTATGAAAAAGGCATCAGAGAATGCGGGCTAGATTTTTTGATCAGAGCAGCAGATTACTACGGGGTATCCTGCGATTATATGCTAGGGCGCTCTCCTGATCGCTCAGGCACAACCCTGACGGTAGATGATCTTCCCGATTCTCCCAACATGGCCACCGACAAAGGCTTAAGCAAGATCGGTGCCGCCCCAATACTAACCAAGAAGCTGATCATCAATTCTCTAAACATCCTCTTTGACCTGATGGTGCACGCCCAAAATAAAGCACTGGCAAATGAGGTTTCGTCCTTTTTACTATTGGCCGTATACCGTATGTTTAGAATTATATACGCTTCCGACCCCAAAAATCAAGATACCCTCTTTGCGATCCCAAAGCCTCTCTCCACTGCCTATACCCAAGCGGCCATGTCGGTCTGCGAGGCCAATGCAGCAGCCATCACCCACAAAAGCTTAAGCGAGCTACCACTGGTGGGAGAAGTAGGAGAGCTGGTGCCACAAAATATTACGACCGAGGGGCTATCTCAGCGGTATCCAAACCTTGCACCCTCATTGTTTAACCTAATCCGAAACGCTGAGCAGCACGCACTCAGCCGCGATAACATCCGAAGATAAAAGCACTTACAGGTGGTACGCTAAACCGTATAGGTTTATTGTACCACCTTTATTATTCGAAATAAACATCGCTTGATAATTTTTACCTTCTGTTAACATAGGGTTTTCGATATTTTTACCGCCTTTGGTCTAAGCTATAAGTTAGAAGCTTTAGGAAGCCACCCCTTCCTTAGTCATACCAGAGGTATAAAATATATTTATTCCATTGCAGTAACTGCTGTAAAAATGCTATACTAAAGATCAAAAGCAGATCGTTTCTTGACATATGATCAAGCTGCAAAACGCAGCACTATAATACAGACCGAGCCATCGGGGATAGGAGAATCAACATGAATACAATCATCCAAGCTCTACTAGATCGCCGCAGCATCCGCAAATATAAGACCACCCCTGTGGCCAAAGAGCAGATCGACACTCTGCTACAGGCAGCATTTTATGCCCCATCCTCCAAAAACATCCACCCCTGCCATTTCATCGTCATCGATGACAAAGAAACGCTGAACTCCTTTAATGCCTTCCATGTCAGCGCCAAGATGTTTGACACTGCGCCTCTTGCTATCATCGTCTGTGGTGATGCAGCAGAGGCATGGGCTACCTGGCGTGATGATTGTGCCAGCGCTTCTGCCAATATCTGCAACGCTGCTCATGCACTGGGGCTAGGCTCCTGCTGGTGCGGGCTATATCCGAGGGATGCCCGCGTCGACGGTATGAAGGCAGCCCTAAAGCTGCCCGGTCACATTATGCCCTACTCAATGATTGTCATCGGTCACCCAGATGAAGTAAAATCCCGCCCCGAGAGAGATCTTGCTCATAAAGTGCATATCAACAAATGGTAGGCTATGCCCTGCCTTAGTGCACGCAAGATAAACTATATTATATAAAGCGCAGAACAAGGCATCTGCTCTGTGGCACCGCCAAATAAACGAAAGGAGGCCCAAGGTGCTTAAAAAACTACTTTCTCTGCTCTTATGCGCAGTCCTTTTGACCGGCTGTATGCCCAACTTTACCACCGACAGCCTTCTTTCTCCCCCTAAGCTGACCCCTGACCAAAGCAAGCTGTTTTCGGCACTAGAAGCAGCAATCGGCTCTAACAACTTCAAGCTAAAATACCCCCGCAGAGGGGAATACCTCTCCGCCTTTATCTTAGAGGATATCGACGACAATAACGTCCCCGAGGCTATCGCCTTTTATGAGTTGACGGTAGCCGGGGCTACCTCCACCTGGATGAGCATCCTAGTGCAGGATGAAGCAGGCGAATGGCGCAGTGCCGTACAGGTGCCGGGGCCTCATAGCGAGATAGATTTTGTCCGCTTTGCCCCCATCACCCAGCTGGAGCGTAAAAACATCATTGTAGGCTGGTCAGCCTCCAAGCGGGAGGATATGCAGGCTTCTGTCTACCTCTTTACCGGCAATCAGGTAGCTACCATGTTTACCGAGGTCTATGACGAGCTGCTCACAACCGATGTAGACCGTAACGGGCTTCATGAGCTGCTGCTCTTTACCAAAAACTATATCAAACCTGCCGCCATCCGCTTAGCGAGATTTGGCGCAAGCCGCGTGTCGATTGTCAGCGAGGTCAATCTCCCTACCTCCACCGTGGGCTTTGCCAATGTGGGGTACGGTGCGCTATCCACCGGCTTAAACGGGGTATTTGCCGATGTCAATCTTGACAATGGCATGATTACCACCATCATTGCCACCATTGATCGCTCCAACTTAACCGAGCTCTTTGCCGAGGATTTCGGGCTACAGACCAGCTTTGAGCGGCGCCCCCCCTCCATGAGCATTGGCGATATCAATAACGACGGCTACCTTGATCTACCGCAAAACGAGCTACTGCCCGGCTATAGCGGCCAAAGCGATCTTGATAAGCTGTACCTGACTAAGTTTTATTCTATTGTAGAGGGCTCTTTGATACCCACTACCTATGCTATCGTCAACCACAAGGCAGGGTATATGCTCAAAGCCCCCCCTGCTTGGGAAGGCACCGTTACCGTACTGCCACAAGCCGACACCAACGAATGGCGCTTTGTGATCTACGAGGGGTCCCTTGCCGCCAGTGAGCTGGAGCTTCTTAAAATCAAAGCCGTATCCCCTGGGGATTATGTAGATAAGTTTGACACCACCAACTACCGCACCATTGCCACCAGAGGCAGCACCAAGTACCTTGCCTATATCCCCGATGAAAGCTACGATCAGCTTTCGATCAGCTATGAGGATCTTGAGAAGCTCTTTGCACTGCTCTAAGCCCTGAGCACTTAGGCAAAGTCACCCTATAACAATACAGAAAGAGGGAATGCCCCATGAGAAGAATTCTGATCGCCGAGGATGAAGACGCTATAAGAGAATTTGTCGTCATCAACTTAAAGCGTGCCGGATATGAAGTAACCGACGCCTCTGACGGGTTGGAGGCCCTTAGGAAGTTTGAAGAGAATGATGGCGCATTTGATGTGGTTATACTCGATGTAATGATGCCTGGTGCCGACGGCTTTACCGTATGCAAAAAGCTCAGAGAGGCTTCCTCTACCATCGGCATCGTGATGCTGACCGCCAAAAGCCAAGAGATGGATAAGGTAAACGGCCTGATGCTGGGTGCCGATGATTATATCACTAAGCCCTTTTCTCCCAGTGAGCTGGTGGCACGAGTAGATGCTATCCATCGCAGGGTTACCATGGCATCTCCCGCACAGCCTGCCAGTGAAATCGTACTAGGCCCATTTACCCTCAATAAAAAAAGCCGCTCCATCATGAAAAATGGTGAGCTTATCGAC
The DNA here is from genome assembly GCA_032059445.1 of Oscillospiraceae bacterium. Classification (GTDB taxonomy): domain Bacteria; phylum Bacillota; class Clostridia; order Oscillospirales; family Ruminococcaceae; genus DAMCAP01. Next base: position 40,136 of record DAMCAP010000002.1, read on the forward strand.
TTAACCCAGGTAGAGTACCAAATCATGGAGCTGTTTCTGACCAATCCTGACATTGCGATGGAGCGCTCTCAGATTCTTTCTGCCGTGTGGGGAGAAAACTACTTCGGCGATGCCAAGATCGTCGACGTCAACATCCGCCGCCTACGCATGAAGGTGGAGGATGACCCCTCAAACCCCACCTACATCACCACCATCTGGGGCTTTGGCTATAAGTGGACCAAGTCCTAGGAGCCTGCGGCGCATTATTATGCCTGCCCTACGGGTATGAGGGATATTATCCGACTCGTTCATCACAACATAAATGCAGAATACCAAGCCATTTTACCCATTTATGAAATGATTTGCTTCGGATGCGCTCACGCCGCGCAGGCACCCTATTTTTGTTAAGCGACAAAAATAGGGGAAAAAGCGCTTCGGGGCAAGCCCCTGAGCCCCACGAGCAAAGCCTTGGCGGATTACGCTACGCAGCCTACGGGCTGCTTGCGATAACCGACCCAAGGGCTTGCCCTTATAGAGAGCCTGCGGCGCATCTCATGCCTGCGGGCAGAAGAAAAATCGCATCTCTGCCGTTAGGCATAATATTGTGTCGCAGACACCTTATCAGGACAATAGCTTGCATCGGTTGTCGCTTGATGCAAGCAAGCGCAATCCGGCAAGATTTGTCCGTGGGTTAAAGGCAGAGCCCTTAAGCGCTTTTTCCTCCATTTTTGTTACCCAACAAAAATGGCGTGCCCCACGGCATGAGTGCATCGAAGTGATGAGGGGATAAGTTGCGTTTGGGCAATAATCACCACATCCCTGTACGCAGGCAGTATTGTTCTTATAAATATAGGAAGGGAGAATCAGATTTGGCACAACGAAAGATAACCAACCGCTGGCTGCTCAACAGCCTTGGAGTCATCGTCACCATCCTTGTGCTGGTGGAGCTGGCTTTTGCGGTTTCTATACGGCTGTTTTACTATAATTCGGTGCGCCAAGCGCTGGTGGCACAGGCCAATATCGTAAGCTCCCTTCTAACCAAGTATTCCGAACAAAGCACCATGGATTTTGACCGAGAAGTGCGTAGCCTGATCGAAAACTTCGATCAAAAGGATCGCATGGAGCTGATGGCGCTGGATATCAACGGCAATGTGCTAATTACCTCTTCCGGCTTTGAGGTCACTAGCCGCATCGACCTGCCTGATTTCACCGCTGCCCTCTCCTCCTCCGATGGTCTCGGAGAGTATCAGGGTAAGCTAGGGGAGGAAAAGGTCTATGCAGTAACCATCCTCTCACCGCATACCGAGGATGTCATCGCTGCTGTGCGCTTGATCGTTTCTCTGGGTAAAATCGATGAAGTGATCTATATCCTCATCGGCATGGCGCTGCTGGTGGGAGTCGCCATCATCTTTTTTGCAGTGCTTTCTGGCTCTTACTTTATCAATTCCATCGTTATTCCCTTGGGTGAGATCGGTACTACCGCTCGCTCCATCGCCTCAGGCAATTTTGACATCCGCCTAGAGAAGAAAAACGATGATGAAGTAGGAGAGCTCTGTGAAATCATCAACCATATGGCATCGGAGCTCTCAGCAACCGAAAAGATGAAAAACGACTTTATCTCCTCGGTTTCTCACGAGCTGCGCACCCCCCTCACCGCCATCAAAGGCTGGGGAGAGACCATCGTTGCCGAATCCTCCAGCGACCATATAGATACCAATAC
>DAMCAP010000002.1:41844-73090 GCA_032059445.1 Oscillospiraceae bacterium
TAGCAAAGGGATGAGTGTGATCATGAAGGAAGCCGATCGGCTTTCGCTGATGGTCGAGGAGCTCTTGGATTTTTCTCGTATGCAGTCGGGCAGGCTCAGGTTAAATATCGCCCGTATCGACCTGCTGGCAGAGCTTGGCGAAGCAGTGTTGATGTATACCGAGCGGGCAAAGCGGGAGGATATCGCCCTCATATATGACGAGCCCCTGTTTGATGCGCAGGTAATGGCAGACCCCAACCGACTACGGCAGGTATTTATCAACGTGCTGGATAACGCCATCAAGTACTCCGACCCCAAGGATGTGGTCACCGTTGAAGCTACCGCAACCCCCGATTATATCTATATATCGGTTGCCGACAGCGGCTGCGGCATCAGCCGTGAAGACCTCCCCAAAATCAAGCAGAAGTTTTATAAGGCCAACCTTACCCGCCGAGGCTCCGGCATCGGCCTAGCAGTGGCAGACGACATCATGAGGATGCACCACGGCAGCCTCGATCTTGAGTCTGCGCTGGGAGTCGGCACCACCGTCACCATCAAGATCCCTACCCTTAAGAAATACGAAGCACTCATCGCCACCCAGCAAAGCACAGAAGGGTAAACCCACCCGCCAAAGCTTTGGCCCAGGGCCGGCTACAAAATCTCCCCAGCCTGTCTTGGAGCTTCCCTCTAAGATGCTGCCGGCAAAATAACGAGAGGATTTACCGTGAAAAAACTGACTATTCAAAAAGACGTCAACGAAACCCTGCTGTTCTCCTTAATCCAGCTGATCTACTGGTCTTCCAACTGTGTGCTATATGCATTTCTGATGATGTTCCTGCGAGAGCATGGGTTTTCGAGTGCGGTATGCGGCATTACCGCCGCCCTCATTACCGGCATGGGGATATTTATCCACCCCTTGATGGGCTACATCTCCGATACTTACATCCCCAGCAAAAAAATCCTCCTCGGCTGCTTTGCGGTAGCCATCCCCTTTACCCTTGTGCTGCCCTATACAGTAACCCTTGGTACCGTATTTATTATGGCAGTAACTCTGCTTTCTTTCTTTGATAATTACCAATACTCCATGATTGACTCCTGGGTCATTAAGCTTAAGGTCACTCATCCTCAGCTTGATTTTGCCAAAATCCGCTCCTTCGGCTCGCTGGGCTATGGCATCACTGCCTTAATCTTTGGCAATATCATTGCAAAGTTTGGCTTTAACATTATGTTTTATGCGCACAGCCTGCTGCTTTTGATTGTGGTGCTCTGCATCCTCCCACTCCCCGAGGCTCCCTGCACCAACAACAATAAAACCCACACCAATCAAAAGCTCTCCTTCGCCGAGATCGTAGAGCTGCTGCTCAAAAATAAGCGCTATGTCGTGCTGATGATCAGCGTCTGCCTCTATCAGTTTGCGATTCGCTCCACGGTTTCCTTCCTGGCACTGATCGTGCAGTCTGCGGGCGGCAACAGCGCAAATCTAGGGCTTATCACCTTCTGTGCAGCCTTTGAATGCCCCATTATGATGGTGCTCTCCCGCTTGATCCGTAAGGGTCTAAAGATGCCCTATATCTTTGCCGCCTCATTGTTTCTCAACGTCATCCGTTTGGCGGTGCTTAGCTTCCCTGTAGGTATAGAGGTCATCATTGCCATGCAGTTTTTGGGCGCAATTGCTGCGGGTATCTTTATCACCTGCTTTACCCAGTACATCAGCCTAATCACTCCCCCTTCCATCACTGCTACCGCTACAACTGTGGGCACGGCCTTGACCATGGGCATAGGCGGTGTTGTAGGCAGTCTGGCAGGCGGCTATCTCATCGAGTGGTATGGCATACATACATATCTGGCCATCTGCTGCATCGTGATGCTGCTGGCTTTTATCACCTTCTTGCCTAGTGTGTTTTGGGAGCGCAGGCAGGCGCAGCAAAGCAAAACCTCTGCCTGATCACAATGACATCATCCCCCGCCTATCTTGGTGGGGGTACTTTTTATCCAAAAGAAAGGAGGCAGCTATGCTCCAAAAAATCCTAGACAGCGCATTTCAAAAGCATGAGATCCAATACTGGGGGCTTTGCCCCATCGAGCCTTTGCTGCCTTTCTTTGCAAACAATGCCGCAGCAAGAGCTCCCTCCCCTGTCAAAAGCGCCATTGTATGCCTAATACCCTACTATACCGGAGAGCACCCTGAGCGAAACCTCTCCCATTATGCGATCATCCCTGACTACCACATTGTCGCCGGCAAGATGCTACAAGAGGTCTGTGAGCTACTCGCCCAGCACTATCCACAAAATACCTTCGTCCCCTTTGTTGATATTTCCCCCATCGACGAGGTCAAAGCAGCTAGCCTCTGTGGGCTGGGCAACATCGGGCCAAGCTCCCTGCTGATCAATAGAGAATACGGGGCTCTTTGCTTCATCGGCAGCATCCTCAGCGATCTTGGGGCTTCTGCTGTCATCCGAGCAGGCAACGAAGGCTGCATCCACTGCGGGCGCTGTATCACTGCCTGCCCCGCAGCTGCTATCAGCCCTCAAGGGATTGACCCTAGCCGCTGCCTCTCTGCCCTCACCCAGCAGAAAAAGGAGCTAAGCCCAGAGCAGACTGAGTTGATCCGCCAAAATAAGCTGGCTTGGGGCTGTGATCAGTGCAGCCTTGCCTGCCCCATCCCCAGAAAGCGAACCCCCATCAGAGCGTTTCGCCAGCAGGTTATCCCTACCGCCAACCTACAAAATCTCGACCAGCTGATGATCAATCGAGCCTTCGCTTATCGGGGCAAAAAGGTGATGCTGCGAAATCTCAATATCTTAGACAGTACAGAGAAATCTCCTGCCGAATAAGATCAATGCCATGGTGTAGGTTTATCTCGTAAATTTTCCATCCAGACCTGCTATGGTGTAGGTTTATCTCTAAACTCCCATCCCAACCTGCTATGGTGTAGGTTTATCTCTAAACTTCCATCCCGACCTGCTATGGTGTAGGTTTATCTCTAAACTTCCAATTCCAACCTGCTATGGTGTAGGTTTATCCCGCAAACTTCCCATCCCGACCTGCTATGATGTAGGTATATCTCTAAACTTTCATCCCGACCTACTATGGTGTAGGTTTATCTCTAAACTTCCATCCCGACCTGCCATGGTGTAGGTTTATCTCGAAACTTCTATCCCCACCTGCTATAGTGTAGGCTCATTTATACAACACTTATAAATCCCTGCTATAGCATGTTTTTTATAGTCCCGCTCAATACTCATGCACTGAGAAGCGCGACCCTATCTCAATGCTGATTGATAGGCAACCAGCTGACTACCAACAAGGAGATGCCAATGACCACACCTCTCTATGATGCTATGCAAAGTTATCTGCAAAGCAAGCCCGCCCGCTTCCATACACCGGGGCACAAGGGCTCACTGCCCTTTCCTCTGGCAGAGCTCGCCCCCTATGACCTGACCGAATTGCCCCTGACAGGCAGCCTTTTTGATGAAGAAGGCCCCATGCTCGATACAGAGTCCCGCATCGCCTCCTTTTACGGCGCGGGTGCCAGCCTCATCAGCGCAGGAGGTGCCACCCTCTGCATACAGGGGATGCTAGGGGCATTTTGTCCCATGGGCAGCAAGCTCCTGATGTTCAGGGGCTGCCACCGCAGTGCCGTATCTGCTGCCGCTCTGCTGGGCTTAGAGATCATCTGGGTCTATCCTGATCTTCCCTCAGGGGCAGGGTTGCCGGGCACCGTTTCGCCCAAGGCAGTAGCGGATGCAATTCACCGCCACCCCGATGCCCGTGGGCTTTATGTCACCAGCCCCGATTATTTCGGGGTGCTGCAAGACATCGCTGCTTTCCAAAGCATCTGTGCTCAGCATGGCATCCCCTTACTGGTCGATAATGCCCATGGTAGCCACCTGCGGTTTTTTGAGGAGCTTCACCCCTTGGTACTTGGGGCAGATGCCTGCTGCGATTCCTTCCACAAAACCCTGCCGGTGTTGACGGGGGGTGCTGTACTACATCTTAAAGACTCTGCCCTTCGCCCCAAGGCTAGAGCAATGATGGCCTTGTTTGGCTCTACCTCCCCGAGCTACCCGATCATGCTCTCCATCGAGCTGGCAGCAGCTCGCCTTGAGGAGCTAAAAGCCCACTATCAAGCCTTGGCTATCGAAGTCGGCAAGCTCAGGCAATATGCCTTAGATGCAAATGTATGGGGTGTAGCAGCTACAGCTGACCCCCTGCGTATCGTCCTTGACTACAGCCAGAGCGGCTTAGACCAAAGCAGCTTTACCGCCCTGTGCCAGCACCTTGGCATAGAGCCAGAGTACACCACTGCCACCCATACAGTGCTGCTGCCTGCTCCCCTCAGCCCCCTAGATGGCGTCTACCGCCTGATCGATCGGATCAGAGCTTCTGTACCAGCATCGCCTTATCTCAATCCTCTGCCAATCCTCGACCAAAAGCTCCCTCTGCGAGATGCTATCCTAAAGGATAGTGAGCCGATTGACATCCAAGATAGCGTTGGCAGGATTGCTGCTCAAATTTTTGCCCCCTGCCCTCCCGGTGTGCCCATTACAGTGCCAGGCGAGCAAATTTGTGAAAAAGCGAAAGTTTTCCTAAAAAACTATGGTGCAAAGCAAATTTATGTGGTAAAATGTATATAACAGCATAGGGATTGCAATAAATTTTATACGAAACCTATATGCTGCACTACCTATCAGAACAGGAGGCTTTACTATGAAGCTTATTATGGCTATCGTATCAAACGATGACAGTGCAAAGGTCCAGGCTGCGCTTACAAAAGAGAAATTTCAGGTTACTCGTCTTGCCACTACAGGCGGCTTCCTGATGGCAGGTAATACTACATTTATCTGCGGTACTGACGATGATAAGGTGGATACCGTAATCGATATCATCGGTCGCCATTCCAAGAAACGCACCCAAATGGTACCCTCCTCCGCATCCTATGGCGTTGGTATGTATACCTCCTTCCCTGTTGAGGTTACCATCGGCGGCGCTACCATCTTTGTGATGGATGTCTCTAGATTTGAGAAGATATAACGGCGGATGCTTGTGATTAATCAGCTTCTTTATAATCAACATTGTTATCAGATGCTCGCCGCCCTCAGGGGTGGCGGGCGTTTGCCGCATACCGTGATCATCAGCGGCAAGGCAGGCAGCGGTAAAAAAACCTTTGCCCGCCAGCTGGGGAGCGCATATCTCTGCTCCACCGCAGGAGAATTCCCCTGCGGTGTATGCTCCGATTGCCGCTTGACTTTATCGGGCACCCACCCCGACCTTGAGAGCATGAGCGGCGAAGGCAAAAGCGGTGCTATTTCGGTACATGCTATCCGTGAGCTAAAGCTTACGGCGCAGATCAAGCCTAACCAAGCACACCGCAGAGGTTTCATCCTAAATCATTGTGAGCTGATGCAGGCCTCTGCCCAAAACGCCCTGCTTAAGCAGATCGAAGAACCGGCGGCAGGGGTATTTTACATCCTCTTGTGCGAAAATGCAGACGCACTGCTGGAAACGATCCGCTCGAGGGCTGTGATCTTCCCAATGGCAGAGCTAAGCGCCCAGCAATGTGCCGAGGTGGTATGTGGCCTGATGCCCCAAGTCTCCAATGTAGATGCCCTCTCAGCTGCTGCCTTATCAGGTGGCTCGGTTGGGCTTACTCTTGCTGCGCTGGGTAGCGCAACCGATACCGGGATCTTTCACGATTGCAAGCGCATCTTAAGCTGCGTGACGGTATCCGATACCTACGGTATCGTTAGCATCCTTCAGCCTTACGAGGGCAATCGAGCAAGCTATCTTTCGTTGATTCATTCCCTCAAGCTGATGGCAGTCTCCCACAGCCGCAGCGGTAGCTGGGCACTCACTCGTCTGCCACAAGTAAGCGACATCCTAGATTACGCAGGTAGTGCCTGTACACAAAATGTGGTACTCCCCCTACTCTCTACCGTCATCGCCCATAAGCTGACGGCGGTATAGGTAATTCCCATAGCATTTTATTGAGAACATGCCTTGCAAGGGGTGTTCCCGACCTTACTGGGCAGTCTGCCCAGATCATATAGCAATACATCAAAAGCAGCATTTAAGAAGCAGAAACTTCTCCCTACATCATAGGGATCAATATAAATACTTGCCCACAGGGCAGAACGAGGTAATATGGCAGAAATAGTTGGTGTAAGATTTAAAGAAGTCGGTAAAATATATTATTTTGACCCCAGTGGCATCAAGGTGGAGTTAAAGCAAAAGGTCATCGTGGAGACAGCCCGCGGCGTGGAATGCGGCACTGTGGCAATTGCCAACCGTGAGGTGGCCGACTCCACCATACACGCCCCACTTAAGCCGATCCTAAGGATCGCTACAGAGGCGGATCTAGCCCAGATGGCGGCAGTATCTAAAAAGGAGCAGAGTGCCTTTGACATCTGCCAGAAGAAGATTGCCGAGCACGGGCTAGATATGAAGCTGATCAATGTAGAGTATACCTTTGACGGCAACAAGATCCTCTTTTACTTTACTGCTGATGGCAGGGTCGATTTCAGAGAGTTGGTCAAAGATTTGGCGTCGATATTCCGCACCCGCATCGAGCTACGGCAGATCGGCGTGCGCGACGAAGCAAAGATGCTGGGCGGTCTTGGCATCTGCGGTCGTGAGTTTTGCTGCTCTAGCTTTTTGGGAGAGTTCCAGCCTGTATCCATCAAGATGGCTAAGGAGCAGGGCTTATCCCTCAATCCTACCAAAATATCTGGCACCTGCGGCAGGCTGATGTGCTGCCTGAAATATGAGCAGGAAACCTATGAGCACCTGCTCAAAACCACCCCTAAGGTGGGCGCTATCGTCCAGACCGATGAAGGTCGTGGTACTGTAGTTGATGTAAGCCTGCTGACCGGCTATATCAAGGTAAGCTTCGAAAAAAATGATGGCGGCATCAAGCCCTTCCATAAAGATGAGGTTAAAATCATCCGCGACGGCCATATCAGGCTCGACAAAAGCGAAGTTGCTGCCCTCAAGGAGCTTGAGGGGCAATAATGTGCGGCAACAAGACGAGTGGGTTTCCCCACCTCGGCTTGATATAATACCTGCGCTGTAGCTAGCTGCGGCGCAGGGCCGTGTGATGTTTTGTACAAGCATAGTCCAGATACTAAGCGGCTTTGTATTTATGTTAAAGCCCGCCAAATTTTGCAAGTAAAATTGCAATATTATCATATAAAAAATTTTTGTTATTCACTGTTCTTTTTGACTTTTTTATGTTAGAATGGTTACAAGTAAAGGAGGTGTTTTTACAATGGCTTATGTAATCAATGACGCTTGCATCTGCTGCGGAGCATGCGAGGCTGAGTGCCCTGTATCCGCTATCTCTTCTGGGGACAGCAAGTATGTAATCAACGCTGACACCTGCATCGACTGCGGTGCTTGTGCTAGTGTATGCCCAGTTGGAGCTCCAGTTCAGGGCTAATGCCTGATCTGCTTACTTAACGTAAAAGACCAGCCTTTCGGCTGGTTTTTTATTTATACCTAGGTATATCTCTATACAACTTACGATTGGGCTTAGCCTGATCTATGATATACTTCTCCAAAACACCCCGAAAGGAGCCTTTATGGAGCAGACAAGCTACCAACCGCTCTCTGACAGCCTGTCGATAGCCGTCAACCTTACCCATCGGTTTTCCACCGATTCGATTTTGCTCTCCGACTTTGCCGCCCCCAAGAAATCCGAGCGTGCCTGCGACCTTTGCAGTGGATGCGGCATCATTGCTTTAAGCTGGTATCGGCAGGGTGCCCAGCTTGGCCCAAAGCTGGCGGTAGGGGTAGAGCTAGAGCCACAGGCTTCTGCTTTGATGGAGCTTTCGATCCAGCAAAATCAACTAGCCCATCAAGTGGTGGCAGTAAATATGGATCTAAAAGAAATCAACCCCAATTGTCATCCCGCCCTCAAGCTCCAGAGCTTTGATGTGGTGACCTGCAACCCTCCCTATCAGACGCAAGGGAGTGGCCTAGTGGCAGGCAGCCAGCGGGGTGTAGCCCGCCATGAGCTAGAATGCACCATAGAGGATGTATGCCAAGCAGCAAGTAAGCTGCTGCGCTTTGGTGGCAGGCTGTGTATCTGTCAGCGCCCCAGTCGGTTGGTAGATGTGCTGGCAGCTATGCGTAGCTTTGGTATCGAGCCCAAGCGCCTGAGAATGGTGCAAAAAAACGCCGATACCCCGCCTTGGCTCTTTATGGTTGAGGGCAAAAAAGGCAGCAAGCCCCATATGGTAATTGATCCACCTGTGATCCTCTACCACCCCGACGGCAGCCTTACACAGCAGGCAAAGGAAATCTATCGCTATACCTAATCCCTGACTACACCCGCCGCTTTTGGCAGATCGGAGCAACTATGTCCAAGCTATATATCGTGGGTACCCCCATCGGTAATTTAAGCGACTTTTCTCCTCGAGGCAAAGAAACCTTAGAGGCGGTGGATTTCATCGCAGCGGAGGATACCCGTGTCACCCTCAAGCTTTTGTCACGGTTTGGCATCTCAAAGCCGATGGTCAGCTACTATGAGCATAATTTACGGGAGCGGGGCGAGGTGATTACCGCAAGGATCCTCGCAGGCGAAAGCTGTGCCATCGTCACCGATGCTGGCATGCCCTGCATCAGCGACCCGGGAGAAGAGCTGGTCAAGCTCTGTGCCCAAAAGGGCATCGATGTAGTCGCCATCCCCGGCCCCTCGGCAGCTATCACTGCGCTGGCTTTATCAGGGCTTGATACCTCCCGCTTTAGCTTTGAGGGCTTCCTGACTACCAACAAAGCAGGGCGCCGCCAGCATCTAGAAGAAATTTGTGAGCTTGGGCGCACATTAATCTTCTACGAAGCGCCTCACAAGCTGCGCAGCACCCTGAAGGATATGCTGGCTGTGCTGGGCGACCGCAAAATCTCCCTCTGCCGTGAGCTGACCAAAATTTATGAAGAGGTCATCCGCACCACCCTGAGCGAAGCAATCATCTACTACAGCGAAGTAGAGCCTAAAGGGGAGTTTGTACTGATCATAGAGGGGGCTGCGCCTAAAGTCAAGGAGCTGCCTACTCTGGAAGAAGCCGCATCCCTTGCCGCCCGACTGATGGATGAGGGAATGAAGCCCTCCATCGCCGCTAAGGAAGCAGCAGCAAAAACAGGACTAAAAAAAGCAGATATCTACCGCATGCTTTTAGAGGAAGATAAGCAATAACAAAAGGCTGACGATTGGGTTAACCCCGAGCGCCAGCCTTTTTTGATTATTTACCTGATGCTATGAGTATTGCGTCGATTTTATCTCCTAAGCTTCCGCTATCATATACACGCAAGATAGGCACTCCTGCCTTCTTTAGAGCTTCATTTACAAAATGATCTCGCTCTTGCCTTTTTATCCTTTGATGTGAGCTATCGTCTAACTCTATGGCAAGCATCGGTTTGATATATTGATCATCACACAAGATAAAATCAATATGCTTTGATCGTACTTTGTTAAATGCTGCTTGCCAATGCTTTGTTTCTTGAGGTTCTATTATATCCGCTAGTCTGACTTTTGCAAATACCAGTAGGCCTCTACTCTCGGCTACAGGTACTAAGCTCTGATAAAAGCTTAGCTCATTTTCAGTAAATAGATATTCTCTCTTTTTATACTGATAAGTTCTATTTCCACTCTTCTCTACTCGTAGGGCTTCTTCTATAATTTTTACAACAATAAGCAACCCTAAGGGAATAATAAAGTATTTATAATCCATGCTGTCTCCTTAACTTCTGTCAATCCAGATCTTACCCATGACGACAATGACTAATATTGTGATCGTGAGGATGAAATCAAATTGATCTGCATGGGGTAGATCATTGGGCTTATATCTGGGGGTAAGCTTACCAAAGCTAATTTGATCATTAGCACCACTTTGTTAGTATATTTGGAGCTAAGAAATAGCCTCATGGGAGTGCTTCATTTACATAAGCAAGCTTATATGAGAGTTGATCTATTATATCTTTAGGTCAAATATCTTCTTCGCCTTCATGCCTCTGATGGCGCTGGTATAAAAAATCCATAGTGCCAGTGCCATCGCCGCAGCCGCCAGCAGCAAGCTGCTTTGCATCCCGAAGCGATCAATAATACCGCCGTGGATCAAATTGCCCAGCACACTGCCGCACCCAAAGGTAATGGTGCTGCCAAAGGCTGCCGCAGTAGCCGCGATATTTTTGGGGGTAATATCGATAATGTAGTCAATAAAGACACGGGTCACAATCCCTGTCATCAAAGATTGGATCAGCATCGAGCCGATAATCAGCCCTAAAGAAGGCTCAAAGCAGACAACCAGTAGCCTGACCAAGCCGCAAAAAAGGCTGATGGCATAAAGAAACGGCTTGCTCATACCCCGCACCAGCAGCGTTGATACCGCCAGCATCACTACAAACTCTCCCATCGACCACACAAAGGATGCGATCCCGAAGTGATAACTGCTGCCCCCTGCCCCTGTTACGAGTGAAGCGAGGAAGGTATTGACGGGGCGCGCTGCAAACTGATATAAAGTACCACTGATCATCAGTATGATATACGGTTTATTGCCAGCCAGCATCTTAACCGCCTGCCCAAACGAAAGCTTCTGCTGGTGCTGTGCAGAGGCGCCTTTGTTGCTGCATGGCACCTGAGGTACGCGGATCATCAGCAAAATCAGCAGCGCCATCGCACCGCCGTGGATATAAAACATATACTGAAACCCCAAAGTAGCAAACAGCTTGCCGCACACCAGGCAGGTTACTCCGTAGCCCACTGTGCCGATTCCCTTGACCAAGCCATAATCCAGTGCAGGTTTGTTGGCCTTGAGGGTGATGAGCCAAGAATCCATCAGGGGAGGGATCGGGTACGAAAATACCGCTGTCAGCATTACTGCTGGGATGATCATCAGCCCTCTGCCAGCGCCCCACCAGATCAAAAATCCCGCAGGGATTGCGAGAGCGAAGCTCATCATCAAGTACCATTTGGAGGGGATAAAGGTATCGCAGATATAGCCGCTAAGAGGCTGTACCACCACATAGGTCAGCGACATGGCAGTGGTGGTTAGTCCGCAGGCAAAGTCACTGTAATTGAGCGCCTTCATATATGTAACGATAAACGCATAGACCGATGCATAGCCTACCAGATAGACCGTCTGCATCAAAATAAAGAGCACCAGCTCTTTTTGCCCGTCTTTACGACCCCACACCATGGTTCCTCCTTATTTAGGGCTGTGCCCAAAGCGCAGATGTTTGCGCCAAAATTATCTTTATTTCGTATCGCATACCTGCGATGCAGATGCAGTTGTCGGAATTGTGATTAAAGCACTGATCATTTCCCTTATCCCAAGTGCAGGCAGATCAACCTACCCTGATCAGGTTTGCGTTTATTATAGCATCTTCCGACATTTTTTGATACTGTATAATTTTGAATGATATAAAGGATATTGTCGGCTCCACGATTGCTCATAGCCAAATCTAGGAGTAAATATATAAAGGGCGCATCACTTCTGAAATACATAAAAAAGCAAGGGCGGTTGCCTACCCTCGCTTTTGTCTATTAAAATATATTTCTTAATTGCACTTTGAGTATCCGCAGCTGCGGCAGCTCACACAGCCGCCCTCATGTTCGAGCTTTTCGCCACACTCAGGGCAGTTGCCGCTCTCTGCTTCCTTGCTTTTGGGCTTAGAAGCCTGCCAAGGAGAGAGTAAAGGCGCGCCTTCGTTCTTTTGCAGCATATCATGTACCTTGCTCACCACTTTGGCAATGGCATCGGGGCAGGAGGTACACTTCATGCCCTGCTGACGAATGGTAGAGGGGCAGCGGATGCCCTTGAGCTGATCAAGGATTTCCTCAATTGCTACTCCTGCACGCAGTGCTACCGAAGTCAGCCTTGCGGTGGCTTCTGACTGAGAGGGGCAGCCCCCAGCCTTGCCTGTAGAGGTAAAGACTTCGCAGACACCATTTTCATCGTAGTTGACGGTCACATACAGATTGCCGCATCCGATCTTCATCCGCTCAGTGATCCCTGCTGTAATCTCAGGGCGTGGGCGTGGGTGGATGTTGCTAGGCACTTCTTTGGCTGGGGCCTTACCGTCATTGACCGCGCTGATGTTGAGCACCTGATTGTCACGGCTGCCGTCTCGATAGATGGTTACACCCTTGCAGTCCAGCTTATAGGCCAGCATAAATACTTCTTTGACCTCTTCCTTAGTGGCTTGATTGGGGAAGTTAACTGTCTTTGACACTGCGTTGTCAGTGTGCCGCTGGAAGGCTGCCTGCATCTTGATGTGGTAGGCAGGAGCGATGTCATGGGAACACACAAATACCCGCTTGATATCCTCAGGGATCTCCACCATATGTGCTAGCGTACCCTGCTGGCTGATCTTGTGCATCAGCTCCTCCGAGTATAGCCCCCGCTTGATCAATACATCCTTAAGCACAGGGTTTACCTCTATAAACTGGGTGCCGTCTAAGATATTTCGGATAAACACATATCCAAATACAGGCTCTACGCCCGATGAGCAGTTTGCCAAAATAGACAGGGTACCTGTAGGGGCAATGGTGGTGGTGGTTGCGTTTCGGATTGGCGCTCCATCTTTCAACATACTTTGAGAAAAGAGTGGAAAACTTCCTCTGCTCTTCGCCAGCTCCACCGAGGCCTTGTGTGCTTCCTCGTTGATAAAGCCCATCAGAGCCTCACCCAGCGCCACACCCTCATCAGAATTATAAGGGATGCCCAGCTTTAGGAGCATGTCTGCCCAGCCCATGACCCCAAGGCCGATCTTGCGGGAGAGGGTACTTATTGACGCTGATTACATTGTCGAGGAAGTGCACCCCGTCATGGACGATGCAGCGCAGCTTATCATAGTCGATCTCTACGGCGCCACCCTGCTCTGTAAGCATATTGCTCAGGTTAATTGAGCCCAAATTACAGGATTCATAAGGCAGCAGCGGCTGCTCACCACAAGGGTTGGTGCTCTCGATCTCGCCCTCACTTGGCACCACGTTGTCACGATTGAGCCTATCTAAGAAGATGATCCCAGGCTCTCCGTTGTGCCATGCGCCATCAACGATCTTATGAAACACCTCTACCGCGCTCAGCTTGCCTACTGCCAGACTGGTATGTGGGTCAATGAGATTATAGTCTTGCCCTGCCTCTACAGCCTGCATAAACTCCTCAGTGATGCCCACCGATATATTAAAGTTGGTGATGTCTTGATTGTCATTCTTGCAGTTGATGAAGTTAAGAATATCGGGATGATCAACACGTAGGATACCCATATTAGCTCCCCGCCGAGTGCCTCCTTGCTTAACAGCCTCAGTAGCCATGTTAAACACCAGCATAAAGCTGATAGGGCCGCTGGCTACCCCGCCGGTAGAATGTACCTGTGCACCGGAAGGGCGCAGCCGCGAGAAGGAAAATCCTGTACCGCCGCCAGACTTGTGGATCAGTGCAGCTTGCTTGATTGCCTCAAAGATCTCCTCCATGCTGTCACCCACAGGCAGCACGAAGCAAGCGGAAAGCTGACCCAGCTCCTTGCCCGCATTCATCAATGTAGGGGAGTTGGGGAGGAAGTCAAGCTCGGTCATCATCTCATAAAACCGCTCTTTCACCGCTCCTACATCTGCGTTGGGGTCAAACTCCAAGTCTGCCTTTGCAATTGCTTCTGCTACTCGCTCAAACATCTGCTCTACAGTTTCGGTCAGTTTACCTTCTTTATCCCTCGATAGGTATCTGCGCTTAAGTACTTCTATGGCATTTTGTTTTAACTTCATAGTTGCTCCGTTTCTGCCTTCTGCCGGCTGTTAATCATCATTTTTTAGCCTTGCTGCAAGCTAAGCAGCTAGCCAAAATTATCTTCTCCATCAAAACATCATTATCTTGTGGTCTTAACTTTATTAGATACTATATATTGTATCATCAAAGCTCTATCAAGGCAATAACAATTTGGGGCGGACCGTTACAAAAATATAATGAAAATTTTGGCTGCCAATGGTATAATATACATAGATATCGAAGCAAAAGGTGCCATCAAATTATGGGGAGTAATTATTATGTTTGTAATTGACTATGCAGCAAAAAGCGACTTGCGCTTTTGGCAGCGCTTAGACAAGCATCTTCCTGAGTCAGAATTACTTCGTAAAATCGCAGACAAACGCTGCTATATCCTCAAAGAGCAGAATGTACCTGTGGGGCTTATGCGCTATAACTTATTTTGGGATATGATCCCTTTTGTCAATTTGATTATTCTGGAGCAATCAGCCCGCAGCAAGGGCTACGGTAGGCAGGCAATGACACACTGGGAAGCTGAGATGAGATCCTTAGGGTATCAATATGCCATGACCTCCACCCAAGCCGATGAAAATGCCCAATTTTTTTACCGAAAGCTGGGCTATAAGGATACGGGATGCCTGATTTTAAATATCCCCGCACTTTGCCAGCCGACAGAGCTCTTTTTTATCAAGGAGTTATAAGTCAAGGCTTGCTATACCCTCAGACTATTTACTGCGCCGTAAGAAGTTTTCCACAAATTCTTAATGAACTGTGGAATACTCAGAGGATTACAGATATGCACCACTTAAAAATGATGATAAGGAGCAAAACTATGGAGAAGTCAAAACACAGCCTACGCACCACTGCCCTCCTGCTAGCAATCGCCATGTTGGTAGTAGCCATTGCGGCATTTGCCTACCCCTATACCCGACGCGCCGAAACCGTCAAGCGGGTTGGTCAGGTAGGTATCGATCAATTTGAGGCTCTCGCCCTTTCGCTGAGCCACTATGCCCATGAAGATATCATGAAGATTAACCTTGAAAAGACCATTTCAACAGAATTCAAGCAGATTTCTGACCTGCTCCATAAGGTAAAGCAGCAGCGAAACCTAGAGCGGCTTTACATCATAATTAAGGCAGCCCCCAGCGGCTACCTCTATATCGCCGATAGCAACTACCGCGACAACGGTGTGCAGGGTACCGATTATATGAGCCCACAGGATCAATATCCGATGGATATCTACCAATCGGGCCGCAGTGCTATGGAGCAGATTTTTAGTGGCAAATCTACAGCAGCTTACGCCAGTGGCCTGATCACCACTCCCGATCAACACAAAGTCGTCAGCTCCTACCTGCCTATCACCGCACCCGATGGCAGAGTCATCGCCCTACTGGGAGCTGATCTTAAACCGGGCGATGTATCTTTTCAAAAGCTTGGGTTCATCGATCTAAAGCTGCTTGCCACCTCCGCCCTAATTGTGGCGGCAATCGCGCTGCTACTGTGGTATAGCCTCGGCAAATGGCAGAGCTATAAGGCAAAGAAACAAGCCCAGCAAGAAGAGACCGAAGCTTCAGCTCCTCCTGCTGTAGAAGAAGCTCCCATCCTCCTACCCGAGGATGCACAAGCAGCTCCTCTAGAGGAAGCAGCGCCCGAGCAGCCTCCCCAGCAGTAAAAGCTCTGCCAAGAGAGTGAGCTTTGGTCATTCGTATCGTGAACATACCATCTACCAAGCAGTCGCATAAATCAAAAAAGCACCCCTCCTGCAAAGCTCGCAGGAGAGGTGCTTTATTATACTGGTTATTTCAGCTATCGGCTGTAGGTTACAAATTACTTTGCCACATCGGCAAACTCTCGGTGGAGTACCTTCATCGCCTTCTCCAGATTTACTCTGGCAGTGGTAGGGTTTAGTCTTACATGCAGGTCGCCACCTTGGGTAAAGGCATGGCCGTTGTTGGTAATTACGCCGGCCTTTTCTACCAAGCGCTGGATCATTTCATCGTGAGTCAAGCCTGTTTCGGTGAAATCCAGCCACAGTACATAGGTGCCATCGGGCTTGCGGCACTTGATCTTCGGTAGATTTTCCTGTAAGTAGGAGATTATGTAGTCCATATTGGCGCTAGTATAGGCGTTGCAAGCATCCAGCCAGCCCTCTGCATCGTTATAGGCAGCGATGGTGGTGGTGATCGCCAGGGCACATGGAGAGTTGCAGTGCAGGTAAGCAGAGGTCTTCTTTAATCTGTCGTTTAGCTCATCATTGTAGCATACCGAGTAGGAAGAAACCATGCCTGCCAGATTGTAGCCCTTAGAGGGAGAGTATAACCCAATTGTGATCTCCTTAGATCTGGGGTCAGCTTGGAATAAAGGCACAAACTTCTCGCCCTTGTTGATGATAACGTCGGCCCAGATTTCATCCGCTACGATGGTAACCTGATGCTTTAAGCAGATATCAACGATCTTCCGAAGCTCCTCCACACTCCAGATACGTCCGGTAGGGTTGTGAGGAGAGCAGAGGATCAGCACCTTGATGCCTCTGGTAGCGATGGTTTCCTCTAGATGCTTATAATCGATGGTATAATAACCCCTATCGTTGATCATAGGGTTTGGTACGATCTCACGGTTCATGTTCTTAAGGGTGTTAGTAAAGCCGGGATAACCAGGGGTCTGCAGGATGACAGGATCCCCTTCTTTGGTCAGAGTCTGCAAAATGTGGGAGAGCCCTGCCAGCACACCGTTTTGATAACAGATATGCTTTACTTCCAGATCATTTACACCGAAGCGGCGCTTCTGCCAGTTGATGATGGAATTGTAATACTCATCGCCCAAGATAAAATACCCAAAGATCTCGTGCTCCATTCTCTTTCGAAGCGCTGCCATGATCTCAGGAGCAGTCTCAAAGTCCATATCTGCGATCCACAGTGGAATTGCATCCTGCGCTACCTTCTCATAGGGTAAGCGGTCGTATTTGACACAGCCTGTACCCTTTCTTTCGATGACCTTATCAAACGTATAATTCATCTGCTACCTCCATTTTGCTGACGTATCAGCATAATTTGATAGGGATTTCCCTAATCCGCTACTTTTATTATAGTAAATAATATTTGATTATTCAATCATTTCTCCAAAAAAATCTATGAAAACAAAAAAGCCCTGCATTGCTGCAAGGCTTCGCTCTATCTACTTAAGGGCAGGGCACCCCATAGATTTTATACTATAAGTTATATGCGGTGCGCAGGTTGGAGTAGAAATTCCCCCTGTTATACCCCTTGAGGGTGCCGATATAGATGGTCTCACTACCGGGGATGTTATAGAGATCAGATGGCTTTAAGAAGTAGCATTCCGCCTCGGAGTAGTGCAAAATCCCAGCTCGTGACAGCACCAAGCCAACAAACTCGGAGCATACAAAGCGGTAATCTCGCTTCCACTTTACTCCGGCAGCGCGGGCAGGTACCCCTAGTATATCATACTTATATTTATCAACCTCAACCCAAAAGAGATTAACCTCCTGCTTGGCGCGGGCATATTGTTCGTCGGTTACGGGCAGTGCAATAATACGACAGGTGGTGTCAGGGAAGCGCTTATATACATGTGTATCAGGATCTTCCTGTATAAGGCCTGCCAAAAACTGAAAGTACAGTACCCTCCTGCCAAAGGAATACATCTCTGTAAGCTCTCGATCAAAGGAAATTGAGGCGTGATTATAAGGCATCTTGGTAAATACCTTAAACATGCGGCTGGCTGAAGTGCCTGTCTGCGTAAAAATCAAATATATATGTTTCAATAGATCACCTACTTAATTGTAGTAGTGGAGTGCACACCAAAATCCGGCAAAGGCGTGCAGCTGATCAAGATCACCGACCAAATCTTGTGGATGCTGGTGGAGCAAGCAATAACGTATCGATTACGTCATAATATAAAAAAACCTGCCCTGATACCACATAATTATACAGTGCCCAGTATGATAAATCAATGGGAATTATTTTACTTTAAGTAAATTGTAAGATTTGGCTGCACCAGTATATGCGGGCCTCGGCTCGTTGATGCAGGGCATCATATCAAAACAAAAAAAGAGTGCTGTCGGCTTACGCCGTCAGCACTCTTGGTATCAGCAAATCAAAGAGGAGTTAATTACTTAACTTCGATCTTTGCGCCAGCCTCAGTCAGCTTAGCAGCAATGTCATCGGCCTCAGTCTTAGAAACACCAGTCTTAACAGCCTTAGGTGCGCCGTCAACCAGCTCCTTAGCTTCCTTCAGACCCAGACCAGCCAGATCCTTAACAAGCTTGATTACGCCCATCTTGGAAGCACCAGCGTCAACCAGGATAACGTCAAACTCAGTCTTCTCTTCAACAACAGCAGCAGCAGCTACAGGAGCAGCAGCAGCCATAGGAGCAGCAGCAGATACGCCAAACTCCTCCTCAAGGGTCTTAACAAGCTCAGACAGCTCAAGTACGGTCAGCAGCTTTACATCTTCAACTAACTTCAAAACTTTCTCAGAAGCCATTTTTTATTCCTCCAACAAATTATAATTTTTAGTTGCCCGCAGGCAATCGGTCAAAGCATGACCAGCGACACAAAGGCAGACTACTCAGCAGCCTCTGCGCCTGCACCCTTCTGCTCAGCAATTGCATTCAGTACGATTGCAAGAGCGGAGATAGGAGCGTTTAGGCCGCCAAGTACAGTCGCAAGCAGAGCCTGCTTGGAAGGTATCTTGGAGATCTTCTCTACACCGGCAGCATCGAGGACAGAGCCCTCAATAAAACCAGCCTTGATTGTAAACTTGCCCTTAGAATCAGCCGCATACTTAGCAAGGATGCGAGCAGGAGCAAATGCATCCTCCTGGCAAATTGCAAGTGCAGTAGTTCCCTCGAGGGAGCCTGACAGACTTTCGAAACCAACTTCGTTGGCAGCACGACGCAGCAGAGTATTCTTAACTACGCTGTACTCAACGCCAGCCTCACGCAGCTCACGACGCAGCTTAGTGTCATTGGCAACAGTGATACCTCTGTAATCAACGATTACACCGGATGCACTGCTCTCCAGCTTAGTCTTTAGCTCAGCCACGACTGCTTGCTTTTCAAGTAATATTTTCTCGCTTGGCAAAATTTTCACCTCCTATTGGTATATGGGGCATAATCGATGAAAAATCAATCATGCCAAGTGTTTTTATGCCCTCGCCTAGGCGCGGCATCACCATTCGCTTCGCTTATGGTAAATAAAAAAGCTTCCTCTCTACCGAGAAGAAGCAATATAACAATATAACACGTGGCAAAGCCACAGCTTATTGTATCGCATCCTCGGCAGGCGGGTCACCCCTTTAAGTAATACACCTGCTGTCTTTGGTATGTGACAGCTTACATATTATACATCGGCTATCGAGTTTTGTCAATAGCCGATGTAATTTATTATCAATCTTGCGCACCTACGGCTACGCGCATTCAAAATACCTGAGGTATTTTAAAAGCTTACTTAACCTCAGGAGCAGCCACAGCCTGGAAACGAGCTGTGTTGATCTTGACTCCAGGGCCCATGGTGGAAGCCACTACGCAGCTACGTACGTATTGACCCTTTGCAGCAGAAGGACGAGCCTTAACAACTGCACCCATCAGTGCATCGAAGTTCTCAGAGAGCTTCTCAGCGCCAAAGGAAACCTTGCCGATTGGGCAGTGGATGATGTTGGTCTTGTCAAGACGGTACTCGATCTTACCAGCCTTAGCTTCGGTAACAGCTCTGCCGATTTCTGGGGTAACGGTACCAGCCTTAGGGTTTGGCATCAGACCACGGGGGCCCAGTACCTTACCAAGACGACCTACCAGACCCATCATGTCGGGGGTAGCGATTACAACGTCAAATTCCATCCAGCCTTCGTTGGCGATCTTAGTTACAAACTCCTCAGCGCCTACAAACTCAGCGCCAGCAGCCTGTGCCT
This sequence comes from Oscillospiraceae bacterium, assembly GCA_032059445.1. Lineage (GTDB taxonomy): Bacteria > Bacillota > Clostridia > Oscillospirales > Ruminococcaceae > DAMCAP01. The sequence continues at coordinate 61,506 of DAMCAP010000002.1, forward strand.
CAGCAACCTTGTCACCCTTACAGATGGCAAGTACTCTTACCTTCTTACCGGTACCGTGTGGCAGTACAACTGCTCCACGTACCTGCTGGTCAGCGTGACGAGAGTCAACACCCAGCTTGATGTGCAGCTCGACGGTCTCGTCAAACTTTGCCTTAGCAGTCTTTACACAAAGGTCGAGGGCTTCAACGGTCTCATATACCTTTGCAGGTTCAATCAGCTTTACGCTGTCCTGATATTTCTTTCCGTGTTTCATAAACATTTTCCTCCTTAGTGGTATATAGCGGAAATTTCCTCCCACTGAGGGAGCATTCACAGAGCTATGCAGCTTCTCGTATTAGTCAACAACTTCAACGCCCATCGAGCGGCAGGTGCCTGCGATCATGCTAGCAGCTGTTTCGATATTAGCGGCATTAAGGTCAACCATCTTTGTCTCTGCGATCTTCTTGATCTGCTCCCTGGTAATCTTACCAACCTTAGTCTTGTTTGGTACGCCAGAGCCGCTGTTAAGGCCGATTGCCTTCTTGATCAATACAGCAGCAGGTGGAGTCTTGGTGATGAAGCTAAAGGAGCGGTCTGCGTATACGGTAATAACGACAGGGATAATCAGACCTACGTCGTTCTTAGTACGCTCGTTAAACTCCTTGGTAAACGCCATGATGTTGACACCGTGCTGACCAAGCGCTGGGCCGACAGGTGGAGCTGGTGTAGCCTTACCAGCTGGGATCTGAAGCTTTACATATCCTGTAATCTTCTGTGCCATGTGTTTGCACCTCCAAAATTAGTGGTTAAGTCGGGGATTTGCCCCTCCCACAGGCAGCCTTATACTGCCCTACCCTTAAAGCCTAGCTTTAACGGGTTATTAAACGATTAAAGGAGCTACCTGCTCCAACTGCAGCTCTACCGAAACATCCTTACCCATCATGGATACAGTGACATTGACCACTCCGTCAACGGTGTTGATGGAGTCGACAGTTCCGATAAATCCTGCCAAATATCCGTCGGTTATCGATACCGAGTCGCCTACAGCGAAGGACACAACAACCTCTCTTGACTCGACGCCGAGCCGGATTACCTCTTCGTCGGTAAGCGCAACAGGCTTAGAGCCTGGGCCTACAAAGCCAGTAACACCACGGATGTTACGGACCACATACCATGACTCATCGTTCATAACCATCTTTACCAGCACATAGCCGGGGAAGATTTTGCGTTGAATTTCACGCTTTTTGTTGTCTTTGAACTCGGTCACCGTTTCGGTAGGTACCTTTACCTCACTGATGAGGTAGTTAAGCTTGCGGTTTTCGACAGCCTTTTGGATGCTGTCGGCAACTTTATTCTCATACCCCGAATAGGTGTGTACAACATACCATCTCGCAGTTTCTGACATAGTCCTACCTCACCATTAAGAGCCGAACAGCATATGAACTACTGCTCCTAAAATTGCGTCAAAGCCGCCTACTACTACAGCTGCTACTGCGACCGCACCGATTACGATTACGGTGTTGTTAGCAACCTGCTTTTTAGATGGCCAGACCACCTTTTTCATTTCGCCCTTCTGGTCACGCAAAAACTTGCCGATCTTGGAGAAAAATCCTCCGGTCTCTTTACCGGATTTTTCTTTGTCAATTGTTGACATTTTTCCTTCCTCCTTATCGTGTCTCCTTGTGAGCAGTGTGCTTGCGACAGAATCGGCAATACTTGTTCATCTCGAGTCTGTCTGGATCGTTTTTCTTGTTCTTCATAGTGTTGTAGTTTCTCTGCTTACACTCTTGGCAAGCTAATGTAATCTTTACCCGCATATCGGCACCTCCTGTTTGGACTTTGGTTTGCCTCCCTCTGGAAGGGACTAGCGATTTTGTTATAAAGCCACAGGCAACTATGAGAAACCCGCCGCTTTATTGAGTGTGGATCTATTATAACCCACCATTTTGCCATGATTTTTGGCACAGCAAAATAAACCCTTTTTGAGGTATGTCCATTTTAACATAACCGCCGTTGACAAGTCAATAGCTTTGTGCTGTTTACTAAATGTTTCCCTATTTGTATAGTTTACTCGAAACAAACCTGTTTTTATACAGCAAAATTAATAATTATTTCGCCAAATCCTGCATAAAAATGACCGCCATACCCGATGGCGGCCACTTATTTTGTACCCTCGCCCGAGGCAGGGTCAAGCAATCTACAAAGGGCTTAGTTGTTTTTTACGCCAAAAGCCTTGGTCAGCACCACGATGCTTACCCAGATAGCGATAATAACACCAAACACGCCGCCCATACCTGCAACCATTACAGGGATTGTGGATAAAAAAACTTCGGTATTCATACTATATCCTCCCTCTTACTTGGCGATCAAGGCGATGATCATACCGCCTGCCACTACAGAAGCGATCTGGCCCGATACGTTGGCACCGATAGCGTGCATCAAGAGGAAGTTGGTAGGATCCTCCTGCAAGCCTAGCTTATGCACTACACGAGCCGACATGGGGAATGCCGAGATGCCGGCAGCACCGATCATAGGGTTGATCTTGTTTTTTGAGAAGAGATTTAGGATCTTTGCAAACATAACGCCGCCTATGGTATCAAAGATAAATGCTACCAGACCCAGTGAAAGGATCAGCATGGTTTCATAGGTAACGAAGTACTCTGCCTGCATCTTGGTTGCAACGGTAAGACCTAGCAGCAGGGTAATGAGATTGGCAAGCTCGTTTTGTGCAGAGTTAGAGAGAGACTTTAGCACTCCGCACTCACGGATTAAGTTGCCAAACATCAAGAAGCCGATTAGAGCAACCGATCTAGGAGCTACCAGACCTGCGATCACAGTAACCACGATAGGGAACAGGATCTTTACAGTCTGACTTGTACGCTCGTTGGCCATTGGCATGCGGATCAAGCGCTCCTCACGAGTGGTGATCATCTTGATGATGGGAGGCTGTACAATCGGTACCAGCGCCATATAAGAATACGCTGCTACGATGATAGCACCAATGTATTTACTGTTGTAGTAGTTGGCTACAAAGATCGAGGTAGGGCCGTCGGCAGCGCCGATAATTGCAGTGGAAGCCGCATCCTGCAAGCTAAAGCCTGCTAGGGTAGCTACGCTTAGGGTAAAGAAGATACCGAACTGTGCAGCAGCGCCAAAGAGCATCATCTTGGGGTTGGCAAGCAAAGGACCGAAATCGATCATCGCGCCGATACCCACAAAAAGCAGCAAGGGGAAAATCTCGTTGGCAATACCCATATTAAACAGGGTATCGATTGGGCCGTGCTCAATCACGCCCTCATACATTTGGTTGACCGCACCCGACATAGGTAGGTTGACTAGGATTGCGCCGAAGCCCATAGGCAACAGCAGGGTAGGCTCCATCTCCTTTTTGACTGCCAGATAGATCAGCAGCGCACCAATACACCACATCAAAAGCTGCTGCCAAGTGGGTAGTGTTAGACTCTCTAATAATTGCATCATACCACTCCTTACTGTAATCTCGTGGGTTTACGGGTAGTATGCCCAGTTTTAGGTACTGCCCGCCCACACAAACAAAAAAAGACCTCTACTGCTTTTGCAGTAAAAGTCTTGCCGCTCAAGGTATCTGCGGGCATATCAGCCGTAATGACGCACAATACCACATCAGAGATGCCAGCTACTCCCTCTTACTATACCATTATATTGTGACTGATGACGATTGTCAACAGCAAAATACTCGATTTCCTGCAATAATCCTGCAAATCTCGACTGGGATGACAGTAAAATGTCAAAAAAATATCAGGGTTTTTTGATAAAAATTCTTGACAGCGGCTTTTTGTTGCTATATTATAAATAGAAATGCCTACGAGGAGTTTGTCCTCTAAGCTGCAGCTAGGGTCACTGTAACCTTAGCCAAAGAGAAAAACATATGCCGTACAGGCGGCAGAAACGGAGTTTTTATGAAAGATAGTTTTTTGCCAAAGCTCACGCCAAAGACAACATTACTCGGTATTCAGCATTTATTTGCAATGTTTGGGGCAACCGTCATCGTACCAATATCCTCCGGTCTTAACCCCGCTGTTGCTATCTTTACCGCAGGTCTTGGCACACTTATTTTTCACTGGATCACTAAGGGCAAGGTTCCGGTATTCCTAGGTTCAAGTTTTATGTTTATGGGAGCAATTACTACTGTAGTCAGCCAGAAGGGTATTCCCGCCGCACAGGGTGGAATCATGGCAGCAGGCGCAGTATATATATTGCTCTCTTTTTTTGTGAAACTTATCGGATCAGAAAAAATCAAGAGCTTCTTCCCCCCTGTTGTGACCGGCCCCGTTATTATTGTAATCGGTCTTTCGCTAGCACCGGTAGGTATCGCATGGTCCTCCTCTAACTGGACTCTGGCGATCCTTGTAGCGGCCACCTTTGTGTTTACTGCTATGTTTGCTAGGGGCTTCTACCAGCTGGTGCCTGCTCTGCTGGCAATCACAGTCGGTTATGTAGCAGCAATCATCAGCGATGTGGCTGCTGGCACCACTCTGGTCAATCTGGCAATCGTCTCTGAGGCTCCCCTCATCAGCCCCTTCTGGAAGTTAGACGGCAGCTTCTTTACCCTGCCAGCCTTTGACCTCGAAGCCATCATCATGATCGCCCCCATCGCCATTGTCACCTTTATGGAGCATTTAGGCGACCTGACCACCAACGGCGTAGTGGTAGGGAAAAACTTCTTTGCTGACCCCGGTCTCGATAAGACCATCCTAGGCGACGGTGTCGCAACCTTCGTAGCAGGTATGCTGGGAGGCCCCTCCAATACCACCTACTCCGAAAACACCGGCGTGCTGGCTGTTACTAAGGTATATGACCCCGCGATCATTCGTCTGGCTGCGGTGTTTGCCATCGTGCTAGCTCTCTTTGGCAAGTTTGCTGCGGTGCTCACCACCATCCCCCTATGCGTAATTGGCGGTGCCGGCCTCATCCTCTACGGGATGATCGCTTCAGTTGGTATCCGTACCCTTGCAGAGGCACAGCTTGACTTCGGCCACTCTCGTAACCTCTTGATCGTTGCACTGATCTTGGTGCTGGGTCTGGGGCTCGGCGGCAGCGTCACCATCTTCGGGCTCTCTCTTAACTCTACTGTAATCGCTGTAATTACCGGTTGCTTCCTCAATGCAATACTACCTAAAGAAGTATAATCCACGATGCCTTATATAAATACCCCTACCCACTGTCTAAGGATTTCTTAGGCAGTGGGTATTTTTATCCTACACCGACTACCAGGTTTACGCCCAAAAAATTCCGCAAATTGTATTGACTCCTCTTTTTATGCCCAAACTAAAGCTGTAAAAATCTGCAGGGGGCATGAGCGATGCGCAAATATCAGAGCTTCTCTTTATTTATGGTATCTTTTTTGATCAGTGCTGTAGTGCTGCTGATCCCGACAGTGGTTGCGGTGTTTGTGCTCAATGCACCGGGTATCACGGTGTCGGAGCAGGACTATAACGTGAGCTATTACCCTACAAAGACGGAAGACATCAACCTATTGCTAGGCTGTCAAAACAGCTCTAAAGCAGTAAGCACCACCATGCTGGTGAAGTTTTCTCCCCTCGATAAAAGAATCACCCTTGCGGTGATCCCAGCCGAAACAATGGTGGAATACGGCGGGCGTTTTGACTCTCTGTCGGGGCTTTGGAAGAAGCAAGGAGGAGAAAAAACTGCCTTTGCTCTCTCCGCGGCGCTGGGAGTACCGGTAGATCGCTACGCACTGGTAGACACTACGGGATTTATCACCATTGCCGATACAGTAGGGCGCATCGAGTATGATGTCAAAGAGCCTGTAGAGCTGGAAGGCGGAGGCATTGCCGTCAATCAAGGCGTACAGCCCCTCGACGGCCGTAAAATTGCCGCCATGCTCTCCTACCGCAGCTACCCCTTAGGTGAGCTGCAACGGCTAAAGCTGGTAGAGGAGCTTAGCCTCGCTGCAATTGGTCAGCGGCTGCCCTCTATGACCATGCCATCGGTAGAAACCCTCTTTAACACCGCCATCAATCTCTGCGACACCAATATCACCTACAGTGATTATCATTTCCGCAAAGGCGGCATCTACTACCTTACCAACCAAAGCGATGTAGCTCAGGCTGTTTTGGTAGAGGGCAGCTACAATCAGGCAGGCAATACCTTCCTACCCTCCCCTCAGACGATGGAGCGGATGAAAGCAGCCTTTGGCAGTGTAGAAAAATAACCTTGCTTACTTCACAGGCATAGCACAGCTGTGTCTTCTTCCTTTTGCCGCCTTACAGCCGAAGCATTCCCTCCTTCGGCTGTAAGGCACTTCTTTTTAAGGCAAAAACTTAGTGGCTAATTTGTAGTGTGCAATTTTCTCAAGCCGTTACAAAATCATTTAGAGCCCATTCCTATCACAATAGGCAGTAATGGCTTTATAGATAAAGTCGCTCAAATCTTCATCGCTAAACTGATTTATATATCTTTTAAATCTGCAATCAAACTTATACGTATTGGCAATGCACCGCAAAATCTCATGATCACAGACAAAAAAGCCCTGAAAGCTATCGACCATTTGCTTAACAATCAAAAGTACCGTTTCAGAAGCAGGAGATTCCTTCACATGGCTAGCAAACAAACGAAATATTTTCTTCATTTGATCATCAAACGCAGCAAATAGCTTTTCCTTCTCTTCGTCGGTTAATCGGGAGATATTTCGCTCATACTCTCGAAATTTCTCTGTATTGCCGTAGGCAAGTTTTGCCTCTCGTTTATATTGCTCTTTTATAGGATAAACAGCTGTATGCTCAAATAAATCTAAATCAAGCAAATCATCACCAGACAAGTAACGCTTTAAATTAAGCATCATCTTTTCATATTTTTGCTTTTTCCTTGATAAGATTTCATAGTGGCTTTCTAAGATGGTATTTTGCTCTTGCTTTGATAATTGTAATATACTAGATATATCCTTCAGTGGTAAGTCCATTTCTTTTAATATTAAAATGATCTGCAATCTTTCAAAGTCGCTCATATCATACATGCGATAGCCCTGAGCAGATAGGTTTGTCGCTTTTAGCAAACCTATTTCATCGTAGTAATGAAGCGTCCTGCGCGTAACTCCTGTTATCTTGGTTAAATCACTTACCGTATAATACTGCTTTCGCACGTTGGTATCCTCCCATTGTTTACCCAAAAATCTGCAACCCGTTGATCCAATCTTGCACTTCCTGATCATCATAGTCACTTGTTGCTTCAAATCCTTTTAGCAGCTTAGAATTTGGGCATTCCTTCTCTATATTGCTTTCTATCTGCCCAAATCCACCGCCACCATGGGTGCAAAACGGAATGATTGTTTTGCCGTTTAAGTCAACGTTACGCAAAAAGCTCAATATTGGTGGGGCGAACGATTTAAACCAATTAGGTGATCCTATAAAAATATAATCATAATGATTGATCGGCTCATTTCCAGACATCAGCTTAGGGCAGTATCCCCTTTCAATTTCGCTTCTGGCTTCTTTCGTTGCGCCATTGTAGGTAAATGAGTAAGGAGTCACAGGGATTAGCTCTCTAATATCTCCATCTGTAATAAGCGCTATATCCTCTGCCAGATTTTTAGTTGTGCTGGAATAAGAATAAAAAACAACCAATGTTTTACTCATAAACTTCTCCTTTAGGCCACATGATTCTTATAATTGCTATAATTATAAGGTGTAACGTAGCGTAGCTGTCAAGATAAATGTTGTAATATTTTATCTAACAGACCAAGCAAAACAGCAGGAGCCTGTGCCCCTGCTGTTATTTCTTGTGCTACAAGTTTTGGCGCAGCCTGATAAACCCTGCATCCTCCAGAAACTCAAAGACCTCCATCAGCTTGTCAGTATGCGCATAGCCTGTATCCAGAAACACCTTGCGTATGATATCGGTCATGCTTCGCTTGCTGTCCGTCCAATAGATTGCTACATCTAGCGCCATATCCATTTCTTTGATGGTAGGCTTCAACGCATGGTAACGGGTAAGCAGCTCCCCCGAAAAGCCTGCCGCCACAAAATCCAGTCGGATAGGCCCACGAAACAGCCTAACTGGCACCATTTTGAAGCGATTATCCAGAGGGATGGGCTGATTGGTCGAGCCACCTGGGAATAGCTTTAAGGTACGGTCTGCGATCTCCTTAGCAAGCCTGATCAGATGCCTGCGCTCGTCAGCAATCATCCGCCTTACGGTCAAAAGCTCCTCACCCGCAAAAAAACGCTTAAAGTCCTCTACACTATGGCAAGCTATCTCACAGGCATATTGGATCCGCAGCGCTGTAGTATCGGTGTGCTCGTTTGAAGAAATCGCCCTTGATACAACCTCCGCTGTTTTGGCTGCAAATCTGCCTCTTGCGGTATTCATAATCAAAGGCACATCTTCGACACATAAGGTGGCTAGGGTATAAGCGTAGGATGCAGCTATGGTGATCGACCGCTTGAGGATCGCAGGGTCAATTTTATCAGGGGTGTCTAGATTGGTATGATACCAACGATCAGGCCATTGCCCCAGCATCACACAAGGGATGCCCACCGTCGGGTCACTCATAATATAGTGATCGCTGCCGCCGGAGTACTCACTGATCTCCGACATAAATAGCGCAATATCTCCACCGTTAAATCCCTTACACTCCCGCTTCACCATCCCCAGCACCTCTACGGCAAGATCCTGTACAAAAGAGGGCAGGGCATTTGGCAGCCCTGTAATGGTGATGGGGGCGATGTTACTGCTCTGAGAAGCACCAATCATATCCAGATTAATCCCTGCCTTGATCCTGCCAAGCTCCCGCTCACGAGAGGATAGATAAGCATAGGTGCCTGTCATCTCGGGTACTAAAATCAAGCGGATGCTGCGCTTTGGCACAGCTAGCTTCCCCTGCCCGATCAATGCCGATATAGCCCTGAGGGCCTCAATGCCCCCCGCCGCTCCCGAAGCATTGTCGTTGGCGCTGGCTTTGGGATGACATAAATGCGCTACGATGATGATCTCCTCCTGCGTCTGACCGGGGATCACCGCCTCCACTACCTCTATTTCACCGGTATATAGCTCCGAAGCAATCCTACCTTTTAGGCGCAGGTATTTCGGCTGGGTTGAGTCCTCCTTATGGCGCTTGAGCTGCTCGGCGGCCTTTTGCCTGAGCAGATCACCTTGACGCGGTGTAAGCACAAAGCCGCTTGCCAAGGTCTGATCCTCGCCGCCCATATACCAGAAGGATTGATACATACGGCTATCATAAAGATCCCCACGATCTCTTACACCCTTGACCGGCATCACCCGATCACTGATCAGCCCGGCAGCCTGATAGTCCTTGATGGCCCAGCCGATATACTCGCTGACATCGGTATTTACCAGCAATAGCCGCCCCTTTAGCTCCTCGGGATCATAGGCAGCAGGGTCGCAGCCTTTATCCATCACCACCAGCTCTAAGGGTGCTTCAGCAAAATCAATCGCAGCCGAGCGCTGGATTACGCTGATCGCATCGGCACCAAAATCACAGAGCCGCAGCTCCTGCTCATCTACCAAATCAAGATAAGCAGATTCACAGCTCCATTCTTTAAACAGCTTTTGTGTCCAGCAATAGCTGCTGCCGTCGGCAGGGTAAGATAGCAGCCTGCATTGTATCCCTGCCTTCTTCAGCTCTCTGGTGCAATAGAGGGCTGATTCCCTATACCCGGGGGAGGCTTGTATACGGTGATAGTTTGCAATCCCCCGAATATTTTGCAGGGCTCTATTCCCACACACATAGTTCTGTATTGTCTCAAATGTTTTTTCTGTCATACCTGCTCCTCTCATGGTTTGGATCATCGCAAAACCTGTATTTATAACAATCTATACCCAAACCTGCGCTGGCAGGTACGTTGCTTATAATAGCCCGGCAACCAGTCGGGCACGATTTATCTAAAATTAGTATGTATTGCGTATTACATCATGGCAACCGATCTATAAAGCGCAAAAAGCGTTTCATAGACCAATGATTTAGGGGCATAAGCAATTGTATCATTCACTTAGCCATGACATAATGACCCCATCGCCACAGGCGGGGGTAATCAGATTTGGTATGATAATTGTTTGCATATATTATATCATATTGTTTTGGAGGATGGCAGTGTAATTTATGTAGAAAATACAGTTTTCTTCTTGTGAATTTCAATAATACATTGCAATTTGTATAAATTATCCCAAAAAAACCCTAGAAGCAAAAAAATACACCCCGCACATTGGCGAGGTGTATTGATCAATTGTTATAATACTACCTTCGGTTAAAAACCACATAGTGAAATACTACATCGATACAGGTGCGTCGATCTTGAGCATCTTTAGGGTATTGGCAATAACAGTACGAGTGGCGATACAGAGGTTTAGCCTTGCCTGCATCAAGCACTCATCCTCTACCTTGCAGCGGCAGGTATTATAGAAGCGATGGAAAGCGGTCGCTACCTCGATCACATAGTGAGTCAGCCTTGCAGGGTCATAGGTCTTGGCAGCAGCGATGATCTCCTCTGGCAAAGCTGCCAATATACGAGTCAACTCAATCTCAGCAGGGTCAACCAGCAGCGAAAGATCCTGCTGGGTGCAGTCTCTTGGCTCAACGCCCTCTGATTTAAGGTTGGCAATGATAGAGCAGATCCTTGCATGCGCATACTGTACATAGTATACCGGATTTTGGCTGGATTGCTCCACTGCCAGATCCAGATCAAAGTCGAGATTGGAGCTAGCTTCACGCATATTAAAGAAAAACCTTGCTGCATCAATCGGCACATCGTCCAGCAGGTCGCTTAACGTTACCGACTTACCGGTACGCTTGCTCATACGCACAGGCTCACCGCCCCGCATTAGCCGCACAAGCTGTATGATCACGATATCGAGGCGATCACCGCCTACGCCCACAGCATCCATGGCGCCTTTTAGTCTCGCAATATGCCCGTGGTGATCTGCACCCCAGATGTTGATGCAGCGATCAAAGCCACGCTCTTTAAACTTATTGACATGATACGCAATATCCGCCGCAAAATAGGTGGGGAAGCCATTGCCGCGCACCAGCACCTCATCCTTTTCGCCGCCATACTCAGTAGCCTTATACCACAGAGCGCCATCCTTTTCGTAGGTCAGCCCTCTATCGGTCAGATCCTGCATCACTGCTTTTACGGCACCGCTATCGTGAAGGGAGCTTTCTTTAAACCACATGTCATAGTTGATGCGATAACGCTCAAGGTCAGCCTTTAACCTGCGGACGTTCTCTGGCAGAGCGTAATCCACCAGCAACCTGCGGCGCTCCTCAGCCTCTACGGTCAGCAGCTTATCACCATGCAGAGCAATGTACTCCGCAGCACGCTCCTTGATGTCATCACCATGGTAGCCGTCTTCGGGGAATTCCATTGCATCCTCCCCTTTGAGGGCCTGGATGTATCTTGCCTCCAGCGACTGACCAAACTTCTCTACCTGATTGCCCGCATCATTGATATAAAACTCACGGCTCACCGTATGCCCCGACCAATCTAGCACCGTGGCAATTCCGTCGCCTACAGCGCCACCTCTGGCATTGCCCATATGCATCGGGCCGGTAGGGTTGGCCGAAACAAACTCTACCATGATTTTTTGACCCT
>DAMCAP010000002.1:73100-80084 GCA_032059445.1 Oscillospiraceae bacterium
TAATTCTCAGCCGATGAAAGTACACCCGACACTACCCCGCTAAACCACTGGTGCTTTACAAAGAAGTTGATAAAGCCGGGGCCTGCCACCTCTATCCGCTCAAAGATACTGTTGGTCAGATCAATGTTGGCAAGCAGGGTCTCAGCGATCATCTTGGGTGCCTTGCGGAAGGCTCTGGCATTGACCATAGCGGCATTGGTCGCAAAATCTCCGTGGGTGGTATCGGAGGGAATCTCGATTACAAAGGGCATCAGCTCTGCTTCGGGCAGCTCTCCCTTGGCAAAGGCGGCGGCAAAGCCCGCATGGATCAAAGAGCTAAGCTCCTCCTTTGCTTGTTTTACAGCATTAAACATGTTTACACTCCTTTATTTGATCATCCTATGATGAAATCGCCCTCAAAGTGGGCAGAAATTATTTTAAAGATGCGCTTTTTTCCATTGTTTATCGATAGGATGCAGTAGCATTCTTATCCCCGACGTAATCCACCAAGGCTTTACCCGAGGGGGCGACAAAAAGACATCCCCCTTAGAGCGCTTTTTTCCTTGTAGGCTTTATCGGCGTGAGTACAAAGCAAACACACTACACCAACTCTAGCAGATCGGTGCCGCCATCGAAATTTTTACGGTGTTTTCGCTGGTAACAGCGGTATTAAGATCGATGGAGTAGCGAAAAAACAGCTCCCCGCCCTCTTCAGATAGAGTATTGACAATTGTGCTGCCGGTAATCCCTAGCATCACATCTCCATAGCCGGTGGCATAGCTGCACTGGTGCCTGCGCCCCTTCTCAATCACCAGCTGAGTCTGGTTGGCACCATGGCGGATCATCGTCACCCTCTGATCTCCCTCAGCCTTTACGGTGGTGGTCATCCCCTCAAAGCCGGTGATTTCGGTTTCTTGATACCTTATATATAATGCATTGCCCTTGTTATAGAGGGAGGCTTCGGTGGTCAGCTCGATCAGCTCCACCTCACCGTCTACATCTTGGGTGCCGGTAATGGTAATCATAACATCTTTTTTCATGGCAAATCCGTTTCCGCCGCTTGGCACGGCAAGTTTTATCTGCGTCCCTTGAGCTGGTCTACAGAGATGAAGTTGACCTGATCAAAGATTTCTTCCCCCAGGAAGAGGCGGGCATTCTCGGCAAAGCCGTGGACGCTATCGGTAACATAATACTCTGCCTTACCCTGCTCGGTGGAAGAGCTAAGCAGATCGTTTTGCGTTAAATAGTTCTGCACCCAGCGAGCGGTTTCTGCTCCCGAGTCGATCAAAAGGGTATCGGGCAGGTATTTTGCAATTGCATCCTTTAAGATCGGATAATGGGTGCAGCCTAGGATCAGGGTGTCTATCCCTTGAAACTCCTTTAGATACAGCTCCACCACCTGTGAGGTGATGGGGTTATCCTGATCAAAGAGTCCGTTTTCTACCAAAGGCACAAAGAGAGGGCAAGCCTTTGCTTTGATGGTGAGATCCTCTCGAAGTGCCCGCAATGCCTTTGCAAAAGACCCGCTGCCTACGGTAGCGCTGGTGCCGATGATTCCGACACTATTGCCCGATGCCTTGGCGGCGGCGATCGCAGCAGGCTCCACCACGCCCACAAAAGGGGAGCTTAGGCTCTGCGCCACTTCTTTGGGCAGAGTGGAGCTTACGGTGGCGCAGGCTGCTACAATCAGCTTGACCTGCCTCTGCTCCATGAAGCGGATGTCATCCATCGTATAGCGGATGATGGTTTCTGTGCCACGGTTACCGTAGGGTACACGGCCAGTATCCCCAAGGTAGACGATATCCTCATGGGGCAGCAGCTTTTTAAGCTCTCTTACAGCGGTTAGGCCTCCCAATCCGCTGTCAAATACACCGATTGGTCTGTTATCCACCTTATGCCTCACCCCGCTTATTGTCTATCGCCAGCTCAATCAAGCGGGTGATCAGCTGGGTATAGCTCATACCACTGTGGATCATCATCTTGGGGTACATGCTGATGCTGGTAAAGCCGGGCAGTGTGTTGATTTCGTTAAACACCACTTTATTTTCTCTCGTTAAAAAGAAATCTACTCTCGACAGCCCCCTGCATCCCAGTAGCAGGAAGATTTTTTTAGCCATCTCTCTGATCTCAAGGCTGGTTTCCTCTGGGATATGAGCGGGGATAATAATCTTGGCGGTAGTGTTGACATATTTAGAGTCAAAATCATAGAAGGCATCAACCGACTCGACCTCGCCCACTACAGGAGCAAAAGGATCGAGGTTGCCCAGTACGGCACACTCCACCTCATGACCGATAATAGCCTCTTCTGCCAATACCTTGTCGTCGTGATCAAAGGCATCGGTGAGAGCCTTGTGGAGCATCTCACGACTCTTGACCTTAGAAACTCCCACCGAAGAGCCGGAGCAGCAGGGCTTGATAAACATGGGGTAGCCCAGCTTTTCTTCCAGCAGCTCAGCGGTTGCTTGGGGAGAAGTATATTCCCAGCGTCGGATGCAGTGGCTCTTTGCCATAGGAATCTCCGATGCCTCACAGATGATATGGGTCAGCTCTTTGTCAAAGCAGCAGGCGCTGGCAGCTACTCCGCAGCCTACATAGGGGATACCGCACATATCCAGCAGCCCTTGCAACACGCCATCCTCGCAATTCTGCCCATGGACAGCAGGGAAGATACAGTCAAGCTCCACGGTACGGTAGCCGCCGTATTCCAATACCAAGAGCCCCTTATGGCTGGGGTCGGGGCTGATGATCGCCTCTACGGCGCCCTCCAGCCAGCGATCCTCCAGTATCTCCTGTGCAGTGGCTCTGGCCATATACCAGCGGCCCTCTCTGGTGATGCCGATGGCGATAGGATTGTACTTTTCTCTATCTATATTTTCTATGATCCCGGCGCAGGTGCGCAGCGAAATGGTATACTCGTTGGAGTCTCCTCCAAAGATTACCCCGATGTTGGTCTTCATAGGCCTATTAGCTCCGTTCCGCCTCCCCCGAGGCATTAATTTCTTGCCCTAAGGCTGGGGGATGCCGATGCCACAGTCGCGTTTGTAAGCATCAGTCTATCAGTACCCATCATTGTACCACACAGAGCAACCAATAGTAAATACTGTGTTTGCTATCTTTTACGGCAGGGCATCGCTGTTTCTTTGTATTTTTATGCCTTTAAGTGGAGATCTATTTCCAAAACCTAAAATTTTACAAACGATCCGTTGAAAATTCTATATATTTAAGATATAATCCATGTATGTGAGCCTACATGCAGGTATTGCCAGCCATGGATCTAGGCTCTGACTACAAGTGAGGTGTTTATCATCAAGGACCCACAGTTAAAGCAAATCTACGACATCATGGTCAGATCATACCCCCCCAACGAGCTGCGAAGTGAAGAAGAGCAGTATGAAGTCTCTCAGCTAGGCGAGCTAGAGATCAAAACCATCGAAGAAAACGGCATAGTCTGCGGCTTTGCCACTGCATGGCATCTGGAGAGCTGCGTATTTATTGAGCATATTGCCATTGACCCTGCTTATCGGGGGCGAGGCTACGGGCGCAGCCTGTTAGAGGAGCTCCTCGACGAGGTAGAAAAGCCCATCGTGGTATCGGTATCACCCTCCGATGACCCTATCGCTCTCAAGCGGGTAGAGTTTTATCAAAAAAGCGGCTTTAAGCTCTGCTTCTTTGATTATTACATGCCCCCTATGCAGCCTCAGTTTGCACCGGCAGAGATGCTGATCATGAGCTACCCTATAGAGCTGCGGGCACAGGACTTCGCCCTTATGAAGAATGAAATCTTCCACAAAGTATATAATCAAGATTAACAACACCCACCTACAGAAAGGAACAGCCATGAATATACTTGTTACCGGCGCTACCGGCTATATCGGCAGCCACACCTGCGTAGAGCTTCTAGAAGCGGGCTACGAAGTCATCGGCGTCGACAACTTCTCCAACTCCAAGCCCCAAGTAGTTGATAAAATCAAGCAGATCAGTGGTAAAGACTTTACATTTTATCAAGCAGACCTCCTCGACGGCCAAGCGATGGAGCGCATCTTTGCCGCACATACCATCGATGCCGTAATCCACTTCGCAGGCTACAAGGCTGTAGGGGAATCAGTACAGCACCCGCTGATGTACTATAACAACAACCTTATTTCTACCATCCGCCTCTGTGAGCTGATGCAGAAGCACGGTGTGCATAAGATCGTATTTAGCTCCTCCGCCACAGTATACGGTCAGCCCGAAACTCTGCCTATCAAGGAGGACTTCCCCCTTGGCACCCAGAGCCCCTATGGTACCACGAAGCTTGTCATTGAGAATATGCTCACCGAGCTGGCTTTTTCCGATAAAGCTCTCGGTGTATCTCTGCTGCGCTACTTCAACCCAGTGGGTGCTCATCCAAGCGGCCTAATCGGGGAAGACCCCAACGGCATCCCAAACAACCTGATGCCCTATATCTCCAAGGTAGCCACAGGGGAGCTTAAGGAGCTAAGTGTCTTTGGCAATGACTACCCCACCCCCGACGGCACCGGTGTGCGGGATTACATCCATGTAGTTGACCTTGCCAAAGGGCATATCAAAGCACTACAAAAGCTGATGCACACCACAGGAGTGGCTATCTACAATCTCGGCACCGGAAGAGGGTGCAGCGTCCTCGAGATTGTCCGTGCCTTTGAGGAGTCTACAGGGCAGAAGATCCCCTACCGCATCGCACCCCGCCGCAGTGGCGACGTAGCCGAGTGCTACGCCGACCCATCTAAGGCAAGGGAAGAGCTAGGGTGGACAGCGGCCTACAAGCTTGAGGATATCTGCAAGCATACCTGGGGGTATCTGTGTAACTGCAAAGCAGAGTAGCCGACACCTAAGGAGGGAGCCAATCAAGATGAACCTAAGAGCAATCTGGATCGGGAGGATCATCTGGATGTCAGGGGTCCTCATAGTTCTATCCGGTCGATGGCTTGCTCATGGGTACCTTGACGATTATTTTTTTATCATCAGGTTTTCTCTGGTTGTGATCGGGATTATCGTGCTGGCTTTTACCCAACGCTGCCCCCGCTGCGGGCAATTTTTTAACGCATCGCCATTTTTGTGGGGGAGGCTCGGCTATTGCCGCAAATGCGGTAATAGGCTGGAGTACGATCAATCCGTGTAAGTATACTGCAAAGGTGGGATGGCGATGAAGCTCAGTAGAATCAAAACCAGGGTAAGCCTCCTGCTGACCCTGACAGGTGCGGCAGGGGTTATCGTCGGAGCGATATACTCCAAAGCTCTACTCTCGATCATTGGCCTTGTTCTGCTTATGGTGGGCTCGATCATGCTGCTTTTGACCAACCGATGCCCCTACTGCGGTGATATATTTAGAGGCTTGTCTTGGTCAAAGCCCGATGCGGGCTATTGCCGCAAATGTGGCAAAAAGATCGAGTACGACCGCTAAGAAGCCCATACAAAGCCTGCATCATCCCAATACTAAGTAAACGCATAAGCGGCAGCGCTCAATCAAAGGGCTGCCGCCTTTTTGTATCTAAGATGACCCTAGCCGCATTAATATCAAGGAGCCCTTTAAAAGCTATATAAGAGGAGGCATTGTTATGAGTGTTGCCATCCGCTCTTTTGAGGTCAAAGATGCACAAGCGGTTTCTTCCCTCATCCGCCGCAACTTCCTAGAGATTAATAGCAAAGACTACCCCCTCACAGCGATACAAGAGCTTGCCCATATCTATAGCCCCGAAAAAATCATCAGCATCGCCTCCTATGCTCACTCCTATGTAGCGGTAATGGGCGATACCATCCTAGGCTGCGGCTCTATCGCCAGCTACTGGGGCAAGGAGGATGAAAGCATCCTGCTGACAATCTTTGTGCTGCCTGAGTATCATGGCAGAGGCATCGGCAAGCAGATCGTCTCCCGCCTTGAGCAATATGCATTCTTTACCCGCGCCCGCAGGATAGAGATCCCCTCTTCTATCACCGCTTGTGGGTTTTACCGTAAGCTTGGCTACCACTACAAGGACGGCATTAAGGCTTGGATGATGAAGGGCACTATCGTTTAGAAAAGTTGAACTCTACCCACTAGCCAGCAAAGGGTGATATCCGACGCTAGATATTTTTCAGATCCATCTTATTAATCAATTAATATAGGAGGGTCCAATGGATTTAGAAGACAAGATTAAATCAATCATCACTTCGGAAGTACAGCTGTTAAATCGACAGGATTTATTTAGGGCTCCACTGATTGCTTTTTCATCTGCACACGATGAGCGGTACACTGAGCTCAAATCCCTGATCGGAGAGTGGCATCTGCTCCCCACCCAATTACTGCCGTCTACCCATAGCGTGATCAGTTATTTTGTTCCCTTTACCAAAGAAGTCGCCGAAGCGCCCAAAAACGCTGTGCAAGAATCCCCCTTATGGGGAGAGTCCTACGTGGTGATCAATGCATATTTCGCCCATATCAATGAGCTTGTGTGCCAATACCTGATCGAGCAGGGCTACGATGCCGTGACCATCCCCGCTACCGGTACATATGACCCCAAAGACATGAAGTCAATGTGGTCCCACAAGAGCGCTGCGGCAATTGCGGGCTTAGGGGCTTTTAGCGCCAATCGCATGCTAATCACAGCAAAAGGCTCTGCGGGGCGATTTTGTACAGTGATCACCTCTGCCAAGCTACATGCAGAGTCTTTGCAGCCCATCGACCGATGCTTGTATCACAGGAATGGTTCTTGTGGTTTATGCTTTGCAGCGTGTCCCCCCAAAGCACTCCGTGGAGGGGATATCGATAAATTTGCATGCCAAGCAGAGCTCAATAAAAACAAATATCTTTTGGAGACAAATAACAAGCTCCCAAATGCCAGTACCTGCGGCAAATGTGTCAGCATCTGTCCTTTTGCTTATATTGCATAATTTAAGGGTGTGTATCAATCGATACACACCCTTTTATTAATCTAGGCTTTTGATACAGCAAGCACCACCTAAGCCTTATTGCCTTTACTGGTCGCCAATCGCACCCGCCTGTGCTGC
>DAMCAP010000002.1:80175-95049 GCA_032059445.1 Oscillospiraceae bacterium
GGCCTAGTGGCGGTGGGTCTTTATCCCCTGCTAGCGCCCAGTGCCTGACCTCCTCCAGTGCCACCCCACCAAGGCTTACACTCCCCGTTTTACCAAAGATGCTTAGCGTTTCTTCATAGTTCTTTGGGTATACACTGGTTGTGGCCTCAATTGTAGCATAGGTGTTGCCCACAAATTTCAGCACCCCCACTGCCAGATCCTCTGCTTCTATATAAGGGTGTGCAAGATTTGCCGTATAGCCAAATACCTCCTCCACCTTCCCCCCTAACAGCCAGCGCAGCAGGTCGAGATTGTGGATGCCTTGGTTCATCAGTGCGCCGCCATCACTTTCTTTCTTACCCCGCCAAGCGGCTTGGGCGTAATAAGCTTCGTCTCTATTCCAGCGCAGGGTGGCGGCTCCGTGGTATAGCTTCCCAAACTTCCCTGCATCAATCGCTTCCTTTAGTCGCATCACCCATTTGTTAAAGCGATTTTGATGGCATACCCCCAAAGTAAGCGCATTTTGCCGAGCAAGCCTGATCATGAGATCACACTGCACCGTGGTCATGGCCATAGGCTTCTCTACCAGCAACGAAATCCCCGCGTTAAGTACAGCCATCCCCAAGGTAAAGTGACTACCACTGTCAGAGGCCAGGCTGATAAAGTCGAGCCCCTTGTCGAGAAGCTCTCTATACTGATCGGTTACCTGCGCTTCATGCAGCGGGATGTCTTTTTCCTTAAGCAGCCCATAATAGCGCTCCCTTGCGGCAATTGCCTTGGTAATATCTAAATCACAGAAGTAATCAAGTCGCAGGGCAGGGTAGCATTCCGCCACCGCCCAGATATGCCGAGGACTGATCCGTCCACAGCCGATAATACCACAGGTCATCATACACGTTCTCTCCTTTGGTGGGCATTGACCCACTTGCAGATATACTGAAGATCGCCCCCGCTCAAAAACGGATGAAGCGGCAGGCTCAGCACTCGCTCACAAAGCTGCTGGGTGTGCCACAGCCCCTTGTAATCACAGGGGTACTCTTGATAGGGCGCAAAGCTATGGATCGGGGCAGGATAATAGACCATAGTGGGGATGTTTTTGGTGGTTAGATATTCTCTTAGGCTATCTCGCTCCTCCCCATCAGGCAGCAAGATGGTATAAACCCCTACGGCACTACGGTGTAGCTGATCGGAGTCGGGCACCTTGATGTTATCTCCCAGTAAAGCGTTGTAGGTTTGGGCGACCTGCCTGCGATCGATGATATTTTGCTCTAGGTATTTTAGCCGCTCCAGCAAGATTGCCGCCTGCACCGCATCAAGCCGTGAGTTCCTACCCACATTCTGATGATTATACCGCCGCTCGATGATGCCGTGATTGGCAATGGAGCGGACTTTTGCGGCTAGGTAGGGGTTCATGGTAAAGACTGCTCCACCGTCGCCAAAGCAGCCTAGAGGCTTGGTAGGGAAGAATGATGTGGTGGCGATTGTGCCGAAGCTTCCCAGCTTTTTGCCGTAAAACTCTCCGCCAAAGCCCTGAGCCGCATCCTCGATGAGATACAGCCCGTAATGCTCACATAGCCGCTCTAAATCAGGGTAGTTGGGTGCAAATCCAAAGAGATCCACCGCAATAACGGCCTTGGGGCGAAGCTTCTTTTGGCAAAGTAGGTACTCAAGGGTCCTCTGCACCGAAACCACGTCGATGCAGTAGTTTTGATCCACCTCTACAAATACCGGCACAGCTCCTACCGCTACCACCGTCTCCGCTGCTGCCACAAAGTTAAAGCTTGGGAGCAGCACCCCGTCCCCTTCACCGATTCCCAGTGCCCGCAGTGCCAGCTCCAGAGCGTCGGTACCATTGGCACAGGTAATGGCTTCTGCACCCACATACTCCCCAAGGCGCTCCTCCAGCTCTCGTACTACCTCTCCGCCTATGTATATACCGCTTTCTAGCACTCTGCCCACAGCGGCATCGATCCCCTGCTTATAGCTTTTGTAGTACTGCCTTACCCCTGCAAATTCCAGCATAATTACCTCCATTTTATCTAAACGGCCTTGCCCCGACCGCTTTATTATCTCATGCGCGTTTCCTTTACTTCCCCTGTTTAATCATCGTACCTTAGCAGGGTTCCCCATCACCACCGCACCGTCGGGTACGTCCTTCGTTACCACTGCTCCCGCTCCTACAAAGGCACCCTCACCGATCGTCACCCCACAGATGATAACTGCACCGGCGCCGATAGAAGCCCCCTTTTTGACCAGCGTCTTGGCATAGCGCTCTCTGGGCACGGGGGAGCCTATACTAGGGTGCTTTACGTTGGTAAACACAGCCGACGGCCCTACAAACACCTCGTCTTCCAGCGTTACACCCTCAAAGATTGATACATAGTTTTGTACTCTGCATTTTTTACCCAGCACAGCCCCCTGCGCCACAAATACCCCCTGACCCAGCGAGCATCCATCGCCGATCACAGCCCCCTCCATCACATGGCACCAATGCCAGATGGTGATGCCATCCCCCAGCAACGCTCCTTGGTCTACAATGGCCGTATCATGTATTTGATTCATATGTCACATCCTTCTGCATCTTTCCATGCTTATATTGATTGCTCTAGCCTGACTGCTGCCGCAACCAGCTTGAAGCCTCCCGTAGTAGTGCTGATGTTTATCTAGGATCACTGCCAAATCATAGCCTACTGTCGGTAAAAGGCCTCTGGCTCTCATTCTAAATTGGTATTACACTATATGCTCGTCCACCCCCTGGTAGAACAAACCCCAAGCTATAATCCCTCCCCAATCTCCAGCACTTTTGCATCTCCACTTGTGTTTACCCCAATAAAAAAAGAGCAGCCCTCCTAATGAGCGCTGCCCTGACCAACTTCTTCTATGCCCGATCCTGCTTCCAGCGGGCGATGTAATCCTTGATATCTTTTTCCTCTTGATTGGTGGCGGATTGATCCAGCTTAGCGAGGAGCTTCTCCATATCGCCTTGTATGATGCTCATCGCCTGTATATAGCGCCCATAAGCCTTGCTCGATTCCCTGTCTGTAGCCGAGTGGATGCCACTGCCTGCCATCTCTTTGGGGATCAGCTTCTCCTCCCTGCGGTAGCTGACATACGCATCCCTTGCCAGCTCTCCTGCGTTGCCGTTGATCTCACTGCGCCCCTGCTCCACCGTCTTTTGGCGGTTTTCGTCAGCATAGCGCTCTGCCGCACGGCGCACCCAAGCTGGTACTTCGTTGCTTGTTGCTTTTGCCGTACTGCTCCCCCTTGAGCCGCTATCAATGTCATCCTCTGTCTTTTTAAGCTTCGACCAGTCAAAGCCCGGCCCCGCTGCAAAGGCCGCTACATTTTCATTGGGGATGAAGTTTCGCTTGGCATCAAACTCCCTGATGTAGCCGTCTTCATCGTCGATAAAATAATATGCCATTTTGTCCTCCTTATAAATTCAATCTTACGTAACCACTTTCGCGGCGTATCGTAAGAAGTCTATCTCATCTATCATCCTAATCCTCTAGATCATTCTCGAGATCATCCGCACTACCTCTACCAGCACTCGGCAGCAGTCCTTTACATCGGCTGTGCTGGCTACTGGCAGCTTCGTGTCCTCTGGTTTGGTCCAGTCCTCGGCTGATGGCAGGCGATAGACCCGCTGCCCCTCTCCGATATACAAGGCAGTAGAGGGGTCAAGGGTGCTGTCACGCTCCCCCCTGTAGCCCGCCCGCAGGAGATTGCTATGGGCAGCGATGCTAGGGGTGTATAAAGGCGCTTTGGTATCGGTATCTACCTCCAGATGCAGGTGGATGCCATTGATCTTGCCAATAGGGGTCTGCCCCGTAATCCCAATCCGCTCCCCAGCTACTACCACCTGCCCTTGCTTTACCTCTATCTGCGCAAGATGACAGTAGCGGAAGGTCAAATCCCTCACACTTCCGTCATGAAGCTTGCAAAGAGGGTAGAGGATGACCACCGTATTGCCCATCTTTTGATCATAGCCCGCTGCATAGACCACCCCCGTGCCCGAAGCCACAATCTCCCGACCATCGGCATAATCCACCCCATAGTGGCTGTAGCCATAGCTCTGACGATAATGCTTGTTTTGGTAGGCAGCTGTCACCTTGCAGGTATTAAGGGGTAATATCAGCTGCTGCATTAGGGTCTCTCCTTTTGCTTAGTATGATCTACTCGCTGGCTTAGCTGCTCCAAGCTTTGGATCACGATCTTTGGCAGGGGTAGCCCCAGCTTGCCATAGTTCTCCACAATGGATAATCCCTCTCTTGCGATGTAAAACCACACAATACTGGTCCTTATATAAGGCTCGCTCGTCAGCAGCAGCCCGTCAGCCACCACCCCTACTCCCACAAATACAATCACCAATATCTTATTGACCCCGCCCCAAAACATAACGTGTGAGTTGGTGGTCTTGTGCTTAAGCGATGCTAGTATTCCCGTCACAAAGTCTACCCACATGAGGATCACCAGCGCCTTTATCATCTGATCCCATCCTCCTACCCAGCTATTGAGGGCAACTCCCAGCCAAGCCAACGCCCCCGACCAGAGGGCATATTCTTTAGGATAACTATATAATAAACCTTTCATTTCTCTCCTTTCTAAAAGCCTGCGTTCATTTGCAGGCGTGATTTACCGCCAATCTGACTGTTTTACGTTTAGATACAAGCCTATGGCGAGGTGGCAGTCACCACATACCTCTTTACGATTTCATAAATTCCAAGCCCCTCGTTAATCCCTTCGTTTTTTACGAAGATCTGCAACATACGGTAGCTCTCCCCTCGATGGGTAAAGCAGAGCATCTCTGGTGCCTTATCGTATATTGGTCCAATCATGCTATAGGTCGATACAGGGGTATGGCTCCCTACTTCCTCCATAGGCTTGTCGTCTTTTTTCACATATAGCTTTACGCTGCCGCCCCCGGGCTTTAAGAGTAAACCAAGCCCATCTTTGACCAGAGATTTTCGCATCAAGAAGTCTCCGTCGTCGTCTACCTTGGTACTCCAATAGCAGGAGATCGGGCTGCCGTTGTCGCTATAGCGGGCATTGCCTGCCACGTCGCTCTTAAAGCAGCACACAGAGCCATCTTCCGCCCCAAAATACAAAAGCTCCCCCACCGTCAGAAACACCCGTGCGGGGATGCCCGTCCAGTGGTACCATTCATACTCAAAGCTCTCCCCCCGAGGGGTTTTGCTTCGAGCATCTGCCACATAGCAGGCTATACCGTTACACATCACCAGATAATTGCCCCACTGGCAGCCCACATACTCCCCCATACTGCCGAGGGTAGTGAGCATTGGGTTGATCCGATGACTGCGCCCCTGGATCGTCCGCTCTTGGGCGATGGCGGTACTGCCGATGGCAAAGACTCCGTTTGCCGTCAAGAAGAGTGGGTCATCCCGCAGCGATAGGATCATCTGCTTTGATACCGCCCCCGCCGAGCTGATCCCCGCCTCTAGAGGGAAGATTGTCTCCCCCTCGCTGTTTTTGATCACCGACCTAAGGTAGATCGTACTCTCCTGCCCATTATCGTCCTTGATTACCGCTTGCTGCTTACCTACCTGCAGGTAGCCCATCACCGCCGACTGATCACTACCCACAGGGGTTGCATGATCTTCGGGGATATAGCTGGGGTCATCAAATCCCGAATACCAGTCGTAATTTTTATACCCTCTGTTACCGCTAAAGAAGATCCGCTGATCCCCTCCATAGCCAAATCTTGCGGCTATGGTGCAGCCCTTGATTTTTTCCTGATTGCCCGCAATGGTCTTGGTATAGGTGATCACCACATTATCCTGCCCCAGCACCGTAGGCGCAGGGGGTGCAGTCGTAAAGGTCACGATCCCAAGGGTAAAATCCACCGTATACCCATTGGCGGGCGTGGCTTGGCCATTCACAAAGACGGTGATGGGTACAGCATCTAGTTTCACATCCGCCAGCAAGTATTTGGTAGAGCTGCCGTCGGCTACAAATGAGTTTCGCACTGTAGGCTGCAAGAGATTTCGCCCCTCAAAAGGCTCCGAGCTTTTACCGTCTGGCGCGCGAGAGATGCACAGGGTAGGGATATACGCAATCTCCTCCACCCGCCTTACACTCACCACTCCCGCCACGATGCTTAGCACCAGATACTCGCCCCCTGTCAAGATCCACAGCCGCTTATCATAGCAGAAGCTGGTGGAGCGCTCATCCCTAAGGCCTGAAAAAATCTGGGTAAAGCTTTTGCTCCCCATCGTCAATTGGTAGAGCCTACTGCCCCCATGAGCGAAGTAATACTCGACCCCGTCATACTCAAGGCAAAAGAGCCCGTTGACCCTACCGCCAAGCTGCATAAGCTTGCTCCAGCCGCAGCGCTTTTCGGGGTAGCCACCCAGATCCGAAATCAGATTGGGTGCATAGGGGGATCTAGAAGGATCGATCTGAGTAGGGTCACTAGAGAAGTCCACCCCCCGAAACGCTGTATAGCGCTTTGTATAGAGCCTTGGCCCTGAGGGCACCCTCGATTTATACGCCATAGCCACCACCATATACATCCTGCACCCTTATATAGGTGCAGAAGCTTGGCTCTGAGAGCTTATAGTCATACCGATTGCGGTAAATGGTCGCCTTTGTAGGGTTGTCTTCATAGAGCAGCAGCCCCGCCAGCCCATAGGGCAGCACCGTTTTGAGCAGGTAGGGCTCATAGTCGATCTCTTGCTGGAAGCTACCGATTTCAGGTGGGCTTAAAAGGGGCAGCTTACCCTCCTTTTGCCTTAAGGAGTTGTTATATACAAGGCTCTCCTCCAAGATCATCTTAAGCGCTTCCAGAAACATCCCTCGATAATACCCGTCTTCTCGTGAAGCATTTACCAGCAGCAGTGTTGCTTGATATAGATTTTCTGCCGTCATTTGATCACCTCTTTACATTGTCCTGATGCAAGCGGGCTTCGGGGGGAGTACCCCCTACCACCCGCAGGCATCCATTGTTAAACTCACCTCATGGTCTTGCCGCCCGCTATTTGCAAGTTTCATCCTATGGTCTACAGTTTCTGCCTGACATCCATATCCCAATTTCACTCATGCCCATAGCACCTGCGCCAAGATCATAAGCTCTTTAGATGCTGACCATCGCCACATCCGAAGTGCCATATCCCACCCTATAGGCTACCGCTCTTACGGTATAATCCTCCGTAGGCAGCTGGTCGCCAGGCACAGCAGAGGTATATACCAAGGCCGAAATACTATACCTTGGGTCGGTACCATCCACTGTATATTTGATCAGATTTGCCCCCACCGAGGTAATGGTCAAGCTACCCGAGCCATACAGGATGGTCGGCGCAGCCTGCTTCTTAGCAGAAAGCACTGTGGTATACACTCCGTCGGCTCTTGCTCCTAACACAAAAGCATCATAGAGCCATCTACCCTCAATCAGCGCCCCCGAAATGCCGGGAGCATCGTTGTGAAGCTTTGCATCCTTGATCTTATTGGGGATGATAACAGAGTCCTTGTGGAAGATCATAAAATAAAAGTTGGCTGGCATATAGCCCGAAGGCACCTTGATGACCTTTAGGCCAAAAATCTCCCCTACGATCCCCTTGCTGATGGCAGCAGTACCAAGGCTCTCTGCACCGATATACTCCGGAGAAAGTCGGATCGCACCATACACCTTAGAAGTCACAACAATATATCGATCGGTATGGGGTACCAGATGATCATCCAGATACTCTACACCTGCCGAAATATCCGCCATCACAGTGTCGGCACCGGGCTCACGGCTGACTGGTGCTACCTTACCAGCCTGCTTGATCATCTGCTCGATGGCATATTTATCTACCGCAGGCACCACGCGCTCTGCGATCTGGAGCGAGAGCATCTTACCCGCTGATTTCACCATCATCTGCTCCTCATTGTTGCCCCGATCGATGGTCAGCGAAAAGCTCTTGTCCTGACTCATCACCATTTCCTGCACATTGTCCTGCATCTCGGTAGGGTTGCCATAACGGTTTGCACCACTTCTGTTATAATCCCCCAGCTCCACTGTCAAAGGGGTATAGACCTTTAGCCCCTTAACCCCTGTAAACTCATAGCCATCCGCTCCCTTGTCGGCAATCAGTGCCGCCGAGGTAAAGTTCTCTGCAATTTTATCCGAATACTTTGTAGCTAAATTAATTGACATTATTCTCTCCTGTCTCTTTGTTTATTTCCCGGGCAAATGCTCCTCTGCGGTCTCTCTTATCTTCTTTTTGCCGCCATCAGCCCCTCGATAAATGGGTCTGCCTGCAACGCTGCATAAAGGCTCGCCGCACTACCGGGGGATTTTTCCGCCAGCCTTTTCTCGCCCTTGCTCTCCTTAAGGGCCTTTTGCAGCTCTTTTACTTGGGTTGCCAGTGCCTCGATCTCCTGCAAGCAATAAGCCTCAGTAGGGCTGATACCGTCCTCAATCTGCGCCCAAGCCTTATCTCCCAGCAGCTCCATAGGGCTTCTCTCCTGACATACCCCTTCGATGAAGCTGATCCACTCGCCGATCTTTCGAAGCTCCTGCTCATCCTCATGAGGCTTCATTTCCGCCGCCTGCGGAATCATACTTTTTGTTTCCATGGGTTCCTTCCTTTCTCTGTGTCGATCTTACATTCCACTCCAAGGCTAGGTATCGCCTTGCGCGCCCCAATGCAGCCAAGTCTCTCCTCCTTGTGCTGCATCAGATTCATCCTCTTCTGCGCCTACATCCCCTCACCCCCTATATAGTTCCAACCAAGCCTACAGGCTGGGTTCCTCCGAGGGCTGCCGCTGCTCCTTTGCGCCCTGAGACTTTACACTGGCAATCAGCGCATTTTTGTTGGGCAGATATCCTGCGGGGATCGCCTCTAGATACGCCACCGCATCCTTAATGATTCCTCGGCTAAATAAGCGATCCAGCGTCTGTATCTGGTCAAGCTCACTGTAAAAAGACCCCGCGCCCGTATCAATCCCAAGCTTTAAGAGGTAATTGTCTAGCGTAGCAAAGTCAAAGCTGCATAACCTTGGGCTCTCCACCTGCACCACAATCTCTCGCGTGCCATAATCACAGCGGATGATGTCTAAGAGGCTGCGCACCACATCCTCATAAAATTGATAGAGGCTGCGCTTTTGCAGTGCTAAGGGCACCGCCGTGTTTTTGGTAACCGTCACCACCGCCGAAGCATTATCGGGGCGGATGGTGCCCAGTGCCGCATCCGAAGCGCCGATCAGATCTCTGGTGTAGCCGATGAGTCGATCAATCAGCATCATGACCTGTGCCGACATTTCGGGGGCCTGCACTCCTCTAAAGATGGCAGTGGTCGGGTCGCCGTTTACCCCAATTGCGCCGATCTGGTTGCTCCAGCGGTCGATTTTGGTGCGGTCAAAGAGGATTTTGGGGAACGCCATCTCCTTTTGATACTTGATCCCCATTGCCATTAGCTTGTTGATGGCAATTTGGTTGGGGATCAGCCCTGTAAGCACCGCCTGACCGTGGTAGCTGTTTTTGATCTTTTCCCAGCTCATATAAGCAATAGGGTAGAGGCGGTAGCCTGTATTTACCGCAGGCATCACCACAGCGTTTCGGGTGGTCTTGGTCACCCAGATGCTGTCCCCCACACGGTAATATTTACAGAGCACCGTCACTTGCTGAGCTTCATCAAGCCCATAGCTTCCTCCAGCTCTATCACTGTCGGGCTGCACCTTGGCGATCTCCTCCGCCGTAGCGCCCCGTAGTGCCATCTCCTCCTTGACCTGCTCCACCAGCTTGCGTGCAGAGAGGATAATATAAGGCTGCCGCTCCTTATCCACCAAAGTCGGGTTGCCAAAAAACACATTGGTGTTTTCCACGATTTCTGCCTTAACTAGTCCCCTTGCTGCCTGATTGGTAGGGGCATAGGGGTCAAAATACAGGTGCATACAGCAATCTCCGTCTACAGCGCAGTTTCGCACCAGTTCCCTTGCCATGCTCATGATGGCGTTATGCTCAAAGCTCTGCTTGATCTGGGCATCGATGATCTGAGTGATCAGCTGGGAGTTGTCGTCGGGCAGGGTGTTAAAGAGCTCTGCCGATACCCCGATACGCTCCCCCACCAGCACCGAAATCAAATACCCTACCACCCTGCCCAGTATATTGAGCACAGGCTTGTCGAGATCGGGGGCCTCTACCCCCTCCCACTGCTTACCTACGAAGAAGTTTTCGTTTTGCTTGACCGTTTCATAGAGGTCAATCCTCTGCTTATAGGCAACACCCTCCTCATATTCCTGCCAGATCCGCTTGGTATCCTCCTGATTATGCATCCTCATCCTCCCTTACCGATTTATATCCCTCATAAGCAAATACCCTATGCCACTGCTCCTCTAGAGGCTCTGCCTCCTGCTGGCAGTGGGTAGTCTGTCGCCTGCTACCTTCTTGCTTTACAGGTCGTTGCCCTGCCACGAACCCCAGCAAAGCTCCCAGCACCAACCCAATTAACACTTCCATGCCCTATCCTCCTTCACCCCTGTATCACGATCCCTGCCCCCAACACCGTCGAAATCGCTCCTTACGCAGCCAATAGTTTGATGATGCATAAAGCTCCCCCACAACACAAAGCATGCTCTTAATACTCCAGAAACCTCCTAAGTTGCCCATCCTCCTCACCCTCTTCCTCCTCATCTCCCCGCGGCCTGCCCGCCAAGAGATAGCGGATCGCATCGGGTGCATGGGTCAGCTCATGGGGGTGGAGGGAAGCATCCTTGGGGTTCTGCTTGTCGTAGCATAGGGCAGGCAGGGTGCGGATCAAATTGGTACAGCAGGCAAAGATCTTTAGCTTTGCTGTCTTGATACCCCGCTCGTCAGCAAAAGGCTTCAGCCACTCCTTTAGGTTCATCCAGCCTGCCTCCCGCATGGCCGACACACGGGTGAGCAGCAGCCCCCGCTCGGCAAAAAGCTCCGCAATGCTCTTGCCGGTATCAGCCCCCCGCCCCCACAGATCAGGAGGGGCAAAGCGTAGGTATATCTGCTCTTCCGCAGGGCTTGCTGCTTTGATTCTCTGTGCCGCCTCGCTGACCGTCAGCCCCGATTGATACAGCTCCCGATACACATAACCATACCCCAGTGTGTCAAAGGCAGCCCAGTAGCAAGCCAGCATATCCAGCCCATAGTCCATCGCCATATACCGCCGCCAGTGAGCAGGGATTACAAAAGGTTGCACCACATGCAGCTCACGGTCAAATTCTCCAAAAAACTGCCCTTCAAAAATGTCCCATATCCCATAGAGCAGCGCCTTTTGCTGGCTCTCAGGTAGCTCCATCAAGCGCCCTACATAATTGGGGTCGCTTTTCATCAAAAAGCAGTTATCCCCAATCTTTGCGGGGATAAAAATCAAGCTGCGCCCCTTGGCATCCACCCGCTCCTGCATTGGCGGGCAGGGGTCAATAAAGCGTTTTTTTACCCAGCTATGCCCCACTCCACCGGGGTTGGTGGTAGATTTCATCTGCTTTGGGTAGCCGTTGGTACCGCGTATACGGCTAAGCAGGTATAAATACTGAAACTCCGTAAAGTGTGTCAGCTCGTCGAAGCGGATCACATCATATTCCGCCGACTGGTACTTGATCACATCGTTCTCCTGATCGCAGTAGCCAAATTCCAGTACCGAGCCGTTGTGTAAGCTCCAAATCCGCTTGGTGCTGCTATACCTCCCGACCTCCTTAGGGAAGATCAGCAGCGTGGTGTTGATGATGGAGCGCTCCAATTCAGGGAAGCTCTTTCGCAGGATCAGTTGCCTGCTGCCGGGGTACTTCACCCCAAAAAGCAGGCTGTCGATCACCTGAGCGAAGCTTTTGCCGCCCCCTGCCGCTCCGCCAAAGAGCACCTCATCGCTGGCAGCATTTATAAACTGCATCTGCTTTGGGGTAATCTCATAGTTCATTGCCCACAACCCTGACGCTGATCTCCACCTGCCGCTCTGCCTGCCCCTCGCCGAAGTACTGCTTGAGTAGGTGGGTGGCCAGTGCCGCAGGCAGCTCTCCCTTTTCCCAGCAGGCGGCGATTTTTTGCTTGTTCTGCCTTGCCAGCGTAGCCAGCCTTACATTTTTGCCCCGCTCCCATAGGCAGAGGGTGTCATAGTCCACCCCCAAAAGACAGCAAAGCTCTAGCATGCTATAGGGGCGATTGGCGGCATCGCCAAAGTATTCCTGCGCAATCTGCTCTAATTGCTGTGGGTCAGCTTGTTTTTTTCTTCCCATAATCCACCTCCTTTATTTATAAAACCAGTATATCTATACGAATTATTCCAATGTGATGATCCTTATTTATATTTAGTTACGATATATTTGAATTATTTCGATACTTATGCATCAAAAAATCCGAAAGCCAAGGCTATTTCCCTGATTTTCGGATAAAACTATCATTATTACCAAAATATGAATAAGAAGGCCGAAATCTTATTCCTTTCAAGTTTTTGTTGCAAAGTAAAATAAAATTCGCTATAATTGATAGTCAGACATGTAGTTCAAATAAGAAAGGTAAAGCAATCCTATGTTCAAATTTCTCCTGCGTCTATTTCGACTGATCTTTGGTCTGTTTATATTTGCCCTGGGGCTGATGTTTACGGTCAATGCGGGGCTCGGTCTTTCTCCCTGGAACTGCCTCAATTCCGGCATCATCAAATGGGTCGATGTTTCCTTCGGGCAGGCCAACATTGCTGTAGGCATACTGCTGGTAATAATCACCTATATCGGCAAAGAAAAAATAGGTCTGGGCACTATCGGCAATATGCTGCTGGTTGGTACCTATATGGATTTGATCGCTTCTCTGGGGATCCTCCCCACCGATGTGAGCCTATGGCAGGGGATTGCGATGATTTTATTAGGACTAGTCACCAACTCGATCGGCCTCTACCTCTATCTGGGGTCAGGCTTTGGCGCAGGCCCCCGAGACGGCCTAATGCTGGCAGTTATGAAGCTTACAGGCAAGCCTCTCGCCATCTGCCGTACCTCCATCGAAGTGGTGGTGCTGGCGATGGGTGTTATTTTAGGCGGATCCTTCGGCATCGGTACGATACTTTCCTCCGGGCTCAACGGTATCGTCAATCAGACGTTCTTTAAGATGCTCAATTTTAACCCCAAGACCCTACACCACGAGTATATCCAAGATTATTTCAAAAGGAGCTAATTCATGAAGCCTATTACAAGCTACCCTCACTACATTCGCCTTTCCGCACTGATCTCAGGTCTATTCCTGCTTGGCCTGTCGGTCTCTCTACAGGTCAACGCCAATCTGGGCTTCGCTCCTTGGACGGTACTCTCCGATGGTATTTCTAAGCAGGTGGGCATTACCCTTGGCAATGGTGAAATTGCCGTATCCATCTGCATTATCGCCATCGACCTGCTTTCACGTGAGAAATTGGGACTAGGCACCCTCTCCAACATGTTTCTGGTAGGTACCTTTATCGACCTGATCAACGGCTGGGGCATCATCCCCCCATCTCCCAATCTGTTTATCAGCTTGTTGATGTTGGTAGCAGGCTCCCTCATTCTCGCCCTCGGCTGTTATCTCTACATAGGGGCGGGCTACGGTGCAGGCCCCCGCGATACCCTCATGGTCTTTATCATGAAGCTTACCGGCAAATCTCTTACCCTATGCCGTACGGCAATTGAGCTGAGCGTCCTTGCCGTGGGCTTCTTGCTGGGCGGTCAGGTGGGCATCGGCACCCTCATCCAGGCTGCTACCACAGGTATTATCATGGGCTGGGTGTTTCGCTTCTTTCATTTTGATGCCACAGCCATCCCCCATATCTACTTTACCAAGCAAGCATCCACCCGCTCATAAGCTTCATCAAAAAAGCGGTATCTTCCCATCGAGGCAGATACCGCTTTCCTATTGATTTTTCACTGCTCTGGTACTATAATGAGTAGTAACTTCATGCGACGCTTGGGCGAAGCGCAAATTCATTATAATTTAGCACATATTACATAAATAAACCGTTGAGTAAGAGGAGTAATCCCTGCAGCGAAATCTCAGAGAGCCGCCGTTGGTGTGAGTGCGGTATTTCAAGCTTGGATGAATGGACTTATGAGGGCAGCCCCAAAAGCAGTATGCTTAGTAGGCGCTGACGGAGCCCCTGACCGTAACACAGGGAGCGCATGATGGTGCGTACACATTAGGTGGCAACTTCTGTCCTTTTCGGGCAGGAGTTTTTTTATTTTATATAAATGTATGTCCTCCACCAGCATATTAAACCACACCGGCAGCACCATTCCCTTTTCAGGTGCTTTTAGCTGAAACTGCTCATTTTGATCTAACATATGGAATCTGGCTCCATGCAGAGTAAATACCACCTCGTTTTCTCCTCTTTGCAAAGCTGTCGCCTCTACACACGCTACCCCAAACACCTCCTGATAGAGCTTCAGAGCCGCCAGACTGTCCATTTACAATCATGTCAAATTCTACACCTACCATGCTTTACCCTCCCGTTATTTTTGCTTTTTACCGGTATACTATATATAGGCTCAATCCTTTTATCTAAGTATGCCCACATATTGATCTTGCTATTGCGAAATCCTCCAGCTCCTGCTATGATAAGGCTATCTGATTGTAAAGGAGCTGTTTGACATGAATACAAACAACATTAAGCTGGAGATTGTCTTTGCCGGGGAGGCATTGGCAAAATAAATTTCACCTTGCTTGACCTCCCTATTGACCCAATGATTATGGAGGTACACTTGAATACTCTAACTCAATATGGCGCAAGCCAGCGATTTTTAAATGAAGCCACCCTTTACCCACAGCTTAAGCTGGCGAGGGTAACATCCCAATATAAAGACCTCTACAAAATCGTCACCGACATGGGCGAAACGCTGGCAGAGATCTCAGGCAAATTCCGCTATGAGGCCGCCTGCCTCTCCGATTACCCCGCAGTGGGGGATTTTGTCATG
>DAMCAP010000002.1:95059-100054 GCA_032059445.1 Oscillospiraceae bacterium
CACAGAGGAGCATCAAGGCAACAGCATCATCCACAAGGTACTCACCCGCAAGAGCGCCTTTGAGCGTGCAGCCGTAGGGCTTACCGATCAGGTGCAGGTAGTGGCCGCCAATATCGATGTGGTGTTTATCTGTATGTCCCTCAATCACGACTACAACCTTAGTCGCCTCGAGCGTTACCTCTCGGTAGCGTGGGATAGCCGTGCAACCCCTGTGGTAGTTCTCACCAAAGCCGACCTTTGTAGCGATCTGCCGCGTGTGCTGGCAGAGATCACATCGATTGCCGTCGGTACCGACATCCTCACTACCTCCTGCTATGACCAGTCGGCAAAAGAGCAGCTACTGCCCTACTTAGGGTCGGGTGCTACTGCATCGTTTATCGGCTCCTCGGGAGTGGGCAAGTCGACCTTGATCAATCTTCTTGCAGGGCAGGAGCTTCTTACCACCTCTGCTATCCGTGAAGATGACAGCAGGGGTAGGCACACCTCTACCCGCAGAGAGCTATTACTGCTGCCCGAGGGGGGCGTTGTCATCGACACTCCCGGCATGCGGGAATTAGGGCTAGATTCGGCAGATCTATCTAAGTCCTTTGCCGATATCGATGCACTGGCTGATCGTTGCCGCTTTGTCGATTGCACCCACACCGGTGAGCCGGGCTGTGCCGTACAGGCAGCCTTAGAAACAGGTGAGCTTGATCAGCGCCGCCTAGCAAGCTACCAGAAGCTCAAAAAAGAAGCCCGCTACGACGGGCTCTCAGCAAAGCAGATCGAAAAAGAAAAGCTCAACAGGATGTTTGGCGGAGTCGGCGGGATGAAAAATGCCCGCAACTTTATCAAGCAAAAGAATAAATACCGATAAACCCAGACCCCCAATACTATCCCATTGCACAGCTCAAAAAATAAAGCGCAGAGGCCTTTGCCCCTGCGCTATTTTATTTTACTAGGCATCCTGCTCTGGCATATACCAGAAGGAATTAAACCGATGTAAGTAGGTTCTTGCCCCTCTGGGCATCTGTGTTGCCGCATTAAAAATATTATAATAATCCCCCACCCCCATGATGATCGATAAAGCGCCAAATGCACCTAAAATGGGCAAGCGCGGTATCACCAGCGCAACGATGTAGGGGATAAACCCAAATACAAGATTGGGTAATAGCGACATCAAGATAAATCTACCCCTACTCATGGTTTCAGGGCCAACTACAAAGCACATCCCATGCCTAAAATCTGTATATAGATACACATCTTCTTTAAAGCATATGGCGTGCAGCAGCTCATGGGGAAATATGCACAGCAACGACAATACACTCCCCCATAGCAATCCACTAAAAATACTGCTGCCATATCGTAAATAAAGGAAAAACACCACCGGGATAAGCAACACAAAGGCCAAGCCATTCGCGATCATCCCAAGTGTCTTAATATCCTTTGCTTCTTTAAATGCAACTGCGCCCGGTAGATGTGGTTTATATGGCAAAGACTCGGGATTTAAGTCATACTTACCTTTATAATGTAATCTCATCTAAGAAATCCTTCCTTTATTAAAACTATCCATGATTGGGGAATTGTAGAAACCTCTTTACTATGGTAACATAATACTAAAGATTTTACAAAATTAGGGGGATCAACAATGGAATTTAGGATCATATCTTTGCCGCCATTTACAGCTGCGATATCTGATTTATCTAAAGACTGCGATTTTAGTCCCGGAGGTACTTTAGCTAACTTCGGTAGGTACTTTTCCGCAATACAGTTAAGTCCGAGAGACAACTTTTGTCCCCGAGATTTTTTGTACTTTGATCAGCAAAAACAAGGCATGCTCTGGATGTGGGCACTCAGTAATGGCATGGATGATGGAGGCAATCAGATAATCGATTTTGACGGCGGCTATTATCTAACCTATGCCTATAAAGATGGCGACCAAGACACCAACGAAAAGCTATGGTGCAAAGCGATGGAGTATATCCAAAGCTCAGATATTTTAGCGCTAGACATCCGCCCAAATCATTATGCAATGGGGCATATCATTACCCCTCAAGAGATCATCCATGCCCAAGGCTGGGCACAGATGGAGACATTTATCCCTGTAAAGTTAAAGTAACCTCCCGACAGTTGATACGACATGATCAGGTGGCGATTTAAAGCTAGATAGTGATGCATTCCAATTATATATAAGGAGGCGCAGACATGGACTATTTATATAATAGCACAGGTTACCCGATATACAATCAAGCTATTGTGAGAGCCGATGGATGTTATGTTTACGATGATGCAGGGAATGCCTATTTAGATTTTGAAGCTGGGGTCTGGTGCTTACCGTTAGGGCATAATCACCCGAGAATCATCGCCGCCCTGCAAGATCAGGCACTGCAAGTCTGCCATGTGGGCTATAAGTATAATCACGCCATTGCCGAGAGGGCTGCGAAGAAGCTAGTAGAAATCGCAGATATGCCCGATGGTAAGTGTGTGTTTTTATGCTCGGGTAGCGAAGCGGTGGAGTATGGCATCCAGATAGCAAGTGTGCTACGCCCGGGCAAGAGATGTATTTCTTTGTCAGGCCAATATCTATCCGCCTATGGTAGTGGGGCAACCATGCAGATTTCAGGCGAAGGATGCATCCCTTGGGAAAGCAACGATCAAAAGAGTGTAGAGGAATGGTACGCCGCCCTATCTGGGTTTACCAATTTTACCGAGGTGGGCATCTTTATATTTGAAGCAGGCAATAGCTCTGGTTTGGTAAAGCTCCCCCCTGCCAATCTAGTTAGCGCACTAGGCATCCTTTGCAATGAGTTTCATATACTAACGGTTGTAGATGAAGTTACCTGCGGTATTGGCAGAACAGGTAAGTGGTTTGGCTACATGAATTATAACATGGTGCCCGATATCGTAGCAGTAGGGAAAGGTCTGGGAAATGGTTACCCGGTAAGTGCGGTGATCCTTACTCAAAAGGTTGCTGATGATGCGCTTAAAGCAGGCTTCCACTACGCCCAATCTCACCAAAATGACCCTCTCGGGTGTAGGATTGCCCTTGAAGTGATCCAAGTAATCGAAGATGATAAACTCCTAGAGCAATCTGTGATTTTGGGGGATTATCTAAGAGAGCGGTACAGCGAGATCAAGGGGAACTTTCCTGCTATCCAAGAAATCAAGGGGATCGGGCTGCTAAATAGCATCCGCTTTACTGATAATACCCCTCCAAAGGCACTAGAGCTGCTAGACATGAAGCTTTTTGGTGCAGGGTATGTCGTTGGCACTAAGCCTCTGCAAAAAACCCTCCGTACATATATCCCCCTTGTTGCAGATCACGCGATGATTGACTCCTTCATCGCAGCCTTGCAAAAGTGCTTGATCGATTTGTCTGATTCTTTTGCATAGTGCGATATTTGATAGCGCATGAAATGGGAGAAAGCTAACCACAGTGGGGAGCTTGCTCTATTTGATTTGATTATATATTTAAGCTGATCCTCCGGTAGCAGATTTATTACGCATAGCGCTTGGGAAGTCTATATAATAGACCGCCTCTTTGAAGACAAAAAAGCACCCTACAGACTACTGCCCATAGGGTGCTACTTATGCTTTGTTAAATTGTACATTGGTATCACTTCTTTAGATGGAGGATGATCATTCAGTGAACCTCTTCGCTACTTAAGGGCACCGGGCAGCTTGGCCGACTGTGGCAAAGGGCCATCACCTTGGAGTAAGCGATCTATATAGCCACGGCTGCCGGGCCCATAAGAAACTGCTCTTCATTATCGTACATTGGACCCACCGCCTTTCATTTACGAATGATTGTTTCTATGGTTAAAGTATAGCACGACTTGTGACTATTGTCAATAGTTATTTTATTTTTAAATAAAAACTAGTAAAAATAAATAGCAATAGATTGGGTATTGACATCGAGAGCGGATTGCCTTAAACTATTACTAAACATGAAAGGAGTGATAGACGTGTCTGAAATGGAATACGGCAATGATATATTGACCTTAGTAGATGAGGACGGAACCGAGCATGAGTTTGAGGTAGTCGATACAATGGATATCGAAGATGAAACCTATCTTGCACTGGTACCAGTCTTAGAAGAAGCAGAGGAGCTACTGGAGGATTCCGGCGAGCTGGTACTGCTCAAATCCAAAATGGACGGCGACGAAGAATTTTTAGAGCCTATTGACAACGAAGAAGAGTTTAATAGGATTTCTGCTATTTTTATGGAGCGTCTAGAGGAGCTATACGATTTCGTCAGCGAAGACGAAGACGAAGAATAATCTTTCGCTCCCAGCATACAATGATATTGCACCCTGCGATGTACGATAAACTTCTACTATTATAATCCGACACTATAAATTTAGGGAACTCGTGACTAAGGTGTTACGGTGCAGACCTCCCGCCTTGCGCGGACGAAGGGAGCTAAATTTCACCTTGTTGCCCACCCACCTGTTTAATAACGGGGTTTTATACGGTAGAAGAACGGCATTGCGGGGCTATTTATTTTTTGGGGTATACTATAACACAAACCTCCTGTAATCTTGGTATAATAAGCAGAATTGCTGCGTTATTTATGCCCATTACAAGGCATGGTACTTATCACATTGATTCTATTCATGTTATAATACTTACATAAATTATTTTAGAGGTGAATCGATGGAGCATTGGTTAACACGTACAGAGCTGCTACTGGGGCAGCAGAAGCTAGAGAGATTAAAAGATGCACGGGTGGTAATTTTGGGCCTTGGGGGCGTGGGCTCGGCAGCGGCCGAAGCCATCTGCCGCAGTGGTGTAGGTCACCTGATGCTTGTAGATAAAGACACCGTAAGCCTTACCAACATCAATCGTCAGCTGGTAGCTACCACCGCCACACTGGGCAGGCCCAAAACCACAGCGCTGGCAGACCGGTTGCTGCTTATCAACCCAGAGCTCGATGTTACCTGCCGTGAGGAGTTTGTCCTACCAGAAAACAACGCGTTTATCTGGGATTACCAGCCCGACTATATCGTCGACTGT
>DAMCAP010000002.1:100082-139945 GCA_032059445.1 Oscillospiraceae bacterium
AGCTTCGCCTTGGCGACATCAGCCAATCCGCAGGTACAAGCTGTGCCTTAAGCCGCGTCATTCGCCGTGAGCTCAAGAAGCGTAGCGTACCAACGCTCGATGTCGTATACTCCCTCGAAACTCCCTCAAAGGTCACCGTCGGCGAAGAAAACGGGCGCCATCCCCCTGCCAGCTCTGCCTTTGTGCCTCCTGCTGCGGGGCTTTGCCTTGCCTCCTTTGTGGTAAGCCGATTATAATCTCTGCCATTGGTGCATATACTGGATCATCCGCCCCCAGGTACCTCTTGGGGCTTTATAGATACGCTTTCCCTTATCTTTTGACACCGTCGCATTACAGACTTATATAATTGGAGGTATACCCATGCTGCGAGAAGTAAACCCAAAAGAGTACACGCTAGATGCCTATCATCTCTTTGACAAGCAAAAAGGTGCCATCATCGCAGGCAAAGAAGGCGCCATCGCCACCATGACCATCGGCTGGGGTACCCTCGGCTGTATCTGGAATCTCCCCGTTGCCACCGCCTATGTGCGCCCCAGCCGCCACAGCTACCAAGCAGTAGAGGCGGAGGAGTATTTTTCACTCTGCTTCTTTGGCAGCTATACAAAGGAGCTGGTTTATCTGGGCACCGCCACAGGCCATAAGGAAGATAAAGTCGCCAAAAGCGGCCTGACCATTGTGCAGGATCTCGCTCCCTACTTCGCCGAAGCCTCTACGGTGCTGATCTGCCGCAAGCTTTATGCCCAGCCTCTTGATAAAGCATGCTTCGTCGACGGGCAG
The DNA here is from genome assembly GCA_032059445.1 of Oscillospiraceae bacterium. Classification (GTDB taxonomy): domain Bacteria; phylum Bacillota; class Clostridia; order Oscillospirales; family Ruminococcaceae; genus DAMCAP01. The sequence continues at coordinate 100,860 of DAMCAP010000002.1, forward strand.
CCGATCGACAGGTTTTATACTAAGGGGGGCGACCTTGATAATTTCCACACGACCTATGTGGGAGAGATCGTCAAGGCGCTGGTGCGCTAAGCTCCTATACTTAAAAGCATATATAAAGCAGAGACCCTTGGTCGTATTCAAAGGTTGCTTTTCAAGACGGCGTAGGGTAGTTTGATATCCTACGCCGTTTCTGCAATCTGTTAAAATTCAAGGAGGATCAAATGGACAAGATCACGGTCTGGACAAAGCAGCACAAAAGCGTGGCAGAAGAGCTTGAGGCATCAGGCAGGTATGTGGCAAAAAAAGAAAATATCAGCAAAGACTTAGACGAGCATGCGCATCTGGTGCTGGAGGTCTATGATTGGTTGGTCAAGCACAGTCCAGATGCGTCCCACAAGCCCAAGGATGCACAGTACCCCATCTGGGTATCCTTCGCTCAGGAGGCTACCATGCTCCTTAGCCAAGACGCTGTCATACTGGAGCTTGCAATCGACCCCGCTATGGTCACGATGGTCAACATTAACAAATGGGGAACGATCCTAAACTATTCTTACATCCCCGCAGATGAGCAGGATGCCCGAGAGCACCGTCAAATGCTAGCCCAGTATGGCGTCAGTGATGCCAAGGCATATATGTCTCAATTTTATCCCCAGATCAAAAGAAAAATCACCGATAGCTGGAGCCGCTTATTTGATGACTCGGTTCTTCTTGGCGGTAAGCAATGCTACGGCAATATATGGGAGATTAAAAAAGAATGGGTAATCAAAATCATCAGGTAAAGCTATATTCTTCCCAAGCAAAAATTGTGATTGACACGTTAAATCATGATGGTGTGTGTTTTTCCAAAAGAGAGTATGTAAGCAAGAAGTACGAAGAAAGTGCTCCTATCTTCTTAGCTGCATACAGCTGGTTTACCAAAGAAGCACAGCGCTATGTGGCAAAGCCCCAAGGGGCAGAGTATCCCTATTGGGCTTTTGCAGATCTTTATAGTGTAGAGGCTTCGGGCGACAGCCATATTTTGCAGCTGCATGTGCCTGCCGACCAAGGGGTGTTTTTTGATTTATATGACTGGAATAAGATCCTCTGCCTTAAGTACATCGGCGCAACCAAAGAAGAAGAGGCACAGTTTCGCCAGAAGCTCACCGATTATGGTATACGACGTGAAACCGACATCATCCTTACAAGCTTCTACCCCGACTTAAAGCGTCAGGTACAGGAAAGTTGGAAAAGGCTCTTTCGCCACCACGAGAGGATCAAGGCTGGCGATACTACCGGTGTAGGCAGCGTGCAGGCAGGCTTGTGGCAGCTCAAAAAAGAGTGGCTACTATAAAAGCCTACTTGAGCAATCATCTATAAACCCCGCGGCATTTTAAATGCTGCGGGGTTTTATTTTGTAAAAAAAGCCTGTATATTTGATCTTAAAAATCGTAAACTAGTATCGTTAGCACTCATTGTGATCGTCTGCTAAATGATTTGTAAACATTTTATGAAAGCCCTTGACAAACACCCGCACAAGTAGTATCTTATAATCATGTTAGCACTCTCACACACGGAGTGCTAATCCACCAAAAAGGAAAGGAGCTGCGGATATGTTAGACCCCCGCAAATCCACAGTGCTTGCAATGGCGATCGAGCGCTACATCCAAAGCTCTGAGCCTGTGGGTTCCAAATATATCGCCCAAGAAATGGGCTCCATCTCTTCTGCTACCATCCGCAACGATATGGCAGCCCTCGAAGCCCTAGGGCTCTTAGAGCAACCCCATGCTTCAGCAGGTAGGATACCCACCCAGCAGGGTTATCGGGTATACCTCGACCAGCTTATGCAGCCTAAGCCCCTGAGCATCGCCCAGAAGCGTGCCATCGACGCCCTTTTTAATGTGCGAAACGCAGACCCCGATCGCTTACTGAGCGATGCAACCAAAGCGATTTCGATGCTGACAGGGCTAGGCGGCTTCTCCACCACCATTATGAATCAGACGGTTACCGTCAAAAAGATCACCATTACTCCGGCCGATAGCCGCACCCTTATGATTGCCATGATTGCCTCCAACGGAGTAATCAAAAACAAAGTCTGTCGTGTAGATTTCGACGTCAACGGAGCCATGGTTGAGGTCTTCGCCAAATTTGCCAACGCAAGGATGGCAGGCCACTCCCTCGACCAGATCAGCCAAAGCTACTTAAATGCAGTTTCGGTGGATCTTGGCAGCTATTCCATGGTCTTTAACCCCATTTTGGGGTGCATCTATGAGCTGGCAAAAGAGATCAACGATGGGCAGTATTTCTTACAGGGCACGACACGGCTCTTAAAATTTACTGAGATCGACGGTCATGCCTATGAGCTGCTTGCATTTCTTGAGCGGCCCGGCGAGATCGCAAAGCTGGTGGGCGGAGGCGCCTCACACACCTGGGCGATCATCGGCCGAGAGAGCCAGACCCCTGAGCTGACCAAATGCTCAGTGCTGGTATCTCGCTATCAGATTGGTGACAGCGCTACTGGTCTGATCGGCGTGGTAGGCCCCACACGGGTCGATTACTCCACCATCCTACCCCAGCTAGAGTATTTTGCAGGTACCCTTGGCAGGCTACTGACCGACACCTATACCGAGGAGCCTCTCGGTTAACCATGACCACCTCTGCCTTGAGCAGCATTACGATAAAAGGAGAGCGCTCCAATGAATAACACCCAAAACGAGCAAAACAATCAGGAAGAAATCCTAAATCAAGAGACCCCTACACAAGAAACCCAACCCAATCCCCAAGAGGAAGTCGCAGCCGAGCCTCAGCTCAGCGAGCTAGAGCAGCTGCAAAATGACTACAACACCATCAACGACCGCTACCTGCGGATCGTAGCTGAGTACGACAACTTCCGCAAACGCTCCATCAAAGAAAAAGAAAGCATCTACCCCGATGCAGTCGCCACAACCGCAGCCGCTTTCATCCCTCTGCTTGATAACTTCGAGCGTGCGATCGCAGTAGATTGCAACGATGAGAACTATAAAAAGGGCATCGAGCTTACCTACAACAGCCTAATGGATATCTTTGCGAAGCTAAAGGTTGAAGCATTTGGAGCACAAGGCGACCTCTTTGACCCCAACCTCCACAACGCTGTGATGCACTGCGAGGATGAAACCATCGAAGTGAGCACCGTAGTGGAAGTATTCCAAAAAGGCTATAAAATCGGCGACCGTATCCTGCGCTATGCCATGGTCAAGGTAGCCAACTAGCCTTCATCGACATCACGTTTTTTACAAGCCCCCTCTGTAACCAGAGGCTTTCATAAATTTATTTTGAGTATATTAGGAGGACAATTTTATGTCTAAGATTATTGGTATCGACTTAGGTACAACCAACTCTTGCGTAGCTGTTATGGAGGGCGGCGAGCCAGTTATCATCGCCAACGCCGAAGGCGCAAGAACCACTCCTTCTGTTGTAGCATTTAGCAAGACAGGTGAGAGAATGGTGGGTCAGGTGGCAAAGCGTCAGGCAATCACCAATCCCGACCGCACCATCAGCTCCATCAAGAGAGAGATGGGCAGAGATTACAAGGTAAACATCGACAGCAAATCCTATACCCCTCAAGAGATCTCCGCAATGATCCTGCAGAAGCTCAAGGCTGATGCAGAAGCATATCTGGGTCACTCTGTAACCGAGGCCGTTATCACCGTACCCGCTTACTTTACCGACGCACAGCGTCAGGCAACCAAGGACGCAGGCAAGATCGCAGGTCTTGACGTTAAGCGTATCATTAATGAGCCTACCGCAGCAGCTCTCGCCTATGGTATCGACAAGGAGCACGACCAGAAGATTATGGTCTACGACCTTGGCGGCGGTACCTTCGACGTATCCATCATCGAGATGGGCGACGGTGTACAAGAGGTACTTGCAACCGCAGGTAACAACCGTCTAGGCGGCGACGACTTCGATCAGAGATTGATCGACTACATGGCAGCCGAGTTTAAGAAAGAAAACGGCATTGACCTAAAGTCTGACAAGATGGCAATGCAGCGCTTAAAGGAAGCCGCAGAAAAAGCTAAGGTCGAGCTCTCCGGCATGACCAGCGCCAACATCAACCTACCCTTTATCACCGCCGATGCTTCCGGCCCTAAGCACCTTGACCTAACCATCAGCAGAGCGAAGTTTAATGAGCTGACCGCCGATCTGGTTGCAGCTACTATGGGCCCTGTAAAGCAGGCTCTCTCCGACTCCGGTCTTTCTGCTTCCCAGCTTGATAAGGTACTGCTGGTAGGCGGCTCCACCCGTATCCCTGCTGTGCAAGACGCTATCAAGAGCTTCACCGGCAAGGAGCCTTTTAAGGGCATCAACCCCGATGAGTGCGTAGCCGCAGGTGCTGCTATCCAAGGCGGTGTACTGACAGGCGACGTTAAGGGTCTTCTGCTGCTAGACGTATGCCCTCTGTCTCTGGGTATCGAAACCATGGGCGGTGTTTGCACCAAGATCATCGAAAGAAACACCACCATCCCCACCAAGAAGAGCCAGGTATTCTCCACCGCTGCCGATAACCAGACCTCTGTTGAGATCCATGTATTGCAGGGTGAGCGTGAGATGGCTTCGGGCAACAAATCTCTGGGTATGTTCCGCCTTGACGGCATCCTGCCTGCTCCAAGAGGCATCCCTCAGATCGAAGTTTCCTTCGACATCGATGCCAACGGTATCGTCCATGTAACCGCTAAGGATAAGGGCACTGGCAAGGAGCAAAACATCACCATCACCTCCTCTACCAACATGTCTAAGGATGACATCGAGCAGGCTGTAGCAGATGCTGAGAAGTTTGCCGAAGAGGATAAAAAGAACCGCGAAAATGCCGACACCCGCAACACTGCTGATCAGATGGTCTACCAGACTGAGAAGGCGATTGCAGACCTGGGCGACAAGCTCAGCGAGTCTGAGAAGAACGAAATCACTCCTAAGATCGAGGCTGTAAAAGAGGCTCTCAAGGGCACCGATTACGAAGCAATCAAAAATGCCAGCGAGGAGCTGCAAAAGAAGTTCTTCGAGCTCTCTGAAAAGCTCTACAAGCAGGCTCAGGAGCAGGGTCAGAGCGCAGAAGCACCAAATGCAGACCCAGACGTAGTTGACGCCGATTTTAAGGACGCTGAATAATATAAAACTGAATCCATCGCTTCTTTGCAGCCAAACTGTGACGTAAGCTATCGCAATAGACGCAGGGAAAGCTCTGCGTCTATTGCGGGTGATAGCACTAAAATCACCTTAAATCGTATAAAATATATAGATATTACAACCGGTATACGAAACATATCCTTTACAAAAGCTTCATATCTTGATATGATCCCTTAAGAAAGATATCACCACCGCTTTACTCTTTTGAGCAGAGCTTCTATACATTCAATGCCACCCGCTCCATTTAAGCGTAAGATTTTGGCAGGAAAAGAGGAATACCAATGGCAGATAAACGAGATTATTACGAGGTGCTTGGAGTGGGTAAGTCCGCTTCAGAGGATGAGCTCAAAAAAGCCTACCGCAAGGTCGCCAAGAAGTACCACCCCGATCTAAATCCCGGCGATAAAGAGGCGGAGCTTAAGTTTAAAGAGGTCAACGAAGCCTATGAAGTCCTCTCCAACCCCGATAAACGTGCCAAATACGACCAGTTTGGTCACGCAGGCGTAGATCCCAACTTTGGTGCAGGGGGCTACGGCGGCGGTTTTGGCTTCGAAGATTTTGATCTGGGCGACATCTTTGGCAGCTTCTTTGGCGGCGGTTTTGGCGGCACAGGCAGAGCCCGCAACCCCAACGGCCCTATTCGAGGCAACGACGTACGCATCAATCTAACCCTTACCTTCGCCGAGGCAGCACTAGGCTGTACCAAGGAGATTAATATCTCCCGCTTAGAGTCCTGCTCTACCTGTAGTGGCTCGGGAGCAGCCAGCGGCACTACCGCCGAGACTTGCCCCGACTGCGGCGGCACAGGTCAGGTTACCTTTAAGCAAGCCACACCTTTTGGCTATATGCAGAGCTCCAAGCCTTGCTCCCGTTGCGGCGGCAAGGGTAAGACCATCAAATCCCCCTGCCCTGACTGCTCAGGTCAAGGTCGCACCCGCAAGCAAAAGAAGGTGGAGGTCAACGTGCCCGTGGGCATCGACGACGGCCAGACCTTCCAGCTTCGGGGTCAGGGCGACCACGGTATCAACGGTGGCCCCGCAGGCGATTGTAATGTAACGGTATCCATCACCCCCGACCAGCTCTTTGAGCGCGACGGCTACGATGTGTGGTGCAACATCCCACTGACCTATGCACAGGTGGTGCTGGGAGCAGAGATTACTGTCCCCACCATCGAGGGCAAGGTCAAGTATAACGTGCCCGAAGGTACTCAACCCGGCACTGTATTTCGTCTACGCAGTCGAGGCATCCAGTTTGTCAATGGCAGGGGCAAGGGCGATCAATATGTAAGGGTTGTGCTCGAAGTTCCTCGCAACCTCAATGCCCGCCAAAAAGACTCCCTCAAGGAGTTTGATAAATCCCTCTCCGATAAAAACTACGACAAAAAGAAATCCTTTGCCGACCGCTTTAAAGCCTTCATGCAGGAGAATTTCAAAGGCGATGCAGAATAACGCAAGGTGACCTCGCTGGAGGGCTACATGATTAGAGGAATTAGCCACATCACGCTAATCGTAGGAGATGTAGATAAAACAGCAGCCCTCCTTCAAGCTATTTTTGATGCAAAAGTTGTCTACTCCAGTGAAGACAAACAGTTTTCTCTTTCAAGAGAGGTGATTTTCCTTATCAATGATATCTGCCTATGCATTATGGAGGGGGAGGCACAGGTTGCGCGTAGCTACAGCCATATCGCCTTCCAGATATCCGATGCCGACTATGCGTTCTACCGTTCAAAAGTAATCGCTTCAGGCGTGGAGCTGCGACCTGAGCGCTCTCGCGTTGAGGGCGAAGGGCGTTCCATCTATTTTTATGATTTTGATAACCACCTCTTTGAGCTTCACACCGGCACACTCGCCGAGCGCCTAGAGAGATATGCAAAATGACTATTTCTTTTATTCGATAAATTCATCTTCCATTTCACGACACCCGCCGGTTTTACCGGCGGGTGTTTTCTTTGCTTTAGAAGCCCTAATTCCTTTAAGTGTCCCCATTTGCCTCTATACCTCCCAGTACATAACACATTTGTCCTAATCCCCGCTCCTTCACGTCACGGATCAATTTCTTACTGCAATACCAACACAAAAAGGCCCCCGATCGCAGATCATCCTGCAAGCGGGGGCTTTTATATCGCAATGCTCTTATTGCTTCTTACTAATAGCGATGCTCAGCTCTACCAAGCTTTTATCCTCTACCTCAGAGGGGCAGTTGGTCATCAGCTCGCTGGCGTTTTGCACCTTGGGGAATGCAATAACATCTCGGATGCTTTCTTTCTCTAGCAGCAGCATCACCAAGCGGTCAAGGCCATAAGCCATACCACCATGAGGAGGTACACCATACTTAAAGGCATCCAGCAGGAAGCCGAAACGCTCATAGCTCTCCTCAGGGCTCATGCCCAGTGCTTCAAACATCTTGCTCTGGATGGCAGGATCGCTGATTCTGATCGAGCCACCACCAAGCTCAGTACCGTTGAGCACCAAGTCATAGGCACGTGCTCGTACCTTAGCACGGTCAGTGTCCATCAGATGCATATCCTCCATATTGGGAGAGGTAAAGGGGTGATGCTTGGCGTAGTACCTGCCCTCCTCAGCGTCATATTCAAAGAGAGGGAAGTCGGTTACCCACAGCAGGTCAAAGGTATCCTTTTGGATCAAGCCAACACGCTTTGCACAAGCAAGGCGCACCTGACCTAAAGCATCCGATACCAAGTCGTCATTGCCGTCGGCCACTACCAGCAGCACGTCGCCTACCTCCGCACCCATACGAGCATGGATTGCAGCAATTTCTTCCTCAGTGAGGAACTTCTCAAAGCTGGAGCTTGCGCCCTCTGCGCTTAGTCGGGTAAAGGCAAGGCCCTTTGCCTTATAAAGCTTCGCTACCTCGGTGAGCTTGTCGATCTCCTTACGGGTAAGAGTCGCCGCACCGCCCTTTACATTGATGGCACGCACACTGCCGCCAGCTGAGAGCGCTCCTGCAAATACAGCAAAGCCGGTATCTTTGAGTAGATCATCTAAGCGCACCAGTTCCAGACCGAATCTTGTGTCAGGCTTATCAGAACCGTAGCGTTCCATTGCCTCTGCATAGGTGATGCGAGGTAGAGGTAGCTTTAGCTCACGGCCCAGCACCTTTTGGAAGATCTCCTGCATCAGCCCTTCATTGATGGTCTGTACATCGATCTCATCTACAAAAGACATCTCTAGGTCGATCTGCGTAAATTCGGGCTGGCGATCAGCTCTTAGGTCCTCATCTCTAAAGCATCGGGCGATCTGTAGGTAACGATCAAAGCCTGCCAGCATACTCAGCTGCTTATAGAGCTGGGGAGACTGGGGCAGCGCATAAAACTTACCGGGATGCACCCTTGATGGCACCAGATAATCTCTCGCACCCTCGGGGGTGGATTTGATCAATATCGGAGTTTCGATCTCTACAAAATTGTGGCGATCAAAGTAATCTCTTACGATCTTTACAATGCGATGGCGAGCGATGATCGCTTCTTGCATCTCACTTCTACGCAGATCAAGATAACGATAGCGCAGCCTAAGCTCCTCACTCACATTGACTCTGTCGCTTAGCTCAAAGGGTGGTGTCTGGCTCTTGGCAAATACATGTAGCTCGCTTACTGCCAGCTCATATTCTCCTGTAGGGATATTGGGGTTAACCGAGCTTCTCCTGCGTAGCACACCCTTAGCGCCCAACACAAATTCGGTTCTGACACCAAATGCGGTATCAAATACCCCACGGTCGGTGGCATCGTCAAATGCCAGCTGCAAGATCCCACTACGATCCCTCAGATCTATAAAAATCAGATTGCCTAGATCTCGCTGGCGAGCAGCCCAGCCACAAACCGTGATCTCCTGCCCCAGCATTTCGGCATTTACTTCACCACAATACGCCGTACGCTTTAGATTTCCCATCGTTTCATCTCCTGTTATGTTTAAGATCTATCATCTCGATATTCGTCTAGCCAAAACTACGCATTCAAAAGTCTGTTATGCTTTATATTTTGGTAAATCCCTGTCAGTTAGCGCTGTATGCCTTATGCCCTTGACTCCAGATCAACCAAGCTCTCGGTAATGGCGATCATCGAGAAGTTGCCAGCAAAATCCTCATCCAGCCTGATATCAATGATCGTACCGTCCGACATCTTCTTGAGCTTTGCCACTCCTGCCGCCAGCTCGTCGTCGCCTAGTACCATAGTAAATACCGCACCCAGCTTGTTGGCATAGCGCATCTGCGCCTTGAGGCTACGACCTACGGTATCGTGATCACAGATGATGCCATCACGGCGCAGCTCATACACCAAGCGGGTGGCCTTGACTGAGGCAGCCTCACTCATTGGGGCAATATACAGCTGGCAAGGCTCCACCTCGGGGAAGGGGCAACCGTTGTCTTCCATGGTCATGATCAGTCGCTCTAGGCCCATGGCAAATCCCACACCCGGAGCCGAGGCACCCCCCAGCATTTCAAAGAGCCCATCATAACGCCCGCCGCCGCAGAGAGTTAGATCGCCGTCTTTGGTATGGGTGATAAACTCAAATACCGTCTTGGTATAGTAATCAAGCCCTCTTACGATGTTGGGATCAAGCTGATACTTCACCCCTGCGCCGTCGAGCCTAGCCTTTACTCCATCGAAGTGGGTGCTGCACGCTTCACAAAGACTACCAACCATGCGAGGAGCATCCTTGGCTATAGCGTGACAGGTAGGGTTTTTACAGTCGATTATCCGCATAGGGTTTTTATCCAGTCGGTCAAGGCAGGTCTCGCAGAGATTATCCTTATTATCGGTGAAATATGCCTTTAGTCGCTCTTGATACTGAGGGCGGCATACAGGGCAACCGATAGAGTTGATCATCAGCTGATAATCTGTGACCTCCAACTGCTCTAAAATGCTGTCGGCCAGCATAATGACCTCTACATCGGCAGTAGGGGAGTCAGAGCCAAAGAGCTCCACTCCAAACTGATTAAACTCCCTGTATCTGCCACGCTGAGGGCGCTCTGCTCGATAGCAACGGGTTACATAGCTAAGCTTCTGGGGTAGAGCACCACTCAAGAGATTGTGCTCGATGGCGGCGCGTACAATTCCTGCCGTACCCTCGGGCTTCAGCGAAATCTGTCGCTCCCCACGATCGGTAAAGGTATACATCTCCTTTTGTACTACGTCGGTGGTATCTCCCACTGAGCGGACGAACAACTCGGTATACTCAATATTGGGGGTACGTACCTCCCCAAACCCATACATCTTAGCCACATCAAGGGCGGTGCGCTCGACATACTGCCACTTATGGGTAGCTTCAGGGAGTAGATCCTGTGTCCCTTGCAGCGAATTTATCTTATTAGCCATGGCTTCTCCATTTCCGCCCTTAGGGGCTTTGTTTATTTTGGGGCAGCAAGGCCTATCCTTACTGCGACCAATTCATCCCTTAATTTTATCATACCAAAGCAGCAAGAGCAATTACTTTTTCACGATATTCTTATAGCTTGCCCACTTTAGAAGCCGCTTAATATTAACGGCAGCCCTCTCTAAGAAACTCTAATCAGGGCAATGTCTGCGATCGTCAACCTGTATAAAGTAGGATGATTTACACCCCCTCGCGATCCGATAAAACATGCGGCATCAGCGTTTGTAAGCACTTTACAAATCGGCGGTTACTCCCAGAGGATTCTGACCAATACAAAAAACGGCAGCCACAGTCGTGGTTGCCGTTTTGACAGCAGTTATAGTAAAGCGCACTAATTGCTAGCGCTTAGGATTCACGATATTTCTCCAATCAAGGTCACCCTTCTCAAGGGCGTGGATCAGTGCCTCGGCGGTGGCAATGTTGGTAGCCATCGGGATAGAGTGCACGTCACACAGACGGATCAGATTGGCTTCGTCGGGCTCGCCGGGTTTCATGGTAATGGGGTCACGCAGGAAGATCAGAAGATCTATCTCATTGCAGGCGATACGCGCAGCAATCTGCTGGTCGCCTCCCTGCTCACCCGAAAGAAAGCGAAACACCTTAAGGCCGGTAGCTTCAGCTACCACCTTGCCTGTAGTCCCTGTTGCACAGATATTGTGCTGACTTAATATCCCACTATATGCAATGCAAAACTGGACCATCAGTTCTTTTTTTGAGTTGTGCGCGATTAAAGCGATATTCACCTTGCGTCCTCCTTCTTTCTAAAGGGAATATGAGCATCCTATCATCAAGCCTACAAGATTATGCACCGGATCGCGTGAAAATAATCCTTCATTAAAAAATACCCGACAGATCTACCATACAAACTGCTACCAGCTCCCGCTATGGCGTACCATCAGGTTACTTCTCGACCTATGCTTTTGTTGGCTATAAACAAAAATCTTATGATAAGATTTTACCACAAATATCGAAGTTTGCAAAGTGGTTTTGAGAGATATTTTCATTTTTATAGACTTCAACAAATAATTGCGCAATATTTCGTGAATTAGACCGCCTTTTGGCGGCTTACCCCCTGCTGTCATTCAAAATACATCTGACTTTTGTGTAAATACATCCCATCCAATACAATCATGCAATTTATTCATCTGCTCATGTCAAGTGCGCGTGGATTTGTTCTCTCTTTTGTTTGGCAGGGTAATTAAATTAGAAGTTTGGGGCATTATAAGCTAGATGCAGACTAGAGCAATTTGTCAAATCCTATTGGGTTTGCCTGTGCCTTTCCATGCAAAAAATCTGGATAAATGCACCCTTTTAGGAATTGAGGGGGAGTATATTGTCCATAATAATAAAAAGTATCTGTAAAGCAGGGGGAAAGATGGGAAAGAACAAAAAGAAAAAACAAGTAGTTTTACAACCGGATAGTCTCGGAAAAAAGGACTTTAGTGCCCTTAGCTTTTCCAAAAGTCTTGACGAAAACAAACAAATGATCTTTAACATCTTTCTAAATGATCAGACTTTGGTTTCAAGAGATTTGCTTAACCAGTCAAACGGGCTCAAGTGCTGTATCTTCTTCATTGATGGTATGGTAAAAAATGATATCATCAACGATTATGTCATCCGTTCCTATTTAACTGCACAGCAGCTCCCACAGGGGAAGGATCTTTTGGAGACTATTCGCACACAGGTGCTGACCTCTAACGCTGTCGAGCAGACCGTTTCGATCCAGCATATAGTAGACGGGATATTGTACGGAGATACCGTGCTCCTCGTCGAAGGGGCAGAGGGCGCCTTGATCATCAACACCAAGGGCTTCCAGATACGCGCCGTCGCGGAGCCCGACACCGAAAAATCCTTGAGAGGCCCTAGAGAGGGCTTCACCGAGTGTCTCTTGGTAAATCTATCGCTCATACGCAGGAAGCTGCGCACCAGTGATCTTAAGGTAGAGTTTATGAGCTTTGGTACTCGCAGCAATACGCAGACCTGCCTGTGCTACCTCGAAAGCTTGACCGATAAAAAAATCCTGCGGGAATTAAAGCGCCGCCTTAAAAGGATCGATATGGATGGCGTGCTCGACTCTAACTATATCACTGAGCAGATCAAAGATCATCCCTTAAGCCCTTTTAAAACCGTCGGTATTACAGAAAAACCCGACGTGCTTGCAGCCAAGCTATTAGAGGGAAGAATCGCCTTGTTTGTGGATGGTTCTCCCGTAGTGCTCACAGTCCCATTCCTGTTGATTGAAAACTTCCAGTCAGGCGACGACTATTATCTTAATTACTATTTTGCATCCTTCGATAGAATGCTCAAAATCCTATCATTTTTTATATCGGTCAGCGTGCCGGCCATCTATATAGCCCTTACCACTTACCATCGAGAGATGATCCCTACAGCACTTGCCCTCAACATTGCAAAATCACGACACGACGTACCACTCCCTACCGTGGTAGAGTGCTTATTGATGCTGCTGCTCTTTGAGTTTATCCGAGAAACCGGTATCCGCATGCCCGCCAATGTTGGTCAAGCCCTGAGCGTAGTCGGTGCTCTGGTAATCGGGCAAGCAGCGGTAGAAGCCAATTTTATCAGCGCTCCCATGGTTATCGTGGTAGCCGTCACCGCCATTACAGGCCTTACCAACCCCTCTATTAAGGGAGCAATGATCGGCATGCGATACTTCCTGCTGATATTGTCCTCAATTTTAGGTCTGTATGGGTATTTCTTTGGTAGCATTGCAATCTTAATCCAGATGTTAAGCATCAAGTCCTTTGGTGTCGTCTATGCTTCACAGTTTTTGACTGCATATGAGCATAAAGCGCAAGATAGCATTATTCGTATGCCTTGGTGGTTTATGAAGTACCGGCCAAACTACGTAATAAACGATCGGGTCAGAAGCCCCGGAAAAGGGGGTAAAGCATGAAAAACATGAAAAAACCTTACAAAATAATCCTATTACTGATCGGCATGTGGCTGCTTAGCGGCTGCTGGAACTATACCGAAATCAACGAACAGGCCAATGTGTCTTCCATCGCAATCGATAAAGGAGAGGACGGCAAAAAGTACCACATCACCGCGGAGCTGATTAGCGCCACTGCTGATACCAAAGAGGCCAACACTCCCATATCCTTTGTAGAAGGCGATGGAAATTCCGTGCTCGACGCATTTCGTAAAATGGTTTCTGTATCCTCCAAAAAGCTCTACTTCGGCCACTGCAAGATTGTGGTGCTCAGTGAAGATATAGCCAGAGAAGGCTTCCTCCCGATCCTCGATATGATTATGAGAGATGCGGAAGTGCGCATGACGATTGATTTCATAGTTTCGAAAGAAAAAACCGCCAAAGAAATCTTATTCCAAAAACCTATATTGGAACAAATTGTGGGGTATGAGATCGATACCTCCCTTGATCAAAATGAAGACGTATTATTTGAATCCAAAAAAAGAGAAGCATATCAGATCCATAATGTACTAAAGTCTAAGGGAGTTTCTCTGATGCTACCGGCGGTTGATGTAATTTCGCTACACAAGGGCGAAACCACCTTTCGCCTTAATGGTGTAGCGGTATTTAAAGAAGACAAGCTTCTAGGGTTTATGGATCAAGAAGATACGAAAAGCTGCCTCTTTGCCAACGACCAGATCAAAGGCGGAGCGTTATCAATACCCCTCGATCGTATACGAGATAACTATATGACAGCTGAAATCACCAAGAATAAAACCAAAGTCACCCCAGTGCTAAAGGATGGCAAGCTAAGCATGGAGATCTTAATCTCCACTGATGTCAACATTGAGCAATTTACACCATATGGCGACATGGCCCTTGAGAGCTCCTGTGAATTAATCAATCAATATATTGAGCAGAGAGTCAGCAAAGTTGTTAAAAAAGTTCAGCAGAATTATGGTGTTGATATATTTGGCTTTGGCAGCATAATCCACCGAACTCAACCAAAGCTCTGGGAGCAGTATAAAGATAATTGGGATGAAATCTTCCTCACCCTGCCGGTAAGCGTTAAATCCAGCACCAATATCAAGAGCAGCGGCGCGATTTACAAGTCACTCAGGATAGGAGGCAAGTAATGTTCTTTCTAATTCTATTTGGAGCATGGTATATCATCATCTTTTTTTCAGATTTACTGCCTTTATTTAAGCTCAAAAAATACTGGCTATTTGCAATTAATATGATTTTTCTGGCAATTACCTGTGCACTCCAGTTTAGCATACTCCTTGAGCTTAAGTTCCCCACCATGACTGCTCTAATGTTAAGAGGATTTGACTTCCTGTTTTTGACGAAATGATAAAGGAGACGATCTATGAAAAAAATTACTTTATCTCAAATGAGATCTACCATAATTTTGTATATACTAGGGAGCTCCTTGGTCATGGGAGGCAGCACCGTCGCCGAGCAGGATAGCTGGATTGCCATCATTGTAGCAATGATCATCATGGTGCCATTCTACTATATGTTTGCCAAGCTGGCCACTCTCTACCCAGGCAAAAACTTCTATGAAATGGCTTATCTGGCCCTTGGTAATATCGGAGGATTTATAATAACCTTTATCTTCACCTGTTTTTCCTTGATGCTAGGGGCTCTGGTCATCCGCAACTTTACCGAGTTTATACAGACCGTATCCTTCCTCGAGACTCCCCAGTATATCGTCGCCATTATCATGGGGCTATTGGCATACCAAGTCATCAAGGTGGGGATCGGCATCATAGGGCGAGGAGCAAATTTGGTAGGCCCACTAGTAATAATCACAATCCTAGCTACTGTGCTTATGACCATCAACAAAATGGATATCTCCCATATTAAGCCCATACTTTCAGTGAGCTTTAGTAAGATCCTTTCCTGCTCAATCTATTCCGTCTCCTTTCCTTTTGGAGAGGTCGTGCTATTCACAGTGCTCATGCCCTGCCTTCCAAAGGAAGAAAGCCCCTACAAGGCATATCTTCAAGCCCTTCTGATAGGCGGCACTTTACTGGTAATCGCCATGCTGCGTAATATTTTAGTGCTCGGTCTTCCTACAGCCCATGCCCTATACTTCCCTTCCTATTCGGCAGTAGGGTTTATCAATATCCGAGAGTTTATCAACCGTATCGAAGTACTGGTATCGGGCAATTTTATTATATCCGGCCTTGTCAAAATCAGCGTATGCCTCTATTGTGTCTGTAAGGGGCTCTCTCGTATGTTTCACGCCCCAAACCACCGCACATTTGCAGCTACCTCTGTGGCTTTGATGGTAGCGATTTCGGGCTGGGCTTTTGCTAGTACGATGGAGATGATGGAGAATATAACCATATACACCATGACACTGCCCTTTCTCCAGATCGGGCTGCCCTTAATTGTGCTAATCGCCACCTTAATCAAGCGGCGCAAAGAAAACAAATCCCAAACCCTAGCCCCCAAAAAGCATGCATAAAGAAACTTAAGCAAAATAACAATCCGCAAGGAAGCCGTCTCAGACAGCCGCCTTGCGGATTTTGCTAATCAAATATTGGTGCCCACAACCAAAGGGATACGGCTCTGTAAAAACCATAACCCATCCCCCTTATAATCGATTGCTTGTGGGGGGAGTGCTATTTCACCAGCCCTTTTTTCTTCAGTTGTTATATGCGAAAACAATTATTTACAGCATCTCCAAATCTGCGGTCTCTTAGAAGCAATGGATATGAAGTATCGCCATTTGGCCTTTACGTAGGTCAGAATTACAATTTCTCGGAAATATAATCGACTAGCCTATCTCCGAATGGATTATGCCAAAAATAACGGAATCCACTTTTCAAAACGATAGATTCTCCCTTCAGTGTATACCAATTATCATCTACATTTTTTTCAGATAGCTTAACCACTTCGATTGTATCGATCACTTTTCCTTCTTTCACAAAGGTAACCCTATAAATGGTTTCTCCTGGATGGGTCCATATTTTAATATCCCAAGGTTTTACCATCCATACAATATTTGAGTCATTTCTATCAATGAGTACATCCGTATCGGTTATAGTGCTGATTAAATCTCCTGTTTTATATATTTTTACCGTATCAGCTTCGTATATAGGAGAGGAATCATAAGCATATATTACATGATGATATCTAAGGAAGCATACGTAGATTATTACAAGCCAAATCACCGTTTTTAAATACCTTTTGATATTTAAGTTCTTTATATAGCGTTCTATTTTCATATTTTCTCCTCAAATATCTCACTATATTTATTTCCAGTTGTGTGGTAAATTATTTTTTAAGAGGTATAAAAAATCCTCCCACAGCCAGAATGTCGTCGCCAAACGTCATCTAGGCTTGCGCCTTAAAGATGTAACAGCATCTGTTAAGACTTGTGAGAGTATTCATGCCGCGTATATACCACAAAAAAGCCTATTTACATAGGCTTTTTTGTGAAATGATTAAATTTATTGGTGGGAGATGGTGGATTCGGACCACCGAAGCTATAAAGCAACAGATTTACAGTCTGCCCCCTTTGGCCACTCGGGAAATCTCCCATATATTGTTATTCGCTTAATTGGAGCTGGTGGACGGATTCGAACCCCCGACCTGCTGATTACAAATCAGCTGCTCTACCAGCTGAGCTACACCAGCACTCTCAACAGCTTTTATAATATATCATACTCGATATTTTTTGTCAAGCCTTTTTTCGTCATTAAAATCGTTTCATATATGAATGATAGCATACCTGTATAATGTTTCCCCCTTTACTAATTAAATATTTCTGATAAAAGATATTTTTCTTTAAAATATCCGCCCGAAATACCCTAAAGGTGACTTTAGGCTTCTTCGGGCAGATTCTATCGGATACGGTTGCAGTAAACCGTGCAGTAAATTTGCAGTTAAACCATCGCACCAAATGCCCTATCAATCCCCCCAGTGATTGCTTTTTTCTCCTCTAGTGTAAGATGTCTGTAAATCTCATCTGTAACCTTTGAGCTGGAATGCCCTACATACCTTGTCACAGCGTCTTTCGCCATCCCCGCAGCCCTTGCATGGGAAATAAAGGAGTGTCGAAATGAATGCAGCGTATATCCCTTGTCTCCAAAACCAATGCGCTGCATAAATCTTATATAGATAGAGCGAGTACCACTGTATGTACGCATCTGCCCCTTCTGATTGCAGAAAATGAAAGCATCTGGCTTTAGTAATTCAGGCTTACCTAAACCTTTTAGCGTTTGTAGCCTTCGCTCAAGCACCGTGCGCCACACCTCGCTGATGGGCAGCTCGCGCTTACTTTCTTTAGTTTTCAATGTACCTGCCCCATTGCTATAGCATTTTACCTTGCCATCGGTGTTTCGGTCTTGAAATTTCTTAGATTGCTGACAAATCTTAACTGTATTGTTTTCTAAATCTATATCCCTTACCCTTAACCCCAAAACTTCGCCAATTCTCATTCCAGTATAGGTGCAAGTAAGAATAATGTCCCTCAAATCACTATATTTCCCCTGCATCGAGTATTCATTGAGTTTTTCAATGATGAAGCTTAAATCTTCCTTCTCAATAAACATTTCCTTATCCTCACCCTCGCTTTCACTATCCCCCATGAGGACAGATTGTAGGGGATTGAGTCGTATATAATTTTGCTCAATAGCATACTTCATAACTGGATTGAGCGTGCGCTGAATGCCCTTAATGGTTGAAACGGAAAGCCCCATTTCTGCCAAGTCATCAAAAAAAGCTTGCGCCTTCCCCTTATTGAAGTTTCCAATTGGAATATTCAGCTTCGGGATGATATACCAGTTAGTCATGTCTATATACCAATTCCATGTACTATTAGAAATTCCGGGTTTCTTATCCTCCGCACTTGCCTTATGTGCTTTGATATGTAGGTAGTAATGAAGAGCTAACTCCCCAACCGTAATCTTTCCCTGTTTAACTGGTAAATACCCCTTATCACGCTCGTGAATCAGCTCATTTAGCAATTTACGGCATTCTTCATGGCTATCAGCATATACAGTTTTTCTAATAAGTTTCCCATCTGCACCACGTCCATACGAAATTTGCCCATAGTACTTTCCATTTGCACGTTTTCCAATATGTCCTTCGCCGTTTGCTTTAGATTTTTTCGACATCTTATTTCCCTACCTTCCTTTATAAGCAGAAGCTGCCAGAGCAGCTTCTGCTTTTTTTGAGCTTGAATTGTAACGCCTAACTTTATTGCAGTCAATATGACGATATAACGGTTATGCGATCTTATTTTTGGTAATAAAATTTTCCAGAGCCTCCTCTGTTATACGATAGCTTTTGCCGCATTTAAACCCCTCTAGCTCCCCAGAATTAATCAGTTCATACAAGGTGTGCCGAGTAATTTTAAGCAGCGTTGAAACCTCTTGCACTGTTAAGGCTTGAAGATTTTTCGATATACCTTTTACCCCTTTTTTCATGCGGTATACCTCCCATCTGCCACCATACCGAAGCCGCTATCTCCACCAACAATATAATTGGTGTAAATCGTCTCAATTGCATCTGGCTTCTTATGACCAACTTTCCCTACAAACGAGCTTTTTTTAGTATGACAAATGTCGTAAGAGTACCACGGTTTATCAGCAAAAAAATCATCGTAAAGATCTGTACGGTAGGAGCATATGAGTACTTTTGCTTGACTGTTGGCCACAAGGTTAAGCAGTTCCAAATGCCCCTCCGGTGTAACCATATCATGCTTATAAAGCTTGTTTGTTGTCCTCATACTGTTATTTTTCTCCTTGGGGTAGGGAGGATCTAACATGAGCATCACACTCTTATCATCCTTGTGTTTCTTAATTAGCTCGAAAGCATCCATATGTAGACAGGTCAGTCCCTCAAACCGCTCCACCAGATACAACCTAGCGCTTATTTGCTTTTCAAATAGAAGTGGTGTAAGGTCATTTCGGTAGTATTTAAAATTTCCATTTAACGAAAGATGACTTAGTGCTAGAGCGGTTGCACCACGTTGTATTTCATCTAAAATTGTGTGCTTACCATATTCTTTAAAGCTTGCCTCCGATTGCTCCATGTCAGATCGGAGTCTTTTAAAAGTTGCTTCAGTATAGTCCATATGCTCCAGAATGTATAACAGAATGCTTGTCCCATATTTAGCAAACATGCTTACTGCCGTGAACGGCATATAATCAATATCCGAGTAAATCTCTTTAGGAAATGGGGCAGATAAGCGCCCCACTCCAAAGCTTCCCCCAAATGGCTCTATATAAGTATCAATACCCTCCCGCCATAAGCTGTCCGCTATAATTTGGCCACACAAACCGTTTTTTGCACCAATACGAGTAAACAAACATGGATAGTTTTTTAACTTAAGCAATCCATTTTCCCCCCTTTACTTTATAACCCCGAAGTCCTTCACTATGGAGTGTATGGGTGTTTGAGAAAACGCCGTTTTCTTTTATGAGAATCTCAGCATCCTCCAAGATTTGTTTTATCTCGACATCCTTTATTCTGTTAAACCTATTCCGACAGTTTTGTAAGAATTCCCGCATTTCATTGTTTCGCACTAATAAATATCCCCCTGATTCCAATGCACCCTCAAGGAAAGGTGAAAATTCCTCCATAATATTTTCAACGGTTGGAATACGATAAACCAAACGCTTTGCTTGAAGCTGGTACGCAGACACCATCAACGTCTCCACTGCCCCTCTGTCAAAATTGAGAGCTAACGCTTCAGACGCCAGTTTAGCAGTTAGGCTAATCAACGCCACGCTTTCCATACACCTGCTTTGAATACCATCTGTATCAGGGTTCTCCGATCGAATGCGCTCAACCTCTATACCATAGAGCTCTGTTAGCTTACGATCATTAATCTCCAATATATATCGAGCAAAAACTGTGCCTAATGTGCCATATTGTGACTTAATTTGGCTCTGAATCTCGTTGGCATGAGCTGCATTGTCAAATAATTGATCTCCTGTCACACTGATTTCTAAAAGCCTTGGTAAAACTCCATGATCTTGACAGGTATCCAGCAAACTACGCTCTGCGGTAATACCTATAGAGGTATTCCATAAACTTTGAGGCTGTAAGGTGTGTTTAGAGCTCAGCCTCTCAATACTGTAGCCATTATACAGCTCATAAATTGCGGATGAAAAGCTCTTGATTCGTGTTGCCAATTGAGTATCGTCAAAGATCATTGGAAATCCATAAATATCATCCAAGGATTTAAGCAAAGCATTGAGCGTGCTTGCCCATGTTTTGCTTGCACGCTTATAATCCGGCTGGCAAAATAGGCTTTGTGCAACTTTGAGTGCAGTGGTCTTTCCGGTAGAACTTGTCCCAACCAAAGCTAGCAGGAAATTTTTACCCAACCTACCACACAATACTGCCGATAGTGCCCATAAGATAACCAGTTGGCGTGTAGGCTTGTCTCCCATGTAGTCGGCTATTACTCCCACCGCCTCAGCTTGTGATCCTGCTATACTCGGCAACTCTGCAAAATGATCCTGCATCAACGATTCGCCTTTTTTATTTAAGTACATACCACCAACATAATAGCTCCATGTATCGCCATCCTTTTGCAAACCCGGTGTCAACGCAGTATACACCTCTTTAAGCTCTTTTGTTGTCAGTGCACTCTGGATGGCTAGTATTGCAGGCTGTGGCAGCTTAACATAAGATTTAAGCTGTTCTATCTCCTTAAATCCAACTGGATCTACCATCACATACTGGCTAATCATCGCATCTCCCTTGCAGATATGTAACCTATATTGGTATGTATTATCTGGATAGCATAGCTTTACCGCTAAAATCCTATTTTCACCGTTAGAATAAACCTCTGTTAGTTCCTGCTTATACTCCCGCATTTTCATGTCTAAGTCCTCTTTAATATTGTATTTACTACAAAGCGTCTCGAGCCACTTATTAAGTATGTCTTTATCATAGCATATAAAAAACAAGCATTTAAGCAAAGCCTAAATGCTTGTTTTTGATGTTTTTTTACATCATTGTGCTTATAATTCTATACATTAATAAGCATGTAACCAATACATGCTGCTTTAATTTACTGAATTTTTTTTTAAAAAAAGCATTATTTGAAATTGCGCAGTATTATTGTTGCTTGTACTTCTGATAAATGTTTTTTTATGCACAATTCGTATTCTTTAAGTTGATCTAAACCCATTGAAAATAGCCCACTTCTCGTAAACTCTCCAACAAGTTTTTCTATCTTGTTCATTTTACTTTCTATTGTATCATTATCAACTTTATTGCCTGTTTTTATAAATTCAGAAATTATCTTAAATGATTGCGTTTGATTATCTTTATTTTTATGACATAGATGTAGCAGAGCGACCTCGATTTTATTTTTAGCATCTTCCTGTTCTAGTGATTTTTCTTTCTTTCTATCTTTTTCTCTCAACTGTATGTAATATTCCCAATCTTTAACTAAGAGCCCCTCTACTTTTAAAGCCCTCGTACCTAAAAAATAGTCTAGGTGCAAGCCTGTTAACTGAGGTAGTTCCTTAACCTTGTCTTGTAGATCAAATTCGTCTAATCTAAGTATCCTATCATAAAGCGTACGGTTTCCTTTCTTTTTATCCTTATCAGGGAAAAAGGTTAAATATAAATCATTAACATTTTTATCATATCTAAGCCAAATCCATTTAATAATATAATAATTTATGAATCTATTCGTCAGATGCTCTGCCAATATAATTTTATCCATCGTAAGTCTCCTTATGTTTAATCGTCTTTATTATAACATACCAAGTCGATTTTTCTACAGCAAACACAATTTTCGTGTACACATTTTAATTACTCATAGATTTTAAATTATGCATACAGCCATTGCCTTTTAAAATTTCCAAAATCTTAGCAAAGTGAATAAACCGTGAAAATCAACTAGTCTATTACAAGCAGCACGATTGTGTTTTTTTTTCAATTTCCTTGATACTTGTATTTTTCAAAATATAATTTTAAAGCCCCTAACCCCCCCATTTCACTTGAAATTTCTCGAAAACCTTCCGCATTGATAACTTTTTAGGTCAACTGGTTAATATTCTCAAATAATATCCGATTCTACTGGTTTCATAATTTGTTAGCAATTATTCACCTCGATTTCCCATATTAATCTTCCATATCCTATTAACCCCTTGGAACCCCATTAAACCAGCCCCAATCCCTAGAACCTTATTTACTTAATCAACCTTCAAAATTGCTAGAAACCCCCTCTGGGTTTGTTGTGGTCTAGTTCCACCCTTTCGATATATATAAACCTGAAAATATCCTTTTCGCCTTTAACGAACCATCCTAATCTGCCGCCACATTGCCGGATTGATCATATTCTACCATTCTGACACGAGCTAGATTAATTCACCCATAAAGTAAGAGTATTTTTTCCTCTCAACTAGTCTCAAAAAAGCATTAAAAACTATCTAATAAACTACAAAGTACCAGAGCTAAGAGATATACCTACTCACTTAACTAGCCTATAAAAGGCATACAAAATACCTGCTACCTACAAACCTAAATGTACACAGAAAAAAAGCGAGCCTATTACAGCTCGCTTTCTTACTCATATATATGTAAATTAACTATTAAGTGATTTTAAGTACTTTTCATAAGCACTAATTATATCACTGAGAAGCTGATTGTTATCCTGCATATCAGCGTATCTCTCCAAACAAAATTGACCAATTAAAGAACCATTACCAAAGTAAAGATATATAAAATTACCTTGATGTAGGGCTCTGATAAGCTTATTATTTCGTGCCATGGCGATCTCCTCCTAAAGCATTTCAATGTCGTTGATTGTACGGATGGCATCCGCAGCAGCCAGGCACGCTTCTTCGGCAATCTTGCGATTTGTGTTCTGGCTTACCGCATCGTTTGCTACCATATTAATAGCAATTCTAAAGTCTCCTAGTATCTTTCCATGACTATCTTTCTCAGTATAATCGATGTGTAGTGTAGACATCTTTTCATCCTCCAGCATTTTAATATTCTCCATTGTTGTGATCCATGATCTCTTGAATGTACTCTAAATAAACACAGTACAGTCGATTGATTAACCGTGCATCTTGCTCTCTCGTGGCTCGCCACGAGGTATTGACCTCCAGTACAAACTTATTGCACCAAGTATCGTAGATCTGCCTATTACCTGATACAATCATGATTTTTTCTGCTGGCTTTCTGTCCATAACTATCACCTCATTTCATATATCTTATCTATCTATCAAATCCACGCTTCATACAACGCTATACATCGCTTAATTTCAAGCTGATAAAACAATAGGAATTCGCTACCATTATTACAGCATTGATCTTGAAATATCCATACTGCTTTGGTCTTTCACAGTTAAACTTATGACATAATAAAAGAGCCTACCCCCTTAGAAAGGTCAGGCTCTTTTGATGCTTACAGCTTCTTTAGCTCTTCTTTTAGTAGGTGATAGAAGTCCTTCATTAACCCCAGAAACTTATACAGTAAAACAATCAGCACTATATACCCAGCTGTAGAGAAGCCTAGATAAAAGTAGAGGAAGTTCATTCTGCTGCCTCCACAATTTCCACTCCATCACAGACAACAACCTTCCCCTTATGGTCAAGATATGCACCACCCTGTATTGCCCCTAGCTCCAGCAATGCCTTTAGTTTGGCTTCTGTTATTTCAGTCCTACCATATCTGCTATTAACTACCTCATAAACAGTCCCTTGTGGCTCCTTACAGACCCTCACCACTACATAAAAGGCACTGGCCACGCAGTCTGTTTTATGTAAGGGGTTTAGGCTGCCTATGCCTGTCTTAACCATTATGTTGTTGGTTTTAAAACCCTCACTATCCAACACCAAATCACCATCTGCATTTAAGACAAAGCCTTTGACGGCAATACCCACACCAATGCCGTCCTTGATCTGCTTCGACGTAAGACCTATAAACTCCTTAGTTTCTCCTACATAGATTTCATACCCCATTGTGCGCTTACCTAAGTCAACCCTGTTAACTAAATACTTCATCCTTGTTACCATCCTTTATATAGTATTACTTATTGCACCAATACTATAACGCTGGGGTTGTAACATGGCTATTGACGATATGTAAGGAGATTTTGCTGCAAAGATAGGGTAGATGTCGAAGCCATATAAGCAATAAAAAAGAGTACAGCTGTTAAACTGTACTCTTTATGTAATCAAACCATCAAATAAACTCTTGTGTTTAGTCCCACTTAACCTTTGTATGGTCACTCGTCCCAGAGCCGCCTGCTCCCTCGACTACTCCTGTGCCTTTGTTATTAGGATCAAATGCTGGTATTACTCCACCCGATCCGCCTGTGATGCCATCTGCTGGCTTCTCTGTTTTGGGTGGTTGTACCTTCACATCCGGTGCAGTACTGCTGGAACCCTTGTTAGCTTGCGCCTTGTCATATTGTTTCTGTAAATCCTCTAGTTGTTGTGCGATCTCTTGCTTAGCTTTTTCATATTCTCTCTCTTGCTCCGGAGTTAAACTACCACCAGAACGACCAATGTATATACCAGCAGTTGAGTTGCTATTTGCATCGGTACCATTTTCAATTGGCGCTTCTGACTCTGCATGAGACGACGCTTCAGCCTGTTTCTCTTCTTCTTGTTGCTGAGCTAGAAGTGTTTGTTGTACCTTTTCTTTCTGATAGTTAGTATAGGCAGGTATGCCTATACTTATAATTAAAGCTATCACACCTGCTGTGGTCATCACTTTTTTGGTTGTAGTTGGTAATGCCATGAGTCCTTATCCTCCAATCATTGAGTGCCTTGTGTTTATGTAATCAAACCATCAAATAAACTCTTGTGTTTAGCCCCATTTCGTGTCATTATCTATTGTGCTCCCAGAGCCGCCTTGCACCTTGTCTCCCCCGAAACCTTGATTTCCATTATCAAATGCTGGTATTACTCCACCCGATCCGCCTGTGATTCCGTCTGCTGGCTTCTCTGTCTTTGGTTGCCCATCACTGTTATTGCCGCTACCCTTGTTAGCTTGCGCTTGATCAAATTGCTTCTGTAAATCCTCTAGTTGTTTCTCAAACTCTTTATCTAACTCTTTCCTATGTTTTTCATACATTTCAAGTTGCTCTTGTGTAAAACTATTCGGATCTAGCTTTACACCAGCTATTAGATTACCATTTGCATCAAGGATATGTTGGGTCGGTGCTTCAGCTTCGGCCTTTTCCTCTGCCTGTTTCGCTTCTTCTTCTTGCTGCTCCGCATAAGCCTGTTGGATTTGCTTCTGCTGATAGTTGTTATAAATCGGAATACTTACCCCTGCAACTATTGCTATTGCTCCTGCTGTTGCAAGCACCGTTTTGGTTGTAGCTGATAATGCCATGATTCCCACTCCTCCTATTATTGAGCTCCCTGTAATTCCCAAGCCCTGTAATGTACCAGCCAATACCTGCTTTGACATCTCCGCAGGGATTGTATGTAGACCATTTTCCATCTCCATCTGAAACAACTGCTTGAGGAAGGGAATAGGTGCAGCAGTGTAGAGTTTGTTCCCCCTGCTTTCCTCCAACAGTACCTTTTCTCTAATCGTCCTTCTAGCTGTATACAATTGCTTCTTTACTGTACCAATACTAACATCAAGTGCTTCAGAGATTTCTGATATGGTGAGGTCATCCAAGTAAAAGAGCCTTACCACTGTTTTTTGACCTACAGGTAAACTCTCAATGATAGTAAGAATATCACTGCGCTTGTCTGCTTGCTCCAATAGTTCATTGGGCATGGTTGCATCAAAATCTTCTAAATCTTCAATTTCTTCAATGGGAGTGAACTTCACTCGATTATGCTTGCGTAGATGATCAAGGGCTTTATTCCTCACGATGGTATGCAACCATGGCTTAAGCTCTTTGCTATTGTCAAAGGTATATAAGCTTTGAAAAACAGAAAGATAAGACTCCTGCAATACATCACCAATGTCATTTGCTTCTACATATTGCTGAGCTACAAAATAGGCATAGTCTTTAGTTTGCTCATATAGATCGGTAATTGCTGTCTGTTTGCCCTGTTTGGCTTTTTGAATGATCTTACCCAATTGCTCATCTGTCATATGGCACCTCGATGTTTTATTCTCTTACTCTATATACGCATCAAATCACCAAAAGGTTGACGCACAATTTGCATTTTGTATCAATCAACAAGTAAACGACATTATATGAGGAAATATTTAGTAATTCTTTTATAGTATAACGCTATATGTAAAATTATGCAAGGCTTACTTTTTTTAATTAAATATCTTATTAATTGACATGAGCAGGGTAGATGTTTGTATGTACGAACCAACTATCATATTTGTATTTAACACTATAATTCAAGTATTCAACTATCTAATTTTATTGTATATATAAAGCTATAGCTGCTGATATCTCCATGTTTATCCCAGAGAGATGTTGTGTTTTATATGGCATGGTAATTAACATAGCTCTATTTCGAGGCTATATATTAGTCCTTTAATTACTAGATCTTCAAATTCGAGTACTAAGGGGAGTATATATTGTAATATCATCATGTGTAGAAAACAAAAAAATAAGCAGCAGGGGAGAGCCTGCTGCTTATCATTCTATTTAAAGGTTGAGTGTAATGTTGCTATCAAACTGATAGTCTTTGAGATTAATCTTCATGTCTTTTAACCTCCTGCGTATTGTAGCAGTGCTGACATTACAGTGTTTTGCTAAACCCTCAATTGTAGTAATCCCAAAGAGTTGGATTAACTCCATGATTTTGCGTGGATTCGCTTCTTCCTTATATGCAGGCTTAACATAGCCATTGGCTATCCGCATCTGATGAATTGATTGTTTTGCCCATTTAGAGATTTTGTTTGCAGCTATATGCTGCTCTAAGACCTCAATTTCCTTTTTGAGCTCCTCTACTCTTTTAAGTAAAAGCTTCTTGTCCTCCAGTAAACGTCTATTTTCCTCTAATAGTTTGATCTTGTCCATATCCCTATATGTATTATCTCTTCCGTATTGACTAAACAATGTTACACAACCTTTCTTTAATTGTTATCTCTTATGACCCTTATAGTTACAAGTTTAAATACTTGTATATGCTTTTCAAACACAATTGCAAATTTTGAGATTTTACTGATTGTTATTTTAGTCTATGATAGTATCAAGTTATTACTGTTACAAGAAACCTCTATTTGCATCACTTTTTTTTCACTTGAATACCCCCAATCTTTATGTATCCACCCACATACCAAGTATATGGCTTGACTTTTTCAATCCCTTACTCACTAAATTATTTTTCAGAAATTGAAAAATCACTTTTTTGCACCCCACTGTATAGCAAAATATGACCCACTGTAACCCCTATTTTTATCAACAGTTGAAACGGAATTTTGTGGTTTGAATAAATATTGCGAATCACTAGATATTTTACTCTACTGTAGGAAATGCCTTACTGTATACAGTTTTTACTACACTGTATAGCGGTAAGGCATTTCTTAATTATTCGCCATGCTAATAAACATGAATAATATCGTTGTCCTCATATTCCTTTATCTTGCGATAAAATGTAGAGCGTGACACCCCCAATTGTGTACTAGCTTTACTTATGCTGAGTTCTTTCTTACAGCAAGCATGATAAAGCTCCTCAAAGTTATCTAGCTGTTTCGCTGGTCTACCCTTGTATTTACCTTGCAGTTTCGCTATCTCAATGCCCTCACGCTGTCGCTGCAGCATACACTCTCGCTCAAACTGTGCCAGCCCTGCAAAGATGGTTAACATAAGCTTGCCTTGTGGTGTAGAGGTGTCTATATTTTCTTTCTCACTGATAAACTGGACACGTTTGCTTTCCAGTTGCTCCACCAATGCTAATAGATCTTTTGTAGAACGTGCCAGCCTAGAGTAGCTTTCTACAACTAAAGTATCCCCCTCACGCAAGAAGTCGATCATAGCCTGCAACTCCGGTCTATTGGTATCCTTTCCACTTACCTTTTCAACATAAACCTTTTCTACTCCTAGTTGGCGCATGATTTCTTCTTGTCTAGCTGTGTTTTGATCTGCTGTTGATACACGAATATACCCTACTTTCATTTGTTTTATCCTCTCTCAACTAGTCTATCCAATGAAGCAAACCACAAAATCTGTACTGCAACAATAAGCTACACCCTAACAGAGCGTTTTATATAACCCTATCAAATCCCTGATATTATACAAAAACTGTACCAATAGAGCTGTTTATTGATAATAGAGCATATTTTGCTACACTGTTTCATTGGACTACTTATATTCCTTTTAGAGCAGGTTTTTTAGCTAATCAATTTTACTCATTACGTTATCGCAATCCATACAAGCAATGTTGACATCTTTGGTTGCACGAACAGAGATACCACAGCTAGAGCAAACATATTTCCGTGTACTGGATTTTTTCTTGGGCAACGACAAACTATTTCCGTTGGTACTGTGATCGCCAGTATTGTCGGTAACAGGGTAGGGAAGTGTACCTCTGCAATAGTCTATTGTGTGATCTAATAAACCATATTGCTTTAGTGTTTCTACAAAGTCAGCCGTTGGGGTTGTTTTGGAGTACCCTATGTACGGCACATAGTCAATCTGTAGTCCTCTTGCTTCTGCAATGGCTTTAAACTTCTTATTATGATACCGCCCTCCCTTGCTGGTGTCATCAATGGTATTCACCATAGCATACAGGTGGCACAGCTCATGTTGCAGGGTTGCCAGTACTTGTGGCAGTGGTCTTGTTAAATGCTCCGCACTGATATTGATTTCATGATAGGATTTCTGCTTGTCTGTCCATACTTTATCCTCCGTGATATACCCATAGGCTTTTGGGCTAGACTGGATTGTAATTACGGGTTGGGGCAGTGTACCCCCAAAGTAAACCTTGTTGAGCACATCAAAAGCTCTTTCAAACAATGCGTTGTAATCTGATAGCATATCCATACCTCCATATTTCTGTTAGTACGGTATAATTATCAGAATGTGTGGAAATAGGATGTGGTTTTGAAAATGCACTGACAAGATATAGGGTTGAATATATAACAAAAAGCACCCACCAAAATAATAGGTGAGTGCTTTCCAAATAAAACTATAAAAGCGTAATTCCGTATTTATATGCGTTTCATTATGCTACGAATATAAGCCTCAGAGTCACCACTCGGGCAATATGTCACCATCTTCTCCACAAGCGTTTGATCTTTATCTACAACAAAATCTTTCACTAATTGATAAAAAGTCGCGGTGTCAATATTCATTTGACGAGTACACTTATTTCTCACGGTGCTTTCGGTAACTGAAAACCTTACTGCGCAATGCTTGAATGCTTCACGAGTTATCGCATCTACTTCCTCCATTGGAAGTCCCATCGTTTTATACTGCTCATCAGTTTCCAAACGATGGTTAATATCATTCTTCAGTTCTCTAACTACACAAATAATCTGGTCTGCATACCGGCTCATGTCACGACCTCCGTTGATAATCTTTTTTAAGATTATACTATATTTCTATTATAATCTCAATGATTTAGATCCCTACATAAGCGTAATTCCGTAATTCCACAGAGTCTTTACTATATAACACCATGATACAGTGACAATTGGTCATTATAAATTTTAGGCATAGCAACTGTACTACCTGTGAGTGAAGAAAACAACTGCCCAATATCATCCCCACAAGCAGTAGCCAACTCTTTTGCAGCATCCATACTCTTTATACTGTAAAATTTCTTATGTGGCGTAAAATACACCAGTACGGTTTTTGCCTGCTTAGTAAGGTTTATAATATTGTTGAGCGTACCTTTGCTCTTTCCATTCCATATCATAAATCCATAATCAGCATCCTCAGCCATAAGCTTATCCTTTGTAGCGTAAAAGTCAAACCCTTTAGCACCATCTAATACAGGTGCATTTTGAACATCCCAATTTCCTATATTGTTGCGCGCAACTCCGTTGCTGGCGTATACAATAGCGTTTCTATAAGTTCTGCTATTCAAATACTGTTGTACCATCTTATCGACGCCATTCGCATCTCCAACTAAAACGGTTATGTCTTGACTAATGATGTTGTCAATTCGCTTCTCCACATCAACGCTTAGGGTTTTCAATACCCTCGGTCCGGCAATAAATACCTTCAAAAACCTCACCCCCTCGTCTTAGTCATAGTTAGAACATATATATGCTTTATATTTTTGTCAGTACGCAGCACATTGACGCATTCACGCAACGTACTTCCGCTTTCATACAAGTCATCGACAATCAACATATTATGCGGGCACTTTGCCTCTTGCAGCTTAATGATTGATCCGTTAATTTGATGTTTCTGCTCGCCTGATAGATTTTTTGCGCAAATAGTAGTGTCTTTCTTCAAGACATTATCGAAATATCTTACATCCAGTAACTCAGCAATTTCACGAGCAATTTCATAAGCTGGCTGGTACATTCTATTCATATTAGAAGATGGGGCAGGTATAACAGCAGAAACAGTTTTCAGTGCCCTCCAATTTAATACGAAGGGTTTTGCAAGCTGAATGATTTCATCTAAACTGTCATGTTTATTTCTATATTTGAAATGAAACAGTAATTCACCCATATTACTTCTGACTGTATGAAACTGCATATGACCATATACATCTTCCCCAACAGGAATACTAGAAACGGTATGCCTGTCTAAAGCATAACCCTCATCCCAGTTACCGATTAACTTAATAGGATTAATACTCATTATGCTCCCTCTTCCTTGCATCTTGTATTCATGATCGTTTAGCTTAATTATACCGTGACTTACTTTAAAAGGCAACATAATCATGATGCATAAAAAGACTAAGGGTATTAGTCAATCCCTTTAAAGCTTGTGTTTAGATCACTTGTAAATAACATTAAGCATACCGTCATAAATGATAGCGGCTACCAACAAGGATAGCCGCTAAATCTGATAAACTATTTAATTTTATCGTAAGAGTAAGAAATTGATTTTACATCGTACACGGTAGTTCCAGTACACTTAAATAGACTTTGATCGAATACGGCTAAGTTTACTCCATTTTTATACATAGTACTAATGTACTCAATACCGTCGTAACCTTTGCTCTTTATGTAATCACTTATGTATTGAGTTGGCAAGTAGTCAAGGGAATTGTCATTTCTTAAAGGCTTTGCTATCTCTTGGCCAATCATTTTTAAATGTTCAATGTTAGTTGCATACTGCGTAAAGTCAAAACCATAGTCAATACCTATGAAAGGACTAATTTTATCAATATCTGCAAGATTGATAACCTCAATATCTTTTTGAAGCCTGAACTTACCAACCGTAACATAATCGTAGACACCAGCCCTTATTTCATATAAGGTTGTCTCCTTTGCGTCAGCAAGGTATAAGATACTGATTCCTTCTGGATTAACCCGACCCGCCTTTGCTTTTATATCTGGTGGTGCCCCCATTTCTCTACAGGGATACCCTCTTTCAGTCGGGCATACTCTAGACCGATAAAACGTGCTTCCTGCTTTATACGACTTTCTTGCGCAACGCAAAAAAGTATAAAGAATTTCGGTATTAATGTAATCGCTGTGAAATCGGTTTCTGCGCTTTATAGCTTCAACGAAATCATTCCAACAGTGATTTTTAAGAATAGCATTCTGCTCCAAATAGTTGCGATCGTGACTTTGGAAAATTCCAACTGGACCATCAAACAGCTCTGGTTGCTCTTTGTACCTATCTGCACAAATTGAAGTAATGAGCCTATAAATGCGATCTGGCTTAGCCGTAAAGATATGCCAATTATTATATAAAATATTCTTCAATAGATCGGTATTCTCTTTAGGAAAGTCGTCTGGTAGATTTGCCACGGGCATGTATATGTCTAATAAACCATCAAAAAGCTCTGCAATAATTTGGTCTTTTCCAAGCTCATAGACATAAGTATTCTTGATACCACAAAAATCGCAATCTCCGTTTACTTTATTTCCATTAATAATTGCTTGAATTTCAACGTCAGCAAAGCAATGACTACAACATAGCATATTATTCCACCTCGTTTAGGTACTTCCCCATTAATTCAAGGTGGTGCATTAACGATAATTTTTTAACTGTACCAAGCCCAGGATACGTCTCCTGTTCGTAGTGCTGTAAAAAAGTCCGCAATCCCAATGTCATTTCGACAGGATGAGGTGTAGCATTATACCACTCTGCCAATTTGGATACGGCTTCATAATACTTTAGAGCAGGGTTTGTTATATCTTCGTTGGAATCAGAAACAAAATGCCTTACATGAAGGGTTTTATCAGGCTTAAAGTATACAATATGTATGGCAACTGCATACGGCGCAAACCCTGCTTCAAGATACTCATTCCCTACAACGGAATAATCGGAGAATCCAACAAATCCATCCCCTTTATAATACAGATGATCGTCGGAAAAGAACTCGTCTGTATCTTCCTGATAATCAGCATTCCTTTGCTGCTTCTCAAATTTATCATCCAATAAAACCTTATGATGACGTATTCTGCGCCTAAACACACTCTCATCAGGCATCAGTGCATACTGTGGAACAATAGTGCCAAAGGCTTGTTCGTACAGATCCAAGAAATCTCGGTCGGTATTAATTACCAATAAGTCAGCTTTGTTTACGCCTTGCTTATCCCAAAATTCAAGTAAGGATTTAGCATTTTTCTGCATTATTAGTGATTTGATTATTGCGGTATTTTCATATTGCTCCGCAAATCGCTGCTTATAACCAGCTTCTCTAGATTTCTCCTTGACATTTTTTAAATCGGACATAAAAGTTCC
Source organism: Oscillospiraceae bacterium (assembly GCA_032059445.1). Lineage (GTDB taxonomy): Bacteria > Bacillota > Clostridia > Oscillospirales > Ruminococcaceae > DAMCAP01. The sequence continues at coordinate 134,069 of DAMCAP010000002.1, forward strand.
AACAGCTGGATTGCGAATAATTGCTATAGGATGCGGTGCCTTGATAAACTCTGCCATTAAATTAACTAATGTCGGCGAGAGCTTGACAGGCTCTACAACGGGAATAATATGATCTCCTAAGAGGTTATGAATTACCAACTCGCGTAAAGCGAGTAATTCATATTGGCGTCCACGGATATATGGGAAATACATAGCTTCACCCTCCATATTTTTTATTCAAAAACCCATTGAGTTCTTTCCAATCTGATTTAGACGGTTGAGAAAAATAAATTAGCGATTTTAATTCGTAAGGCACTTTTTCAAACTCGCTTATCAAAATTCTGTTTCTCTTTTTTAACTGTTTTAATGCCATGTTGTAAGCGTCAAGAATGGGAATCTTTAAAAACTGTTTCAGGCATTCACCATAGTAAAAAACTGGCGAAGAAACCGGTAATTCACCATAATATTGCGATAAGATGTCCTCATGCTCATGTTTATGCAGCACCTTAAAGATAGCTGTATGATCTAATTTTGAATTATCTAATTTGGGCTCTTTTCTTAATCTTGAGCTTATCGTATTTTGGCGAGTAAGTACATAAATTCCAACAGGAGTATCCGCAAGAAGATCAATGGCACGTGCGTAATGACTTTCTGAGGTAACTACACATACATGGTTAAATGCTTTATAGTAGTCCCTCAGTTGAGTATCAAGGCGCTCAAAGGTATCGAGTTCCGTTTTAATTTCATATACAACAGCTTTACCATTAATGAGTATAAAATCTGCCTTGGATTTGCTTATCGGTATTTGGGTCAAAGCAGTCGTAGTATTAATGCTATGCTTTTTCAATAGCAACTTATTGAGTAATGTGTTCTGATAAAAATATTCATTTCGGTATGCTTTAGACATGAATTTGTACACTTCGCTTATAAGAGCGCCGTTGTCTTTATCTTCTGGATCATCCACATACCGTTGAATAACAGTACCGTAGGTGCTATTGCGCTCATCATGAATCATGTCAAAAAAGACATTTTTGGTAAAGAGCCGATTTAGAATTACGTTGTTTTCAACCAAATCTTGCTCCCTCCTTCAGTAGGCTTAAAACTTACTATTATTATAACACACAGTTCTAGTAGTTCAAGGCAATTTTTCCTAATTATACTTAATGCGTGATACCCAAACGCCCCCCGACCTAAAGGTGTTTTTAGGCTATAGCGAATGCTCAAAGCTCACTATGGTTGCAGTAATCTTTACAGTAAACCGCCGTTCTATACAACAAAAAAGCCCTTGAAACTCAATGATTTCAAGGGCTATATGAACATATTTACTTTGATACTGGATAGTTACAAATCAGCTGCTCTACCAGCTGAGCTACACCAGCACTCTCAACAGCTTTTATAATATATCATACTCGATATTTTTTGTCAAGCCTTTTTTCGTCATTAAATCGTTTTATATATGAAATGATATCACACATATAATGTTTCCCCTTTTCTTCTTCAATATTTCTGATCCAATATTTTCTTTTTGACTATGTCCGCCTGTCGACCCTATATCTTCCTCTGACCTATAGATTTCTCAGCTGACATTACCCATACCTTTTCACTTGCAAGACTATAATTTCAAAGAGCCTTCTAGGCTGATACTTGCATTCTTAACGCCGCATCCTACCTTTGTTTATGTATGACGAACTAGCTTAAATGAAGCTAAATTTGAACTTTGACCGATCTGCTCATCTCAAAGATTCATTGGGCATTTCGCCCCCAGGGATCTGTACAGTAAACCGAGGACTATATACAATAAATAAGACTTTGAAATTTAATGATCCCAAACACATAACATAATCTCCAGTAATTTTAGTGCTAGATACCCATCAGCGGCTCTACCAGCCTAGCTGGATTTACACGTAGAGTAACTATATCAACGCACCATACCAACTGCTTTTGTCAACATATTACATGTTCTTTAACCATAATACGAGCTTTACATAATATTATAGCAAAAATCCCCTGATTTCTCCACCAAACGCGGTATAATTATCCTTGTTAGGGCAAACCAGATATGCTATAATAATTTTTGATCCTTTTTTGACAATGTGCTTACCACCCATCAAAGCATCCTTGAGCCTCAATCGGCTGTCACTGAGAAGCAGCTCATAAAGCCGCCACTCATACTATGGACAAGCCTTTATATATTTTGGTACAAGTGCCGAAGCTTCTGTTACACCTTACACCAACAAAATTAAATATGATGCAATTTTAGATCACCAAACTACAAGTATCTCCACTCGGCATTGTGTATAGCGCTGGCAATATAAAATCCTGAGGCAGCAGGTAGGATTATATCGTTATCGCTGTACATTATGATAGACTGTGCTCACCGACCTAAAACAAAATTATCAGCAAGGAGACAAAATAATGGCTGCAAAACGCACATCCAACAGTGGTAAGTCCCCAATGACAAACATCATCGTTGTAGCAGTAGCTCTGGTGGTATTTATCGGAGCAGTGGCAATCGCTGTTTCAATGCTCAACGACGACAAGCCTGAGCCAAGCACTCCGGAGCCTGTACAAAGCTCTGAAATCTTCCCAGAAGATTCTGAGCCTGTATCGCCTGAGTCAGAGCCTGAGGAAGACCCTGCAAGCTCTACTCCTGCCAGCTCCTCGACTGGTTCTAAGCCCACCAGCTCTTCCGGTGCATCTAGCTCCTCTAGCTCCTCCTCTACACCTGCAGTATTTAACCCCAATAGTCTAGGCTCCAGCGGCGCTTCGGGCATCGCAGCGGCCAAGGCTAAAAACAACGATGTTAAAGGCTGGCTCAAAGTACCCGGCACCAACATCAACTACCCCGTACTTCATCACGCCACCGACGTCAACTACTACATGGCTCGTGATCTAAGTAAGGGGCAGAGCAAAAACGGTGTAATCTGGGCTGACCCCGATGCCACCTTCGGCACTGCCAGCGAGCTGCCCAAAAACACTGTCATCTACGGCCACAACTGGACAAACATCAGTGCTAACCCCCGCATCGGCGATTCCTCCGATCTCATGTTTGCTCAGCTTACCGCTTTCCACCACCTCAATTTTGCTAAGGTAACCCCTTATATCTACTACTCCACCGAGGCCGAAGAAATGGTCTGGAAGGTATTTGCAGCATTCTATACCGATATCGGCTTTAACTACATCGATGCCAATCCATCCGACGCTACCTTTGCCAACGTCATCAGCGGTGCCAAGGCACGTAGCCGTCACAACTACGATGTAGATGTCAAGACCAGCGACAAGATCATCACCCTCTCTACCTGTACTCGTGCTTATGGCTCTAGCGACAGGCAGCGATTCGTAGTCATGGCTCGCCTGCTGCGTTCCGGTGAAGATACCGTAGCCGTCAACATCAGCTCCAACCCAAGCCCAGTACTGCCAAAGCTTTAATCTCTTAAGGGTAGAGGGTAATAGGCTCTCTACCCTTTATAATACCCTTCGTCTTTTTCTGTTTGGCTCTTAGTCAAGGCAGATTAATTTATCAAAATACAAGGAGGCAACAATCATGGTAACCAAAGCAAATCAGATCCCTACCTCCGTCAAAGCTGCTCTTATGGGCGGCAAGGGCGAGGCACACTACAAGCATCTGGGCAGCATTGAGCAGCTCGGCGGCATAAGCCGTCTTTTCTCCACAATCACACTGGAGCCAGGCAGCTCTATCGGTGATCACCGCCATGTAGATGAGTATGAGTTTTATTACATTCTAAGCGGCACCGCTCTTTACAACGATAACGGTACCCCCTGCCAGATCACTGCTGGTGATGTCACCTTCTGCCCCAACGGCGAAACCCACGGTATCGAAAACAACTCAAACGAGCCAGTTGTAATGGTAGCTTTTATAGGGTTCCCCAAGGCATAGTCCAATTAGCTCTACATGATAAAGCCCTCTTTGCGCTATGCAGAGAGGGCTTTTTGCTATTGTATCATCTGAATAAATATATCAAGTCGATGATACTCTTAATGTCTTACCCGCTCCGACACCAACAACATCTACCAAAAGGCAGACCAACATAATACCTAGCCCCTCATTTCTGCCCTCGGCAACTCTCCGACCTTTTAAGGCTTCTATCTTGATCCCACCTGTCTTTAGACTTTTCAAACCAATAAAATACTCCCCCACGCGGTCCTAAAACGAGCCGCATTGGGGGAGGGCTATGTAAATTATAGTAAAGTAGATAAAGTACACTCTACAGCGTTTGGTTAATATACACTCTTGGGATCCTCGAGCCAATGCGCGTCAGCAGCTCTACATAGACCGAGCCTGCCAACCGCGCCACAGGCAGTATACCGATCTCCTCATAGCGCGAAGCGCCATAGAGGGTCACTACATCACCGGGCTTTACATCGGGGATGCTCGTCATATCAATCATCATCTGGTCCATGCAGACGGTGCCCACCACCGGCACAAGCTGCCCCTTGATTTCTACCTTACCCTTGTTTGATAGCGCGCGGGGGTAGCCATCGGCATAGCCACAGGAGAGGCTGGCGACCAGCATATCCTCCTTAGCAAAGTACGTGCGGCAGTAGCTGACCGATTCGCCAGCCTTTACCTCTTTGATCATGGCGACACATGCCTTGAGAGCACCCGCTGGCTTTAGATCCCACCAAAGCTCCTCGGCAGTATTAAGCCCCACCACCAGAGAGCCATTTCGGCAGTAATCATAGTGCGCTTCCCCAAAACGGATGGTGCCTGAGCTGTTACAGATGTGTTTGCGGGTAAATTTCGCTCCTTGCTCCTCCAGCCGCTTTACGCCAGCCTCAAAGGTTGTGTATTGTCGCTTTGCAAAGCTGATATCCTCAGGTGTAGCCTCATCGGCTGTGGCAAAGTGGCTAAAAGCACCGATAAATTGCAGCCCCGGAAGCTCCATCGCCTCTTTTGCCTGCTCTAATGAAGCGGCATCACTGCCAAACCCGATCCGCGCCATACCGCTATCTAGTTTCAGCTCGCAGTTGATCACCGCCCCTAGCTCTATTGCCGCAGCATTGAGCTTACGGGCATATTCGAGACTAAATACCGTCTGGGTTAAATGGTTTTGACTGAGGCAAGTGGTATATTCCACAGGGGTATACCCTAAGATCAACAGCTCGGTGTCGATCCCTGCTTCTCTTATCTGCATCGCTTCACCCAGTGTTGCCACTGCAATCAGGTCAACACCATTTTTTAGCACAGCCCTTGCCATCTCGATGATGCCATGGCCATAGCCGTTGCCCTTAAGCACCGAGCAAAGCTTGGTGCCCCCCTTCATATGAGACTGTATAACCTTAATATTATGATCAATGGCGCCAAGGTCCACTTCAAACCAGCACCGATTTAAATATGCCGAAATAACAATTCCCCCGATCCCTAGAAATATAGTATCTATTGTACGGCATATATATAGCGAAATCAATGGGATTTTGTGTCCTGCAACCCCGCCAATAAAAATTTACATCCTTATAAATGCAAAACATCGGGCATATCCAGATGCCCGATCTTGCAAATACTATATTTTTGTCTGTCTAGAGGTCTAACTCTCTTTCGATCAGTGCCGATGCAATATAAAATGCATTGATCCTGCGGATCAAGAGTGTGTGCTGAGAGGTCCCCTCTTTTAGCTTGGGCAGTACCTTCTCACACTTGCTGATTGTAGAGGCAATCGCCCGTAGTGCTTCTTGCAGCTCGTCCTTTGCAAACATCCCCATTAGCTTACCTGCCTTTCTGCCCTATATTACTACCATTAGAAGCAAAAACCGGCTTGCTATGATCATGCAAGCCGGTAGCCTTGTACTGCTCAGTGTAGGGTGCTTCACACCCCTAGAGTTATTTTAGAACTTAATGCGCTCCTTGATATAGCCCATCACCTGATCGATGGGCACACG
>DAMCAP010000002.1:139955-153840 GCA_032059445.1 Oscillospiraceae bacterium
CGCACCTGATCCATAGTATCACGATCACGGATGGTAACACAGCCGTCTTCTTTACTCTCAAAGTCGTAGGTGATACACATGGGGGTACCGATCTCATCCTGACGGCGGTAACGCTTGCCGATAGAGCCGGCATCGTCGTAATCCACATTAAACTCCTCCGAAAGAGTGCGATATAGCTCTCCCGCCTCTTCAGAAAGCTTCTTAGAGAGAGGCAGCACGCAAGCCTTAAAGGGTGCCAGCGCTGGGTGCAGACGAAGCACCACTCTGGTGTCGCCCTCTCCCACTACTTCCTCATCATAAGCCTCACAGAGGAAGGCGAGGGTCACACGATCGGCGCCAAGAGAAGGCTCGATGACATAGGGGACGAAGTGGGTATTATTTTCTTGATCAAAATACTCCAGATTTTTACCCGAAGCAGTCTGATGAGCATTTAGGTCGAAGTTGGTGCGGGAAGCAATGCCCCACAGCTCACCCCAGCCAAAGGGGAAGAGGTACTCGATGTCAGAGGTAGCATTGGAGTAGTGGGAAAGCTCCTCCTGCTCGTGGTCACGCATACGCGCGTTTTGATCCTTAATACCCAGAGCCAACAGGAAGTCCCAGCAATACTTCTTCCAGTAGGCAAACCACTCTAGCTCGCTGCCGGGAGCGCAGAAGAACTCCAGCTCCATCTGCTCAAACTCACGGGTGCGGAAGGTAAAGTTGCCAGGGGTGATCTCATTTCTAAAGCTCTTGCCGATCTGCCCAATACCAAATGGCAGCTTCTTGCGGGTTGTTCGCTGCACGTTTGCAAAGTTTACAAAGATTCCCTGTGCGGTTTCGGGGCGCAGGTATACCAGATTCTTGGCATCCTCTGTCACGCCCTGATGGGTGCGAAACATAAGATTAAACTTCCTGATGTCGGTAAAGTTGCTCTTACCACACTCGGGGCAGACCACACTCTTTTCGATGATGTAGTCCATCATCTGCTTGTCGCTCCAACCATTTGGCTCGATGTGGCACTGATCCTCGATCAGCTTGTCGGCTCTGTGGCGAGTCTGGCAGCTGCGGCAATCCATCAGCGGGTCAGAGAAGCCCCCTACATGACCCGAAGCCACCCATACCTGTGGGTTCATTAATATGGCACTGTCAAGCCCTACATTATAGGGAGACTGGCGGACAAACTTCTTCCACCATGCTTCCTTGACATTTTTCTTTAGCTCCACGCCCAACGGGCCGTAATCCCATGTGTTGGCAAGGCCTCCATAGATCTCCGAGCCGGGGTATACGAAGCCCCTTGATTTTGCTAAGTTGACGACGGTTTCCATCGTTTTCGCATGATTCTCCACAATACATCCTCCTATATATCGATACCCGATGATTACACACTATACAAGCAGCACCAGACACTCTACTGGCTTACAAACTGCCAAAAATCTGCGCTGCGATATTCTTTTAGTATAATAGTTTTGTGAAATATAGTCAAGATTATTCCAAATCCTTGTAAGATACCATGTAGCAAAATCAAACGACTGCTTTCTTTCCTTCTTGCAACACCAGACAAAGATAGTTCATGCAATATTAGTAAATATATGGTATAATGAACACAAAGCATCGAGCTGCTATGCCCATTTATATGCCTGCGAGCAAAAGAAGCGAGCGTATCCCATGCCGTTAGGCATTCGGATGCGCTGCGGCATCCTTATCAGGACAATAGCTTGCATCGGTTGTCGCTTGGCTTGCCAAGCGCAATCCGGCAAGATTTGTCCGTGGGTTAAGGGCATAGCCCTTAGACGTTTTTCCCCATTTTTGACGTCTATCAAAAATGGGTGCCTGCACGGCATGAGTGCATCGAAGAGCCCAAAGAGCATACTGCACTTAGCGTACAAGAGCGAAATCATCTTATACCATGTTGATTTTTGAGCATAGCCAACAACTACAGGTAATTATGGAGGTACCTCTATGGACATCACCACCCTTTTTATGATCTTTAACACCCTCATGCTGCTCCTGCTGGGGGCAGCAGTTGTCACGCTGCTGCTTCGAGTATTCCGCCGTCCACCTAAGCAATAATTCACTGCTCTTCAAAACAATTCCCCCGCCCTTTTTACCAAAAAGCGGGGGTTTCTATTATATAATGTTGGCTTCTACTCGGTCATCATGGTAGATCAATTGTACTGATGTATGCAAATCCTTGAGCAGAGGCTTTCTTTGGTATGCGTATGCTAGTCCTGCTTTCCAATTTTGTAAATGTATAGTTGACAGGCTCTTTGATTAACCCTATAATAGCTTGGAAGGAGGTGCCGCAATGAGATTGGTTTTAACAAATAGCAGTATAAAAATCAACGACCATTCGATCTCTGTTTATGTAGAGTAAATTTCTAACAGTGGATAACTGTATATCGTTATCGGTATATGGTGTTAGAAATTATTTGTCCAACAGAGAAAGGATTTTACCAAAATGAATAACAATGTAGTTACTAGATTATCTTCATCGGGAAGAATAAGCAAAGCAGTAGGGAATTATACGCATATAACGCAGATAAAACCCCAAGCAACGTTTTATACATTTTCAGGACAAATCGGTGCAGATTTAGATGGAAATATTCCCAAAGAGTTTAATCAACAAGTAGAGAATACATTTATAAATATATCAAATCTTCTTAAAAGTGTAGATTTAGGGCCTGACAATGTTATAAAGGTCAACATATGGTCATGTGAAGAAATTGATTGGGCGTATTTCGATAAGATATATGGCGATTTTTTCGGGGAAATCCCTCCTTCTATGACGATTGCATATGTAACTGCCTTAGGTTTAGAAGAAATAAAAATAGAAATAGAAATATGGGCTGCAGGATAATGGAGTAGTACACCTTATTTGATAAAGGGGTATACAGAATTTTTTTTGCATGACCTTGAGAAACAAGCAAAACCCCCGCTCTTTTACCAAAGAGCGGGGGTTTTCTATTATATGATGTTGGTTCTTACTCAGTCATCATGGTGACGATCAAGCGCACTGCTGCGTGTAGATCCTCTAGGCAGAGGCTCTCCTCGGTGCTATGGACATTTCGCATACCGCAGACCCGCCATGATGTTGGAGTCACCGCCGCCGCCGGCCATACCGTACTCTACCTCGATCCCCTCCTTGGCATAGGCCTTAAGGAGCTGCTTATAGATAAAGGACTCCTTATCAAGCTTGATCTCAGGGTAGTCGTGGCTCGCCTCAAAGATGACCGAGCCACCCAGCTCGTGGGCAGCATCTTCACAGGCCTTGCGGATCAGCTCCACCTGCTCGGTTAGCTTCTGTGGGTTACGGGAGCGCACCTCTGCGGTAAAGAATGCATCCTCGGTAACTACGTTGGTCTGACCACCGCCCTCGATCCTGCCGATGTTAGAGGTAGTCTCTTCGTCCACTCTGCCAAACTTCACACCAGCGATTGCATTTGCCACCATACAGGCTGCATTTGCACCCTTCTCTGGCTCGATGCCTGCGTGTGCCTTTTTACCCTTAAAGGTTGCGACGATGCCGACCTTGGCAGGGCCCGCCAGCGAAATCTTACCGGGAGTACCGGGAGCATCGACGATCAGGATATTCTTACAGGGCAGCTTGCTATAATCAAAGTGCTTGATGCCCATCATGTTGAGCTCCTCACAGATGGTGAAGAACAGATACAGATCTCTATGTGGGATGTTGTTTTCCTTGACATACTCATAAGCCTCGAGGATCGCAGCGATACCCGCCTTATCGTCTCCCGCCAGGATGGTATCCCCCTGACTATGGACAAAGCCGTCCTTTACTACAGGTACGATGCCCTTGCCGGGGCTTACGGTATCCTGATGGGCATTAAAGCAGATGCTCTCCCCCTTGATCGTACCAGGGATATGCACCAAAATATTGCTGCCGTTGCCACCAAACTGCTCCCCTGCATTGTCACGGTATACCTCTAGGCCTCTTGCCTTAAAATACGCCTCCAAGAAGTCGCCCATAGGCTTCTCTTCATAAGAAACACTGTCGATCTGCACCATCTTTAGAAACAGATCTAAGATTCTCTGCTCATTTATTTTCATTGTCTTCCCTCCACACAAAATAAGCCCGCTCTATAATGGGCTATCTTAAGGCTATTGTATCACACGCAAACTAAGCTTTGCAACCGCTAGATGCTTCTATCTTTTGCTCAAACAAGGCTTTTCCTCTTGCATCTGCCTTTGATCTTTGTTAGCATAGAGCTATGAAACAATCTTATATTTGACTAAGGAGCTATCATATGAAACCATACATCGATCTACAAGGATATTTAGTAGAAACCCGCCGTAGCCTCCACCAGATCCCCGAAACAGGCACCCAGTTGCCCCAGACCTCTGCCTATGTGGCAAAGGAGCTAGAGGCAATGGGCATCCCCTACCAAAGAAGCAGCAAAGACAGCAGCATTGTTGCCCTAATTGAGGGCGGCAAGCCCGGTAAGGTGGTGGCACTGCGCGCTGATATGGACGCTCTGCCCATCCGCGAAGAAACAAAGCTCCCCTACGCTAGCCAAAACGGCAATATGCACGCCTGCGGCCACGACGGTCACACCGCCATGCTGCTGGGCGCTGCAAAGGTGCTGAGTGCCCAAAAAGAAGCTCTGAGCGGCTCGATCAAGCTCCTCTTCCAGACAGGAGAAGAAACCTGCGAGGGTGCCAAGATCCTCCTAGAGGAGGGCGCTCTCGAGAATCCTAAGGTCGATGCTCTGGTATCGATGCACATCGGCTCAATCCTAGGCAGCAAGCTTGGTCTGGGGCAACTGGGGGTCAGCAAGGGCTGCGTGATGGCATCCTACGATAAATTCATCCTCGATGTAAAGGGTGTCGGCTGCCACGGCTCCACTCCCGAAAAAGGCATCGACCCCATCACCATCGCCATGGCAATTATCAACGCCCTACAGCTGATCGTCAGCCGTGAGATCAGCGCTACCTCCCCCGCAGTGCTGACCATCGGCATCGTCCATGCAGGCTTTGCCTATAATATCATCCCCGACAGCGTCCACATCGAGGGCACCATCCGTGCCACCGAGCAGAGCGTGCGTGAGCATCTAGCAGAGCGCATCAGAGACACTGCACAGGGCATTGCCTCCTCTATGCGGGGCAGCTGCGACTACCAGATGATCTGGGGTGCTCCTCCAGTGGTCAACGATGCTGCTGTCACCGAGCTGGTAGCCGACACCGCTAAAGAGCTTTTTGGCGAAGCACAGGTCATCACCGACCTTGGCGCTCCCAACATGGGCGGCGAAGACATCGCCCATCTGTTAAATCAAGTACCCGGCTGCTTCCTCTTCCTCGGCTCGGGCAACCCTGCCAAGGGTACTGACATCCCCCACCACAACTGTAAGTTTGACATCGACGAGGATGTGCTGTGGCAGGGCAGTGCAATGCTGGCAGAGGCGGCAAAGAAGCTGCTTAAAGCTTAAAACAGATACAGTAAAATACGGCAGCCGATTATCATAATCAGCTGCCGTATTTCTTGTACATAGACTACTTACTCAGGCAAATCTTCTTTTCGCACACAGGGCAAGGCGGCATTTAACAGCAGCCCCGCCAGCAGGAAAAACTGCATGCGCAGCGCATACTCAGAGAAGGGCATCACCCTGCCTCCAATCCATGCGCTTAACAAAATGATGAACCCCCAGCCGAGATTTACCCCAGCCCAAAGCTTCAAGCGTTTCTGCCAGAAAAGATCGGAGGATACAACAGGATACCAGCCTCTCTGTACACCTAACAAAATCTGCTTGCTTAGCAATATCCGGGGACTCTGCTTCAGAATATCCACCCCACGAAATACGCACAGATACCCGACAAAATTAACCGCCACCCACGGCAGGTGAAATACAATGCTGTTAGCATCCAGCTTGGGAAATGATAAAGCTCCAAAAATCAGGGCCAGCGCAAGGAGACCGGTGTGTACATACAGCAACGAGTGCTTGTATACATGCCTTTTGCCCCAATCAATCAGCAACACCGAAACAACCGCCATTAACAGCAAGCCCCCACCCGTAAAACCGAGATCAGATAAGCCTTTCGCAAACTGAACTTTATAACAAAAAAAGACACCAAATATGAGCAGCTGTACCCTCAGTAGCCTTCGAAACAGATTATCTTTTGTCATTTTATTTGTTTACGGTTTTTGCCCTATATTTTGATTCGCTACTATACGACTATTGGGTCCTACCGCTAATGGTTGGATTGAGAACATAAAAATCAAAGAACACATTAAAGTGAAAGACAATAATTTCTTTAACATAATAAACCTCCTATAACTTACAATTAGCGTTATTACTATATATTACCATAAATAATCCCAGCATGTAATAATAGATTATTAAAATATTAACAATACTTATGAATAACATCACAATTCCATTTACTTAAACTAATATAACAAATAACCCCCGAGGAGCCGCAAAGGACTCTTTCGGGGGGGATTACTTTTAGATTTCTTACAGTTATCTGCTTGCTCGGAGTACCGCAAGAGGTTTATTTTTATATATCTGCTTGACACACAAGTTACTTCTGCCGATACAGGTCTTTTGTAGTCAGTCCGTTTTTCTTGATCTGGCTGCGCCAGCCCATATGCCCGCCCATCTGATACAAAAAGCGGGGGATGGCAGAAGCGGCAAAGAAGCTGCTCAAAGCTTAAAACAGATACAGTAAAATACGTTATTAATGGGTCAGTACCATTTAATACACATATAAGTAGTTTAAGTCCTCCTGTTTTTTGTCTTATTGTTTTCTATATGACCCAATGTCAGCATCATGATAATATCCAACAAAAATAAAGCCAGTATTGCTGGTGTAATCCTACTTGCGTCAAGCTGATTGGGACAAATATATAGTACTAGCATGGTAATCAAGCACAAGAATGGGGTGCGCAGCGCCCTACCCTGATCCATGCTTTGCCCTGTCAAGATCAAATGCAACGGTGACAAAAAGAACAAACGCCAAAGCTGCACAGCCCAAAATACCGAAAGCAGCATCTCGAAACTACTCATCGGTGTATGTAGATATAAGCCAAATGGGAGTATTATACCAAAGGTCAGCACCAGCAGCAGAAAAAATGCATCTTCTGCCAGCTCGTTGGGATCGGTATCATGAGCATAATCAAGCAAATCCATCCGTGATCTTATCCAGCTTTGCCGCTTAGAGCGGCTGATGTAAAAGCCCCATGACAATATAAGCTGCACACAGAGCGCCACCCCTGCCACAGCCATATCCCAAGGTTTTAAGCTCCAGCCCCTTTGCCAAATTAGCGACAAGGGCATTAGCAAGGATATTACGAAATAAATCTTCTTCATAGAACCATCATAAGGAATAATTTGTAAGTTGTCAATAGGTTGTGTTTAAAACCAAAGACCGCTCAACCATCCTCAAATGGTCAGCGGTCCTTTACTTGATCAAAGTTGCCCTGTATCTTTCCCTACTGCGACTTTGCCCCCTGCTTCTTTTTTGGCGGGCTGATGCTGTTTTTTATATCTGCGCTGGTCACGATGCAGTTGCCTGCGATAGCAGTCTTGATAGGCGCATCGGTATTGACCATATTGCCAGCCACTACCTTATTGGCTGGGCTGTTGATCAGGGTTACATCCCCCATAGAGATCACGTGCTTTAGCCTGGTATTATTGTCTATCGTGATGTCCTTAGCGCTAAAGCGCACCTTCCTAAAAGCAGAAACCAGCTTTAGCCCTGCCGCCAAGAGCAGCAGATAGGGCAGTACACCCATGATTATACTGGTAGCCTTTGCCACCGTGCGCATCCTGCGCACCGACTTTGGCATTTTGAAGCCTTTATTTTTGTTGTAAAACATCTACCCACCATCCTTTATCCGGTTCATTCTATAGTCTATAGCTTTATAATAATAGCTTTGACCAAAAACTTCAAGTAATTCCTAGGAATATTTTCCTAGGAATTTCTGCAAAATCCACAGAATACCGCAATAATCTTGACTTTAAAAAAGCAAAGTGATAAATTTATTATACAGACAAATGATAAAGCGTATGCTGACCCAAAGGTTTGCGATAAAAATTCTGGAGGTAACAACATGAAAAAGATTATAGCCACCACCAATGCACCAGGCGCTATCGGACCATACTCCCAGGCTGTCAAGGCAGGCAACTTTGTATACGTATCGGGGCAGATCCCAGTGGACCCTGCTACCGGCGTTTTTGCTGGCGATGATGTAGTAACCCAGACCCACCAGTGCCTTAAGAATGTTTCTGCCATCCTCACCGAGGCTGGTTACACCATGGATGATGTAGTCAAGGCAACTGTATACCTCAAGAGCATGGGTGATTTTGCCGCCATGAACGAAGTCTATGCCCAGTACTTCAAGGGTGAGTGCCCAGCCAGAGCCGCATTTGCAGTAGTAGAGCTGCCAAAGGGCGCACTGGTAGAGATCGAAGTAGTTGCCTACAAGGCATAAGCATACAACTTCACCAAAACCAGCCTTTCATAGGCTGGTTTGATTATATTACGGCAAGTGCCTTTAAGCCTGCTGTAAGACAAATAAAAGGAGGGTACAATTATGAACTTTACACCCAAACTGATCAACGAAATGGCTGCTGCCCAGCAGGACTATATGGTGTCGATTCGCCGTCACCTTCATGTCAACCCCGAGCTGTCGGGCAAGGAGTTTAATACATCCAAGCTGGTAGAGGAAGAGCTCACAAAGCTGGGCATCCCCTATATCAAAGCTTCGGCTACTGGCATTATCGCCACCCTTAAGGGAGCCAAGGAAGGCAAGACCATCGTGCTGCGTGCCGATATGGATGCCCTACCTATGGAAGAAGACCAAAATAACCTAAGCGGCAAGAAGGTCTGCTGCTCTGCCGTGCCAAACGTTACCCACACCTGCGGCCACGATGCCCACACTGCTATGCTGCTGGGTACCGCCAGAGCACTAAGTGCCGTAAAGGATAGCCTTGAGGGCACCGTCATCTTCTGCTTTGAAGATGGAGAAGAAATCTGCATCGGCAACAACTACAACATCCATCAGGGTGCTGGCGCTATCATACACGCACTCAAAGATACCAAGATCGATAGCTGCTATGCCATCCACGTATATGTAGGTCTGCCCTCTGGCAAGATCTGTGTAGATGCCGGCCCACGTATGGCAGGTATCTCTGACTTTGAAGTTGAGTTTACCGGTAAGGGTGGCCACGGCTCCCGCCCTGATCAGGCCATCAGCCCAATCTTTGCAGCAGCTTACACCCTGACCAACCTTGCCAACTCTTGGGTCAACGAGATCGATGTAGCAAAGACCGTTACCCTTGGCGTAGGCTTCTTAAACGGCGGTCAGAAGTTTAACATCATCCCCGAAACAGCTCGTTTTGGTGGCTCCATGCGCTTCTTTGATCTGGAGGAAGGCAAAAAGGCTGCGAAGGCTCTTGAGCGTATCATCCGCCTCTCTGCTGAAATGCATCGCTGCACCATCACCCACTTTGATCTGGGCTTTATGTCCTCCTGTATCAACGACAGCCACTACGCTGAGAGAGCGCAAAAGGCTATCGGCGCAGTGCTAGGCGAAGATGCTGTGGTGCACAATGAGCCTTGGTTTGGCTCTGAGAGCTTCTCCTTCTACCTAAAGACCTGGCCAGGCGTGCTGGCGCATCTGGGCATCAACAACCCAGAGAAGGGTATCGGCGCCCTGCACCACAATCCAAAGTTTGATGTAGATGAGGATGTAATGCCTCTTGGCGTCGCTTCCTTTATTGCCTACACCCTTGAAGTGCTTCACGGTTAAGATTGATTGTCGCACTTTGGTGCATACTATAAGCTAGCAATCACCCTAAGTCAGTGAGCATCCCCCTGACTCAAAAGCATACCTACGACATCCATACAGGGTGAGGGCAGTTACTTCGCCCTTACCCTGTACTGCTATTACAGATCTTCTACAGATTGCCATACCGAGGCCCTATATCATATACTGTATATAGGCTTATCCAAGTCCCAGTTTACTATTTAGGAGAAACTATGAAGATTATCGATGCACACATTCACATGCTCTTTCGAGAGCATTTTGAAGCCCTATGCAAAGCCAGTGGTCACACCAGCAAGCTCGATGACCTAATGAAAGAATTTGAGCGGCTGGGGATTTTAGGCGCAATCGTCATGGGCTCATCCAACCGTAACGATGCCGCATCCCTAATCCAGCCCGGGCTGTTTGATTTAAACGGTGCAGTTGATCTTGCCCACTACAACTACCCAAGGCAGGTCAGCTTCTGCCTCGGTGTTAACCCTCAGGCAACTGTGGTGCACCCCGCCAAGGAGGTTATTGCCAACTTCCGCAAGGCTGCCGCCCACCCCAACTGTGTAGGGCTCAAGATCTACCCCGGCTACAACTACCAATACCCCAATGACCCCATCTATCACCCGTACTTTGAGATGGCAGAAGACCTAAAGCTACCTGTAGCGATCCATACAGGAGACACCGCCACCCACACCGGCAAGCTGCGCTACTCTCACCCCCTAGCGGTCGACGATGTAGCGGTGGAGTTCCCCAGAGTCAACTTCGTCATGTGTCATCTAGGCAACCCATGGTTTAATGATGCTGCCGAGGTGGTCAAAAAGAACCCCAACGTCTTTGCAGACCTATCAGGTCTGGCGGTAGGTATGCCAGATGTAGCAGGCTTTGTAAACGGTTACGCCTCTTATCTCGATACCCTGCGCACATGGCTCTGCTACCTCGACGACTACTCCAAGCTGATGTATGGCTCCGACTGGCCTCTGGTCAACCTCGAGCGCTATATCTCCATCTGCGGCGAGATCATCCCTCCCGCTCACCACGAAGCATTCTTCGGAGGCAATGCGCTGCGCATCTACCCCAAGCTAAAGGCAGCCATCGGGCTAGAGTAGCCTGCACCCTCCAAGGTAGATCGGCTTTTGTAGATATGCTAAACTCAAGCAAAAAGGGACTCCCCAGATATCTGGGAGTCCCTTTATTTCTGTAATGGCTTGGTCGTTTCAGCGCTTCATCTTAAGCACCCAATCCACAAACTATTTCTTCATCTCTGCCGCAGGGGATTCTACCTTTTCAAAGGTAATGGAGTTGATGACGATGTCTTCCTTAGGCACGTCCTTGTCATCTCGCTCTGCTGCTGCTATGGCATCTACCACATCCATGCCCTCGATCACCTGACCAAAGACGGTATGCACGCCATCGAGCCATGGGGTGCCGCCCAGCTCCTTATACTTCTCGATTACCTGAGGGCCAAAGCCTGACTCCTCCATTTTTTGCACCATTGCATCTTCCATGGTTGACTTCGTAACGATAAAAAACTGGCTGCCGTTGGTATTGGCGCCGGAGTTTGCCATCGAGAGGGCTCCACGGAAGTTCCACAGGCTTAAATGAAATTCATCCTCAAAGGGTGCGCCCCAGATGCTCTCGCCGCCGGTACCGGTACCCTTAGGGTCGCCGCCCTGGATCATGAAATCAGGGATTACTCGGTGAAACTTCACGCCGTCATAATAGCCGTTTTTGGCATGGGTGATGAAATTTTCCACTGCCTTAGGTGCCTGATCAGGGAAGAACATAATACGGATATCACCCATAGTGGTGGAGATTGTAGCAATCTCACTTCCCACCTTAGGGTCAAGGAACTGTATAAGAGGGTATTTATCCCATTCGATACCGACATCTGTTGCATTCGATGCATCGCCCCCCGCCTGCGCAGGTGTAGAGCTTGCCCCACCCGGGGTATCCTTGGTGCTGCATGCTGTAAAAAGAGCGGCAGCGGCCAGCGCCATTGCGATAACCTTGATTTTCATAACAACCTCCATCAAAACTTCAAATATACTATATTTTATCATAGGCGCTACATTACTTCAATTCTATAAATCGTAAATATCTATGAATAATTTGCTGTTAACCCGAAAAATCCATATAAAATCCTCCTTGATGGTTAATTATTCCCTATTCTCAGGAAATTATCCACTTATGTGCTCCCTTGCACTGCCACTCCTTTGCAAGCTAGGCTGGATATATTTATTGACAAGCTGGTAGCGGCATTATACAATATTTATATGATTTATACCAATTAAGGAGGGTTACCCTTGAGCTGTACACAAGGTATCTATCGGATCATCTCCGCAGAGCAGCTTAGTCAACTAGGCTATCGCTTTACCATAGAATGCCCCGAGGTGGCAAAGGTCGCCAAGGCAGGGCAGTTTGTACACATCCGCTGCGAGGGCTTTTTGCTTCGGCGGCCGATCTCCATCTCCTCCATCGATCTCATCGGGGGAAGCATCACCATTGTGTTTGAGGTGAGGGGGGAAGGCACCCAGTGGCTTGCTACACGCAAAGCAGGGGACACCCTCGATATGATCGCTCCCTTGGGCAACGGCTTTGACCTGCTCCCCTGCGACCATAAGGCAATTTTAATAGGCGGCGGCATCGGCACTCCGCCTATGGTAGCTTTAGCAGAGCACTACGGCGCCAATGCTCAGGCCATCATCGGCTTTCGCAGCAAAGATGCTGCCCTGCTACAAGATACCCTTGCTGCTACAGGTGCTACCGTCCACCTCTGCACCGACGACGGCTCGGCAGGGCACAAGGGCTTTGTTACCGATATGCTAGCGAATCTATTAAAAGAAGACAAGCCCCACATCCTCTACGCCTGTGGCCCCACTCCTATGCTCAAAGCAGTTGCAAAGTTGGCAGAAGCCCACGGCATCCGCTGCCAGCTCTCGCTGGAAGAGCGAATGGGCTGCGGGGTAGGCGCTTGCTTAGTCTGTGTATGCAAGATCAAAGAAGCAAACGGCGAAGTCGCTCATAAATGCGTCTGTAAAAGTGGCCCTGTATTTGAGGCAGAGGAGGTAGAGTTTGGTGGCTAAGTTAGCGGTAAACATCGCAGGAGTCGAGTTTCACAATCCAGTGATCTTAGCTTCGGGCTGCTGCGGCTACGGCAGGGAATATGATGATTTCTTCCCACCCTCGGCAATCGGTGGTATGTCCCTCAAAGGCACCACCCTAGAGCCTCGACTCGGCAACCCCACACCCCGCATTGCCGAAACCCCCATGGGCACCCTCAACAGCGTAGGGCTGCAAAATGCAGGAGTCCGCAGCTTTATCAAAGATGCCCTGCCTCAAATTACAGGCAGAGGCACTCGAGTCATCGCCAATGTATCGGGCAGTGCCCTCGAAGACTATGTAGAAAGCTGCCGCCTGATCAACGAAAGCAGTGTCGACATGGTAGAGCTAAACATCAGCTGCCCCAATGTAAAGCACGGCGGTGCCGCCTTTGGTGTCGATTGTGCTATGGCAGCACAAGTGACGGCAGCGTGCCGCAAGGTCTTAACCCAAAAGCCCTTGATGGTCAAGCTCTCTCCAAATGTAACCGATATTACTGCTGTAGCCCTTGCCGTAGAGGCAGCAGGTGCCGATGCAATCTCCCTGATTAATACCCTGCTGGGCATGCGGATTGACATCAACACCGGCCGCCCTATCCTACGAAACAATGTTGGGGGGCTTTCGGGGCCGGCGGTCTTCCCAGTAGCCCTGCGGATGGTCTGGCAGGTAGCCAATAAAGTAAACCTGCCTGTGGTAGGCCTTGGCGGCATCTCCACCCCCGAGCAAGCCATCGAAATGATGATGGCGGGTGCAAGTGCGATACAGATCGGCGCTGCCCTTTTTGCCGACCCTATGGCACCAATCAAGATCCTAAGCGGCATGGAGCAATGGCTGGATGATAAAGGCATCACCGATATCAACCAAATCGTAGGCAGTGTAAAGCCTTGGTAACCTGCGTAATAAATCAAACTATGCCCACACGATCTTTAACTCTGTACACTTACCCTGCTGAGTATCATTTGGATGCTCAGCTTTTGTGTAGCAGGAGCTTCTTTTACACACAACATCTGCTGTGAAGCAAGCTAACTCTAAAAT
>DAMCAP010000002.1:153850-154776 GCA_032059445.1 Oscillospiraceae bacterium
ACTTCGAAGAAGAAACATAGACTTTACTTTTGACCAGACCCGACCACTTAGCTTGCTTGGCAAAGTTCGATTCTGCCGACATCGTAACATTACAACTCCCAAAGGAGGATATCATGCTCAACCTACAGCAAATAAAGGCTCGCTACGACCGCATCGCCATGTACGGTAAAACCGCCGAAGGTTACTCCCGCTTGGCTATGAGCGACGAGGATATGGCTGCACGTGAGGCGCTTATAACCATGCTCACCGAGCTGGGGATCACACCCTTTACCGACAATGCCGGTTGCCTTTGGGCGATTAAGCCCGGGCTGGAGCCAGATCTCCCCCCTGTGCTGATGGGCTCCCACATCGATACCGTATTTAACGGCGGTGCTTACGACGGACTCTTAGGGGTGATGGCAGGGTATGAGGTGCTCCAGCATCTGGTGACCCATCAGATACCCCATAAGCGCTCCATCGGGCTACTGCTGGTTTCTACCGAGGAGTCCAGCCGATTTAACTGTGCCACCGCAGGCAGTAAGCTGCTGAGCGGTCGGCTCAATGCTGATCAGATCAAAACCTTTACCGACTCTAACGACATTAGCCTCTACGACGCCATGAAGGACCGAGGCTTTGTAAGCGATGATCTAAGCACCGATACTGCTAGGCTAAAGGCAGCCGACAGCTTCTTTGAGCTGCATATTGAGCAGGGCCCCTACCTAGAGGCAAATGCTCTGCGGATCGGAGTAGTAGAGGCCATCGCCGCACCAACCCGTATTCATATCGAGATCTTGGGCAATGCCGATCACTCCGGTGCCTGCCCTATGGAGCTACGTAAAGATGCCCTCGCTGCAGCAAGTCGTCTGGTGCTGGCAGTAGAGGAAATCGGTCGCCGAGAGAGCGCCCACCGCTCGGTAGCCACCGTCACCAAGCTGGATATCCCGGGG
>DAMCAP010000002.1:154786-156319 GCA_032059445.1 Oscillospiraceae bacterium
ATCCCTCAACGTGGTACCCGGTAGGGTCAACCTGTGGGTAGATATCCGCGGCATCAAAGCCGACAGCATCGCCCGCTGTGTCACCGATCTTGAGTCAGCTATCCGCCAGATCGCCGAGCTATGCAAAGTAAGCTATACCTTGCAAAAAGTATCTAGCGACCTGCCTGTAGCCCTCGACTCTGCCCTTGCCCTGCTGGTTGAGCAGCAGGCAGCCAAACTGGGGCTTAGCTCTATGCGGATGCCAAGCGGTGCAGGCCACGATGCAATGAACATCGCCTACTGCATTCCCACTGCGCTGATCTTCGTCCCCTGCAAAGGCGGCATAAGCCACAACAAGGCAGAATCGATCACCGATACCGCTCTGCTTGATGGAATTACCCTGTTGTATCATTCTGTGTTAGAGCGAGCATCCCGACATGCCCGCTGCATAGTCCTATATGAGAGAAGGCAATCATCATGTATCAGATTATCCCTATGGAGCCCCGCCACAGCCATGCTGTCCACACAATCGAAACCCTTTGCTTTAGTCAGCCATGGAGCGAAGCCGCCGTGCTAAGCGAGCTCGACAATCCCCTTGCCTGCTTTTTGGTAATCGAGCAAGAAAGCTCAACCGCAGCCTACGGCGGCATGCACTGCGTAGCGGAAGAAGCCTACGTCGCCAATATCGCCGTGCACCCAGATTATCGAGGGCGAGGGCTGGGTAAAGCAATCACCACCGCCCTGATCGAGGAAGCTGCCAAACGAGGGATGTCTACCATCAGCCTCGAGGTAAGGCAAAGCAACGCTGCTGCCATCGGTCTTTACAATAGCCTTGGCTTTGCCCTAATCGGCAAGCGGCCCGGCTTCTACGAGCACCCGAGGGAGGATGCTCTCATCATGACCCACACGATTAAGTAAGCAAAATCAAAGCGAGGAGCATTATGTATACAGCCATTACCTGTCTAACCTTATCGATCTTACTCTGCCTATACTGCTTTTTTTATTCTTATAGCGGAGAGCCTGCTCTTTCTCCCATGCTTGTACCTGCCATTACCTGCGTGGTTATGCTGGCAGCTTCGGTGGGGCTGGTGCTAAAAGAGCGGAAAGTCAAAACTCAGCCCCCAAAAGTGAAGCTAATCGTCCCCATTTTGATGCTTGGTCTGGTTATCACCTACAGCCTCCTGCTGGGTAGGCTACATTTTATCCTACTCTCATCGCTGCTGCTAGCGTTCCTGATGTATGCCTTTGGGGAGCGGCGCCCTCTATATTTGGCAGGCTTCTCTTTAAGCGTCTCAGGGGTTATTTATCTCACCTTTATCTATATGTTGGGTGTAGTTTTGCCTTGATTATGGATTATTATAAAAATCCACCCTACTTTTCAACGTATTCCACAAAACTTTCAACAATCAATCCCGATTAGAATTTGCAGCTTTTTATAAAAACACCCTAATAATTTCTGTAGATTTGCAAAATTATTATTAAAACCCTTATGCAAATCCTTATGTTCTTGCGCAACTTTGCATATAAGCTATGGGTTTTCAACATCAAAGGAGT
>DAMCAP010000002.1:156329-168397 GCA_032059445.1 Oscillospiraceae bacterium
TTCATTCTTATGGCAGAAATATTGTCTATAATCACCCCCCGCCTTTTACTGCTGGTCTTTATCGGGTCAGCAGCGGGTCTGGTAGTAGGTGCGCTCCCCGGCCTATCGGTGACGATGGCGACCGCACTTTTGGTATCAGTCACCTACACCTGGGAAGTAACCGATGCGCTCGCTCTGATTATGGGAGTCTATGTAGTGGGCGTATTTTCGGGAGCGGTCAGTGCAATCCTGATCAATATCCCCGGTGCTCCATCCTCCATCGCTACCACCCTCGATGGCTACCCGATGAGTCAAAAAGGCGAAGCCTATAAAGCCCTATGGCTGGCTACAGTGTTTTCTTTCATCGGCAGCATCGTAGGCTTTTTGGCACTTGGCATCGTCACCAAGCCTTTATCTGCTATTGCCCTGAAGTTCGCTCCTATGGATTACTTCCTGCTTGGCGTGCTGGGGCTTGCTACAGCATCCTCTTTCACCGCCAAAAACCCTGCCAAGGGTGCGATTAGCGCCGCTTTGGGGGTATTACTTGGCACTGTGGGGATCGACCCCATCATCGGTACTGGGCGCTTTACCTTTGGCGCTTCGTGGCTGATGGGGGGCATCAATCTGGTACCTGCTTTGATCGGCATCTTTGGCATGAGTGAAGTGCTTCATCAGGTAGCAAATAAAAGCTTTGCGCCCATCTCGGGTCGTTTTATTCGCAAAAAAATCGAGCTAACCACCATTGCCAAGCACTGGTGGCTCAGTCTCTACTCCTCAGTCGTCGGTACCCTTATCGGCGCTCTGCCGGGGGCAGGGGGGCCTGTAGCTTCTCTGATCGCCTACGATCACGCCCAAAAGCTCACCCCCAATCCCAAAGTCCCCTTCGGTGAAGGGGCTGAGGAAGGGATCGTCGCCAGCGAGTCGGCCAACAACGCCTGCATCGGTGGTGCCTTTATCCCTCTGCTTACACTAGCGGTACCGGGCGACGCAGTAACTGCGGTACTTCTGGGGGTATTTTATATCCATGGTATCCGCCCAGGGCCTATGCTGCTGCGACAATCCCCCGAAATCTTTACAACCATCATGGCTGCCGGCCTTGTAGGCTGCGTTGCTCTTTTGGTGATGGGGCTGACGCTGGCTCCACTGCTGGCACGTGTCATCACCATCCCCAAGAAAATCCTTCTGCCGATCATCACCCTTCTATGCATCATCGGTGCTTATTCCGGAGAGGGCAAGGTATCGGATATCATCATTATGGCGGCACTAGGGCTGCTAGGCTATCTGCTCACCAGCTACGGCTTCCCCACAGCTCCCTTGGTTTTGGGGCTGGTACTGGGCCAGATGATCGACCAAAACTTCCGACGCGCTGTTTCGATGGCTATGTCTGCGGATCATATGCTGCTGGCACTCTTTAACCGCCCCATCACCCTTGTACTATCTGCGGTACTGGTTTTCACTGCTGTTTATCAGTGGTATATCCATAGGAAACAACAAAACCCCAGCAGATAATACAATATCCCCGTTAGATTTTTAGCCAAATGCCCCACTTCTTCCTTAAGGTTCCATCAGGTATAATAGACATAAGCGCTGATCTCCCGTGAGGGCGCAACCCTAAGGCGGTTTTACGAAAGTAGTACCCCTGCTGACCTAAGTGCAAAGATGGCTGATATACGCTAAATTTTAGTGAGTATACGCTATCCCAACCACAGGGTCAGCAGGTACCAACTTTACGATTTCTTGTCCCAAAACTGCTCTAACTTTCCATTGACAAGCATAGACTTTCATTGCACACATCCCCCAAACTTATGTGGCATCCCTCTTTTTCAAAGAGGTGTTTCATAGTCAAACAACATTTATGGAGGAAAAAACATGATCGCAATCAAAGGCGGAAAGATCCTGACCGTTACAAATGGCGTAATTGAAAACGGAACCATCTTAATTTCTGAGGGCAAAATTGCCGCAGTAGGCACCAATCTAGAGATCCCCGCAGATGCACAAGTAATCGATGCATCGGGTCAGTGGGTTACCCCCGGTCTGATCGATGCCCACACCCATCTGAGCACCTTTAGCGAGCCTGCTACCATGCCCACCCCTATGATCGACGGCAACGAGGTCTCCTCTCCTATCACACCAAGTATTCGCGCTGCCGACGCCCTCAATCCCTTTGACACAGCCATCCCCAAGGCTAGAGCCGCCGGCTTCACCACCTGCTGCACTCTACCCGGCTCTGCAAATGTCATCGGAGGCACAGGTATCGTATTTAAGCTCAGAGGCAATACTGCCGAAAAAATGATCATCCCAGGCACCGAGCAGATGAAAATGGCGCTGGGTGAGAACCCAAAGAGGGTATATGGTACCAAAAATCAGCTTCCCGTCACTCGTATGGGCGTAGCTGCTCTGCTTAGAGAAAAGCTATTCGATGCCCTCAACTACTCCAATGAGCTCAAAGCCGCAGAGGCAGACCCAACTAAGGCACCTAAGCCAAACTTCACCCTCGAAGCACTGGTACCGGTAGTCAGAGGCGAGATGAAGTGCCGTATCCACTGCCACCGCTCCGACGATATCATGACTGCGATCAAGATCGCAGAGGAGTTTAAGCTGGATTACTCCATCGAGCACTGCACCGAAGGCTTTAAGATCACCGAGGAGCTAGCAAAGAGAAACTTGACCGTAGTCGTCGGCCCACTGCTGATGGGGCCTGGCAAGCAAGAGATCTGGGAATGCTCCCTAACTACTCCAGGCATCCTCTCTGATGCAGGTGTTACCGTATGCCTCACAGCCGACACTGGCTCTAACACCGCTTGGCTGCCCTCTGAAATCGGCCTGTGCATGGCAAGAGGCCTTGGCGAAGAAGCCGCTCTTGCATCGGTTACCATTAATGCAGCACGTCTCTTGGGCGTAGCTGATCGTGTAGGCTCCATCGAGGTAGGCAAGGATGCTGACCTGGTAGTCTTTGACGGTCACCCCTTTAGCAACTTTACTCTGGCACGTCTGGTTATGATTGATGGCGTCTGCTACGAAAACCGCCTGTAAAATCTACCATACATAGTCCACCAAATAGTTTATAAATAAAAGAAAACGGTAAGCGTGAAGACACGTTTACCGTTTTTGCATTATCAAGATAAGAAACCACCTGCTTGCTGGAGAGAAGCAAGCAGGTGGCTATTTAAGTTATAAAAACAATGTTGTCTAAGTGTGAATTGAAACTACGCCTGAGCGCCGGTGCCAGGGTTTGGCTTGCCGTCTGGAGTTGTAGGAGTAGTAACAACCTTCAGCTCAACGTCGGAGATAACATACTGGCCAAGAGTTCTGGTCTTAACCTTGAAAGCTTCCTCGTACTCATCGTAGGTAGCCTTTACAGCGGTCAGGTTGCCATCAGCGTTTACAGCATACAGGAAGGAACCAGGAGCAGCAGCGATGGTCAGCTCACCGATCTTGTTGAAGGAAGCGCCGTTACCATTGAAGAAATCAAGGTTAGCAGTTGGGTACTTAGCAGCAACATCAGCATTGTACTTAACGTCAGCCTTAGCAAGCAGCTTGCCCTGGCCCATGGTGTTTACTACGAAGTAGTTGCCATCAGCAGCGGTGAAGGAGATGCTCAGCTCGGAATCCTCAACGAAGGAGTGCAGAGCCAGCTTGTCGGTGATGGAAGTAGAGCCATCAACAGCAGTGTAACCCAGAGTGAAGTTTACAGGGTGGTTTAGCTCCTCAAAGCCATCAGTGCCGGACTTTCTCAGAGACAGAGTACCAACGATGTCAGTATCCTTAGTAGAGGTGTTGTCCTTAGTCTTTACAGATACATAGTAAGCATAGTCAGCGGAAGTATCGCCGTGCTTCTTCTTAACGATCTCGATCTTCTCGATAGCAGTGCCGTTGAGCTCCCACTTCTGCTTGATAGAAGTGCCTCTAACTGCATCATACTCGGTAACCTTACCGTTACCGCCCAGTAGGCTGTAGTAAACGGTCTCACCGTATGCAACCTTACCGGATGCTACAGTAAACTTGTCAGTAGAGCTATACAGGTTAGCGGTTGGGTCTACGCTCTCTACCTTATTAGCGACAGCAGCAAAAGAAGCTGCAGCCATAGATACTACCATTGCAGATGCAAGGGAAGCAGCAAGAAACTTTTTCATGATTATTCCTCCGTTGTGTTGTAAGTTGATTAGTAAGTAAGCTAGCGACTCAGAAGCTCTCCACTTCTTTGCCTGTGAGGCTAGTGTAACACAAAAGAAAATCCATGTCAATGGACTTTTTAATCTTTTTGTAATCATTGTGTAACTAAAAACCTGTAAAAATATCAATTCGCCTACATTTTTACACTATATAACCAATACAAAAGGAATAATTTACTGTTACACCTGCCGTTTGGAAGAATATAGTTACATTTTGAGTAATAATTTATCTTGTATGTATGCTTATGACAACTAAGGATCTTACTGTCGATCCCCCATGAAAACAAAAAAATCACCCACAGATAAATCCGTGGGTGATTATAAACTATTTAGTTAGCTTATGCATTGGCTCCAGTACTTGGGTTAGGCTTGGTGGGAGTAGTGGTTGTTGGGGTGCTGGAGGCAGGCTCACTGGAAGGCTCGGAGCTGGAAGGGCTAGTGGTATTGCTGAGCTTCTTGTCAGAGATGACGTAGTTGCCAAGGGTTCTGGTCTTAACCTTAAATGCTTCCTCGTACTCATCATATACAAACTTCACAGGAGTTAAACTGTCGCCCTTTACCTGATAGAGGTAGGAGCCCTTTTCAGCAGCGATGGTCAATTCACCAACTCTATTAAAGTTAGCATCGTAGCAGTTAAAGAACTCAAGGTTGGCATTTGGGTACTTCTCAGCGATATCATAGTTATACTTAGTGTCAGCCTTGACCAGTAGGTCACCTTGACCTCTTACATCTATATCAAAGTAATTGTCTGGCGCTTTTTCAAAGAGTATTGTCTCTTCATCGTTAAGAACGCTGTTATCTCCAAACATTATGGTATACTTATCAGTTATCGTATCACCGTCATTTTCGGGATAACTTGCAGTAAAGCTCACAGAATGAGAAATGGTGTTGCTGCCATCAAGCATCTGGAAGCCATCACTTCCCGTTTTGCGCAGTGTAATAGTACCGATGACATCCTGCTGCTTAACGCTGCTTGTATCTTTCAATTTAACAGCAAGGTAATACGCATAATCACCTGCTGAGTTTCCAAACTTCTTCTTGACAATTTCAATTTTTTCTACAGCTTTGCCGTTCATTTCCCATTGCTGCTTAATGCTAGTTCCTCGAATTGCATCATACTCTGTGATGAATTTAGCCACAACGTTACCTTGGGTATAGGACTGGTTGGTATTGTTATTATCTACACTTAAAAACTGATAGTATACAGTCTCTCCATAAGGAACTACACCATTTACTACACTAAACTTCGCTCCGCTGGCATTTGCATCATAAAGCAATTCATAATCGTCTACACCTTTTACTGGTGTAGTTACGGCAAAAGACATCGTACTCATAGATACTGCCATCACTGAAGCAATAGCAGTGGCAAAAAACTTTTTCATAATAACCCTCCATCAGTTTCATTTCTTATCAAAGGTGCTCTTACACCTATTGCTTATCTTAACCATAGTTTACCACACATATGTGCCAATGTCAAGTATTTTTTCATTATATTGTAATCCGTTTGTAATAATATGTGCTAAATCATTACTGATTGATACACAAGGTTGCAAATTTATTTTGCACTTCGATACAAATAAAAGAAACACCCACCGCCTCGGAGAGTAGGCAATGGGTGTTGTTGTTTAGATATTAGGCTTTAACTTAATTAGTAAATAATTAAGCGTTAGCGCCAGTACCTGGGTTTGGCTTAGCAGGATCTACAGGAGTTGTAGCAGTCAGCTTCAGCTCTACATCAGAGATTACATAAGAGCCCAGTACTCTGGTCTTAACCTTGAAAGCTTCCTCGTACTCGTCATAGGTGTACTTAACAGCAACCAGATTGCCGTCAGCATTTACCTGATACAGGAAAGAACCCTCGTCAGCCATCAGAGTCAGTTCACCAATCTTGTTGAAAGTAGCGCCGTTACCGTTGAAGAAATCGAGGTTAGCATTTGGATACTTAGCAGCGATGTCTGCATTGTAGTCCATATCAGCAGCCAGAATGATCTTGCCCTGACCGATGGTGTTTACCAAGAAGTAATTGTCACCTGGTAGGCTAATCTCGTACTCATCAGCTTCAGGAATCTTAGAGTCGGCATCACCAGCATTTGCTGTGGTAAAGTTAAAGATCTTAGCGGTGTCAGTAACTAGATCCTGACGTACTTTGTCTACTATAGTGTCATCAGCAGAAGCATAACCGAGAGTAAAGCTGATGGATACTGCTTTATCATCTTTCAGATCAAAGCTTGGGGATCCAGACTTTCTGAGGTTAACAGTACCAGCTACATCAGTTTCCTTAGTAGTGGAGTTAGCCTTAGTGGAAACTGCCAGATAGTAGGAGTAATCCTGAGAACCGTTCTTCTTCTTAACGATTTCAAGTTTCTCTACAGCGGTAGCACCGATTTCCCACTTAACCTTGATAGAGGTACCCTTAACTGCATCATATTCGGTAACAGGCACATTCTTCAGATCAGCATCAGAGGTCAGGGCAAAGAATGCGGTCTTTCCATAGCCAACGAGTCCATCATTCAACTTCATCAGGCCATTGGATTCCTTGTAAAGAACGGGCTTATCACCGCTATTGTATACACCAGTTACAGCAGCAGGAGCAGCGAAAGAAGTAGCTGCCATAGAAACTACCATTGCAGATGCAAGGGCAGCAGCAAAAAACTTTTTCATTATTATTCATCCTCCATAAAATTTAATTTGTACCGGGAGTGAAGCTCTCCACCTCACTTACCTTGTAGCCATAGTCTACCATTATTTTTACCACTTGTCAATAGGTATATTCACCTTTTTGTAACTTAGATGTAATTATTTTTTCTAAACTCTAGCCTATATTAAGCAATCTATTATAATATTTCCCGATTTATCTGCAATATTTACCTCTATGGCTACATTTTTCACATTTTGTTACGCTGGCTGTAGCTTTTCTGTTACTGGCTTTGTTTTACTTGGTTTTTTCGGAAGCTCAGGTAGTTTTCCAGTATGATCACCGCTGCTACTGCGTCGATTACTGCCTTGCGCTTTTGGCCTCGTACATTGGTCTCATTTAATATATGTGTGGCGCTCACCGTTGTGCTGCGCTCATCCCACAGCACCAGAGGCACCTCTAATAGTGTCTTTAGCTTCTCGGCAAACTCCTTGACCAGCTCGCTGCGGGGGCCCAGGGTACCATTCATATTAATCGGGTGCCCCATCACCACCAGCTGCGCTCCTTGCTCCTTGACTTTGCGGGCGATATACTCCGCCAGCTTGTCTCTGTTATGCATGGTCACTACCTCAAGGGGTGACGCGAGCATCTCCAGAGGATCACAAACCGCAAGCCCTGTGCGGGCATCCCCTAAATCTATAGCCAGTATTTTCATATCAATCTCCTATTTATATAATTGTCAAATAAATCGATCTATGCTATAATAAGCGCCGAGCATTTATCGCCACATACTTTACTATGCCCGTCCTATAGGTACTAGGGATCACCATTGTCCTGTACAAACTCTGCTTATATACCTTCTTAAAAGCTTACTCTAAAAACCTCAGCGATGCATTTTAACCTGCAAGCATCAAGGATAATCCATCGCC
Source organism: Oscillospiraceae bacterium (assembly GCA_032059445.1). GTDB lineage: Bacteria > Bacillota > Clostridia > Oscillospirales > Ruminococcaceae > DAMCAP01. The sequence continues at coordinate 164,045 of DAMCAP010000002.1, forward strand.
TTGCTTTACCCTTTTGTAACCTTCTTACATAGCTAAACAAAAAAGCAGGATTGTAACAACGCTCTTATATAGCTTGTGCCTTTACTCTTATATTGATCTAAGTCTATACAAGCCAAATCACGCCGCCTTTCAAGGCAGAATGGAGCCATTTATGAATCAAAACACCCGAAACCTTGCCCGTGCAGCTATGATCGCTGCGATTTATTTCGCACTGGGCATCGTTTTTTTACCAATTAGCTTTGGAGCTGTACAGGTGCGTATCCCCGAAGCTCTCACCCTGCTGCCTGTGCTCACACCACTGGGTATCGCTGGTGTCACCGTAGGCTGTGCCATCACCAACCTATATGGTCTGGCTATGGGGGCAAATATCCTGGGAGCTGCCGATATCGTCATCGGTAGTGCAGCCACACTGGTTGCCGCCGTCCTCTCCTATCAGCTTCGCGGCTATCGGTTTAAGGGGCTACCCTTACTAGCAGCGATTCCGCCGATCTTGGTCAATGCTATCGTCATCGGAGGAGAGCTATGCATCGCCATCACAGGAGGGTTTAGCCTCGAGATGTTTCTGATCTTTGCCGCACAGGTGGCAGCAGGGCAACTAATTTCCTGCGGGTTGATCGGCGTACCCCTTATCATGCTCCTCGAGCGCAGCGGTGTCTCTCGCAAGCTCTTTGGAGAGTAAATCTACTATCAAGATCCCATAAGCACTGCTTATGGGATCTTTTTTCATACGAATTATACCCTTTTGAAGAATAACCACTTTAAGAAGCTCCCACCTGAAAGCCTTGTGGGTGTAGTGAATCAAACTCACGCTCTTACTGCGTAAGGCTCGTACTGCCTCTCGCAATTCTAAACGCTATATTAGATCATACGCGTAAGGCTAGCTTTATGATAAGTTTACACTTTTGCCTTTTAGACGTTATTTTAATATGCATTATATAAGGTATATCATCTCTAAAACCGAAGCAACTACCAATTAGCCTAAATCTCTACTCCTGACCCGCATTAGATCAGGTGCTTATTCTGCCTACTTTGCGTCCAGCCAGTTATCACCGCTATGCGCCTCGCTGACCAGTGGTGCAGCAAGGGCAGCTGCCATGCTCATCTCCTCTGTCAAGAGGCTCTTTACAATCTCCACCTCATCGGCAGGCGACTCTACAATCAGTTCGTCATGCACCTGTAGCAGCAGTCGTGAAGCAAGCCCCTCTGCCTTTAGTCGATGATACACACGGATCATCGCGATCTTGATAATATCAGCCGCCGTACCTTGGATGGGGGTATTCATCGCTACCCGCTCTCCCATAGCCGCCGTTATCTTATTAGAAGCATTTACCTCAGGGATTGCCCGCCTGCGCCCAAACATCGTCTTAACATATCCGTTAGCCTTGGCATAGGTGATGGTATCCTCCATATACTGCTTAACCTTAGGATAGGTGGCAAGGTAGCTCTTGATATAATGATCCGCCTCTGACACCGTAACTCCGATATCCTGTGAAAGGGAAAAGGCACCGATACCATATACAATACCGAAGTTGACCGCCTTGGCTCTTGAGCGCATGATGGGGGTAACAAACTCCTCTGGCAGGTCAAATACCTCTGCTGCCGTCTTGGTATGGATGTCGAGGTTATGCTTAAAGGCATCGATCATCGCTTCGTCACCACTGATATGTGCCAATACCCTCAGCTCGATCTGGGAGTAGTCGGCGTCAACCAGCTGCTTGCCCTCTCCCGCCACAAAGAAGCGCCTTAGCTGGCTGCCCCGCTCGGTGCGGATCGGGATATTCTGCAGGTTGGGCTCGGTGGAGCTGATGCGCCCTGTGCGGGTTTCGGTCTGGCGGAAGCTGGTATGCACCCTGCCATCCTCTCCCACCACTGCTAGCAAGCCCACCACATAGGTGGAGTATAGCTTCGCAAGCTTACGATATTCTAAGATCAGTGGGATAATCGGATGCTTGTTTTTTAAGGAGTCTAGCACATCTGCATTGGTGGAGTAGCCGGTCTTGGTCTTCTTGCGGGTAGGCAGCTCTAGCTTCTCAAATAAAATCACGCCCAGCTGCTTAGGGGAGTTGATGTTAAACTCCTCTCCCGCATAGGTATAGATCTGCCCGCTGATTTCTTCTAATTCGCAGTTGATCTGCTCACCATAGGCCTTGATCCCATCAGTATCTAGTTCAAAGCCGATATGCTCCATCGAGGCCAGCACCTTTGAGAGGGGCAGCTCGATTTCATTTAACAGGTAACCCTGCTGGTTTTTCTCAATCTCCGCCAAAAGCAGCTCCTCTAGCTTAGGGTAGCAGCAGATGGCGTTGATATAAGGGTTCTCTGATACGGTGGGCAGGGGGATGTCATAGGCAAAGCAAAGCTTCTCCGCTTCATAGCTGGTGGCAATGGGGTTTAGGATATATCCACCGATAGCTGGGTCAAAAACGATGCTTTTAATCTCAATCCCCTTGGCAAAGCTGTAATAATACAGCTCCTTCGAGCAGTCGCACACAAGCTGCGCATCTCCAATCAGAAGCTGTGTGAGCACATCGGCAAAGCCTTCGTCCTGCTGGGTGCCCCATGTAGCATGAAACACCTCTCCTACAAAGGAGCCTACTGCATAGCCCACAGGCTCACGCCCCTGCATCTGTACCGAGAGGTAGAGCTTTGGAGCCGTAAGTATTTCATCCACCTGCGCCCAAGGGAGCAGCTTTGTTTCAACTGTGGCAGGCTTCTGGGCTTTTTGCTTCTCCTTAGGGGCGGGGGTACCCTCCAAGCCCAGACGCTTGATTAGGGTGCGTAGCTCCAAGGAGGTTAGGCGGTCATGCAGCTGAGCCTGTAGAGGTGCAGAGGGGCGCAGCTCCTCCAAGCACTTCCCGATAGGTACGCTTTGATCGATCTCCGCCAGCTTGCGGCTGATATATGCCAGATCCTTGCCGTCGATCAGCTTCTGCCGTACACCTTTTTTGATAGCTGGGTCGTCGATATTCTCATAAACACCCTCCAGGCTGCCAAAGCGCTGGATCAGATCTAGTGCAGTCTTTTCTCCTACGCCGGGCACTCCGGGGATGTTGTCTGAAGCATCTCCCATCAGTGCCTTTACATCAATCAGCTGCTGGGGGCTTACACCGTATTTCTCTTTAATGGTTTCTTCAGTGATGATTTCGGTTTCACTGGAGCCAATTTTGGTGGTGGCAAGCCTTACACTTACCCCATCATGGGCCAGCTGGAAGCTATCGCGATCCCCTGTGGCGATGACACAGCTGTTGCCCCCCTCACGGCACATAGAGGTAATGGTACCGATGATATCGTCGGCTTCAAACCCCTCGATGGCAACGATGGGGTAGCCCATCAACTCAATGATCTCTTTAAGTACAGGGAACTGCACTGCCAGCTCCTCCGGCATGGCAGAGCGCTTGCCCTTATACTGGGCATACATCTCATGGCGGAAGGTCTTCGCCTTCAAATCAAAGGCAAATACCACCACGTCAGGCTGTATTTCTTCCAGCATTTTGAGCAGTATATTGAGAAAGCCATAAATACCATTGGTCGGCTCACCAGACTTGGTGGTGAGCATCCGTATACCATAAAAGGCACGGTTGAGTATACTATTTGAATCGATTGCTAATACCTTCATACCCTACTCCCTTTTCTTAAGCGTATTGCGCAAACCGCCCAGTTCGGCGGCGCTTCTTCCTCTATTATAATAAATTCCCATAGATTTAACCAGCTTTCGCGGTAGTTTATTTTTATGGAGCTTGCCCAATGCAAAAATGATTGCCAGCAGCTCATGAGTTTGCTATACTTATGGGTACAACTCTAAACTATACTATATTAAAGGATACAACCATGCAGATAGCACAGATTACCCTCCCCAAAACCGCCTGCCTAGCCCCCATGGCGGGGGTCGCCGACCGTGCCCTCAGAGAAATCAGCACCCGATACGGTGCATGCTACGCCGTAGGGGAGATGGCTAGTGCCAAAGGCATCGTGCTGGGCAGCGAAAAATCAAAAGAACTGTTGACCCCCGATCAAAAGCGCCCTTTTGCGGTGCAGCTCTTTGGCGATGAGCCGGAGGTAATGGCAAAAGCGGCGGTGATTGCAGAAGGATACCACCCCGATATCATCGACATCAACATGGGCTGCCCCGCCCCCAAGATCGTAGGGGGAGGGGGTGGCAGTGCTCTGATGAAGACTCCACAGCTGGCAGGTGATATTATCAAAGCTGTGGTAAAAGCCACCAGTCTGCCTGTTACTGTAAAGATACGCCTCGGTTGGGACGATAGCTGCCTAAACGCAGTAGAGCTGGCGAAGATCTGTGAGGATAGCGGCGCCAAGGCAATTACTGTGCATGGCCGCACCAGAGTACAGATG
>DAMCAP010000002.1:168407-168679 GCA_032059445.1 Oscillospiraceae bacterium
AACGGTGATATCTACACCCCGGAGGATGCCCTCAACATGTACCGCCAGACCGGCTGTGATCTGGTAATGGTAGGGCGTGGAGCCCTGGGCAACCCTTGGCTCTTTGGCCAGATACAAGAGCTGATGGAAAGCGGCAGCTACAGCCCCACTCCCGCTCTGCCAGAGCGTGTCAAAGTCATGGAGGAACACCTAAAGCTGCTAATTGCCTATAAGGGCGAAAAGGTAGGCTACCGAGAAGCCCGCAAGCACAGTGCGTGGTACATCCACGGCTT
>DAMCAP010000003.1:0-13174 GCA_032059445.1 Oscillospiraceae bacterium
TCATGGTTACCGACTTGGTAGCTTGATCAGCTGCGTAGCCGGGGATGCTTACAGCGGTTTCAGTATAGGTTTCGCCAAAGGTCTTGTTGTCTCTGGTAACTGTAGGGCTTAGGACTTCGCCTGTAGCAGAATCCTTACGGTATTCTACGGTGTAGGAGAGGTCATTTCTAAGCTCATATACATACCTAATTGATACATCTTGAGCTGGCATACTTGCTATCGTTACATTGGAGGTTGCCTCATCCTTTGTAAAGCTTACGCCCGAGGTCACGATTACTTCCTTTACCTTATAACCTGGGTATGTGGTGTTGTTAAGGTTAGGTTGTTTTGTAACAGATTCGCCGGGATTATAGGCGGTGACAGGTTCTTCTACTACGTTTGGTCCATACTGATGAACAACCGATACATTATACTTGGCTGTGTATGGAACCAGCACCACATATGCATCTTGGATCTGCTCTAGCGTTATTGGGAGATCAAATCCTTGTTCAGCAAAGTTGTAGGGTTGGTTGCCGATATTAGCAGTTCTCATGGTACTGCCATATCGTGTGTAGGTCCTGCCATCTGCTGTTGTGCTAGTTGGAGGGCTAACGGTATAAGCTTTGCCCATCACGAGATTTAGCTTATCGCCTTCCTTGACATACTCATTGTAAATAACCTTACCATTTAAAAGAATCGTTTCAAGGTTATTATCACTTAGAGTATTGCTTCCGTCAGCACTTAAAGCGTTGCCCAAGTTGTTCACTTGATAATAAATCTGCTGGATTGTGCCTCCTGGGTATGGAAGCTGTGGCTCTGGGAAATCTCTACCTACATAATTATTCTTGTAATTTTTGTAGCTAAGATCTGCAAACTCATTGGTAGGGTATACGCCGGCAGTTTTGTTGATGATTTCAACATAGTATCGTAGCTTTAGCCCTGCCTCTGGGATATCTCCGATAGTCCATGTGAAGGTTTTAGTAGTAGAGTTGTAGCTGATTTTAGATAACTCTTCTGGAGTCATAGGAGTAAATCCTGAACCGCGATCGATCTGGAATCTATAGTTTGCATCGTTCCAAAGTAGATCAAAGTTTGCTCCCATTTTATCTGTAAGTTCAGCGTCAACCGCTGCGGGTAGGGATTCGTTGAGGATCGTATCATAGGCTGCCAGTAGGGCAGTTGTGTCATCTATGACATCAACATAGTACCCTGGGGCCTTTACAAGCCTCTGTAGCTCTGTTACAGCGCTTGATCCCGAAACGCTGATACCAATTGCATAGATCTTACTTGCGGCAGCTTTAAAATCGCTTATCCCAGCACTACTTGGGGTGGTGGTAGGCACGCCATCTGATAAGAATACAACCACTACCGGGCGAGTTTTATCTGCGCGACTGTTGATAACACTTGTTGCTGTGCTTACAGCTGTATTGTAGGGAGTGCCGCCCCCAGCTGAAAGGCCGTTAATTGCCGATGTAACACTGCTTTGCCCACTCACTCCTGTAAAGCCTGTTAGGATGGCACTGGTACCGTCCCCGCTAAACTTTACAATCTGAATGCGGTTGGTGCTAGCAATTTCTTGCGGATTATTATTTGCATCGTAGACTATTTTGGGTGCAAACAATTTGCCGGTAAGAGAATGAAGCGCTGTCTTGGCAGTATCAATACGGAAGGTACAGCCGTAAGATGCTGAATAAGTGTTTTTACTATGAGATGCAACCGTAAAATCATCCTCATCACTTGGTATGCTGTAAGTGCCCCATTTGGTTGGCTTCGATTGCCCCCTCAGTTGGGAGTGCAGATACTCACGTGCTTCGTTATCTGTAGCCCAAATGTCTTCAGTCCAATAATTATCACCATCGTATGAATCGTAGTATCTCCAGTACCCAGAGTCATACCCGCTTACTGCCATCGATTTGATAATAGTAGTGCCATCATTACGCCGATGGAGATTAAGGGTAACAGTAATCTCACTGGTACGTGATTGGCGACTAGACCAACCCTTATTACGAACATAATACGTCATGGTTTTAGTAAAGCTGACGGTATCATTATGGGCGGGGTTTGTACAGGGGCTAAAATTGCTATCATTGCCGTCGCCCATACTTCCCGATACGTCTTGTACCACAAGGACATCTACACCCTGGGGCATAGGCTGACCTTTTAGGGTTAAGTCGACCTGCGCTATAGTAGTATCGCTGTTGACCCAGGTGGAGGTTTTGTTTATTGAAACTCCACCGCCGTTTGGCCATTGCGGGAAGTTTGCACTATCTGACGGATCATAAGGGATTGGGTTATCTTTTTCGCCCAATACTGCAAACACGTTAATTGGCAACATGGAAAAAACCATAGCGAATGCCAAAAACCCGCTTATTAGTTTCTTGGTCTGCATATTTTTCTCTCCTTTCTTAATTGTACTTTATAGGGTTGATTCCCAAAGAGTATCATTTTGATCCTGCTCTGACAGGGCTTCGTCCATTAGCTTTAGCATTTCCAGAGTGCTGCGGTAGCGCATGGTCTTTTTCTTTTCGGCCCATGTAATGGTACCTTGCCAGCTGGCATTTTGCCGAAACTGCACTTGTATGATAAAGGTAGCTTTTTCTCCGGCCTTGCTTTTTAGCAATCCATCGTCTAGGTCTGTTAGTACTTCATCCATCGTATTTAGCTCCTGTAATTTTCGCTGTCCACCAAAGCTTCTGTGCTGTTGATAAGCTTGAGGATGCCCCGTTTGATCACATAGGTCATCCATTTTGCTGACCATGCCAATAATATCAGTAAAGACAATCGGCTGTTTGAGGTGGTTGTTATAAATCTCTCCCTTAGGCTCACCGCATTGGTTGTTGTGCACACAAACTAAGGACTTCATAGCTCCTTCGTGAGTAGCTGCCTGTGGTTTCCTCTGTATCTTTATCACCTCCCCATGTGGTTATTGTTATTATTACACATCCCAGTAACAGCTCAGTAACAAGTGGGTTTATGTCTTATTCTATTGTAAAAAAAATTTCTAAAAAATATGTCATTTTAAGCCGTAAATCACAAAAAACAGAGACTCCGTTAAGAGTCTCTGTAAAAAATAGATTTTGGTTATTTTAGCAGCTTTTTTGCCATCAGATCTGGTGAGCTACTATAAGAAATCGCATCCTGTCCTGAAATAATTCCTTTCTTATAAAGCTCCAGAATGCTCGCATCCATGCTAAGCATACCTTCAGAAGAGGATGAAAAAATAACGGTTTCGATTTGATGTGTTTTGGATTCGCGGATCATATTCCTGATGGCACCATTACAAAGCATGATTTCAAATGCAGGTGCCAAGCCTCCATCAACTGCGGGGATCAGCTGTTGGGATACTACAGCCTGTAGCGTCATGGAAAGCTGGATGCGGATCTGCCCTTGTTGGCTGGGTGGGAAGGCATCGATGATACGGTCGATGGTTTTGACGGCACCAACCGTATGCAGTGAAGAAAATACAAGATGACCAGTCTCCGCAGCCGTCGTAGCTATATTGATCGTTTCATAGTCTCGCATTTCTCCTAGCAAAATTACATCGGGAGATTGGCGCAGTGCTGCGCGCAAGGCTGTGACATAGTTGGTGGTATCGGTAGGGATTTCACGCTGGCTTACGATGCTTTGCTTATGCCCATGGAGAAACTCGATGGGATCTTCCAGCGTGATCACATGTGCATTTCGCGTGCTGTTGATGTGATCAATCAAGCAGGCCAGAGTGGTGGATTTACCGCTACCCGCCGGCCCCGTAACCAGCACCAATCCTTTTTTATAGTTTGCAAGATCAATCACCGCATCGGGAATGCCGATTTGCTTAGGGTCAGGTAGGGAAAAGGTGACCACTCGAATGACTGCCGCCAGTGATCCACGCTGCAAATAAGTGCTGACGCGGAAGCGAGAAACACCCTTGAGCGAAAAGGAAAAATCATCATCCCCACATTCTAAGAAGCGGTCAGGGCTTCGTCCGCCTGCCAGCTTATATATCTCTAGTATCATCTCTCTTGTGGTAGATGGAGTCAGCTTTTCCTCCGAGTGGTTAAGGATGTGATGGTTGATTTTATAGCAAAGGGGCCGCCCCGCCACAATAAAAATATCTGATACACCTTTTTCAACCGCTTCTTGTAAAATTGTCGTTAGTTCCATAAATCAAAAATTACCCCTTTTGTCGGAAAATCGGCAGATCGCTGATGCCTGGTAAGTTAATTTGGGTTTCGTCCTGCCAGTTTTGCTCCGGTTGTACCTTCCAACGCAGCCGCCGAAGCTCGCTTGCAGGCGAGCCGTCGGGCTCAACGGCTGCGATCAGCTCAACATGTAAGGTTTTGTGATCATTGACCGGTATATCATAGCGAAATATGTAGCCGTCGCTTACTTTTTCATAGGTGATAGAAGCGTCAATCAAAGAGAGCTGCTCACGCCAAGCATCGGTATGCTGTAAGGCTTTGTGTAACTGTTGCAGCAGCTCCTCAGCTTTGGTATCAGCAGCATAATATTCTGAAGTGGACTGGGCCGTTTTTTGGGTGAGCTTATAATCTGCGCGGGCTGAGACCAAAGACAGTGTTGCAAAGGTGGTGAGGCAAAGCACCACAAAAATCGCTAAAATCGAAGAGCTTCCTACGCTGATACCCATATTGCTTTTTTCTCTGCTCATTGTGCCGCCACCTTTCCTATCAATTAACCCACATAGCTGCCTACATCTACCCGATACACCAGTGCCTCACCCTTATACACCGCAACTTCGGTATACAGCATGCCGTCATCTGTCATGGGGGCTTGCACAATGCTCAGCTGATACCTTGCCTCTTGGCTGCCCTCCGTCGTGGGCTTCCAGTCTTGATCGTAGGATATAGTCAGTGTGCCCTCTTTAAGTTGAGCACCCAGCATCTCGGCAAGCAATTTTTGATCACCCTTAGCGTGTTTGACGCTTTCCGCTGCCGTCTGCACTTCCATTACTGCATTGTTTAGATCTTTCCCCGCGACGCTGGTCAGTCGAGCATTGACAAATAAATTGACGCAGACTGCGCTGGTAATCGCAAAAAACAAAATAATAAAGGATAGTTCCATCAGAAACAATCCCGACTTAGGGGTTCTGTGAATGCTCACACACTTACCTCCTGCGCAGTTTATTTTGATTCACACCGAAGACTGAGCTTCAGAGTGCTTACTGTTCCATCTGGGTCGATTGTGGTAAGAGAAAGCAAGCCCTCTGGGCTGCGATCAACCTGTAAATCGGCAAGCTCCATGATGGGCTGCCCGTCGGCTGCCTTTACCTTTGTACCTTGGGCAACCATTACTTCGCGCAGCTCGCCACCGCTGCTATAGATCCAGGTCTGATAGGTAGATTCGCCGACCTTCTGCTCTAAGATCAACGCCGTGGCGCCCTCTACTTCTCCGATACGGATACCATCTATAATATCGTTTTGCCGGATTTTTTCCGCAAGGTAAGAGAGGGAGGTACGGGTATTATAGTTTTGGGTCATTTGGGTCACTGTCTGCTTATAGATATTGGCACCCATTAGCACGACCAAAAAAGAGGAGGCTGCAAACACACAGAATAGCGCCAAGGTAAACAGCAAGTCGATGACATGCCCTCGCTCCTGCTTCATAACCATCCTCCTTTTGCTTAGTTCTTTTGTACCTGATCAATGGGGAATACGACAATCTGGGGCATTAAATTTGCACCAATACCTTGGTAATGGTATACATACTGCTTGTGATCCAGCAGTAGGCCATAGTTTTGCTCCATGTATTCCAAACTGGGGGGATATTGCCCCTCCAAAGCGTAGCACTGTACTGCGGTACGCCGTACTGCCTGCTCGGCTGATTTGAGCCGCTCAGCGTCGGTGGTTTTTGAGATATCATTAAGCCCTATAGTTAGCAACCATACCATGGCTCCGAAAAACAGGATTGGTAGCACCAGCTCTCGCAAAGCGGTGTATTTTCGCTGCTCCCGCAAAAAAATATTTGCCATATACAGGCCCTCCTTTTAGAAGCTTAGCCGATGGAAGACATAATCCCCATCAGAGGCAGCATAACGGACAGCAGAATCATCCCTACAATCACAGACAAAATTGCGATCAGTGTTGGCTCCAAGACTGAGATTAGAGCAGAAATATTTTTGTCAATTTCTTCTTCGTAGCGCTGCGCGATCTTTTTCATCACGGTGTCTACCGCTCCGGTCTTAAAGCCGACTGTGAGCATGCTGGCATACACTCCCGAAAAAACCTTCATTTCAGTAATGGCGCCTACAAAGGAGGACCCTTGTGCGATCAGCTCTTTCATTCCAAGGATCTTCGCCTTCATTTTTCCGTTTTCAATTAGTTCATCAGTCATGTGTAGCGACTGGTCCACATCAAGCCCACTAGAAAGCATCAGTGACATGGCAGAGGCAAATCGAGCTACCGCAATCTTTGCAGAAAGATTGCCTATAAAGGGCAGGGACTCATAAGCACGTGTAAGCTGCACTCTTCCGCCCTTGGTACGTGACACTAAGGTAGCAAGGAGTATCAAAGCCAACACCACGGCCACACTCCATACAGAGTAACTGCTAAGCACTGCACCAAAGCGCATCACCCCTTGGGCGAATGCGGACATTTCACTGCCTAGCTGGCGAAACACCTGCTGAAATATAGGCAACACCTTGATCACTAAAATGCCTATTACAACCCCCATCATGGCAATCATGGCCATGGGGTAGGTTACAGCATTTTTGATACTTTGATTGATGGCCTCGTTGCGCTCATAATACCCGCAAAGAGAGTCCATTACCTCGTCAAGCCGCCCGGAGCTCTCGCCGATATCCACCATATCTACTACGTATTTGGGGAATCGATCACTCTGCTGCAAGGCGTAAGAGAGGGTGCGGCCTTCCTCCACATGGGAGAGGATGATATGTAGCACTTCCTTACCGCTGCTATCTTGTACGTCATCGATCATAATGGAAATGCCTTCCTGCACCGAAATGCCCGCCTTGATGATTAAGGCCAACTGCGCGCAGAAAGCAGAGATTTCACTGGGGCGAAGCTGCTTATGCCCTCGTTGTGTGGCTGCCATACTGTCATTCCTCCTGATCTTAAATTCCATTAAAATCACCTACGGTTTAAGTCCAACAATGCAATCCAGCACCCATTAGGTAGTGCAAGGGTACTGCTCTTATGTAACAATATGCTAGTAGATAAACATTGCATTGTAATTGCTGCCGTTTCCGATGTATTTCATGATATCGGGGCTGCTCTTGGCACTAGAGGCAAAGGTGGGGTCCATTCGTACCCATGTAGTGCCATCAAAATAGATAATGTCGTTAACCCAGCCCACATCGGTGATATATACACTGATCCAAGCATGGTAGATGCTGCCCGAATACCCTACTACCAGCTTGGTGGGGATGCCTTGGGTGCGCAGCATGGTGACCATAACAGCAGCGTAATCAAAGCAGATACCCTTACCGCTGCTGACGATGGCATCTACATTGGGGAGGTAACCTGATGTGGCTGTGGCTGCTTTATCAAAATCATAGCTGATGTTGTCAATTACATAATCATAGATCTTCTCAACCACTTCAAGGTCGTTTGCTGCGCTGCTGGCAAGCTTTGAGCCCAGCTCGATGGTATCGTCGCCCGGTGAGAAGTTGACATATTGATTTGGGTAAAGAAAGGGTCGTAGATTGCTTGTAAGCGAAACCTGAAAGCTCTCTCCGCAGGCAAGTGCATATTGGTTACCCGAAACATTTTCGTAGACATTTAGGGTGTATTTGCCACTGCCCGAAGTAAGAGGGAAGGTTTCGTAGCTACCTTTTGAGCTTAGATTGTAGGTATAGGTTGAGCCCCCATCTTTGGTAAGCTGCAGCTTTACATTGGAGTTGCTGCCCAGATAACGCACCATCACATAGCCCTCCGAAAGATTGGAGGCATCGATTTCTGCCAAGCTGTTGCCCAGTACATTGGTGCCGTCGGCAGAGGGTGTCAAGACGCGGGCGGTGGAGTCGCGCAAGCTTGCTTGGGGTGCAGAGGAGGTGGGGGTTATCGGTGGCTCAATGGCAACGACGGCTAAGCTGCTTTTGCCCATAGAGCTATGGTCGGCCTCCGAGGAGGGGGGTAGTATCGATGATGCCAAAGATGACTCAGTGCTTGGCTGTATATCAGAAGACGAAACAGCTGCCTGTATATCAGCTTGCGACGAGCCGCCGGTAGTACCACTGCCGCAACCAGTTATGATAAGTAGACCGCCTGTGATGAAAGCGGCTAAAGCACTGCGGCAAAAATTGTATTGCTTCATTTCAGGCTATCCCTTCGTTGTATTTTGTATGAAGAAATAAGCTTACTGCTTGCCTGCAGCCGAGCTTGATTGTTTTGCTTGTGTTTCAGCGGAGCTGCTCTGGGGCTTTGCATCCCAAGAGATGGCGCTTTGCTCCCAGGCATAGGGCTTATTCATTCCTTCGACCCAAGGGCGGTACACATAGTCTTCGCTGTAAGGGACGACTTCTTTAAGCTGCGCCCGCAGGACGATCCTCTGGCGTGATGTACCGATGGGGGTACAGGAAATCAGGGTAAGGCAGTCAAAATCCTGCATGTAGATTGGCCCCCAATCAGAGGGCTCGATCACCTTGGTATCTTTATACTCATAGACATAGATTTTTTGGTTGTAGACGAGGTAAAATAGATCCCCCTCGGTGAGCTTGTGGATAAAATAAAACTCAGCACCCTTTATATCTCGATGCGCGCCGATACTTACGTTACAGCCTTCGGTACCGGGCAGCTGGGAATAGTCAAACAAGCCTGGGCCAAGATCCATATCCGCATTGGTGACCCCCTTCTGTACCGCAGCATCGACGCCCATGCGCGGTATTTTGAGGACCATCTGCCCCGATTGATAATCGGCTCGCTCCTGTGTGATAAAGAGTTTGTCCTTTAAGTACGCTTGATCTATCATTGGCACACTGGAGGGGGAGGAAGGCACCGAAAGTGGCTCTATAGGCTCGCTGTTTTTTGGCGCAGGGGGAAGCATCCATCTAAAGCTGAGTGCAAGCATGCAGACGCCCAAAACCAGAAGTGCCCAAGAAACAAGAGCTCTGGGGGAAGGGCCACCCTTAGGTGTATGATTTTGATCTGATTGATTCACGCTCCTACCTCCTCCAAGCTAGTGTATCCGACAGGATTTGCTAATAATTTATATCAATTATATCATTTTTTTTACAAAAGAAAAGAGATTTCGGTTTTAATTTCTTTCAAGTAATTGTAAAATCTATATAAAATGCTATAATTAAGGAAAACCAGAGAGTGAGGTGCTTCTGCGTGGCGCAAAATTTACCCCCCCAGTTTGTTGATGAGGATCAGATACAAATCACGATGCTTGGCAGTTTTCAGCTTCGCTGGGGTGATCAGATTGTCAAAGACAGTGGCAGCCGTGCACGCCAACTCTGGAGTGTGTTGCAGTACCTCGTCACATTTCGCAGCAAGGATATCTCTCATGCAGAGCTGATGGAAGCACTGTGGCACGATAGCGAAACCGATAATTTTGCCAATACCCTAAAAACCTTGATTTACCGTATCCGCACCTTGCTTAAAGATTCTGACTTCCCCATGGCACAGGATTTGATCGTGTATAAGCGCGGAGTATATAGTTGGAATAATCATATCAACACAGTGGTGGATTGTGAAGTATTTGAAGCTTTAGTAAAGCAAGCATCAAACACAAATCTAGAGTCCGATAAACGCATTGCGCTTTATCAAGAGGCCATCGCACTGTACAAAGGAGACTTCCTCCCAAATTCGGCCTACGAGGCATGGGTGATTCCACTTTCGGCTTATTACCACAACCTCTATGTGAAGTCTGTACGCGAGACCGTTGCTCTATTAAACGAACTAGAGCGCTATGAGGAAGTTATCATGATCTGCGAGGCTGCCAATATCATCGAGCCTTTTGATGAGCCTATCCATGAAGCGCTTATCCATGGGTGGGTGATGCTGGGCAACTTCCCAAAAGCACTTGCACATTATGAATATATCACCAATCTGTTTTATCAAGAGCTGGGCGTGCGCCCCTCAAATCGCCTGCGTAGCCTCTACCGAGAGATCATCAAAACCGTCAGCCATGTAGAGACTGACATGGAGGTTATTAAGGAGGATCTGCGCGAAACAAGCTTATCCTCTAGCTGCTATTATTGCGAATATGAGGTTTTTAAGAATATTTACCGATTAGAAGCACGCTCTTCCGCCAGAACAGGGCGAAGTACCTATCTTGCGCTGCTTACTGTGACAGCCCAAGATCATCAGCCCCCCGAGCGGGAGCTATTAAATCTCGGCATGGAAAAACTCCTTGAAACCATCTGTGGGAGCTTACGCCGAAACGATGTGGTTTCTCGATTTAGCGCTACCCAATATGTGTTGATGCTATCATCCCTTACCTACGAAAATGGTCAGATGGTGCTGGGGCGTATTACCAATGAGTTTCAAAGACACTACCCGAGTATCCCGCTTTTGATTCATCGCAACCTGCAACCTCTCGACCCGATTGATCTACCTCTGGAAGTAGCAAGGTGAGAGGAATATCAATGTGGTATGATGCCAGAGGTTGCCATAGCAACGGTGGGTGCTGGTAGGTCTTTAAGCAGCAGCCTCCACAAGCAATCATATATACATAAAATAAACGGCAGGCAGTGTATTTCACTGCCTGCCGTATTTTCGTATCAAAGTTAAATGATAAAAAGGTCGTGAGAGAGCACTCGCTTATTTAACTTTATAAAAAGCGTCGAATGCTCTGTAGGTCATATAGACGTCGTTTTTGGCGACTACCTCAAAGGGTGCATGCATCGAGAGCACAGGCACACCGATGTCGATGACATCGACTCCGAGATTTGCCACAAACTTTGCCACGGTACCGCCGCCGCCCTGATCTACCTTGCCAAGCTCACCAGTCTGCCAGATCACTCCTGCCGCATCGAGGAAGTGACGCACATAGCCGGTAAATTCAGCATTGGCGTCGTTGGTGCCGCCCTTGCCGCCGCTACCCGTATACTTGGTGATGACGGTGCCGTAGTTGACATAGCAGGTGTTTTTGCGCTCTGATACATCGGCAAAAGTGGGGTCAAAGGCTGCATTGACATCTGCTGACAGGCAGCGAGAGTTCATCAGTACAGTGCGCCCAGAGATGCCGTAGGGAGCAGCCAGATCTTCGATAAAGAAGCGGAGCATATCGGAGGCTAATCCTGCATTGCCGTCAGAGCCGACCTCTTCTTTATCGGCTAGTATCGTTACGGTGGTGTAGTTTGGCTTGGGGTTGTCGATGGCTGCAATAAGAGAGGTATAAGCGCAGACTCTGTCGTCGTGACCGTAAGATCCGATGAAGCTGCGGTCAAGGCCTACTTCTTGCGCCTTGAAGGCTGGCACCATCATCAGCTCTGCGCTGAGGAGGTCAGCTTCAATCATACCGTATTTTTCAAAGAGGATCGAGAGGATCGAGAGCTTAACGCGCTCGCTGGCTTTGTCATCCTTAAACATACGACCGCCGACCAGTACATTTAGCTCTTCACCGCGAATGCCCTCACGCAGCTTCCTGTCCATCTGATCTTTTGCCAGATGGGGGAGCAGGTCGGTGATGGTAAAGACAGGGTCAGTCTGGTCTTCGCCGATGGATACGCTAAAGCGGCTGCCGTCGGCCTTGATCACCACACCGTGGAGTGCAAGTGGCATGCCTGTCCACTGGTATTTCTTGATGCCGCCGTAGTAGTGGGTCTTAAACATCGCCATCTGAGCTTCTTCGTATAGCGGGCGGGGCTTAAGATCGATGCGCGGTGCATCCACATGGCTGGCTACGATATGCGTACCCATCTGTAGGGGATGTGTGCCGATTACAGCAGCGATCAGTGCGCGGTCACGGTTGTTGTAGTAGACCTTATCACCGGGCAGGTACTTGCGGCTCGGGTCAAAGGCTACAAAGCCCGCTTTTGCCAGCAGTTTGATCGCTTCTGTTACAGATTCCCGCTCAGTTTTGGCTTTGTTTAGGTAGCATTTATAGTTTTCGCAGAAGTCAAATGCCGCTTTGATCTCTTCCTCAGTCATGCGCTCATAGGAATTTTTGGGTTCGTATGCAAGTTGCTCTTTGAGCAGCTCGCCTTTTGTTTTTTCGCTCATGATGTCCTCCTAATTATAAAAATTCAGAGATTTTTAGTTTAACCGATAGGTGCGCCGATAGATTTCCTGCACTTTAAGCACTTGGGGTACATACCAGGCGGTATCTCTAAATGGTATGTTGTCGATTTTTTCGCCGTCGCTGCTGTAGCTTAGATCAGAGAGCCATTTTTTGACGTTTCCCCAGCCAGCGTGGTAGGCGGCAAGGGCAACCTCGTCGCTCTTAAATTCTTCTTTGAGCAGTGAGAGGATGAAGGTACCGTATTTGATATTGACTGTGGGGTCAAAGAGATCTTCATAAGTGGTGTTGTCGTCTTTCATACGCCATTTTGCCCACTCAAAGGTGTCGTTTGTAATCTGCATCAGCCCCCTTGCGCCGATACTAGATACCGCAGCCGGTCGGAACCGACTTTCGGTATAGATCACTGCAAAGGTAAGGCTTGGCTCCAGACCATGTTCCTTGCTGTAGGTGAGCACTTCGTCTTGGTATTTGGCAGGGTAGGCAGTGCGGTAATAGAGCCCGATCCCAAACCATGCAAGCCCGACTGCAAGCCCTATACAAATGATTACCGCAGCCAGACGCTTTAATACAGGCAAATGCTTACACCTCCCCCGCTTATAGTATGCTGCCAATACTGGTAAATATCTTAATAATCCGCTCTTTTAGATCTTCGGGGCCTTTGTCGTTGACAATGACGAAGTTGGAGCGACTTATGTAATAGCTATCAGGTTGCTGGGCGGTGACTCTTGCCCTTGCTTGATCATCGGTGAGCCTGTCGCGGATGACAATGCGGTTTAGGCGCACTGTTTCGGGGGCGATGATGGAGATCACAGCATCACAAAACCTGCTGCATCCGCTCTCAAATAGGGTTGGAGCGTCGAGGACTACCAGCTTATGTACACCTTCTTGCTCTAGCTCCTCGATGCGGCCGGTGATCTCATGGGTAATGTAGGGGAAGGTGATCTGATTTAAGCGGATCAGCTTTTCGGGGTTGTTAAAAACAATAGAACCAAGCTTCGGGCGGTTGAGGGTGCCGTCAGCGTTTAATATGATGATAGAAAACTCCAGCGCC
>DAMCAP010000003.1:13184-18302 GCA_032059445.1 Oscillospiraceae bacterium
GCCAGATCCGCAAGACATTGCTGCCCCTCAGAAACCACCTCTCGGGCGATTTTGTCTGCATCAATGACGGGGTAACCCATCTGACGGATGGTATCGCAGGCAGAGGTTTTTCCTGCGCCTGTCTGACCGGTAATTCCGATTACTTTGATCTTTTTCATAGACTGATTACCTCAAATCCCGCTGCGCGCAGCATACGGTTATATACACCAAGCCCTACACCGCTCTGGTCGGGCTTGCGGGCGTAGACGATCCTCGCCCCCAGCGCGTCAAGTAAGCGCAGACTGCCAAAAAGCCCCTTTGCCTGTGAGAGGCTGTCTTCCTCAGTGCCATACACCACATAGGGTCGGGGGCAGGAGGAGGCATCCTCGGCAAAGATTAAGGCATAAGCGTCGGAGTCGGTGCTCTCTAAAAAGCGATTAAAGGCAGCACGCTCACCCTCTACGATTATAACCTTGGCCTTGGGGGAATAGTGTCGATATTTCATCCCGGGGGATTGGGGGGCTTCGTCGTGATCTAAGGGGGAGGTTGCCGTATGAGAGACCGCTACCTCCTTACCAAGTGCAGCAGAAATCTGCTGGGGGGTGATGGCACCTGGGCGCAGTACGATGGGCTGCTCTACCAGTGAGACTACAGTAGACTCAATGCCTACCTCGCAGCTACCGCCATCGATTATGAGGGGAATCTTACCTGAGAGATCCTCAACACAGTGCGCTGCCTCGGTGGGGGAAGGGCTGCCCGATAGATTGGCAGAGGGCCCTGCTAAAGGGACGCCCGCAGCTTCGATGATGGCCAGTGCTGCCTTGTGGCTGGGCATACGCACGCCTACGGTATCGAGCCCCGCACTGGTAACGGCGGGGACGAGCTCGCTTTTTGGCAGGATGATGGTCAAAGGCCCGGGCCAAAACTCCTTTGCAAGGGTCAGGGCATCCTCTGGGAGCCTTGATACGAGAGTTTTCCACATTTCCACACTGCTGATGTGGACAATTAAAGGATTATCCTGCGGTCTGCCTTTAACTGCAAAAATTTTGGGTACTGCAATCGGATCAAGGGCATTGGCGGCAAGACCATATACCGTCTCGGTAGGAATCGCAACCAATTCCCCCTGCCGCAGCAGCTGACCTGCCAGCTCGATCCCCTCGGGGAGGGCGGCAGATAAGACTTTAGTTTCCACGGCATTCACCTATTCGTTGGAGGAGCGCAGCTTCTCCGCCTGATCATGGGTGATCAGAGCGTCTAAGAGCTCATCGATGTCACCGTTTAGCACCTGCTCCATACGATAGAGGGTCAGGCCGATACGATGGTCGGTGATGCGCCCCTGAGGGTAGTTATAGGTACGGATACGCTCAGAGCGGTCGCCGCTACCTACCTGGCTTTTACGGTCGGAGGCGATGGCTGCCTGCTGCTCCTGTAATTGCTTCTCATAGAGCTTGGAGCGCAGGATCTTCATGGCCTTGTCCTTATTTTTGTGCTGGCTGCGCTCGTCCTGACACTCTACCACGGTGCCGGTAGGCAGGTGGGTGATACGGATGGCAGACTCAGTCTTGTTGACGTGCTGACCACCTGCACCGCCTGCGCGGAAGGTGTCGATCTGTAGGTCACCTATATTGATTTCAATTTCTACATCCTCTACCTCTGGCAGTACTGCTACGGTTACAGTAGAGGTGTGGATTCTACCCGAAGCTTCGGTGTCGGGCACACGCTGCACACGATGCACACCACTCTCAAACTTCATGCGGGAATACGCGCCGTCACCCTCGATGGCGAAGCTGATTTCTTTATAGCCGCCAAGCTCGGTCTGATTGGCGTTTAGTATTTCGCTCTTCCAGCCTCTGCCATCGGCATACATGGAGTACATACGATAGAGAGTGTTGGCAAAAAGAGCAGCCTCATCGCCACCGGCACCGCCTCTGATTTCGATGATGACCGACTTATCGTCATCGGGGTCCTTAGGCAGCAGCAGGATCTTTAGCTCCTCCGAGTAGGTTTCCATCTGCTTCTGGCTATCGAGGTACTGCTCCTCCACGATTTCTTTGAAGTCGCGGTCAAGACCGCCCTCGTCGAGCATCATCTTTGCTTCTTCGTGGGCTTCCTTTGCCTTCATATACTCTCTGTATTTTTCGATGATAGGGGTCAGTGACTTATATTCCTTCATCAGCGATTTATAGTTGTCGGTATCGTTGATTACAGTCGGCTCCATCAGCCGTCTGTTGATCTCCTCATAACGCTCTTCAGCAGATCTCAATTTATCTAGCATAGTTCCTCCTAAGTTTGTGTTTATAGTAAAGTATCATAGTTGAGGATACAGCGCCCTTACGTAAAAATAGGCGCAACAAGGCCTTTAAGTACTTAATTATACCAGATTTCATATACTTATAGCAATATTATTTCTGAAATTTTAGATGAATAATCCGACCATGCCGAGAGTATACATACTATTGTCAGTCCGGAAAGCGCTGCGCTTTTTATTGTGGAATATTGTATCAAAAGTGGGGCTTTGACCCCTTTGCCTGCCGTAATATCCAGCATTTAAGCGACGCACACAGCACAATAGACGTCACTTTGATTAAAGAAAAACGGTGGCTTGGCATTTAGGGGCGATCTAAAAACTCCAAAATTTTGGTCATCTATTGCAAAAGTCGCTTTTTTAGTCGGAAATACCGGGAGTACATCCTGTATTCCTGTAGTTTTATCCCTGTATCTTTCTTTTGCAGCCAAAATACCCGTCGTATATCGGTTTTTAGAAATGCCCTAATCGTAATCATAAAGGAGGCAGACAAATGATAAAGTTTTATCCCGAGGGACAGTTGATCGGCAGCAGCTCCAATACCCAGATCATCTCCTCGCTACACTTATTGGCTGAGGCCATGGAGAATAAGACCATCTTAGAGGGCAGAGCCATACTGTGTGATGCCGACCACAACCTGACTGTAGAGCTGGGCAATCTCAGGGGCATTATTCCCCGCAATGAAGGGGCAATGGGCATAGAGGAAGGCACCACCCGAGATATTGCAATTATCTCTAGGGTCAATAAGCCGGTCTGCTTTGTGGTGGTAGGCTTTGAGCGTAAGGGGAGCGCTGTTACGCCGATTCTTTCGCGGCGACAGGCACAGCAGCTCTGTACCAATCAATACATATCTGCTCTGACAGTTGGCGATGTGATCAGCGGGCGGATCACCCACATGGAGCCTTTTGGCTGCTTTGTGGATATCGGCTGTGGCATACCCTCACTGCTGCCCATCGACAGCATCTCCATTTCACGGATCTCTCACCCCAAAGATCGATTTGTGATTGGTCAAAGCATCTGTGGTGTGGTCAAATCCATTGAAAACGGCAGAATCTGCCTCTCTCATAAAGAGCTGCTGGGCAACTGGCAGCAAAACGCCGATTTGTTTTCTCCCGGGCAGACGGTGGCGGGAATTGTGCGCTCTGTGGAGAACTACGGTGTATTTGTAGAGCTTGCCCCCAATCTGGCTGGTCTGGCGGAGCCAAAAGATGGAGTCCGCCCCGGTCAGCACGCTAGTGTATACATCAAGAGCCTGCTCCCCGAAAAAATGAAGGTGAAGCTGATTATTATCGACAGCTTTGATGCTTGTTATCCACCTAACCCTATTACATATTTCCATACACAGGATCATATCAACCATTGGCAGTACTCTCCCCCCGAGTGCCCGAGGGTCCTTGAGAGCCATTTTGAATAATTCTACACAAAAACCTGCCGTTCTTATTGAGCGGCAGGTTTTATTTATAGCGAGGTAGAGTTTTGAGTGTGGTAGCCATGCTGTGGCAGAAAGGGAGGGGCTATATCCGATTGGGATTGGAGCTTTAAGCTTCTGTTTGCACCTGTGCCTTGGCATTGCGGATCGACCACCAAAGGACGGTAGCAATAACCGAAACACCACCAAAGAGGGCAATTTGATTAGGGATTGTAGCTTTAAGCTTCGGTCGAGACCTGTGCCTTGGCATTGCGGATCGACCACCAAAGGACGGTAACAATGACCAAAACACCACCAAAGAGGGCAAGCACACCGGGGATCTCGCCCACTGCCAAAGCTACCCATACAGGGCTGGCGACCGGCTCGATCATACCGACAATAGAGCAGGTGAGGGGCGGGCAACGGCGGATGGCCATTGAAAATAGCGCGTAGGGGATACCCAGCTGGAAGATACCCAAAAGAAGCATGATGAGGATGTTTTCGGGCTTAGGGTCAGGTGTGTTGGTAAAGAGGAAGGGGAAGCCGATTAAGCTGGTAATCAGATGCCCAATCAGCACGCCAGTCATAGCAGAGCTTTGGTCGGGCGCTTTGGCAGCGCAGACATAAGCCGCAGCCAGGCATACGGCAGAGCTGAGTGCCAAGAGGTTGCCCACGCTGTTGCCCGGGCTTAGATCATCAAAAAAGAACAGCGTAATGCCCAGCATACAAAGAGCCATGACACCTACATCAAAACGGCGCACCTTCTGCTTGTAGATCAGCATCATAATCAGCATGATAAAGACCGGATTGGCCGATTGGATGACGATTGCATTGGCGGCTGTGGTCATTTTATTGGATACCACGAAAAAAGATGTGGACAGCCCCAGAAATCCCCCCGAAAGCAAAGCAAGGCGGTTAAAGTTGATCTTTGTTTTGGAGTATCGCATCACTCCATAGAGCACCAGCGCGGCAATCATGCTTCGGATAGAGGAAATCACCAGTGGGTGCCAGGGCAGCAGCTTGATCAGCACACCGCCCGTACTCCACATCAGTGCAGAGGCGATCATCAATACTGTACCGTTAGTTGTTTTTAAATTTGGCATACATACTCCATTCTGCCAGAGATGGCGCTCATTTACCGGTGGCAAATGCAGTTATAATTTTGGTTTATATAATAAACCTGTATACTGACACTGATTGTACATGATTTCTCGCGATGGATCAATAGTCTGGTGAGAAATCAATGATATTTTGTAACAAAGAGCCTGCTAAAGCAATAACGCATGAAGATTTACCCTTTGCTTTGTAGGATCTTATCATACCATACAAACATTTTTATGAAATTTGCTTATACCCTTTTTTTTTGAGGTTCCATGGTTTATAATGAAGTTTAGCATAAATCAGGTATTTTCTTTAGAAAATCTTC
>DAMCAP010000003.1:18312-26730 GCA_032059445.1 Oscillospiraceae bacterium
TAAATCGGTCATTTAGACAAACAATACCACCTAAGGAACCGATCTGGGCTGTTAATTTAGCCCATTGCCCTAGGCAGCGCAGGACTATTACTTTAATCAACAACGGAGCGTATAAAATGGTTTTTGCCGATTTAATTTTTTTGTATGTATTTCTCCCCTTAAATCTGATTTTATATTACAAAACTAAGCATAAGCAGAGCAGGAATCTGATACTGATCCTGTTTTCGCTGTTTTTTTATGCTTGGGGAGAGCCTGTCTACATTGTGCTCTTGCTTTTTTCGGCAACCATCGACTACATCCACGGGATAATTATTGAGGATCATCGGCACACCATTAAAGCAAAGCTGGCGATGGCCTCCTGCTTGATCCTCAATTTAGGGTTGCTGGGCATCTTTAAATATGCCGATTTTGCAGTGGAGATTTTTAATACCGTCACAGG
The DNA here is from genome assembly GCA_032059445.1 of Oscillospiraceae bacterium. Taxonomy (GTDB): domain Bacteria; phylum Bacillota; class Clostridia; order Oscillospirales; family Ruminococcaceae; genus DAMCAP01. Next base: position 18,752 of record DAMCAP010000003.1, read on the forward strand.
GCTTGGCGTAGCAAAGCCCGGCTTGGCACTGCCCATCGGTATTTCGTTTTATACCTTCCAGACCATCTCTTATGTCATCGACGTCTATCGAGATGAGGTCAAAGCACAGCGCTCCTATGGGAAGTTTTTGCTCTTTGTGTCGTCCTATCATCAGCTGGTGGCAGGGCCGATTGTGCGTTACACCGACATCGCCGCAGAGATCGAAAACCGCAGCGAAACCATTGATGATATCAGCAAGGGTATCGCCAGATTTTGTGTGGGGCTTGCCAAAAAGACTCTGATCGCCAATACTGCCGGTGCTTTGAGTGCTGATTATCTGGGCGCTACGGGAGCGGGGCTTACTGTAGCGGGCAGCTGGTTTGGCATCTTGATGTTTGCTTTACAGATCTATTATGATTTTTCGGGATACTCCGATATGGCCATCGGTCTTGGTATGATGTTTGGCTTCCATTATGTAGAGAACTTTAACTACCCTTATATTTCCACCTCAGTTACCGAGTTTTGGCGTAGGTGGCATATTTCGCTGGGTTCATTCTTCCGCGACTATGTTTACATCCCACTGGGAGGCGGTCGAAGCAATGTATACCGCAACCTCTTTATTACGTGGATGGCCACGGGGTTGTGGCATGGCGCGTCGATGAATTTCGTGCTGTGGGGGCTATATTACGGTGTGCTGATCGCGTTGGAAAGGCTCTTTTTAAAGCGAATATTAGACCGCTTGCCAAGGCTATTTAGCCATGTCTATCTCCTGCTGACAGTGCTGATCGGCTGGGTGCTCTTTTACTTTGAAGACATGTCAAAGGGCTGGGCGTATCTCAGGGCGATGTTTGGTGCAGCGGCTCTAGGCTTTGATGATTTAGCCTTACAGCTGGTAGTGGTCAACAATCTCTTTTGGCTGATTGCAGCACTTGTATTTACAACTCCAGTATTTAAGAAGCTCTCTGCCATCGCCGCCCAAGGCACCGAAGCAGGTAAGCTTCGCTTTGTTGCCACAAGCTTTGTCACCAGCTTGATTTTACTGGTGCTTTCCACCATTAGTTTGATCGGGCAGAGCTATAACCCGTTTTTATACTTTAGATTTTAGTTTATTATAGGTTTATTATATGGAGGGGCAGATGTACGATCCACACAGTCATGACAATACCGACGGCAATATTAGCAGCTTAAGCCGCCTTTATACCTTTACTATTATCAGCTTCCTGACAATATTGCTTGCCGGCGGGGTGTTATTCTTTGTGCTGCCCAAATCCTCAGTTAGCGCAATCGAAAAAAGAGAGCTGGCAAAGCTACCGACCTTTAGCGCGGAGAATCTGCTTAGTGGTAGGTATACCAGAGAGTTGTCGGCATATTTTGCAGATAACTTCCCTTTTAGAGAAGCATTGGTGACTGCCGGAGCAAGCTTCCGAGATTTGTATGGCATACGCCCAGATGATATCCGACTTCATGTGCCCGAAGTGCAGCCGCCTGCTCCTGAGCCAGAGGCGCCCACTCCCCAAAACCCTGCTCCCGAGGTGATCAACCCGCCAGATGGCAGCTCCTCGGTCCCCCCAGCTTTGCAGCCGATTCCAACTCCCGTCCCCGAGGATAACGGACGTCAGGTAGGCGGGCTCTTTATCTATAAAGGCAAGGCATTGCAGATCTTTGGAGGCAACAGCAGTGTAGGTAAGCGTTATGCAGCCACAGTAAATACCTATCAGCAGTTGCTTGGTGATGGGGTACAGGTGTATAATCTAATTATACCCAGTGCAATAGAGTTTGTCCTGCCTGAGAAATACAAAAAGGTCACCACCCCTGAGCATCCAAAGATTCTTGAAATCTACGGCCAGCTTGATGCAAAAGTCAAGCCTGTCGATATTTACGATGGCTTAAAAGCACACTCTGACGAGTATCTGTATTTTAATACCGACCACCACTGGACTGCTCGGGCGGCTTACTACGCTTATGTGGAATTTGCCAAGGTTGCGGGCTTTACTCCTGTAGAGCTGGATCATATGGAGAAACGTGTGCTCAAGGGCTTTTTGGGCAGCCTCTATGCCCAGACCCAAGATAGCAAGCTACGGGATAATCCTGATTATGTTGAGTACTTTATGATCGACAACCCTCACTCGGTTTACCATTATTATAAGGGATCGCCGTATTATCCGTCGCCTTCTTCTCTGTATGGCGAGTATGCCAAGAGCCCCAACTCCTACTCGGTGTTCCTTCACGGAGATTTCCCTATGATCAGGATTACTACCGAGCTCAAAAACGGCCGCAAGATTGCTGTAATTAAGGAATCCTACGGCAATGCCTTTGTACCATTTTTGGTCAATCACTATGAAGAAGTCATTGTAGTTGACCCAAGGTACTTTGAGCGTAGCTTCTTAGAGGTGGTCAAGGAGTTTGGCATCAATGAGGTGCTCCTAATCAACAATAGTTTTGCTGCCCATACCGGTGGGCAGATCAATATGCTTAACCAGATCATTTACAATGTAAGACCACCTGCGTCTTCCGAAGAGCCTACAGAGCCTGCCGAGCAGCCTGTGGAGCAGCCTGTGGAGGAGCAGGAGCCCCAAGATGACGACGAGCCCGTGGTGGTAGTTCCTTAAGCAGTAAGGGCGGCGCGATGGGCAGGAGGGAGGATCATTATGCGACTAAAGGCCCTTGTCTGCTGCGGCCTGCTACTGGCAGGCTGTGCTATGCCTCAAAGCAAGCTTAGTGCTCCAGCTTTAAAGGATCAGCATCGTACCATTACGCTTGCGGTCAGCACTGAGCTGGCAACCCTTCCCTCCAAACCTCTTGAGGCCTTGATCAAGGTCGCAGAGGAGGCTTCAGCCGGTACTCTAGAGATTAAGCTGGAGGTCACCGATGACCCCTTGAGTAGCCTTGATGGGGGTGCTGAGATGGCACTCCTTAGCAATGAAGTAGCTGCAATGGCAAATTCCGATTTTAATGCGTTTAGCTCTCCCTTTTACTTTAGAGATTATGATCACTATGCTATGACCCTGGGCAACCAGAGCTTTTTTAAGCTGACGGAGGAAAAAAACATCAGCCTGCTGGGTGCAAAACCACTGGCAGCCTTATATATGGGCAGCTATGTCATGGTCAACGGTAGGCAGCTTAAACTGCCCTCGAAGTCGGAGCGTATTTTGGTATCTGATTCCTTTCATCGGGTAGATATCAATTGGATCATGCTCTCTGAGCAAGCAGCAGGAGAGCTTAGCGAGCTGCATATGGCGGCTATCACAGAGGGGGTAGCTGCGGCGGTTGCCCATAATGACGGCTATTATCTGGACAAGGAACAGGATGGTCTAGAGCATGTCTATAGTATGAGCCATCAGGTGGAGCCTTGCAGCTATAGTGTATTTACCGCTTATGCTGCCGAGAGCCTAAAGAGCTCGGCACGCTACAGCAACCTGTGGAACTGGCAGCTCTATGGGGCGGTCAAAAATCTACTGTACACCTAAAGTAAATCACATTGTAAAGGTAGCGGCTTTTGGCGGATGGTTTTAATCATCCGCCTTTTTGTTAAATAAAACATGGAGGGCTATGTGATGAAAATCGGAGAAGTATGCTTGCTAACCAACGATGTAATCAGGCTGGCCGACTTTTATAAGGCTTTGTTATGCATAGATAACGGCAGCGACGATGATACCCACCAGTTTATTATATCGGATGAAACCACATTGACGATTTATCGTGATGGAGTTAATCGAGCGGGGAATCATCAGAATATTTGCATCGCTTTTACGGTGGAGGATGTGGATGCTGAGTATGAGCGTATAAAGCAGCTTGGTGCGCAGATCCTTGAGCCGCCTACTATAAGACCTTGGGGTGCAAAAAATATGCTGTTGTTAGACCCTGATAGCAACATAGTAATCTTTAGAAGCTTTCCTAAATAAAACGAGCTGGGGGTTAGTTTGCCCCTCATATGTTTGTGGATCTTTTACTACATAAAAAGCCCTCGCAGAAACTCTGCGAAGGCTTTTATTTTGTGTTTTAAATTTAGTCGTCGTTTTCGCTCCAGCCCCAGAAGTCATTCCAGTTGGACCAGGGGTTTTCTGGCTGTTGCTGGCCGTGGATGCTGCAATCATCGAGAGGGCGGCTCATCTTATACCAACCGGTTGCGGTGTGCTCACAGTTGGGGGTAGCCTTTTGACCGCTCTGCGTACAGTAAACATACGATACTACGTTGCCCACATCGGGGAATTCCTTATACTTTAGCTTGCTGTGGATTGGCTGCATTACATTCTTCCAGATGACCGGAGGCGGGTAGCGAAACCCTGCGTAGTTGATGGTGGCGGGCTCGTCGTAGCCCAGCCAGCACACGCCTACATAGTAAGGGGTCACACCGATAAACCACTGGTTTTCGTCACCGTCAGAGGTACCGGTCTTACCTGCTACAGGGAAGTTATTTAGGGCAGCGGCAACACCAGTACCGGGAGGGCCTGCGGTGACTCTCTGGAGTAGGCGGTTCATGATGGTCGCTGTCTCTGGGCTGACCACACGGGTGGGTACATATTTGTTTTCGAGGATGACGTTGCCATCAGAGTCAAGCACCTTGGTGTAGGAGTGGGGAGGAATGTAGAGACCACCGTTGCCAAAGATCTGATAGGCTGCCGCCATCTCCAGTGGGGTAACGCCGTCGGTCATGGAGCCCAGCGCCATAGGCGAAATATCGATGTCGGAGTATACTCTGCCGTTTCTGACGTCTTTTTCCACAAGGTTTACGAAGCCCAGCTTATCCCGCAGGAAGTTGAAGCTTGTGCGGGGGCTCATGGTCTGTACCAGCTTGACGGGGATGGTGTTGGTAGAGCGCTGGATCGCCTCAGTGACGGTGATGCCGCCCAGATAGTTGTTGTAGAAGTTTTTGGGGTAGACGGAGCTTGGATCGTTTTCATTTAGGAGGATCGGTGAATCCTCCATAATCATCGACCAATAGATGAGATCCTGCTCCAAGGCAGGGGCATAGGAGGCGATGGGCTTGATGGTAGAACCGGGGTGACGCAGGGCGCTGGTGGCTCGGTTAAACAGTCTTGCGCCCTCCTTTTTATTCTTGGATCCTACCAGCGCCTTAATCTCGCCGGTGGCGTGGTCGATGATGACAAAGGCTGACTCGGGGTAGTCCTTGTTTTTAATTGGGGGGAAGGTAGCAGGGTTGGTGTAGGCTTCTTGCAGATAGTCTTGCAGCTGAGAGTCGACGGTGGTATAGATTCTAAATCCGCCTCTTAGCAGAGCGTCTTCTGCTCCAGCCTTGGTGTAGCCGTTACGGGCTACCAGATCTCGGATGACATCTTCATACACCATATCTACATACCAGCTCTGTACCTTGGCGGCTGTTTCGGTGTATTCTTCTTTTTTAAATTCCATCTCTTCGGCAACTGCTGCATCGTGCTGCTCTTGGGTGATGAGACCCTGCTGGAGCATAAATTTCAGCACCAGCAGCTGACGCTTGCGGTTGTTTTCTACCGAGCGGAAGGGGCTGTACTTGCTGGGGTTCTGGGTAATGCTGATGAGGGAAGCGGATTCCGCTAGGCTAAGCTCTGAGGCTTTTTTACCAAAGTAGAGATTTGCTGCTGCCTCTACACCGTTGGTGCCGTTGCCCAGCGCAATGGTGTTGAGGTAAGACTCCATGATCTGATCCTTAGAGTAGTTGCGCTCTAGGTTGATGGCGCGGAATATTTCTCTGATCTTACGGTCAATATGGACTTCATCGTCTTTGGTGATGTTCTTTACCAACTGCTGTGTGATGGTAGAGCCTCCCGGCATACCTTCGTAGATGGGGATGATCATATTGACCGCCGCACCCATGGTACGCTTAAAGTCTACACCGATGTGGGTGATGAAGCGCTTGTCTTCAATTGCAATTGCTGCTTTGGGCAGGTACTCGGGTATCTGATCGTAGTCGACCCAGATACGGTTTTCGTTATTTTGCACCCTTTGCAGCTCCACAGGCTCACCAGTAGCAGGGTCATTGGCATAGAGTATAGTGGTGTAACTAAGCTTGATGTTTTCCAGGACGATGGCATCGCTGGAGTCAAGAGAGTTAAGGACATAGACAGTAAGTGCCGAGGCTACGATGCAGCCGGTGATGATCGAAATAAGTATTGCAATAATTATAAATCTGCCTATCGCTGCCAATGTATTGGTCTTATGCTTAGGCGTTTGATTATTTGCCAAGTTATTATCCTCCTTTAGATACGTAAGGCGGGTGCGCATGCGATGCACAGCGGCCTTAAAAGCAGCAGGGCAGGTCTGGTGTCGTATGGTTTAGACGGCCCTTTTATGATAAAAGCGCTAATTACGCCGCTATAAGGAGGAGGTTATTTGCATAGCATTAATCGCTAAACACAAAATACCCACCAGCATATTTCGGCATAAAAATCGTTCATCATAACTACTTTGCAGTCGCAGATATTATATCATACTTTTGTCGCAAAGTGTAATATTTAAAAAAAAGTTTACTAAGCAGAATATATTTGTCTTATTCGTTAACAATAAAAGTATGAACTGATAAACGTAAGGTAATCATATCACATAATTATTACCAGAAAGGGATAGAATATGGGCGGTACCAAACAGAAAGTAGCCACAGGGATCGGGCTACTCATTGCTGCGTCTGTTGGGTTGGGAGTAGGGTTTAATGTGGGAGAGAGCTCTGTATTAAATGAGCAAAGGCTGGCAGTAGCAGAGCCGCCGAGATCATCGGTGATCTCGCCAAACTTCCCCTCAGCACCCAAGATACCCAAATATGTGCTAAAGAGTCACGAGGGCAAGCTGGCAGTATTTATCGGAGATAAGAAGCAGCCTGAGATCGTGTTTGACCAGTATGTGCATCTTTTGCCCGATATAGACAGGCGTGAGCTAGAGAAGGGCATTGAAGTAGAGGATTACGAGGAGCTGCTAAGGCTTATCGAAGACTACACCAGCTAAATAAGGGGCGGCAGGAGAGCCTGTACGCCTCTTTGTTGCATTTAAATGGCAAAGTAGTTGAGTGCTACGGCATAGCGGTACTTGCAAATCTTTGTTTTTACCTTTATAATGAAATAAGCCGCTTAATTAAGCAGGAACCTACCATGTAGGTTTGGCCTGATTTGCGTAGATAGGCGATGATTCCGTAAGGCACTAAGATATGCCGCAGGCACTTTTTCCTGTTTTTGTCGTCGACCAATTGACGCCAATCAAAAGGGTGAGCGCAGGGCATCAGTGGGTATTATACTCACAAACATATCTATACTTAAGATTCATCATATCAAAAAACGGAGGTTAAAACAATGACTTTTAGCATGGTACACAACAATATCAACGTTTTTGATCTGCAAAAAAGCCTTGATTTCTATAATAAGGCACTCGGATTAAAAGAAACCCGCCGCATTACTCATCCAAACGGAGATTTCATCATTGTATACTTAGGCGATGGCACCAGCAGTCACCTTCTAGAGCTCACCTGGCTGCGTGACCGCAAGGACCCTTATAATCTGGGGGATAATGAAATACACCTTGCCTTCCGCACAGATGACTATGAGGGCGCACTTAAGCTCCATAAAGAAATGAACTGTGTATGCTACGAAAACCCAACAATGGGCATCTACTTCATCAGCGACCCCGATGGTTACTGGTTGGAAGTATTACCTACCAAGAAGTAAGGACGACCAAAGCAAGTATAAGCTGCCGAGCGGGGCTTCTGCTTGCTTTTTGTTTTGCTGCAATACAATATACTCACTCGTAACTGTAATTCAGCAAAAAACAGCTTGGCATATGGGAGCGTACAGCGTTCTCGTTTAATAATAATTTAACAAATCATTTTTGCCCTTACGGCTCTATTGCATTTTTTGTGGTATAATGTTATATTTACCAGTAGTATGTATATACGGAGACTCCGTTATATGCAAATAGTAAAATTATTTGGGGGAAATATGGAGAATTTACCGAAGTATTTAGTGGTAGAGCGAGAAGCACTGCCGGAGGTATTTGCCAGAGTGCTTTTTGCCAAAAATCTG
>DAMCAP010000003.1:26740-48631 GCA_032059445.1 Oscillospiraceae bacterium
CAGTGTTTGCCTACAATAGGGAGATGTCCAGCTCGGTAGCAACCTATCATTTCATCCTAAAGGACAAAGCAGGGGTGCTTTCAACGATCATCTCCGAAATCTCCCGCTTAGGGGCTAATATTCTTACAATTAATCAGAGTATACCTATAGATGGCTTTGCACCCGTTTCAATTACCGTCTCACTTGATACGACCAACCACAGTGATATGGATCTTTTGGGTAGTATCAAGACGATGGAAGACGTAGTGGAGGCTCGCAAGTTAGTAACTCGCTAAGCTTTGACTGAATATAATAGATTTGAATGCGCTACCTATGGTGATGCGCAAATAAAAGCATCTATGATGCTTTTATCAATTCCATGTTCAGTTTTGAGTTTACCGGTTACGGGCTTTACCTACAGCATCCCGCCCGTACAAGTAAACGCTCAAACGGCGTACAAAAGTATGGGAGGGATAGGCAGTGAGCCTGATCGTGCAGAAATTTGGCGGCACATCGGTTATGAATACCAAGAGGCTGATGAATGTAGCCTCTATCGTGACTGCTACCTATGATAGCGGAAATAATGTGGTGGTAGTGGTCTCTGCCCAGGGGCATACCACCGATGAATTAATAGACAAAGCCCTGAAGCTAAACGCCAGACCATCTAAGCGAGAGATGGATATGCTAATGTCTTCGGGGGAGCAGATCTCGATTGCACTTCTTGCGATTGCGATAGAGTCTATGGGGTACCCGGTGATTTCTTTTACAGGCTGGCAGGCTGGTATACATACAGACAGCAGCTATTCCAGCGCGTGGATCACCGATATTGACACCGGGCGTGTCAAGCAGGAGCTTGATCAAAACAAAATCGTAATCGTAGCAGGATTCCAGGGGATTAACCCTCAAAATGATATCACTACCCTAGGAAGAGGTGGCTCAGATACCAGTGCGGTTGCGTTGGCGGCGACACTAGGGGCGGACAGATGCCAGATCTATACCGATGTAGATGGCGTCTATACCGCTGACCCTCGTAAGATCCCCGCAGCTATCAGGCTTGATGAAATCTCCTACGATGAGATGCTGGAGCTATCCTCGGCGGGAGCACAGGTCATGCACAATCGCTCTATCGAGATGGCCAGGAAGCATCGTGTGGTCATCGAGGTGCTCTCCAGCCTGACCAACACATCGGGCACGATTATTAAGGCGGTTACCCGCCCCGACAAACTGCTGATCAAAGGGGTAGCCAAAGATGATCAGCTTGCAACGGTCACACTAGCCAATGTACCTGACGTGCCAGGTACGGCCTATAAGATTTTTTCTTTATTGTCGGCCAAGGGACTAAATGTCGATATTATCTTGCAGGGCGGAAGTAAGCAGGAGGTCAAAGATGTTACCTTTGCTGTAGCAAGTCGAGATATTGATCTGGCTTTAGAGGCAATTAGCAGCAACCTCGATGAGATCGGCAGCAGGGAATTGAGCTATGATACCGATTGCTGTAAGATCTCGATCGTGGGTGCTGGCTTACAGTCTAACCCCGGTATTGCGACCAAGATGTTTGCAGCACTGGCAGAAGCAGGCATTAACATCAAGATCATCTCTTCTGGCGAAATCAGACTGGCGGTGATCCTCAAGCGGGCAGATGGAGACCGAGCAATCAAAGCCATACATGATGCGTTTTACGCGGAGTGCTCTTAAAAATTCATAGCGATGATACTCATATCAGGAATCAGAGGCGGCTGCATGTGTTGCAGCCGTTTTTTATTTGACCAATAGTATTGTTTGCAACAAAAACAATAACCCTTTTCTGTAATATCATCCAATTTATATGAAAATGATTGGAAAATATTACTGCAAAAATTAAATAAATATTATGCAAGTTATCACTTTAAAGCGCATATATTTCGTCACAATAGGGAATTTTTCTGAATTACAAAAAATCCCTTGACAATCCCTAGTGCGTATGATATTCTCAACATCACACATGGAGAAAATTCAAATAAATTGAAGAGAGGGAGAGGGATATATGTCAAATAAGAGTAGTCCTGATAACAACAAGCGTGCAAATTGGGGAAGTAATTTCGGCTTTTTGATGGCTGCTGTGGGCTCTGCCGTAGGACTGGGAAACCTATGGGGATTTCCTTACAAACTGGGTAAAGGCGGAGGCTTTGCATTTTTGCTGATTTACCTCATCCTCGTGGTGACCGTTGGTATGGTGGTGATGGTGGGCGAGTTTGCTATCGGACGCAAAACCCGACTAAGCCCTGTAGGAGCCTATAAGGCGCTGGATAAACGCTTTGCCTTCAACGGTTGGTTTGGCACCATCGCTGCTTTTGTCATCCTGTCCTTCTATAGTGTACTGGGCGGCTGGGCAATTCGTTATTTCATTGCATACGTGCTTGAGATGTTTGGCGGCGGCTTTAATGGTATGAACGGCGCAGAATTTTTCGGCGCATTTGTTTCTGACCCCGTACAGTCGGTGCTGTACCACACCATTTTTATGGTCATCAGCGCTATAATTGTATTAGGCGGTGTACAAAAGGGTATCGAAAATACCTCAAAGATCATGATGCCTGCGTTATTTGTGATGCTTTTCGTGATCATCATACGCAGCCTTACCCTACCTGGTGCTATGGCAGGCGTGGAGTTTATGTTTAAGCCTGATTTCTCTGTCTTGGCAGGAGGCGGCTTCTTTAGAGTAACTGCTTCTGCACTTGCGCAGATGTTCTTCTCTTTATCCTTGGGTATGGGTGCTTTGATCTGCTACGGCAGCTACTTAGACCAAGGCTCCAACATCCCTAAGGATGCTTTTATCGTACCTGTGCTCGATACCATGGTTGCGATCATGGCCGGCTTGGCGATTATGCCTGCGGTATTTGCCTTTAATCTTGACCCTGCTCAGGGTCCTTCACTGCTCTACGTGGTGCTCAGAGAGGTTTTTGCCAACATGGCAGGCGGTGCATTCTTCGGAGCACTCTTCTATCTGCTGGTAATCTTTGCAGCGGTAACCTCTGCGATTTCCTTGCTAGAGGTATCCACCAGCTACTTCGTCGATGAAAAAGGCATGGATAGAAAGAAAGCGACGCTGATTGCCGGTACCGGTACTTACCTGCTGGGTCTGCCTACTGCGCTGAGCTTTGGTGTGCTGGCTCATGTTACATTGCCGGCTCTTAACGGTGAAATGCTGGGCATCCTTGACTGGATGGACTATTTCTCTGAGTATGTGCTGATGACCTTGGGTGCGCTGGTAATGTGTATCTTTGTGGGCTGGATCATGGGCCCCGAGATTGTCATCAACGAGATCGAGAAGAAGGGCATTAACTTTAAGCTAAAGAAGATATGGGTGTTTATGATCCGATACGTCACTCCTGTATTGGTGCTGATGACCTTCTTGACTGCAGCAGGCTTTATTAAATTTTAATCTGATGGCTTCATGAGCCTAGGAAGATAAACAAAAATAACCCCCGCAGAGATTCTCTGCGGGGGTTTGCTGTGTATTTACCTGCTTAAAATAGCAGATTTCAGGTTTTGATAGGGAATATCTTCTAATTACTTACCAACAATACCCTATAGCACGGCCCCTGTGGAGGGGTTTTTCTTTAGAGGGTCTTTTGAAGCCGTAAAGCCTGCTCCTGCCATTACTTCTTCCATAGAGGGGCGCTCATAGTCATATGGGTTTACGTTTTCGGAAATCTGGCGGGCACTGAGCAGGAAATCGCCGCCCGCTGTGACGGGGAGGGTAACAGAGCCGTCGGATTCTACCTTAAGGCCGGAGGTAATGCTGCGGTAGTTATAAAAGCCTGTGCGCTCATATAGGTATAGGGAAGAATAAGGAGCAAAGTTGGTATCGTTGATGGTCACATAGGTTTTGCCGGGTAGCTGGGCATTTGGTGCAAAGGTAAAGGCCAGCTTGGGTGTATCGGGGCCAACCCAGTTATCATATTCGGCTGCAATCATCTTATTGTCATTAAATTCAAAGGGCAGGCTGTAGCGTGGTCCGTCGATAATGTTGGTAATGTCTTCTGAATAGAAGCTTACATTGTATTCCTTGCTTTTTAATACGATTTTGCTGCCGGGCTTTGCCTGACAGTCTTGTAGCAACCAAGTAGGGGCAGAAAAGCGCTCAGCAAATATCTGGCTGGAGTTTTCTACATCCTGCTCAAAGGTAGCATGTACAGGGAGAGTCAATAAGGCCGCTGCTACGACGGCAGCCAATAGCTTTTTCATTATGTACTCCTTCTTCTGCTGTATAAATTATCTCCCCTTAAAGCCCGCAGCAGATAGGCGAGGGGATTTATAAACATTTAGACCGATTTAAGCTTGAGCCGAAATAAACTCTCGCACTCTGCCTAGCAGCATCGATAGGGCAACCTGATTGTGGCCTCCCTCGGGTATGATAATATCTGCATTCTTTTTAGAGGGCTCCACAAATTGCTCATGCATCGGCTTGACAGTGCTCATATACTGGTTGATTACGGAGCTTAGGTCGCGGCCCCGTTCCCTGACATCTCTCAGCAGGCGGCGGATCAAGCGGATGTCGGCATCGGTATCGACAAACACCTTGATATCCATCAGCTCGATGAGGGGCTGGTGGGCAAAGATCAAGATACCATCTACCAAAATAATGCGAGAAGGCTTTAGTAGCTTTTTTTCGGCCATACGGGTATGCTCCGAAAAAGAATACACAGGATGATAGATCTCCTTGCCTGCTTTTAGGTTTTGTAGATCCTCCACCATCATGTCGTTGTCAAAGGCATTGGGATGATCATAGTTTTGCTTGACCCGCTCTTCAAAGCTTAGGTGGTCGTTGTTTTTGTAGTAAAAGTCATGGCACAGGACGGCGGCCTCTTCTCCGAGGGCTTTGGCAATCTGGGCTGCCAGCGTTGATTTGCCTGCGCCGCTGCCTCCTGCAATACCGATTACCAGAGTCTGCTGTTTCATAAATGTTCCTTTCTTTGGGGGTAAAGAATGGTATGCGCCTATGGGCCCAAGGGACAACCACACATCAGCGGCCGCCTAAAGCAGCAGCGCTTTTGCGCTTTTGCCACAGTCGCAAAATTGGATAAATTTGAAGGATTGCTCTGCAGTTATTATAACACAGGAGAGCTATAAATCAAATACAAGGTGAAAATTACTATTTTAAATTAAAAGAAAAAAAGTATGTTATGTAAAATGACGATTTTACTGATTTATTAAAAATATGCGCGTAAATTTGTTTGATTTCCGTAAAGTTTAGTTGACAAATGGGTAGAAATAACCTAAAATTAATGAGTATTTAGGTGGGTAACCCCACCGAATTGACAAGCGAAATTAAAGGAGTGTAAGGTTAATGGAACTAATTCACTTGACCCCCATTGCAGCGGCAGCCGCGCTGATCTATGCGGTCATCTTATCTAAGCGCGTAATGAGCCAAGATGAGGGTACCGATCAGATGAAGAAGATTGCCCTTTCTATCAGACAGGGTGCAAACGCCTATCTGAGAAGACAGTATATCGGCGTAGCAAAGTTTTTTGCTGTGGTCGTCGTTATTTTGGGCGTACTGGCCGCTATGGGCTTGGTAAATGTATTTACCCCCATTGCATTTGTAACCGGCGGTTTATTCTCTGCACTAAGTGGTTACTACGGCATGAAGATTGCCACCAACGCCAATTCCAGGACTGCTTTTGCAGCTAGCAAGAGCCTCAATAGCGGTCTGAAGGTTGCCTTCTCCGCTGGTGCGGTTATGGGCTTTATCGTAGTTGGTCTTGGCCTTCTAGACATGTCCATCTGGTATTATTTCCTCAAGATGTTCTATGCTGATCTGCCATTGGCTGAGCAGGCACAGGCTATTTCTACCGCAATGCTGACCTTTGGTATGGGTGCTTCTGCGATGGCTCTGTTTGCAAGAGTCGGCGGCGGTATCTTTACAAAGGCTGCTGACGTAGGCGCTGACCTTGTTGGTAAGGTTGAGGCTGGTATCCCAGAAGACGATCCAAGAAACCCTGCTGTTATCGCTGACAACGTAGGCGACAACGTAGGTGACGTAGCAGGCATGGGCGCTGACCTATATGAGTCTTATGCAGGTGCGAGAATCTCTGCTTGTGCTCTTGCAGTAGCAGCTGGCTATGGCTTTGAGGGTATGGCTGTACCAATGGCAATCTCTGCGATCGGTATCTTTGCTTCGATCATTGGTTCTTTCTTTGTAAAGACCAAGGAGGGCGCTTCTCAGCTTAACCTTCTGGGCTCCCTGAGAAAGGGTACCTATATCTCTAGTATCATTGTTGCAATTGCTTCTTACTTCGTAGTAAACTACGCACTGGGCGCAGGCAGCATGGGTATCTACCTGTCTGTACTTGCTGGTCTGCTTGCTGGTAACGCAATTGGTTACTTTACTGAGTACTATACCTCTGACAGCTACAAGCCAACCAAGAAGCTGGCTGACAGCTCCCAAACTGGTGCTGCTACCCTGATCATCAGCGGTCTGTCTTTAGGTATGATGTCTACTGCTATTCCTGTTGTAATCGTAAGCATCACCGTTATGGCGAGCTTTATCCTTTCCGGCGGCGCTGCAAGCTTCTCTGCAGGTCTGTTTGGAGTAGCACTCTCCGCAGTAGGTATGCTCTCTACCCTGGGTATTACTCTAGCTACCGATGCTTACGGCCCTGTTGCCGATAACGCTGGCGGTATCGCTGAGATGGCACACATGGATCCTTCCGTACGTGAGCGTACCGACGCTCTTGACTCTCTGGGCAACACCACTGCAGCTACCGGTAAGGGCTTTGCAATCGGTTCTGCTGCTCTGACTGCTCTTGCACTGCTCGCTTCTTTCATCGAGCAGGTCAAGATGATCAAGCCTGACTTTGTATTTGACCTTAATATCATCAACCCAACTGTACTGACCGGCTTGTTTATCGGTAGCGTGCTGCCATTTATCTTTGCAGCAATGACCATGGAGTCTGTTGGTCGTGCAGCTCAGTCTATCGTAACTGAGGTGCGCCGTCAGTTTAAGGAGATCGCTGGTCTGATGGAGGGTACTGCTGAGCCAGATTACCATTCCTGCGTTGACCTGTGTACACAGGCTGCTCAGAAGGAGATTATTGCTCCTGCTCTGCTGGCACTGGTAACTCCTATTGTTGTTGGTTTGTTGCTGGGTGTCAACGGTGTAACCGGCATGCTTGCTGGCTCTACTGTATCTGGCTTCGTACTTGCAATCATGATGGCCAACTCCGGTGGTGCTTGGGATAATGCCAAGAAGTATATCGAAGCTGGTCACCTAGGCGGCAAGGGTAGCGCTAACCACAAGGCTGCTGTTGTAGGCGATACCGTAGGAGATCCATTTAAGGATACTTCCGGCCCTGCAATCAACATCCTGATCAAGCTGCTGTCGATGGTATCCATCGTATTTGCTGCAGTTATTGTAAACTTCTCCATCATGTAACAATCAAAAGCCACAGGATGTATCCTGTGGCTTTTTTATTGACAAACGCTGTGCCTTCTAATTGAGGGCACAGCATTTTGCTTTAGATTAAAGTATTTTGGTTTATAAATACGGGAGTACCTCCTTATTGAGGGGATACTTCATCTTTTGTTAAGTGCTCTGTGTCATACATTTTATACACCGCACCTCTGATCTCCTTATAGCTGGTGCAGCGGCAGAGGTTTGACTCCAGCCACTCCTCCACTACATGCTCTTCGGGCATCGTAGGGTAGTGGGTGTGTAGGGCATGGCACACCATCAGGAATCCCGAGGTGCAGTACCCGCATTGAAATGCATTGGCATCTACAAAAGCCTTTTGAATGGGTGCAGTTCCCCCAAGCCCCTCTACAGTGAGGATCTCATGCCCCTCTGCTTCTACAGCCAGCATCAAGCAAGATTTGGCAGGCCAGCCGTTGACCATGATGGTACATGCGCCACAGTCACCGTTTAAGCAGCTTGGTTTGGCTGCGGTCAGCCCCAGCTGCTCTCGTAGTACATCCAGTAAAATATCCGCAGGGCGTACGGCTAGGGTGTAGTTTTCACCGTTGACATTAAGCGTGATTAAGCACTTACCCTCATACCTTACCATTTTCCCAACCCTCCAACAGTGTATACAGTGTATTTTTAAAGACGAAAGCCCTGTAATCTGCCGATCCCTCCACATCGTGGTGAGGTGGCTTAGGAAGTAAATCTACAGCCCTTCGACTGCGCTCCTCTAAACCAAGAGTGCGGTCATTCAGCAGCTCATCTATTTGTATGCTACGAAAAGGCGCATCGCAAATACCGGCAAATCCACAGCGAAGCTGATTGTCTTTGACCAGCCCTGCCACACTGACCAAGGGATAGTCGATTTTATCGCTTCGGGTCTTTTTGATGTGGAAGTAAGTCGCCTCGGTTGCCCAAAGTGGTACATGCAGCTGCACGATGATCTCACCAGCTTCAAGCTGTAGTCTTCCGTCAAATACCTCATGGAAGGGTACTCTGCGTAGCCCTTTGCTTCCAAAGAGGGTGATCTCTGCATCGGACAATAATAGTGGCAGGGAGGTCTCTCGATAGATAATGGTGCCGCAAAGGTTGCCTCCTAAAGTGATTCTGCACTGATTGGTATGATCAGCGATCCGCCCACAGGCAAGCCCCAATAGAGGGAAGAGCTTTGACTCTTGTATCTGGCTCAAGGTACAAGCAGCGCCGATATGCAGCTCCTCATCATCTGCTGAGAGTACCTGACAATCCAAGATTTCTTTGATGTCGATGACTGCATCTGGCTGGATGCTGCCTACTCTACAGAGGGTGATGGTTTCGCTGCCGCCTGCGTAGTACATTGCCTGCTTGCCCTCTTCCTTTAGGCTGTGGTAAAGGGCTGCGGCAACCTCCAGTGAATCAGGACGTAGATAGACAAAATTAAAAGGTATCATAAAGCCTCCTTGGATATGCTGCGCCAAATCTGCTCCGGAGTAAGAGGGAGAGAGAGTAGCTGGTGCCCATAAGCAGCAGAAAGCGCATTGCCTAGCGCTGCCGCCATGCCGATGATGCCATGCTCTGCATAGCTGCGCACACCGTAAGGGGAATCTTCCTTGGGGGTTTCTACAAAATCTACGCGGTAATCAGGCTCTTGGCCGATGTGTATGAGCTTATAGGTGCGTAGATTTGGGCTCTGGGGGATGCCATCTGTGTCATAGGAAAATTCCTCACGGCTCGACATACTGATCCCCATCGCCATACCACCTGAAACCACCGCCCGCATGAGCTCGGGGTTGATGATCTTGCCTACGTCAATGACGGTAGAAGCGCTGATGATTCGGTAGGTATACTCCTTTAAATCTGCTTCGACCTCTACCACCTGTGCGCCTACCGTCCAATCTGGGCCGGTTTTGCCCTGACCGGTATTGGGGTCAAGCATGCTAAGTCCTTTGAGCATATAGCCGCCCCTGCCGATGGCAGGCTCGCCGATCGAGTCTCCTTTAGGTGATTTATACCCCTGCACGATATCTTTAAACAATATAAACTTATCAGGGTTATTCCTTGCAAATACCCGCCCCCGGGTTACTTCAATCTCATCGGGTGAGCAGTTTAGTGCCAGTGCACCATTTAAGCGAAGCTGATTGAGCAGATCATCGGCGGCACGAAGTACAGCATGACCCGCCATATGCTCAGTGAGGCTGGCTACGGTTTTCCAGTGCTCGGGTGCTGTGCGTGTATCTACCTCCATGACCACATGCACCTGATCTGGGTCGATCTGCAAGCGCTCCGCTAGGATCTGCGCCAGATGGGTCTGCCCACCTGCTCCGATCTCTACCACTCCTGTGTGTAGGTTGACACTGCCGTCGGGATTAAAGGTAATCAGCGCACCTGAAATTGCATCTGTAGGTGGGTTTTCGGTCTTCCAGAAGCAGGCGATGCCTTTGGCCCTTACAGTATTTTCTTTAATAGATGTAGGTTTTGCACCGCTCCATTCAGAAAGGGTTTTGAGCCTTTGTATGCATTGGGGTAAGTCTCCCATCAGGCTATTGGAGCATATGACCTGGGTCGGGGTCCAGTCGCCCGGGCGGATGGCATTAATAAACCGAAGCTCCAGTGGGTCGATATTGGACTGCTCTGCCAGTATGTCTAGCAGCCGCTCAATGCAGAAGGTATAGGATTCATGGGCAAACCCCCGATAAGAGGTGGCGTAGGTGTGATTGGTATACACACATATCGAGTCACAAGATAGATTTTCAATATGATAAGGGCCAGTGCAGTCGACAGCAATTGCTTTTGACATATAGGGGGCAATGTCGGCATACGCACCGCAATCTAGTTGATAATTCAGCTCAGCTGCTAAGAGTTTACCATTTCTGTCTGCGCCGATTTTGAGATCAGCTTCCAGCCCCAGGCGACAAGGCGTAGTAGCCATATCTTGCTCACGGGGGAGCGTGAGGCGCACAGCATGCCCTCCCACACTTTGAGATGCCAGATATGCCAGTATCTCGAGTGAAACCGCTGCTTTGCCGCCAAAGCCGCCACCCACAAAAGGCACCTGTACCTGTATCTGCCCAGCAGGGATCAAAAAAGTCTCGGCAAGCTGCTTGCGAATGGCATACGGGGACTGGGAGGAGGTAAGGATGGTGACCTTACCATCTGCCGAGATCTCACAGCGAGCAGTGCGTATCTCCATTGCTAAGTGCTCAGTAGGTGGCATAGAAAAATGCCGCTCTACAATAAAAGTGCATTGATCAAAGGCGCTTTGCGGGTCTCCCTTTCTGATACGATAGCGGCTGGCGATGTTGCTATCGGCTTCTGGGTATACGTCGCTCGTCACGTTTTTGTAGCCCTTTACCTGCTTGGGGATCAGCACTGCACCTTTGGCAAGTGCCTGTGAAGGATTAAGCACAAGGGGCAGGGGGGAGTAGCTAACCTCAATGAGCCTGACAGCCTCTTCAGCGGTAACCTCATCAAGGGCGACTACCATAGCAACAGGCTCACCTGCATAACGCACCACATCTCGTGCCAGCGCAGGGCGGTCTAGTAGCAACGGGCCAAAGAGTTGACTGCAATCTGCTCCGGTCAGCACCGACTTTACCCCTCTAAGTGCCATCGCCTTGCTGGTGTCGATGTGCAGGATTTGGGCATGGGCATGGGTGCTGGTGAGCAGCCTAGCAGTGAAAGCACCCTTCAAGGGGAAATCATCGGCATACTGTGCTTTTCCGGTTACCTTGTCCCACGATTCTTTACGGGGGATGCTTTTTCCGATAGCTGTATTCATACAGATCTGCAGTACCTTTCTGTGTATATTTGATTTGTGAATGCTGAAAATAATGATAAATGTATCTTTATATTTAGTCTTATAATTATGCAAGCTCAGATAAACTGATTTGCTATGTATAGTATTGACCAAAAGTTTGAAGATAAATCTAAAAATCTGGAGGAGCAAAATGAATCCCTTTGAGCAAAAACCAAAAAGCATCAGCGATACCATCATGGATTGGGGGACGATGTATCCCAGCCCCTATAACAAAAACACTGTGGATCCATATACAAAAATTCGTATCATCCTCATGAACGGAATAGAGGTAGAGGCAGCGTTCTTTAGTCATCAGTTTCATCGAAATTGCCTGAATAATGACCTGCGCAGGGAGCTTGCATTATTGCGCCGTATCGAGCAGCAGCAGCAAAAGCAGATCAACTGGCTAAAGCCCATTGACGAAACTCAGCTGGAAACTACCATCGGATACGAGCATGTGGCAGTAGACCTTACCGCTTGGCTGGCTCAAAATGAGCCCAATCCCTACGTGAAGCAGGCCTTGGATTTTGCCCTACTGGAGGACTTTGACCATCTTTACCGATATGCCAACCTGCTGGATTTAAATGCACAGATCCCTGCACAGAAGCTGGTCAAAAGCTATGTTGATATTACTCCCGGCCGCCCCACGATTGCGGAGCACCGCTTCCCATATGATTCAATCAAAAATCCCATTGATTTTAAGACAGCTGATATCCGCACCAAGCTCAACACCCTGATCATCACAGCAGGGGAGCAGCAGACGATGAATTTTTATATGAATATCGGTAATACCTATTACAATGATCTGGGGCGGCAGCTTTATCAGGAGATTGCCATGATTGAGGAGCAGCATGTCAGCCACTATGGTTCGCTGCTTGATCCCAACTGCACCTGGCTTGAGAATCTGCTGATGCACGAGTATATGGAGTGCTATTTGTACTATTCATTTTATCAGGATGAACAGGATGCCAATGTAAAATCTATATGGGAGAAGCATCTTGAGCAAGAAATCGCTCATCTGCACAAAGCTGTAGATCTGCTCAAAAAGTACGAAAGTAAGGACTGGCAGCAGGTGATCCCAGGAGGTGCCTTCCCAAAGCTGCTGCAGTTTCATGATACGCGTGATTATGTAAGGCAGGTGCTGGATGAGCAGATCCTGCTTACGGCAGACGCCGAAGGGTACCAGCCTGTAGATAAGCTGCCCAAAGATCATCGATTCTTCTTGTATCAAAGCAAAGTCAACCACAATGTGGATCAGGTTGCCAGCCATCAGGTGATTGCACATCATCAGAAGCAGTATAATATCGATTATCGTGCAGAGTCAAAACCAAACCCTGTGGCAGGGCTAAGTGATCGTACCATCGACAATACCCAGATCACCCGATAGTATATCAAGCTCAACAGCAAAACGCCGCCTCAAGTGTAGGCGGCGTTTCGTATTATTGGTATTAAAGCAGCAGCTCAAGTATGGCGCTGGTGCAGAGTAGTACCCCTACGGTTGAGATTTTGAGAGCTTGCGTGCTTTTGGGTGGGAGTGTGGCAAAGAACGCAGAAATATGCTGACATAGAGCATCTACAGGCTTATCGATGAAGCTTCTAGCTTGGTATCCTACAAATAGCAGCAAGCTGGTCATGAGATTATGGGTTATAAAGAAAGTGAAAAGACTCTCTGGGCTGCTGATCACTGAAATCTCTCGCATCCAGTCAGGTACGAATACAAGCAGATATACTGCATAAATTAATCGCCAGCCTGTGTTCATCCCCAGTGCACACAGCCCTGTAGACAAAGCAGATTGTAGCTTGCCTGCAAGGAGGCGCTTAATTAGATATACTACTCCTGCCATGGCAATTGCCTCAAATAAAATAGAAATGGCAGGGTTGATGACCTTATCGACTCTGATAGGCAGCAGCAGGTTTAAAAGCTTGATGGAAGCACAGAGCACACCAACCCCCAAAATAGCGGATAGGCTGCGGGTTTTGCAGTATACCCCCGCCATAAAAAAGCAGGCTACAGGGTACCAGACCATCCAGCCGATTTTTACGGGGAGCATGTGCAAAAGATACCCCACAGTGGCTTCAAAAATTCCCCATACCGCGCCCCAGGCAAGGATAGACAAAATGATTGATTTTTCATGGGTGCATTGCTGGTTATTCATCATATTTCCTCCTAATCCCATACTAAAACAAGTGTATGAGAGAAAGGAAAGAATGATGTCCCTCGTCTAGTCGCTAATGATCAGGTAGTCGCCGTTTTTTAGCTGCAATACATTGGCGCGCAGAGCTTTGCTGATATCGGTGACACAGCTTTTACGCATAGTTTCGTCTGCAATCAACAGAGTCAAGGGGTTACCGGTTTGTACGATATTTTCATTATTTGTGATATATACTAAGATTTCGGGGCTTTTACCCATTTACTCATCTCCTTTGTAGCTCGACATGATGGAGTGGATCTTTCGGCTGTTTTCTAGGATAGGCGTCTTCTCCACTGCACTGATGAGTGAGTCAATGTTGTGGATGATCGGCACAAAAGCAACGATGATTTTACCCTCTTTGAAGTTTCGCCGTGTAAATTTAAATCGCTTTACCCCAAAGGAGCGGACAGCCTCATACAAGATCGCCTGCCGCTGCCCAAAGTTATCAAGGGTGATCCGAAAGGTATCTTTTTTGGGAGTGATGACGATGGCGATACCTTCCTTCAAAAATAGCTCTCGGCTGCGGTCGGCACCCAGTAGATTGGTGACAAACATGCCATCTACAAAGAGCTCGGATTGCTCTACAGTAATCTTGCCTTCGGTGATGGTGCAGATGTCGCCCACAGTCTTACCCTTAGTAAATCTTCTTAAAGTATAGATGATCACCGAGCCGGCAACAAGCCCTACTGCTCCGTCGAGTAGCAAATTCCCACTGTAAAAAATCCGCATTACAAGGACGGTAAACACAGAAGTCAGTAGAGAAATGTAGTTTCGCGCCTCATAGGTTTTTGCGATGCCGTCGATATAAGCCGCTCCGCGCTTGGTATACTCGGTATTTTCTAGCTTGTGTAGGCTCTCCGCCTCTAGCTTACGGATGTCTCTAAAATGCTGTATCGCCAGCGCTAAGAAGGTGACGGCGGTAAAATCCCTGATCATCAGTGCCGGGATTGCTACCGCACCCAAAAACGATGCAATAAACCCGGTCACTAGATGGATAAACAAACCACCTGGAAAGCTTGGGTTTTGGCGATAATCTATGCGCAGCGTTACCACTCGTGCCGCCGTGCCCATAATTACACCACTTAAAATCAAAACTATATCGGAATATTGCAGTTGAGTTTCCATAACTACCCCCTTTTTTACTCTTATTATTGTTTCTAGAAGCCTGTGTTTTATGCAGTATTTGCCCGTATGCAGGAGAAGCGAAATACGAAAAGACAAAATTTTTCGCACTAAAAAGCAGATTGTATGTGGCTATCGTTATTTCGAAGTGTAGGCTAGAGGGGTAAATGCCCCAAGGATTTTTGAGCATTAATCCACATTGTCTTTTCACCAGCATAAGATTTTTTATAGATTATTTATAGAATTCATTTTTTTTGGATTAAACGGTTGACAAAGTGTAAGAACCTCAGCTATAATATGAAAAATTACTTCAGCGCTTTATCGCTTTATTGATCGAAAGGAGAATCATCATGTTTGAACCATGTACTGCAAATGTTAATAATAGCACACGCAGCGCATATTCTGCGTGTGATTTTTCCTGCGCATTTTTTAATACTGATGCTATGACCAATGCTATTCTTGTGCACATCGCTCTTGCGGTGTGCTTTTTTGTTGTGTCTGTAGTGGTGCTACCTGTATCGATTATTAGCATTATTGCCGTGATTAGCGTGATTAACGTTCTAAACGTGATTATTATTATGAACGTGATTATCTCGCTCCTCCTCGTGGTGGTGCTCATTATTTGCTACAAGTTCATAAAGAAGCATACACACATACCGGCGACTAGCAAAGGATAGATACTTTGTGGCGTGATAGGCGGCTATGCTTCGAGGAGCATAGCCGCTTTTTTATTTTATATATTGACTGCTTACAGCGAAGAGATCAAGTTAAAACATCTGCAAAATTTTCATGGGAATCTGCTTTGATTTGTGCACGAATCAAAGCATTTCATACACAAAACAATTGAAGAAATGAGGATAAGATAATGAAAAAAGCAGTTTCTTTTGCAATGGCTGCCGCAGTGGTGATGGCAGCGTTTACCGGATGTCAAGGTGCTCCCGCAAGTCAGGCTACACCCGCTGCTTCCAACGGCTCTACTCCCGCAGCTCAGACCCTAATCATCGGTGGCTCCGGCCCGCTGACAGGCGACTATGCAACCTATGGTATCTCGGTAAAGCAGGGCGCGCTGCTTGCTATGAAGGAGCTTAACGCAGCAGGTGGTGTCAACGGGATCCAGTTTGATGTAAGGATAGAAGATGATCAGGCTGACCCTGCAATGGCAGTCAGCGCCTACTCCACCCTGTATGATGCTGGGATGAAAGTATCGCTGGGTGGCGTAACCAGCGGCGCATGCATCGCAGTATCAGAAGAAACCAAGAAGGATGGCATGCTAATGCTGACCCCTTCTGGCTCACAGAAGGATTGCGTGCAGTATGACAACGGCTTTAGAGTCTGCTTTACCGACCCTGATCAGGGTATCTATGCCGCTCAGTTTATCTTTGACAATAAGGTCGGCCAGAAGATTGCGGTGATCTACGATAAATCAAACGATTACTCCGCAGGCATCACCGAGAATTTCATGACTAAGGCAAAGGAGCTGGGCCTTGAAGTTGTAACCCAGCAGGCATATACCAACCAGTCCAACACCGACTTCTCTGTGCAGCTGCAGGCAGTAAAATCCTCCGGTGCTGATCTGGTGTTCCTGCCGATCTACGCGCAGGAAGCTGCTTACATCCTGACCCAAGCCAATAAAATGGCACTGGGCGCTACCTTCTTTGGCTGCGACGGTCTTGACGGTATCATCGAAAAAATCGGCAAAGAAAATCTAGCATTTACCGAAGGCGTAATGCTGCTGACTCCATTTGCGGCTGACTCTGCCGAGCCTGTTGTAGCCAATTTTACAAAGGCATACAAAGAAAGCTTTAATACTACCCCAGATCAGTTTGCAGCTGATGGATATGACGCAGTTTATACCATCGCTGAAGCAATGAAAAAGGCAAACATCACCGATCTTAACGACAAGGAGTTTGACCAAAAGATGATCGGCGCTATGACCCAGATCACTGTAAAGGGTACTACCGGCACCATGACCTGGACAGCCGACGGAGAGCCAGCAAAATCTGCTACAGCAGTTGTGATCAAAGATGGCAGCTATGTAGCGTATAAGAAATAGTCTTGAAAACAAAAGCGCCGGCAGAGTAATCTGCCGGTGCATGATATCAAGAGCAAACTGAAGCTTCTGACGAAGCCTATTTCTTTCGGCAAAGGATGCTTTATAGATCAAAAATGGGACGCACATGTCTGTGTTTGATTATATAAATACTGGGATAAGAAATATCGCTTGTCTTAATTTTGAGAAACGCTCTGGAATTTGAGGTGTGATGAATGGATTTTCTCTCGAACATGATTAGTGGTCTAAGCTTAGGCAGCATTTATGCCCTGATTGCGCTTGGATACACCATGGTATATGGTATTGCCAAAATGCTCAACTTTGCTCACGGTGATATCATCGTCGTCGGTGCATTTACAGTAGTGGTGGCTGTTTCATCACTGGGGCTTGGTGCTGTGACAGCGGTGGTTTTAAGTGTTGTGGTGTGTGTGGTATTTGGTGTGACCATCGAGCGATTGGCATATAAGCCCCTGCGTCGTTCTCCGCCTCTATCGGTGCTCATTACCGCGATTGGTGTTAGCTACTTCCTCCAGAGCCTTGCTCTGCTGATCTTTGGCTCTAACCAGCGCAGCTTCCCTGCGGTATTTAAAGCACCACCTGTACATCTCGGCAGTCTGACCATCAAAGGCGAGTCGATTGTAACTTTGCTGGTTACCATGGTGTTGATGGTGCTGCTGACTTGGTTTATCCACAAGACTCGTATCGGCAAGGCAATGCGTGCCGTATCGGAGGATAAGGATGCAGCCGAGCTGATGGGCATCAGTGTAAATCGTACCATCAGCATCACCTTTGCCATCGGCTCTGCACTGGCAGCGGTGGCAGGCTTATTTTATGGCAGTACTTATGGCTTCGTGGGGCCATATTCCGGCTCGATGCCGGGCATCAAGGCATTTGTGGCAGCGGTCTTTGGCGGTATCGGCTCGATCCCCGGTGCCATGGCAGGCGGGATCTTGCTAGGGCTGATTGAAAGCATGTCAAAGGCTTATATCTCCACCGAGCTATCGGATGCTATCGTATTTACGATCCTTATTTGTGTGCTGCTGATTAAGCCCACCGGCTTATTTGGCAAAAAAATCAACGAAAAGGTGTAGGTGAGGGCAATGAAGGCAAAACTCAATCGTTATCTTTCCCGCAGTGTCGTCACCTATCTCTTGGTGATCACAGCATTCATCATTGTAATGGCAATGATCCAGACAGGCAGCATCACTCGTCACATGCGCTCTATGCTGGTGCCTGTGTGTGTCAATATCATCCTAGCGGTGTCCCTAAATCTCGTCGTGGGCTTTTTGGGTGATCTTTCGCTGGGGCACGCAGGCTTTATGTCGGTAGGCGCTTACGCAGGCTGCTTGTTTTCAAAGTATTTTTCGGGGATGCTGCCTGCGGCACTGCGCTTCCCCCTTGCAATGCTGGTCGGCGCAGCGGTAGCTGCTCTCTTTGGCTTATTGGTAGGTTTACCTGTGCTGCGGCTAAAAGGGGACTACCTTGCAATCGTAACCCTCGCCTTTGGCGAGATTATCCGCAGCGTTATTATTAACCTTGACTTCACCGGCGGACCATCAGGCTTAAAAGGTACTCCACAAGACGCTAGCTTTGTTTGGGCCTTTGCGATGGTAATGGTCACGCTTTTTGTCATACAAAATCTTACCGATTCCCGCCATGGGCGTGCGATTATGTCGATACGCGATAATCGTATCGCCGCCGAATCCTGCGGCATCGAAGTTAATCACTTCAAACTGCTGACCTTCGTGATTGCGGCTGCTTTGGCAGGGATTGCGGGAGTGATATACGGGCATAATTTCTCGATCTTAAACGCTTCTACCTTTGATTATAATCTATCGATTGAGATATTGGTTATGGTGGTATTGGGCGGTATGGGCAGTATACGAGGCTCGGTAATAGCCGCGGCGGTTGTTACTGTGCTACCAGAGGCGCTGCGTGGTCTAAGCGACTACCGGATGCTAATCTACGCCCTCTTGCTGATCGCTCTGATGCTCTTTAATCAATCAGAGAGCTTCGCAGCGCTAAGAGGCAAGCTTACTTTTAAAAAAAATCTGCTAAGGGAGGTGGCCGCAAATGACCGCTGATACAAAGATGGTGGAGTTTCCCAGCCGATCAATCGTGCCTGAGCGGGATGTAAAAACCACCCCTATACTAGAAACCATGGACCTTGGCATCGACTTCGGCGGGCTGGCTGCGGTGCGTGATTTTACCATTGCAGTGGGCAGGACAGAGATCTGCGGTCTGATCGGCCCCAACGGAGCGGGGAAGACCACGGTATTTAACCTACTGACCAATGTATATCAGCCCACCAGGGGAGCAATCATTGTAGACGGCTACCCAACCGCCAAAAAGACCACAGCGCAAGTAAACCATCTGGGGATTGCCCGTACCTTCCAGAATATCCGCCTATTTTCTAAGATGTCGGTACTCGATAACGTAAAAATCGGGCTGCACAATGGCATGAAGACTGGGTTGTTTTCTTCTCTGACCCACTTAGGGCGCCACAACCATTGGGAAAAAGTCGCCCGTGACCGCGCTCTTGAGCTCCTTGATTTCTTTAATATGGCAGATCTTGCCGACGATCAGGCAGGCAGTCTGCCTTATGGTGCTCAGCGGCGCCTTGAGATCGTGCGTGCCCTCGCTACTTCACCGGGTATCTTGCTGCTGGATGAACCCGCAGCAGGGATGAACCCCTCAGAAACCGCAGAGCTGATGGAGAATATCACCAAAATCCGTGATACCTTCCGCATTGCCATCATGCTGATCGAGCATGATATGAATCTAGTTATGGGGATCTGTGAGGGGATAGCAGTGCTCAATTACGGTAGGATTATCGCCAAGGGCACAGCCGAGGAGATCCGCTCTAACCCTGCGGTCATCGAGGCGTATCTTGGGAAGAAGGCGGATGAACTATGTTAAAAGTCAATGATCTTAATGTATATTACGGCAACATTCACGCCATCAAGGGTGTTTCCTTTGAAGTAAATGAGGGTGAGGTAGTGTCGCTAATCGGTGCCAACGGCGCCGGAAAAACCACCATCCTCAAGACCATTTCTGGGCTACTGCGCTCTACTACCGGCTCGATAGAGTTTCTGGGTAAAGATATCACCAAGGCGGAGCCCTATACTCTGCTCTCAAAGGGGCTTGCGCATGTACCAGAAGGGCGCAGGATATTCCTCCAGATGACCGTTGAAGAAAACCTCGAGATGGGCGCTTATATCAACAAAGGCAGCTGTGAGCAAGATATAGCAGATATCTACCAGCGGTTCCCCCGCCTGCATGAGCGC
This sequence comes from Oscillospiraceae bacterium, assembly GCA_032059445.1. Classification (GTDB taxonomy): domain Bacteria; phylum Bacillota; class Clostridia; order Oscillospirales; family Ruminococcaceae; genus DAMCAP01. Next base: position 46,584 of record DAMCAP010000003.1, read on the forward strand.
CGCCGCCAGATCGCCGGCACCCTCTCGGGTGGAGAGCAGCAGATGCTTGCTATGGGTAGAGCGCTGATGAGCCATCCGAAGCTTTTGATCTTAGATGAGCCCTCAATGGGCCTTGCGCCGATCTTGGTAGGGCAGATATTTGACCTGATACAGGAGCTGCATAAGGCAGGCACGACGATCTTATTGGTCGAGCAAAATGCTCAGATGGCGCTTAAGATTGCTGATCGTGCCTATGTATTGGAATCGGGTAAGATCGCTCTGACCGGCAGTGGAGCAGAGCTGATCAAAAGCGATGAAATCCAAAAGGTATACCTTGGAGGGTAGGGAGATACAGTACTCTCTTTGTAGCCTTAGATAAACGCCATATAGCCAAATACCGAAAGCCTTTGGGCTTTCGGTATTTTTATACGCAAAAAGTCCGAGAAATCAGCGTCAAATACTGATTCCTCGGACTTTTTCCACTATTATATTACCACAAATCAGAGCAAATTTCAAGACTTGAAATGTATTTTTTTGGGAGTATACTGAATAAAAAGATTGGAGGGACGGTATGAACCAGAATTTTTCGCTTGACCCGATCTCGATGCAGAGGATGGCAGCGGTGGATGAGCTGCGAGAGTGTAATCAGCTGACGGCTCGCTTTGGGCTGCGGCTATCGGAGGAGCAGATCCAAAGCTTAGTAAACTTCCGCTTTGAAGCGCTGCAAAATACCATGCGCATTGAGTTTGGGGAGGGTGTGCTAAGGAAGCTTATCTATGCTTTTTGTGATTCTCCTTATATTTCGCAGGAGAATTACGAGGAAACAATTGCAGAGCTTCAGGATTCTTTTTATTACTTTAAGAATGAGTCGATGGATCGTTTTTCTGATGATGAGCTGATCGAGTATATGAAGGCGGTATTTGACGGCAGAGCCCAAGGCTCCCTAGAGTATCTCTGCGGTACCTCATTGGAGGAGCTCTGCCGCTACGCACGTAAAGGCTATAGACCCAGAGCGGATGACGACGGTGATTTATTTTAAGAGGTGAAGAATGAGAGAAGAGCTTGCACTCAGTATACACACAGCTGACCTTATGGGAACAGAGGAGTTTACAAAGGAGGAGTGGGCGAGTTTACAGGTGAGCCTATGGAGATTTCTGGGTAAGCGCACACAGCGCTATACCACAGGTGACAGCTCCTCGGTAGCGGTAGAAACAGCGCAGGAGCTCCTAAGCTCCATCTGCTTTACACTCAGCCTATGCCTTAAGGAAAAGGGCTTATCGCCAAAGCTGCTGATAAGCCAGGAGCCGGACGCTTTATTCCATGAGGGTGTCGAAATCCTCCAAAGCAAAATTGAAGAAGCCAAACTCCTGTGGCAAAGTGCTTGCCTTTCTGCCCCCGAGATAGTAAACTATTCTTATCAAGATACCTTGCGCAGCATCGGCAGCTTCTGGCGGTATTATGATTTTCGCTTCTTGGCTCATCAGATCCCCTGCGATATCGACTATCAGCTTTGCCATCCGGTTTCGGAGGAGGAGCAGGGGGTGGAGTATATCATAGCTTATCTGCGGCGTATCATTCTTGAGAATCAGATCCTAAGGCTGTTTGAGCCTAGCTTGGCCATCGGGCTGCTTGAGCGTTACTGCCCTGATTATAAAGGCTTGCTGATTAATTTATCTGAGCCTGTAATCACCAATGCAGTGGCACTGGCTCTTCTCGGTAAGCCGCCCTTTGCACTTAAGCTCAGTGAGCAGGATCAGCAAAATCTCTTTGCGCTCCTCGACTCCCTGCCTGCCTCTCAACGTGAAGGGGTGCTTGCCAAAGGAGCAGAGCAGTTTTGCCGAAGTGCGGGCATCACAGACAGCTTTGCCCGTAGCTATGTTACACAAGCTGCTACAGACCTTGGCCCGCGTATATCGTCAGCCTTGCCAACGGGCAGCTTGGCAGGTATTTTTATAGCGTTTGCATAAGAGTGCAGAGCGGCTTGATCGTGGGACGATATTTAGAGGCTATTAAGCAAGAGCACACCCATGACCGCACCATAAACCACCGAGATAAAAGGGCTAGAGGTA
>DAMCAP010000003.1:48641-51511 GCA_032059445.1 Oscillospiraceae bacterium
CAGCCAATCATTTTGTAGAGTATTAAATATCCAAAAATAGCGCCTACTCCGGCGCCCAGTAGGTATTTCATATCGATACGCCTGCCTTTCATGAGGGTTTTGCTTTATTGTACAGAATTGCTCCTGTAATGTCTGTGACTAAATCACACTGAAATTATAGGAATTAATTATGGAGCTTTTATACTGGTTTATCTCGCAGTAGAGTGCAGCGGGAGAGCAGTAGAGCAGAGTTTAGGGCGACTAAACCAAGAGTCGATACAATTCAACCAGTGGTTTCTTGAGCTTTTACCTGGCACGCCATATAATAGGATTAAAAGATGGAGGGGATACAGTGCAGTACCAAAACATGGGTCAGCTGATCGCGGACCAACGTAAGAAAAACAACATGACCCAAAAGGACTTGGCGGAAAAGCTAAGCGTTACCGACAAAGCCGTATCAAAATGGGAACGAGGCCTCTGCTGCCCTGATGTTACCACCATCAGTTTGCTGGCTGATACTCTGGGGATTTCGGCCAACGAGTTACTAAACTATATGACGAATGATGTAGGTCGGGAGGAAGAAACAATGGATAACAAGACGAAATCTGATCTCCGTGAAGCAATGGAGGTTGCACCAAAGGCAATTGCGCTGGCAATGGGTGTGGCGGTATTGGTGCTGTCTGTACTGGGTAAGGCGGACAGCGGTAGCGCAATCACACTCTTGTCGATCGGTTTATCATCAGCAGGGGTTGCTCTGCTCAATAAGAAGTAAAGAACTAAAAAGATCTATTAAATTAAAGCAAATAACACATATACAAAAATCCCCCGCAGCACAGATCTGCGGGGGATTTTGCTCGTTAGTCGAGATCTTATAATAGTCGAAGAACCCTATGTAGGGGATATAACAAAATTAGGAGAGTATAGCAGGCGAAGCAGCTTTATAGAGTCGATTTGTGATGACTTGCTAGAGAGATGCTATCCCAATGACACCCTCTAGGCTACGGTGATATAGTAGAGATACCCTGCATAGATCAGCAGCAGTGCGACTCCTTGCCAGCGCCTAAATCTACCCGTAAAGGCTGGGGGAATGATGGCAACTCCCATCACCAGCAGGGTAACAGGCAGATCAATCAAATAGGATCGAGGGTCGACCACCAAGCCTTCCTTCGAGATCATGGCACAGCTTGAGAGGATCATGGTAACATCAATGGTATTGGCACCAATAACATTGCCGATAGAGAGGGCAGGCTCTTTTTTGGCGAGGGCGCTTATGGTCGTGACCAGCTCAGGCAGTGATGTGCCTGCTGCTACCAAGGTCAGGCCGATGATGCTCTCAGGCACACCCAGCGCTCTGGCGAGTATTTCACCGTTATCCACCATCAGCCTAGCACCATATACCAGGGCTAGGGCACCACCTGCAAATTTGATGAAGGTGAGAAGTGTTTCGCCAAGCGTCCAGCCTGTTGGGCGCTCTGTAGAGTTACGACCTTGATGGATGGCGGAAGAGATATTTAAGTAAAAAAAGATCGCCAGTAGGGAGAAGAGTATAAAGGACTCGCTTTTGGTGAGCAGCTGGTCTTTGGTAAAAATCATCAGCGCTATGGTGGAGGCAATCATCAGCAAGCCTTTATCAAGAAATGCGGAGCGCTTCATTACAGCAGGGAGCACAGCAATCGACAGACCCAGTATTGTGCCTGTGTTGAAGGCAGCGGAGCCGATTACATTGCCGATAGCGATCCCGTTTAATCCCTTGAGGGTAGCTGTAACCGATACCAGCAGCTCTGGCATGGTGGTGGCAATGCTGACCACCGTAGCACCGACGATGATCTTGGGGATACCAGTCAGCTCTGAAAGGGCTGAGGCGGCATCTACGAAATAATCCCCTCCCTTTACAATCAAGAGAAGTGACGCAACAAACAAGATACTTGGCGTAATCAGTGTCATATTCCTCTCCATTCGTGATGAAATTGTGGCTGCTGCTGGCAGATTGACAATCCATTGCCCTACCTGTACAATAAACTTAACCGATAACCTGACAACAATACTTGATAAGGACAGGAGAGATAGGATGGATCGCAATCAGATAGCAGCAGAGTTTTATATTGAGGAGCACGCCACCCTGCTTGCTTTGCTCTATCGCGCAGCAGTAGAGCAGTATGGTGAGGAGGGCAGTGCTGCAAGCGATGAGGGGATCAAGTGCTATGGCCAAGAGCGGGGCGCTCGCATGGCTCAACGGGCACTGGCCGATGGGCGAGAGCTTAGCATGCTCAGCTACACCCAATATAGCGAGTGGGCAGACACCAGAGGAGAATCAAAAGGGGAAATTGTTGCTTATCACCCTCACTATACCACCAAGACCCTCGTCTGTGGCTGGTGTGAAGCATGGAAAAAGCATGGACTGCTCGATTATGGTAAGAACTATTGCAAATATGTAGATCACGCTTTGGTGAGGGGCTTTAACCCACAAAACTCTTTGATTTTAAGCAAAACCTTGGCTGACGGTGATGAATGCTGCCATTTCGAGTGGCTTGGGGTCAGCTTTGCAGACGAAGCAGAGTATAAAGAAACCCGTAAGCTCAAGGCAGAGCTATCTCCTCGTATCACCAAGGATTTCTTGTATCATACTGCTCATCTGCTCAGTGCCATGCAGCGCAGCTATGTCAAACTACTAGGCTATGAGGCGGCAAACTACATACTCAATAAGGCGCTGGAGGAGTTTAGCAAGATGTTTTCTCCTCAAAAAACAAATGCGTTAATTGAAGAGAGCTTTCAGGATTTTACCAAGGTTTCATAATAAACAATTTGAAAAAGAGGGGCGAGTGCCTCTCTTTTTCATTGTATAGACTTTGTACTGCGCTTATGACTGAGCTTTTGGTTTTTGGGTAGATTTC
>DAMCAP010000003.1:51521-55278 GCA_032059445.1 Oscillospiraceae bacterium
CGGTTTTTTAGTAACGGGAAAGAAAAAGCCTTCATAAGATGGTATATCAGGAATCATATAGGCAATAACAACTTGATGATGTCCATACAAGCCAAAGAAGGGTGGAGTGAAGCTATATGAAAATGATACCCAAGGTAGTGATCAACCACGAAAGACTCTCCCATTTGCTGGAGGATGAGGGCAGGGTCCTTGGCAGTGTGGATATCACCTACCCCCAGATCGAGTGGAGCAACAGCATCGTAACCGAGCAGTATGTCAATGGAGTATACCACACAATTGCCCATAGCTTTTATCGGTATGTGATGAGCAGCGTATACCCAAAGCTAGTAAAAAGCAGCAAGAATAACCCCAGCGGTGGGCTGACCATCGCCCAAAGCAGCTATCACAATACCCTAAACCATAACGGGATCATCTCGGGCTATAGTGATGATCGATGTAGTTGCACTTTGACCGGTACCGAGAGCGCTTATAGGGTGGCTGTATCATTTGACCTCGGCATAGGTAAGCATATCTGGCTCTCTTCGCTGTTTCGCCCCTTTAGCGGGTATCGCAAACGGATACTCGATTGCATCCGCCAGCAGATTTCTGCTGATAAAGACAATAGAGCTTATAAAGAAAACGCACTGGAGCTGGCAGACGAGCGCTTATATACGGGGAACTTCTATCTGACAGAAAAAGAAATTGTTTTATTTTATCAACCCGGTGACTTGATGGAAGCTACCGATTACATACCTACCTTTGTAATCCCCAAAAGTAAGCTGCGCGATATTTTAAGGTAATTGATCAAATAAAAAGAGCGTAACCGTAGTGGTTACGCTCTTTGCTTCTTCATACAACGTATTAATATAATAAAAGCATTCATTTGCAGGGGATATATAGTCTCATGACATCAAAAAAAATGCAAAGCTCTGCTAAGGATGCTTTGCGTTTTTGTTTACTGAGGAGGATTTTGTGTACATACCCCGATGACTGCTCCAGCAATTTCATGACTTAGTTTGAAGCTATAGCCCTTGGGGCCTTGGATAGAACCCTCTTTCATATCAAAGCTGATTGCCGCAAGATCGGTACCGATACCGCAGCCTAGTAGCTTTACGTAGCTTTCTTTGAGTACCCACAGACTGGTAAAAGCTGTGGCAGGGCAAGGAGATTTATGGATATACTCCTGCTCTAAATGCGAGCAGACGCGGCAGATCAGCCGCTCTCTCGGTAGGGATACCACCTGTATGTCCACCCCGATGGGGAAGCGATCTACACCGCATATTGCATGGTGCTCGCTGTGGCTGATGGAGATATATTTATCCCCCCACAGCAGGTGGGGTTTACCATTTGGAAGTAGCTGCAAGCAGCTATAGGGGATACGCTCTTGTAGCAAGCTGTAGCGCATCAGCAACCCTGCTGTCAGGCTGGCGGGCTGCTTGTTGGGCGGGAGCCTGCGGGTACGTGCCAGCCGCTCAGGGTCGATCAGGGCTTCGGCACGGGTATAGTCAAAGCCGTCGACTGCACGGCAGTAATAGAGCTTCATTGAGATCTCCCTTCGGGGAACAAAGTATAGGTGGCTTTGCCGATCAAATCTTGGCAGGCAATCAATAGATAGTATATTATATGTACTTTATCAGGTATTAGGAGGGCTTGCTTGTAGGATACTGGGGTGAGCGATGTTACATCACTTAAGCATCCAAGATCTTCTGAAACTCCACCAGATACCCGTCGGGGTCTTTGAGGAAGAAGGAATAGACAGGGAACTGGGGGTGCTTCTGAGGTGGAGCTAAAGGATGGACTCCTTTGGCGATAAGTTGATCATAGTGACGGTCCACATCGGCTGGATCCTCACAGTTGAGAGAGAGGCAGAGCCCAGCGGGATTTGGCTGTCGGTCACCATACTCTACAAAGCCCCAATAGCCGTAGCCCGTGTCATAGATTCTTGCTTTGCCTTGATCGCTGTGTAGATTTAGGCCCAGTATATCGCTGTAAAAATGGTGGGTGGCTTGGATGCTACTGCAAGGATAGAAGCTCACACTAGATAGGATCGCCATAAGATACCTCCTATTGTTTTAGTTAAAAAGAAGCTGTACCTGTATACAAACTTCATACAAAATAGGCGTACATCGCTGCACGCCTATCCTTTATAAATTATTGAATTGGCTCCTGTGTGGCGGTTTCCTGCGGCTCAGGCTGCACTTCAGGCATCACGGTGCTTACAGGCTCCGCAGCAGTTTCACTTGCAGCGGTATTTACATGGGCAGTGTAATTGGGGTACTTGATGGCGTCGATCTCCATATTGAGCGACTCGATCTCAAAGAGTAGAGAGTTGATTTTTTTACAGCTCTCCATGATATGAGGATCATACTCGCTGCCACTGACTGTCTGGGAGTAGGCATACTGCCCGATCTGTTATAAAGGTCGTCGATTTCTTTTTCGAGACCTGCCTTGTTGATGGTATGCTTGGTTATTTCGACTGCATCACCGGTTTTTTTAGCGGCAACACTGGCAAAAACCTTTAGCTTTTTCCCGATTTGCTCCAGCTCCATAGTGCTTTCCATCCTTTACTTATATTTTGCAGCTGCGCAGCCGCCATCACCTATGATGATCAGCTGCGCCGGCATAAGAACAATTTCTTTAATATCTTTCCAAAATTACGGGCAGATACTCTGTATTTATATTAACTTACCACAAAAAAAATTATTTTGCAAGTGCTTTGGCAAGTCTCTGACCATAATCTGGATCAGCCTTGGTAAAGTTGCGGATCATGCGCTGTTGGATATCTGCATTTGCACCCTTAAGGTCGCAGGCTAAATTGTGGATTAAATGTGCCTTTTCTTTTTCGCTAAAGGAGCGGTAGGTTTCGCCAGCTTGTGTAAAGTCATCGTTCTTGGCGATCTGATACCTGCCGACACAGCCAGATTCGGATGGACCGTGGCACTTTGGTGCAGGGCAGAGTGGAGGCCTGTTGCCCGCTCTGGAGTTGGGGTGATAATTGATATCACTGCTAGGGATATCAATGGCCATCAGACCGTTTTGCTGGTTATTGTTGACTGGTGAGCGGGAGCGATTGATCGGCAGCTGAGCGGAGTTGACCCCCAAACGATAACGGTGAGCATCGGCGTAGGCAAAGGCTCTGCCTTGTAGCAGCTTATCGTTAGAGAGCTCGATGCCGGGTACCAGATTGGAGGGCGAAAACGCAGATTGCTCTACCTGCGCAAAGAAGTTTTGTGGGTTTTGATCGAGGGTCATCATACCTACCTTCATCAATGGGAATTGTTTTTCGTCCCACAGTTTGGTGGCATCCAGCGGGTCAAAGGGCAACATGACTGCAAGATCGGGGTCAAGAAGCTGCACATACAGCTCGTAGCATACTTTTTCACCAGCAGCCAAGGCCTTATACAGATCTTCGGTGGCGATGTCAGGATTTTCGCCTGCAAGTCGGATGGCTTCTTCACGGGTCAGCTGCTCGGTACCTTGCATCGACTTCCAATGATACTTGACCAGATGCCTCTTGCCCTGAGCATTGACCCATACATATGTATTGACTCCGAAGCCATTGATCTTACGATAGCTCTTGATGGTGCCGAGATCAGAGTAGAGCCATGTGATTGCATGGGTGGTTTCGGGAGATAGGGAGGCAAAATCAAAGAATCGCTCTGGATAACGGACGTTGTCAATTGGTGATGGTTTGAGGGAATGGATGAAATCAGGGAATTTCATGGAATCGTTGATGAAGAACACCGGCAGATGCAGCCCCACCAGATCATAGATGCCC
>DAMCAP010000003.1:55288-76907 GCA_032059445.1 Oscillospiraceae bacterium
AAACTTCACCGCAATGCCTCTGGGATCACGCTCGGTATCAGCAGAGCCTACAGCGCCGATGACGGTAGAAAACCGCACAAAAACAGAGGTTGTGGTATTGGGATTTTGCAGGAAGTCGGCACAGGTATACTGGGCAAAGCACTGGCATGGCTTAAAGCAGCCAAATGCACCTGCACCCTTTGCGTGGACGACACGCTCGGGAATACGCTCTCGATTAAAGTGGGAAAGCTTATCGAGAAGCTCACCGTCACCCAGCAGCACAGGCCCACGTTCGCCTACCGTCAGAGAATTGCTATCATTATAGATAGGTTGCCCTGTGCTAGTAGTCATAGGATTGGCACATTTGGTGCCTACGGGAGCAGGGGAGTGGGGAGGGCAGCTTGGCATGGTTTCTGCGGCTGCTTCGGTTGCTCCTTCTGTGCATACAGAGGGGCAGGTGGATTGATTTTGGCAGCAATTAGGCTGGCAGCAGGTATTTTGATAGGGCATGGTAGGGATCACCGGTGGTATGCATTGGGGTGAAACCTGCTGCAATACCTTCTCCTGATAGGGCGTCGCTTCCGGCACCTCACCCGGCACAAAGGGGTGACAGGGCGCTGGGCAACAGGGCACACAGGGGGGAGGGCAGATTTCCTTTGCAGGCTTAACTTCTTCGCAGATGGGCTCCTCGATTACCATAGGCATCGGAATCGGTGGGACCTCCTCACACACTTCCTCCTCCATTGGGGGCGGTGCAGGTACCTCACAGACAGGCTCAGGTGCTCTGCGTTCTACGACGATCTCGTGGATTTCGATGCTTGGCATCTGATATTCCAGCTCAATACGTACTGGCGCTGATGGCATAGGCGGTGGTGGTGCTTCCTTTACGACAGGAGCCGGTAGGGTAATTTCGGGTCGGTGTACGACGCTCTGCTCTTCGGTAAAAATCAGCTCAGGCAGCTCGGGCGCTACCATAGGCGGAGCAGGTACGCCCTTTGGCGGAGCAGGCACTCCCTTTGGTGGCACAGGAGCAGGTACACCTTTTGGGGGCACCGGAGCTTGCATTACAGCTGGAGCGGGTACGCCCTTTGGAGGCACCGGAGCTTGCATTACAGCTGGAGCGGGCACGCCCTTTGGGGGCACTGGAGCTTGCATTACAGCTGGAGCGGGTACGCCCTTTGGGGGCACCGGAGCTTGCATTACAGCTGGAGCGGGCACGCCCTTTGGGGGCACAGGTGGGTTCATTACTGGCGGTGGTGCTGCCTGTGGAGTAGGTACCTGTACACCTTTTGGCGGTGATGTACGGTGCATTTGCATAAGTTGATCTTTATATTGCTCCATCAGCAGCTGCATATCCTCTGGGTTGGCATTGGGATTAAAGCCTTTACCTTTATTATACAAAAAATTCGTCCTCCTTTGCAGTTTGTGTGTTCTTAGAAGTATATGCAAAGGATTTGATAAAAAGTATATTTATGGCATATTCCTTTGTCAAGCCTGCCAAGGTAAATCAGGAGATATATAGGTTGAAAAAAGGTTAGATTCTAAGGGTTTAAGGTGTCAGATTACAGCTCCTTGTGAGCATGGGGTTTGGGGTACACAGCGTCAAAATAGCATGGTGCTGTGGGGCTATATGTGATATAATAAACATAAATATACTACTAATTTTAGACACCTTGGTATGGCGCAATGCAAGTTAAATGCATTGCAGGATCATACATGCGCAGTAGGAGCGCATTGAGGGGTGTGCAAGTCTGATTTTTCTCATACTAATCGTATTTTGACCTGCTACGGCACAGCAATAATCATTTGGTAATGTGCTAATCTTCGGGAGTTTTACTAGAGTTCCTGCAAAGACTATGAATAAGGTTAATAAATAATAACAAGGAGATTTTAATGGAGAAGCCTCGAATTTATAAGATGTCCTTTTCAAAGGTATATGATTTGTTAATACAAAAGGTCGTAAAAAAGGGAAGAACAAAGGCGGAAGCCGATGAAATCATCTACTGGCTGACTGGTTATGATGAGCACACCCTACAGCAGCAGCTGGCTAATGAAGTGGATATGGAGGCATTTTTTATGCAGGCACCGCAGATCCACCCTAATGCTTCCTTGATTAAGGGCGTTATTTGCGGGCATCGTGTAGAAGATATTGAGGATGATCTCATGCGCCAGATACGCTACTTAGATAAATTAATCGATGAGCTGGCTAAAGGGAAAAAGATGGAGAAGATACTAAGAAACTAAAAAAAGATCGGGCGCAAAGGGCTTGAAGATATCAGGCAACGCTTATTTTGCGCATTGAACGAGCAAGGGCTGCGAAACATTATGTTTCGCAGCCCTATTGTTATAATAGTCTGTGCAAAAACCCCTCTGGCGGAGTATGCTTTACAGCTTGTTGTTGCTACCCAATACGTTGACAATTTTGTGAGAGACCAGCTCCTTGATATTGTTGCGGGCTGGGCTGAGGTATTGGCGGGGGTCAAAGTGCGCAGGGTTTTCGACCAGATGCTTTCTTACAGCTGCGGTCATGGCAAGGCGCAGGTCGGAGTCGATGTTGATCTTGCAGACTGCCATGGAAGCTGCCTGACGGAGCATATCCTCAGGGATACCGATGGCATCTTCCAGCTTACCACCGTTTGCATTGATGGTATCGACATATTGCTTGGTTACCGAAGAAGCACCATGGAGCACGATGGGGAACCCTGGCAGCCTGCGGCCGATTTCCTCTAGGATATCAAAGCGCAGCTGGGGCTTTTGCCCGGGCTTAAACTTAAAGGCACCGTGGCTGGTACCGATGGCGATTGCGAGGGAATCTACCCCTGTGCGGGTAACAAACTCCTCTACCTGAGCAGGATCGGTATAGCTGGCATCGGCCGCGCTTACATTGACATCATCTTCGATACCAGCCAGTCTGCCCAGCTCACCTTCTACGACTACACCTCTTGCGTGGGCATAGTCTACGACTTTTTTGGTCAGGGCGATGTTCTCTTCAAAGGAATGGTGAGAGCCATCGATCATCACCGAGGTAAAGCCACCGTCGATGCAGGCTTTGCAGATCTCAAAATCCTCACCGTGGTCGAGGTGCAGTGCAATCTGGATGCCTGTATCCTCCACTGCAGCTTCTACCAGCTTCATCAGGTAGCCGTGCTTGGCGTATTTGCGGGCACCGGCAGATACCTGCAAAATTACAGGAGAATTTAGCTCCTTAGCAGCTTCGGTGATACCTTGTACAATCTCCATATTATTGACATTAAAGGCACCGATCGCATAGCCGCCCTCATATGCTTTTTTAAACATTTCTGTCGTAGTTACTAGTGGCATAGTTTTTACCCTCCCATAGATCTATAAAGTTATACCAATATCTTAACAAATTTTTATCAGAAAATATAGTCATCTAATGAAATTTATTGCGTAATATTTTACACTGTATATATAAGGGCTTAATTGCACGAGGAAAACGACAAAATTGACCTTTTTACCAATAAACCGACCAAAAATTATCGGAATCGGTGGCAAAAACATTGACAAAATTTACAGACCTTGTTACAGTGATAATAAGCCTACTTAATATTAACAGAGAATGGAGATACGCAAATGAAAAAGTTACTGTGTCTGCTAATGGTACTGTGTTTTGCGGTAGCTGCGTTTGCGGGCTGTGGACCAAGACCCTCATCCCCCGATGCGGCTTCCCAGATAAGTCAGGCACCACCCCCCAAGCCATCCAGCAGTAAGCCTGCCAGCAGCGCTCCCTCTAGCAGTGAGGCTTCAAGCGCTCCCTCCAGTAGTGCTCCTAGCAGCACACCTGCCAGCAGCAAGCCTGCGGCTAGCAAGCCAGCCTCCAGCAAGCCATCGGGCGGCACAGGTGGCACACCGGCTAGCTCCACACCTACTCCAGTCAGCACCACGACGATCAGAAGTGGTAATACTTATTCTGACAAAACTTATGGGAACCTGCTGATTCATAGCGATGTAGAGGATGACATCGTCACCCTCGAAAATGTAAAAATCACAGGCACTCTAATAATTGAAGGCAGCACGCAGGTAGAGCTAGTTGACAGTACTGTCAATGCAATCGAGCTCAACCGCTATGGTAGCGCCGTAACAATCACTGCCGAGGGCAAGACCACTGTCAATACACTTACTGCCAAGAGCAACGTGGTCCTAGACGAAAGCGCTCTTAGCTCTGGCTATAAGGGCTTTAAGAAGGTGGTTACCAGCGATAATCAGTATTATTACTTCATCGATGTAGTGCTGGAAGACACTGATCTTGACAGTATCGTGCTCAATACCAAGACACAGCTGACCGAAAACGGCAGCAGTGATGCCGGCACCGTCAGCAATAAGAGCAACCTTTACACCTATGAGCCAAGCTTCGGCGGCGGTGGTGGGGGCAGCAGCTCCTATGGCAGTATTACAATCGATACGAGCCGCACCGTAAACGGTGGTACATATCGAAATATTACAATTTCTTCGGCTGTAGGCAACGGAGATGTCACATTAAACAATGTCCGCATTTTAGGTACGCTGTATATCAACGGCGGCGGTAAAAATTCCATCAACCTGTCGGGCTCTACAACTGCATCAGCAGTAGTGATCAACAAGTCAAATATTGGCGGCACTATAGAGCCCCCCAGCCTTAGAGTGCTGGGTGCTGGTGTCAGCTTGGGCAGTATCACTATCAATAGTCAGGTTGATCAGCTCATTGTAGGCGGTAATACTACAGTTACTGTCAATGGTAGCAACGCTGTTAGCACGCTATCAAGCTTTGGGGGCAGGGCAACGATCAGCCTGAGCTCTGGCGCTTCGATCGGTACTGTCAATATTGGTGGTACCGGTACCATTACCGGTAGCGGTAGAGTAGGCAGTGTGGTTGCACCCTCCGGCAGTGTAACGATCAGCAGCACTGTACAAGGTAGCGGCGGTACAGGCAGCCCAACCGTAACAACTCCTGTAGACATCACTGTAGCTACCCCTGTGGTTATAGCACAAAACCAAGTCAAGCTGACAATGTTGAAGCTAGACGGTATCGTGTTTACATGGAATAACGCTACTTTGACCACTGACAAGGTCTCTTATACAGATGGCGCTTATACTCTGACTGTACCCAATATGGTGGGCGGTAGCAGCAACACCCTGATCTTAACCGCACCTAGCTATAATGCCAAAACCCTGTCTGTAGTATGGTATGCCCCATCACAGAAGGCAAATGTAACCTTTAACAGAAATCCAGCCGATCTCAGCTTAGAAGTTAAGAAAAATGGTACTGTGGTGACACCTGAGTCAGGCAATGTATATAAGCTTGAGCCTGGTGATTACACTTATACCGCTAAGAAGAACGGCTATGTGGATAAGACAGAGAGCTTTACTGTAACCACAGCCCATATCACCAGCGGCTTGACCGTCAATGTTTCTTTAGATACAGTGCCTACCAAGGCGACGGTAAGCTTCACCCCCACCGACGTGACTATTGAGGTCAAAAAAGGCTCAACTGTGATTGTGCCTGAGTCAGGCAGTGTCTATAAGCTTGAGCCTGGTGACTACACCTATACTGCCATCAAGGGCGGTTATTTGACCAAGGCGGATGTACCATTTACCGTCACGCAGGCCGATCTTGGAAAACAAAAGACGATAGTGGTTAACTTGGATGCAATCCCTACTAAGGCAACAGTTACCTTTACTACAAGCCCGAATGACTTAAGCTTAGTGGTTAAAAAGAACGGGGTAGAGCTAACAGCAGCATCGGGTAACACCTATCAGCTTGAGCCGAGCAGTTATACCTATACCGCAAGCAAGAGCGGGTATGTAGATAAGTCGGATGTACCATTTACCGTCACGCAGGCCGATCTTGTAAAACAAAAGACGATAGTGGTTAACTTGGATGCAATTCCTACTGAGGCAACAGTAACCTTTACCAAAAGCCCGAATGACTTAAGCTTAGTGGTTAAAAAGAACGGGGTAGAGTTAACAGCAGCATCGGGTAACACATATCAGCTTGAGCCGGGCAGTTATACCTATACTGCAAGCAAAAGCGGGTATGTATCTATTGAAAACATTGAGTTTACAGTCGCACAGGCTGATGTTGGAAAACAAAAGACGATTGAGGTTAACTTAGATGCAATCTCTACTAAGGCTACAGTGATCTTTACAAAAGAACCAGACACTTTAAGCTTGGTGGTCAAGAAGGGCGAGGCGGTGTTGCAACAGGAAGCAAACGGTACTTATAAGTTAGAGCCTGGTGACTACACCTATACCGCAAGCAAGAGCGGATATGTGACCAAGACAGAGAGTTTTACTGTAACCGCGGAGCAGATTCCTAACAATTTGCCTATTTCAGTAGCCCTCACTCCTCTGGACATGAAATTGCAAAAAAATAGTGAACTAGCAGGAACAAGCACTCTTTCTGCTCAATTTTCGTGGGGTTCAACCAGCGGTATTGGCTCTGGTACTCCATATGAAACATTTGGTAGATATAATTATTATACCGATGGTGCTTATTTAAATTTCAAAATAACAAAAAATGGCACCGCATTGAATTTTGCATCAATATTTGATGAACTGACACTGCAGACTGAGGCAAGCGGTGGAAGTGCTCCCGTTGATAGCATTAAAGGTACCGAAAGCGGTCGACAGTATGAGGATTGGAACGGACTTCAGACATCTTATTACACCAAACTAAGTAGAACAACGGGTGATAACTATGTATTTTACGGTGTGCGGCAAACTGGTACTGGTTCCGATAAGATCCGTACAGTAGGATTCCCTTCTTCTACTACCAGAACAGTAGACATGGTACTTACCCCCAAGGCGGATTTAGAAGCAGGTACCTATACTGTAACTATAGAGGCCAAACAGCAGGGTAACCCAAATTCTTTTGGAACAATTACATATACCTTTAATGTAGAGTAAGGATAAATAAGTTTCTTCTTCTTTACAAAACCCCACCCACACGGGTGGGGTTTTTCTTATTGAAACCCTGTTACACCTTAGTAAAATATGCTATAATAAACGCAGTATTTCTGATAGCATATAGATTTTACTGCTTTACTGTGAGCATGGGCGGTCACATCGTAAGTGTAGCTTTGGTGTGATACCTGCAAAGCTGTAGCTGTACCTAAAATATGCTTATCTGGCAAGGGCTTGTTTCTGCTGAAACGGTCCAAACTCTTATATATTATAGATTGTTTTTCAGGCTGTAATCTGCCTGTGCAATAGATTTCGGAGGAACAATGAGCGTACTAAATGTAGAAAACGTTAACCATGGCTTTGGCGGAAGAAAAATCCTGGAAAATGCCTCGTTCCGACTGCTCAAAGGAGAGCATGTAGGGCTTGTAGGAGCCAACGGTGAGGGGAAATCCACCTTTTTAAATATCATCACGGGGCAGCTACAGCCTGATGAAGGTAAGGTAAGCTGGTGTAACCGCATCACCACTGGTTACCTTGACCAGAGCTCCACGCTAACCAAAGGCAAGTCCATTCGTGAGGTGCTCAGCGAAGCCTTTGAGCCTATGTTCCTCTTAGAGCAAGAGATGCTTGCCATGTATGACAAGATGTCGGACTGTAGCGAAGAGGAGATGAACCGACTCCTAGAGGAGGTCGGGGAGATCTCTCATGAGCTGGAGGTATCGGGCTTTTATACCATCGATGTCAAGATCGAGGAGATTGCAAACGGCCTTGGACTTGGGGAGATTGGTCTTGATCGCGATGTCAGCGATTTAAGCGGCGGCCAGCGCATGAAGGTGCTGCTGACCAAGCTGCTGCTACAAAACCCTATGATCTTGATCCTTGACGAGCCTACCAACTTCCTCGATGAGGGGCATATCCGCTGGCTGCAAAACTTCCTGATAAACTACGAAAATGCCTTTATACTGGTATCTCACGATATCCCATTTTTAAATAATGTGGTAAACGTGATCTATCATGTGGAGAATGCAGTGCTGACCCGTTACAGCGGCAACTACGACAACTTTACCCAGATGCATCAGCTCAAAAAGCGACAGATTGAGATCGCTTATGAGAAGCAGCAGAAGGAAATTGAGCAGCTAGAGGATTTCATCGCACGAAACAAAGCGCGGGTGGCTACCACCAATATGGCGAAGAGCCGCCAAAAGAAGCTGGACAAGATGGAAATCATTGAGCTTGCTAAAGAAAAGATCAAGCCGACCTTTGGCTTTAAGGAGGCCCGTACACCCGGCCGAGTGCTGATCGATGCAAGTAACTTGGTGCTGGGC
Organism: Oscillospiraceae bacterium; assembly: GCA_032059445.1. Lineage (GTDB taxonomy): Bacteria > Bacillota > Clostridia > Oscillospirales > Ruminococcaceae > DAMCAP01. The sequence continues at coordinate 63,496 of DAMCAP010000003.1, forward strand.
TACGGTGAGCCGCTGACTCGCCCAATCGATATCAGCCTAGAGCGGGGGCAGAAGGTAGCAGTCAGAGGAGTAAACGGTCTGGGTAAATCGACCCTGCTCAAAACCCTTATTGGCTTGATCCCTCCGGTTAGCGGCGGTATAGAGCATGATCAGTTTTTGACGATACAGTACTTTGAGCAGGAGGCGGTCAATAGTAATCGCACTGCTTTTGACGAAATCTTAAGCGAGTTTCCAAGCCTCAATAACGGTGAAATCAGAGGGCTTTTGGCAAAATGCGGCTTAACCCGCGATCATATTACCACTCAGATGAAGGTACTGTCGGGCGGAGAAAACGCGAAGGTACGTCTGTGTAAAATCATGAACCGTGAGGCAAATCTTCTGATCCTCGACGAGCCTACCAATCATCTTGATGTTGATGCCAAGGCGGAGCTTAAGCGAGCGCTGATGGCATACAAAGGCTCAGTGCTGCTGGTAAGCCATGAGCCGGAGTTTTATGAGGATTGGGTAACCGATGTGTGGAATGTAGAAAACTGGACAACCAAGATCGTATAGGATATGGGGGGATAGGCAGTGGAGCTGGTCAGCCTTGGTTTTTTGTTTGTGATACTGCCCGTATCGGCTGGGGTATATTATTGCCTGCCGAAGCGATTTAGAGCAGCAGGGCTACTGGTGCTCTCTTTGGCGATTTATCTGTTAGAAGCCCCCTATGCAGCTGCGTTTGCCTTTATCAATATCCTAGTAGATTATCTTTGCGTTCGTCTGATGTGGCGGTATCAGCATCAACAAGCGGTATTACGCTGGATCAGCCTTGGCAGTATTGCAAAAAATATAACCATCATCCTAATAGCCGGCATTGCTCTACCTATTTATCGTGAGTCTTTGCCTTGGTTTGGGCTGATAATCAGCGGGCTGTCTTCGATTGCCTACGTATATGCCTTGTATAAAGGGGAGCTGGCAGCCTGCGACAGGTTTACGAGCTTCGGGTTATATTGCTTGTTTTTTGGCAGACTGCGACTGGGGCCTGTGGATGCGCCCACCAAAGCACTGCCCGAGATCCGGCGATTAAGCCCTGACCTTGCTTCTGTAGGGGAGGGGGTCAGCCATATTGTATTTGGCTTGGCGAAGCTGGTGCTTCTTGCGGGCAATCTCGGCGTACTAATCGAGAGTATCGGAAGACTCCCAGCTAATGAAGTCACGATCCTATCAAACCTGCTGCTGCTGTCTGCCCAAAGCTTACGGATATTCTTTATATTTAGTGCTTACAGTGACCTTGCAGTAGGTTTTGGCAAGGTATTTGGGCTTAATCTCACAAGAAACGTGTATTACCCTCTACAAGCTAGGGGAATCTATGAGTATATCTGTCGGTTTCAGCTCAGTACTGCCCGTTTGTTAAACCGCTGCCTAGGCATCGGAGAAGGGCGGGATTGGCTGGAAAGAAGATTGGTGACGGTATTTCTCTGTGCTTTGTTGATCGGTGTATGGATCGCACCCGGCTATCAGGCCCTTGCTTGGGCAATCCTGATGACGGCGCTGACAGCACTGGAGCTGCTGATTCCTACTAAGGTCTGGGATGCTATCCCTGCCATCCCCTTAAGGCTTATGACTGCCCTGCTATACCTGCCTGCGAGTGCGTTGCTGCTAGATAAGCCTGTGGCAGAAGCGGGAGCAATTGCAGCTTCAATCGCGGGCGTGGGAGACTATATGCTTTATAACAATCAGGCGCTTTACCTTCTATCTAGAGCATCCTTGGTACTGATCGCAGGTGCTTTATGCAGCACCAGCTTCTTTGACATCGCTGCCGGCTTTTTAAAGCAGAAAGCCCCCGGAGCTCATGCTGTGTTTGTAGGTATCTATAATATCCTGCTGATGCTGCTTACAGTATCCTTTATGCTGATGGAGGTGATAGGATGAGGCGAGTATCTGCTTTACTGCTGATTGTGGCTGTGCTGGCGGTGAGTATTTTTATCCTTGCTGGTGTCGACAGCTTTGCCTATCGCTATGATAAAGATAAAAGCCTGCCTCAAAACATCCACCAAAGCATTGACCAGTTGGCTAAGGAACGTTTGGGCAGCATCAAAAGCCTTGAGACCATCGCCAAGAAGCTCTCTTTTTTGAGTGGCAACATGCGCAAAAACGGTATTTATGTAACCGAAACATATCTGATGCGAGATATCCAAAATACCGACCCACAGATCACTTCTGATAATATAGACTATCTAATTGAGCAGCTCGAGCGCTTTGAGCAGCCCACTTATTTGATGCTGATTCCTACAGTTTCGGCCATCAAGCAGCAGGAGCTACCTTCTTCGATTACTGATCTATTTAACCAGCGTAATTTTATAGCAGAGATCTATAACCGCTGTATCAATATCGCTGCTACGGTGGATGCCTACAGCAACCTGTTTGCTGCCAAAGAGCAGTATACCTATTATCGCAATTCATCTAATCTGACTGCCTTGGGAGGGTACTATCTCTATCAGGCTCTTTCGGCGAGATTGGGCATTACCCCGCGCCCACCCGATCAATTTGAGGTGGAGCATCTGGCAGCCAAGTACTATGGTGATTTGGCTCGGGAGGCGGAGTATTATGATCTGCCCCCTGATATTATCACCCTCTATAAGTACACCGGCACTAGGCGCAATTATATGCTCACCCATTATAATGGGGATGAGATGCGCAGGTATTACAATCTATTCCCGAAGCATTTAGAAGAGATCGGTCGGCCTACCGATGTGGTGTTAGGCGGTGAGAGTCAGAGGCTAGACATCACCGCTTCCGCGCCCTACCAGGAGTCATGCCTCATTATCGGTGATAAGACTGCCCTTAGTTATCTGCCTTTTTTGGCGGTGCATTATGGCAATATTACCTTCCTCGATATTTATTCTCTTGATGAAACGCTGATTGATTTGGATTATGATCTCTATGATCAGGTGATTATCGGTCTTTCGGTAGAGGCGCTGCTGGAGGCACCGATTTCATCCCCTGCAAAGTAAATTACTGGATTTTTTCATACGGTGCAGTAAAACTACAGTGTTACACCACTTATTATACAGGATCCTATAAAAACTATTTTAAGTGAGGGTAATATGATAAAAAAACTGATTGCTGCTGCAATGGCGGCACTAACCGTAATTACCATGGCTGGATGTGCCGGCAAGAAGCCTGCCAGAGAGTATACCGCCCAAGAGCTCAAGGAAGCGATCATGGCTTCTAGAGATAAGGAGAGCAATGAGGGCCTTCCATTTGCCACCAGCGATGATACCGAAGAGAATGGGATGCTCTTTGAATTTATGCAGCTGCCCGCTGAGGATATCAAGACCTATGCTATGAGTGTGAGCTTGATGAATGTACATGCATATGCAGTAGGCGTGCTGGTACCTGCTGAGGGTAAGCAGGAGGCTGTGCTAAAGGCAGTTAATTCCTATGTGGAAGGCATGCAGAAGAGCTTTGAGTCTTATCTGCCCAACCAGTATGAAATTACCAAGAAAGCAATTGTAAAAACACAGGAAGACGGCTCGATTATATTGGTCATGTGTGAGGATTCCCAGACCGTATATGACAATATCGTAAAGGCATTGGCAAAGAAGTAAAATAGACTGCTATGTACTTACATGCTGTCTTCGCCAAAGCTTGCCTTGGAACAATGTACCGGATTCCTTGTAAAAGCAAGCAAAAATGGCTTCAGGGGTGTCATCTAATGATGGCACCCCTGATTTTGTTTATTAATCTGGCTTATATAACCACAAAATTATGATCACCACGGCTAAAGCAAGTAGCAGAAGATCATGTTTGCTTACCATGTGTATTACCGCCAGAATGATCCCCAACCAGGATAACAAGCGCCTAATTAGGTTTGTTTCCTGTTGGGCAAAGTAAAGGCCGACTAGGATAAAAATAAGCATAAGTTTCCTCTAAATGATGGACCCCTGATTTTGCTTTATTCTGGCTTGTATAGCCACAAAATCAAGATAACTATAGCTAAACCCAGTAAGAAAAGATCATTAGAAGTGATATAATGAAACACCACCAGACCTATAGCCACCCAAGAGACGAAACGCCTGATCGAGTGGGGTTCCTGTTGGGTGTAATAAAGCATGAGCAAAACAATAATAATAATCATACCCGATATGCAAAGTAATTCTCAACCCCTTTTTGTATCAAGAGCTTGTTATTGTTAAAGTCAAGATGTGTATACCTACCTCGGCTTACTAAGCTAGTATTTAAAGAGTCTGCGTATGCAACGGCGTATGTCATGGCTTTGCCTGCATAGTATTGATCCATATTATTATCAAATACAGTTTTAGTCGATTGAGCTTCACATTGATAGATTTCCACCCCTCCGTTGTTAAGATTGCGCGATTCCCAACGTAAAATAATAATACAAATTTGTATATTATTAGGATACAATATCGCCTGTGAATTGTCAACCATAGACAGAATACATACTTAAAAGAGAAAACGCCGAATTTTAGATAAATAAACACGCTGTATCATGACTTTTGAGCCATCTTACAGCGTGTTTTTGTACTTTTATATTAATTATTGTGCTTGTGGGGGCATTGATTACATTTTAATCATCATGCCTACTACAGCTGCACCTATGATGTAAAATGCAGGGTGCTTCTTGTACTTCTGCAAAAGAAACCATAGGATGCCACACATCGCTAGCGCTTGTAGATTAAAGATATGCCAAATGTCGGCAAAGGAAGTAAAATCAACAGGGTGCAGCAGAGCAATCCGCGCTACACCTAGGCACGCAGCGGCAATCAGAGCAGTGACAGCGGGGCGAAGCCCATAAAAAATCGCCTGCACCAGCGGAGCATCTTTAAACTTATTAAGGACCTTTGAAACCAGCATTACAATGATAAAGGATGGAAACACCACAGCGATGGTGGCAAGTATACCGCCTATGATGCCACTGGTGGTAAAGCCGGCATAGGTAGCCATGTTGACACCGATAGGGCCGGGGGTCGACTCAGAGATAGCAATCATATCGGCCAGCATAGCACGGTCAAACCAGTCATATTTGTCGGCTATTTGATATAAAAAGGGTAGTGAAGCAAGACCACCGCCGACCGCAAAAAGACCGATCTTGGTAAACTCATATATCAGTAAAAGCAAGTCAGACATTAAGCTTTTTCCCCTTTCTTAATAAACTTCTTAGCCAGATATCCCGATAAACCTGCTACTACAATGATCAAGATTGGGGATACATCAACAAAAAGCTGTATCACCAGCGTGACGAGGAATATTGCCATAGTAAATTTATCGATGATGCTTTTTTTCCATAGCTTATAGATCGCGTCGCCAACCAATACGGTTACAGCTACACGGATGCCATTAAACGCATGAGCCATCATCGCATTGCCAGCTAGGTTTTGGATAAATGCGGCGATACACATAATGATAATCAGCGATGGAGCTACGACGCCTGCGATGCAAAATAATGCGCCTAGAAACCCTCTTTTACGGTAGCCGATAAAGGTAGCGGTGTTGGTAGCGATGATACCCGGCACACACTGCCCTACGGTGTAATAATCCAGTAGTTCCTCTTGGGTACACCATCCGTATTTTTCTACGGCTTCTTTGGTGAGCATGGGCAGCATGGCATATCCGCCGCCAAAGGTCAGGCCGCCGATCCGAAAGAAAGCCCAGAACATGGTAAATAGTTCTGACAAATCAATCACTCCTTAGTATTATTGCATAAGGCTATTATACATAGAATTGTTTGGGACTGCAATGGTTTTTGACGGTTTTTGATGATTATGAAAGAAAAATTGCAGATTTGTTTCGCATTGAAATTATGTATGAAGTAATAGGGAAGCTTCAATCCTAAACCCACATAAAGTTTTGCACAACAAAATAGGAAGATGTTGAAAACTCCCTTCTTGCGGGCTTGAAAATTACTTAAAAGGTGGCAGGCGATATATTGCAAAGATAGCTTCCTGCGCCAATCGTTCACGAACATATAGGGTTATAGAGCATTTTGGTCATATCAAAAGTAAAGCGCCTGCTTTTATGGCAGGCGCTTTAAGGCTGCACCGCAGCCTAGTAGCTTATCAGCAGCTTTTTGGTGCGAGCGCTGCAATGATCGAGATTTCTACCAGCAGCTCAGGAGCAGCGAGCTTTGCCTCCACACAGGTGCGAGCAGGCTCGTGACCTTTTTCGATCCAAGCATCCCATACAGAATTCATCTCCCCAAAGAGAGAAATATCCTTAAGGTAGATGGTAGCGGAGAGGATATGCTGCTTATCAGAGCCGTAGTCTAGGAGGAGGTCTTCGATTTTGTTCAGGATTTCAGTGGTTTGTGCAGCGGCGCCCTCTGCACGGCTGGTCTGACCGCAGAGGTACATGGTGTTGTTGTGGACGACGGCACGGCTCATTCTGCCATTGCCTTCGTAGCGCTCGATGGTTAGCTGATCGTTGTTGTGTTCCATATCAATACTCCTTCTATGTGAATTAAAGACTACTTATGGAGTGATTTTTTGTAATCCAAGTATTCGTCAAAGCTGCATGCACGATCGATTACCAGCTCAGGGGTAATCTCGATGATGCGGTTGGCGATGGTCTGGATAAACTCATGGTCGTGGGAGGAGAAGAGCAGCATGCCGGGGAAGCTGGAGAGCCCGTTATTGAGGGCGGTGATGGACTCGAGGTCGAGGTGGTTGGTGGGATGATCCAGCACAAGTACATTGGAGCCGGCTATCATCATGCGGGAGAGCATACAGCGCACCTTTTCTCCACCGCTCAGTACATTTACAGGCTTGAGCACATCGTCACCTGAGAAGAGCATCCTGCCTAGCAGACCGCGTAGGTAGATCTCGGAGTCGTTGTCGGTAAACTGAGAGAGCCACTGCAAGATGCTTAGCTCGCAGCCATCAAAGAAATCACTGTTGTCTTTAGGGAAGTAGGATTGGCTGGTGCTGACGCCCCACTTGAAGTTGCCTTCATCTGGTTCCATCTCTCCCATCAAGATCTTAAAGAGGGTGGTGTTGGCGATTTCATTCTCACCGACAAAGGCGATTTTTTCACCCTTGTTGACTCTAAAGCTCACGTTATCGAGCACCTTGATACCATCGACAGTCTTCGAGATGCCGTTTACCGATAGGATGTCCTTACCGGCCTCACGATCCATGTTAAAGCCCACGAAGGGATATTTGCGGGAGGATGCGGGCAGCTCTTCGTAGGAGAGCTTTTCAATCAGCTTTTTACGGGAGGTAGCCTGTCGGGATTTTGATTTATTGGCAGAGAAGCGCTGGATGAAGCTCTGTAGCTCCTTGATCTTCTCTTCATTTTTCTTATTCTGATCACGGATCATCCGCTGAATCAGCTGGCTCGACTCATACCAAAACTCGTAGTTACCCACATACATCTTGATCTTGTTGTAGTCGATGTCGACGATGTGTGTACAGACGGTATTGAGGAAGTGACGGTCATGCGATACTACGATGACGGTGCCGGCGAAGTCCATTAGGAATTCTTCCAGCCAGTCGATGGCTTCAATGTCGAGGTTGTTGGTAGGCTCGTCGAGTAGGATGATCTCGGGCTGACCAAAGAGGGCCTGTGCCAGCAGCACCTTGACCTTCTCATTGCCCTTAAGATTATCCATACTGTGGTAGAGCAGGGAACTATCAAGCCCGAGGCCTGACAATAGGCGGGAAGCATCGGTTTCTGCATCCCAGCCGTTTAGCTCTGCAAATTCTCCTTCTAGCTCCGAGGCGAGGATGCCATCTTCCTCACTAAAATCCTCTTTGGCATAGAGGGCGTCCTTCTGCTTCATGATCTCATAGAGGCGGGGGTTGCCCATGATAATGGTATCAAGTACAGTATACTCATCAAATGCATAGTGATCCTGCTTGAGCACCGACATACGCATAGCAGGGGGGATGATTACCTCACCCTTCGTTGGCTCAAGATCGCCTGAGAGGATCCGCAGGAAGGTAGACTTGCCCGCACCGTTGGCACCGATGATGCCATAGCAGTTGCCGGGGGTAAATTTAAGGTTAACGCTTGAAAATAAGCTTTGTCCGCCAAAGCTTAGGCTGAGTTCCGAGATTGTAATCATTTGTCCTCCATAAGATAGATATTGTTGCTCACCTTGGGTGAGATTTATATGATAAGCCTGTGTGTACACTTGTGTGATGCTTACAGGGACTAGGCTACCTTAACGATTGTAGTACGATTTTGGGGAATGTAAACGTCGATTGCTTCAGAAATCTTAACCCCTTGGTTTGGCGCCTTTTCCCTTCGAGGGCTTACGGGTGTAAGGTTTCTGCGAATGGGAAGCTGTTGCAGCAGTTTTGTACCCTTCTGCCTTGGGGCTAGGGGAAGTGCCATGCTTTTGAGGCTTTTGGGGCTGCGGGGTAGTTTTGCTGCCTTGGGCCCTGTAGTCTTGCTGACGGGGTGCCTGGGGGTCTTTGGAGATTTTGCCGATTGCATCTGCTTTTACTGGCTTTAGCATCGGTTCTCTGCCGGGCTTTGATTGCTTTTTACGTACCGAGTCTCCAAAAGCGCCTAGCTTTTCTCCCACTGCAAAATACTCTCCATGAGCAAAGGCGGCAAGCTGACAGCGATCAAGGTTGAGCTTGCCTTTTTTGTCGATGTAGGCTTCGTCTACACAGACCCCTATAATATCGGCCATAAACATATCATGGGAGCCTAGAGGGATAATAGAGGTCACCTTGCACTGGAGATTGACCGGGCTTTGTGCGATCATCGGGCAGTCATCCAGCTCTGGTGCTCTTTCGGGGTCAAGCCCCATAAGAGCAAATTTATCGTGGTCAGCGCCTGAGCGCATCCCGCAGAAATCCGCTGCATACACAAGGGAGCGGGTGGTGAGGTTGATGACAAACTCACCGCTTTCTTTGATGAGATTGTAGGAGTGCCTAGAGGGGCGTATAGAAATATAGGTCTTTGGGGGGATGGTATTGAGGATGCCTGTCCACGCTATGGTGATGATGTTGGGGTTTTGCATACTACCGCAGCTTACCAGTGCTGGCGGTATTGGGGCAATCAGGGCTGAGCCCTTCCAATTTTGCTTTGCCATATTTACTCCTTAGTATACGCTTCAAGGCGGGGCTGTTTACAATGTAAGAGCCATAACGGTGACCGTTATGGCTCGGGTTGGTCATATAGACGGCTTAATCATCGTCAAAGCTGAGCTCTCTCGGCTCAAACACAGGGGTATAGTCGTCGGCTTGCAAATCTTGCTGTATTTCATCCAGGATTTCTGATTCCGGTAGATCTTGCCCAAGGATAATTGGAGTATTTTGCAGCTCTTCCAGCTCAATTTCACGGTCTGCCATGATCTCTGCCAGCACAAAGGCATCCTGCGGTTCGTTTAAAAAGAGCAACGGCTCATCAATCAGCAGGGTGCTTGCGTCTGCCATAATCTCCTTGATCACTACTTCATCCATCGGCTCACCCAGCAGCGGCTGTGGCTCGTCGTCAATTTCGATGGTGACATCGGCTGCTATCTCTGCAATGATTTCTTCGTCTGTCTGTCGGTCGGCAGCAGGGTGTTCATCCAGCTCCAGCGCCAGGTCGGCTACTATTTCTGAGCCAATTTCGGCAGGCAAATCTTCGAGATCCTCCATGAGTAGTAACTCAGGTTGGGGAGGTTCCTCGTCTTTTGCATCAAACAAAGATCGTATCATGCTTAATAAATCACTGGCCAAAATATACCTTTCTCCTTTAGTGTGTAAAGTCTCTGATTCATATAGACAGTATATGCCTATCAATGCAAAACAGAAGCTTTGTAATGGTGAGATTGATCAAATAACAATGGACAAATACAGTATCATAATAGCGGATTCTTTGCAGTTTGTCAACGATAGCCTGAAGCAGCAGGGCAGTAGAAAGCTGGGATTATTGCTTTTTGGGTGGAGTATTTTTGTCGACGGGTGTGATCTGACCACTAAAGACTTTGGGAATGTCCATTAAGAAGCCGAAGAAGCCCACCGCGCAAATTGCCAGCAGTACAAAAGAAGCAAACGCTGAGAAAATCGAGCCTACAATGGCGGTAGCTAAATTGATGGCAAAATGTGTGACCAAAGCCACGAAAAAGTAGCTTTGGCGGTTAAACTTAATTGCCAAGAAGGCGAAGGTTGTGAGGAATGCTTGTACTACCAGCATCAGCAAGCGCTCGGTACCCAGCATAAATAAAGTATCTCCGTTGATACCCTGGAGCGTTGCAAGGGCAGCGTTGGCTCGCTCGACACCCATCTGGTTTACCAATACCTGAAAGCCGCCGTTTTGGATTAATAGAGAGAAATAAAGGTTTTGAGCATTGGGGATACCCACCAGCAGCAACGACTCCAAAAACACAAAGCCCAAGGTAAAGCCGACCACATTGCGAAAGGAAGTATACTGCCTGCCGATTGTGTAGCGGATACTCAGATAGCGGGCAAACTCCACCACCAGCGCGGTCAGCACCGCTAGCAGCATGAGGGAAAATATCGCGGTATCGCCCTTCTCGACGAGGGCTCTAAACCAGCTTGAGGAGCGGATCAAGCCCAGCAGGGGGCTTAAAATCACCATCTGTGCAATAAAAAAGGTGGCACCACCTGAGAGCACAGAGGTAAGGGATACGTTTTTTTTGATTACAAGGGTAAACACGGCGACAATGGGCAGGATAATATTAACAAAGATATTAAACCATATCCCCATGACTGTATAAGCGTTGATCATTGTGCTGCTCCTTTATGTTGTGAAATAGCCCTATGAAAGTAAGCCCATAGAGCAGGCATGAGCATAGCTCATTACCTAATGAAACAATTTTGTCTATTGTTATTTATTTTAACATTGGTGGTGGATAAACACAATAGTATTTGATGAGGAATTGCAGTAAGAGTGTGCCCAGCGACGGCCATATTATCAATGTGCGCTCTATGAATGCTGCTTTGGCAGGGAGTTTTTTGAGAAGTCAATTGTATAATACTGGTAATATGGTGCATACTTAAAGCATACATATTAACGAGGGAGAGAATACTATGACATTTTTGGGAAAAGGTCAACCACCTAAGGATGCGAGAATGCTGGAGTATGATGAAATGGTGCAGGAGCTACACCGCATTGCCAGTAATATAAAAATATTGGAGTGTAATTTTAATCTAGCCAGTGATCAAGAGCTGGTGGATTATTATATCCTACAGCTAAAGGCCGAGCAGGCTCGTCAAAGCTACCTGCTAAAAAAAGTAAGGACCTTTTATGAGAGACCCTCGGAGCTGGCGGCATCCTTATCCCTTAGTAATTAAATACGGGAGGAGTTTCTATGGAGTCCCTTTTGTGGATTGCCGGGATTATCGTCGTGGGTTGGATCGTCCTATCTGCATCGATGTATTTCTTTAAGGGCGGGATGTTTACCACGGCTATCACGGGGTTGGGGGTACTGCTACTGGTTTCAACTGTAACGGGAGGCGGCTCGATCTTAGGGGTAAATGCTGTTACTGCCTCTGCTGCTGTGGTGCTGGGAGCACCGGGCGTGGTCGGTATGCTGCTTGCAAAGTTAATTACCTTTATTTAAACTGACGGCACCGCTTTGGCGGTGCCACAATAGTATCAAGCTAGATCCGAAGGGGGAACCCTTTCGGATTTTTTGCTGCTTATTTTGAGCTATGAGTGCTTTGTTTACAGAATATTGTTGATATCCTATATTTGGCTGGAGTATAATAAACAAAAGGCCTGTGCAGCTTTGCTGCCTGCCTAAGGGCAAGGGCGGCGGACTTCCCGTGCCTTTGTAATTGGCATGAGGTTTAGCATTTGATTAGAGCGATCTAGTCTCCAAAGTCATGGTATTTTATTGCTAAGGTGTTTTGAAAATTGCCCAAGCTACATAAAATGTACCTGCATGATTATTTGCAGCAATCAAGTGGTCTTAGGAATGAGACATGCAGCAAAGCCGTATAAAAAATTATAGCCTAAGGGCGGAACAGGAGCATACCATGGGAATTATCAGTAGATTTACCGACATTATGAGCGCCAATATCAACGCTGTCCTCAAAGACGCAGAGAGCAAAAACGCAGATAAGCTGCTGGAGAAGTACTTAAGAGATGCACAAGATGATCTAATGCAGGTCAAATCAGAAACCGCCGCCGTAATTGCAGAAGAAACTGCTGCCAAGCGGGATGTAGAAAACTGCAAAGAGCAGATGGCAAAGTATGAAAAATATGCTGCGGATGCCGCAGTAGCGGGTAACGATGGCGATGCGCTTAAATTTATAGAGGCAAAGCTTGAGCTGACCAGCAAGCTGGCAGAGTATGAAAACAGACTGACTCTCTGTACCGAAAACGCCAAGCGTATGAGAGAAATGCTGGTAAAGCTCAGTGAAGATATAGAGGCTGCACAGTCAAAGCTTAAGGAGCTAAAGGCAAAGCTCAGTGTTGCTGAGGCTTCGGAGAAGATCAACAAGCTAGGCGAAAAAATGGCAGGTAGCAGCCTAAATGGCTTTGATAGTGTAGCAGAGCAGCTGCAAAAAAGGATCGACGCTGCCGACGCAAGAGCTGCCCTCGATCAGGAGAATAAAGCAAACGAGCTAGATGATTTGGTGGATAAATATAAAAATCCCCAGCAGGCCAAAACCAAGGCGCAAGCAGAGCTAGAAGCAATCAAAGCAAAGCTTGGGTTGTAATACTGGTATAAAACCAAGGGGGTAGTGGATGGACGCCAATACAATCAGCAGCTATTTATGTGCAAACTGCGGCGGTGCTATAGAGTTTGACATCGCCTCTCAGGAGTTTAAATGCACCTCCTGCGGGGTAAAGGTAGAGGTTGAAACTGCCGATGATACGGTAAAGGAGTATGATTTCAGCCAATATCATGCACTGGAGAGCCAGAGTAAGCTGGTAGATAACGTCAGCGTGGTACAGTGTCAAGCCTGTGGTGGCGAGGTATACTTCAATCAAGACGAAACCGCCAGCATCTGCCCCATGTGCGGCTCTAATCATGTAAAAGTGACAGGGCACGATACCGGTATCCCTCCTGAGGGGGTCATCCCTTTTAAGGTAGACCGCTATGAGGCGCAGAAGAAATTTTCGCTCTGGATCAAGAAACGGTGGTTTGCCCCCAACCTTCTCAAAAAAGCTTATGTAGATGGTGTGCTTACCGGTATGTATGTGCCATTTTGGACTTATGATGCCTATGCCACCGCAAGATACTCTGGCAGGGGTGGCTATAACCGTACCAAAAAGAATGCCAAAGGTGAAACCCAAAGCTACATAGAGTGGCATTATGTGTCGGGCTCAGTGGCCGACAACTTCGACGATATACAAATCTGTGCTTCTCGCAACCAGACCCGCAACTTGATCAACAGCATCCTGCCCTATAATACGATCTACAACACCGTGCCCTTTACTCCGGTATATCTGGCGGGCTACAAGGCAGAGCGGTATAGCATCAATGCAGCGGAGGGCTT
>DAMCAP010000003.1:76917-84849 GCA_032059445.1 Oscillospiraceae bacterium
GCAATATCATCGACAATCGTCTGCGTGATCTTGCGTCCTCTGATATTTATGGGCGGGGCTATCACCATGCAGATGTGACTTCTCTAAGCCCCACCTATCATAACGTTACCTATAAGCACCTGCTGCTTCCAATGTGGACAGCGCAGTATGGCTATAGAGGGCAGTCTTATAACTATGTAATTAATGGGGAATCAGGTAAGGTTACAGGCAAGTACCCACTGAGCTTTGTTAAGATCGCATTTTGCATCAGTATGATTGTAGCGATTGTGCTAGGGCTGATGTTTTATGATGAGATTAAAGGGCAGTTTGACAGAGCCTCTACCTCGGTGGCTTATCATCAGGTTGCGGATAGTCCGTGGGGCGTGCAAGCTGCAGGGGAGCCAGAAGAACCAGCAGGGGTGGTGCGAAGTCATGCTTTGGCTGAAGCTGCCTCCCCACGGGAGCCATCATGGAGCCTGGTGTATGGGATGATTGAGCACCCTGCCACAGTAGAGGTGTAAGCTTTGATATAGGAATTTGTATCAAGTGCTAAAGTTCTTTGATCATGTACTAGGGGATTTTTGGACTGTATCATAGGAAATGGAGAGTAAAAATATGGCGTGGTTTGGACAAGGCAGAGACACCATCGAGTGGGAGGAGCACCGACCCGATGTGTTGTTTTTTAAATGGAAAAACAACGAGATTAAAAAAGGCTCGAGGCTGGTCATACGCCCCGGTCAAAAAGCGATCTTTTATGCAAACGGAAAAATTGAGGGTGTATTTGAGCAGGAGGGTAATTTTGATATTGCCACTGAGATCACCCCGTTTTTGAGCACGCTATCAGGCTGGTTTGAGCTTAGGTGTGACAGTGGCTTGCGCGCAGAGGTGTATTTTGTAAATGCCAAGGAGCTTTTGATGCCTTGGGGCACACGCCAGCGCATCATGATCCCTACTGCTGAGGTGCCATCGGGCATCCCGATAGGCTGTAACGGCAATCTGGTAGTGGAATTTCGGGATTATCTAAGCTTTATCTCAAAGATAGCAGGTATCCGCAGCAGCTACACCCTTGGAGATATTTCTGAGCGGATCTTAGGCGAGGTAGGCCCCATCGTATCGGAATGTATACTGGGCAATCAGGGCTCTGTGGGCTTAAACGCACTGGTAGGCCTGCAAGCCAACAGCCGCGCCTTGAGCAAGCGGATCTGTGAGGAGCTTGATAAGGAGCTATTTGACATCGGTCTGGGGGTCAGAGATGTCAACATCATCAGCATCAACTACCCCGAAGAAGTACAGAAGATGGCAGAGAAAATTGCTGGGCAGTCCTTTGTCACCAATCTGGGCAAGTATACTACCATCGGCATGGCAGACGGTATGAGCAAGGGCGAGGGCGGCAACATAGCAGCTTTTGGCGCTCAGGCGGCGCTAGGCGCCCAGCTGGCAAAGCAGATGGCGGAATCTCTAGCGGAGGATGGCTCCAAGAAGGAGCCTAAGGCAGAATTCTTTTGCCCTACCTGTCGTAAGATGGTTTCGGGGAAGTTTTGCTCTGAATGTGGCACAAAGACGGTATAACAGGTGCTTTTGACCATTGAGCTTGCAGTTACGGTAAGATAAAATAATAAAAGCGGCTAGGCGATGTGCTTAGTCGCTTTTTTATGGAAATATTTAAAATTTCGCATTTACTTTTGTTATAGACGATATATATGGTATAATAAATAAATAAGCATCAATATATGGCTGTCTTTACCCACGCTGGTTGCATAGGCAATCCAGCATCCCTTGTGCTACAGACGTTGCTACAGCAAAGCGCGCATAGCCTTCGAGTGTATTTGTTTGAGAGATGACGACGCGCGCGATCAAAAATGCCAAGGCATTGACTTCTGCAAACTTACGATAAAGGTGATAAAATGGAAATAAAAATCAAGGTGCCCACCCACAAAAAGAAGAAAAAACCGGTGATCAAGCCCAATCCTGCCCTCTATATGATGGCAGCAGCAGGCTCTAGACTCAAGCTGCTACAAAAGGGCGGGGTAACGGTGATCAAAGATGAGGGGGTCGACCTTGACCGCCCTTTTGTGATGCTCTGCAATCATATTTCTGACATTGATCATATGGCGGCTATCCTTGGGGTTTACCCTGCACGGGTAAATTTCGTGGTCAGCTCTTATTTTTTTGGCAAGCTGCTGATGGCAAGCGGCTTACGACTGCTGGGTGCAATCCCTAAGTTGCAATTTCAGCCTGATGTGATGGCGGTCAAAAAAATGCTCTCAGTCGTGCGTAATGAAGGCGCGGTAGCGATCTACCCCGAAGGGCAGGTGGGGATCGATGGCATCACCGGCTATATACACCCTGCAATCGCAAAGCTAGTCAAGGCACTTGATACCGACGTGATCTTGGGGATGATTGGCGGCAGCTATATGGTAAAGCCAAAGTGGGCGAAGTATCAGCGCAAAGGCCCTATCGAGTTTCGCACCCGCATGCTGCTCAGTCGTCAGGAGCTCCATACTTTGACCGAGGAGCAGGTGTATGAGCAAATCTGTGAAGCTTTACGGCACGATGACCCTACATGGGCACAGCAAAAGGGCTACACCTATAAGAGCCCCGCACTTGCTGAAGGGCTGGAGTCGGTGCTGTATCTTTGCCCGAAGTGCCGTGAAGAGTTTACCATCAAAACCGCAGGTGACAGATTTTTTTGCGAAAGCTGCGGCAATAGCGGGCTGATGGATGCCCAAAACCGCCTCTTGCCCGAAACCAAGCAGTCGGTGGTGTTTTCTACAGTGGCACAGTGGAAGCTGTGGCAGAAGGAGCTTCTGGCGGAGCGACTGAAAGATGATAATTTCGAGCTGGTGTCGCAGGTGAGCCTAGAAATGCCTAAGGATATCAAAAGCCCTTATGAAGTGGTGGGCAGCGGAGCGCTCTCGGCTGATAAAGAATGCATTACCTATATCGGTACCCTTCGTGATGAAGATGTGGAGCTTCACTTCCCTTGGAAGCTACTGACGGCGTTACCTTTTGTATGCGGTGTCAACTTTGAGGTGCCGTTCCACAAAACGATCTATTGCTTTGCCCCCAAAATCGGCCCCGAGGTGGAGAGATGGGTAGAGCTTTGTGAGCTTATGCGCGATAATCGCCCTGATAACCCCGATAGCATAGGGGCAGGCTTATAATATTTTGCAACAAAAAAGACCTTTGACTGTAGTTCTACTACCGACAGAGGTCTTTTTATAATTTATATATAATGTAAGCCCATCATTGGGGCGGCTACTTCGTAAACGCTAGAAAGGGCTAGTAGACGGTCTTGCCCAGCAGTGCCAGTGCCAGATGGCATGCCAGCTCGCCGGTTTTATTACAGATATCCAGCATCGGGTTGACTTCTACGATATCGAGTCCGATGATTTTGCCGGTAGCTGCTAGGCTCTCTGCTATCAAAAAGGCCTCCCTGACCGTCAAGCCGTTGGGGATAGGGGTGCCTACTCCCGGTGCATCAGGAGGACTGATGGAATCAAGATCATAGCTGACGTAGATCCCTTTTGTCCCTGCTGATGCGGCGGCGATTGCCTGCTCCATCACGGTGGCGATGCCGAGGCGATCGATGTCAGACATAGTAAAGACCTTGAGCCCTGCTTGTTTCATCCGCATTTTTTCGGGTGGATCAAGCTCTCGTACCCCCACCAATACAACTTTTTGAGGGTCGATGTAAGGGATTTCGTGGGTAAAATCAACCATAACTCTGGGCCCCATGCCGCAGAGTGCAGAGAGGGGCATGCCGTGCATGTTGCCAGTGGGGGAGCTGTACTCGTTGTTAAAATCCCCATGGGCATCAACCCAGATCACGCCAATGTCACCGATAATCTGGCGGGCGGCTGAGATGCTCCCCGCCGAAATGCTGTGATCTCCTCCCAATACAAGGGGGAGGTGCTTTTGCTGTAGGGTCTTTGCTACCTCATTGTGCAGCTCCTTATTGGCACCGCAGATCTGCGAGCAGTACTTTAGCTGTGCTTCGCCGGTTTCTTTTGACTGGCTGGGGATAATGTCGCCTTTATCCTTTACGTCAAAACCAAGCTGCTCCAGCCCTGCCTGCAAGCCTGCGTGGCGAATTGCAAGAGGCCCCATATTGACACCTCGTATCGAAGCGCCAAAATCCATCTGAATGCCAATGATATCAATTTGCGTGCTTTGGGACGCAGGATCTAAGGAGCTTGTACAATGCTGGGATGCTAAATGCAATCTGTCCATATGCATCTCCTTCTGTCATAGGCTATGAGGGTTTGGGTATAAGGTATGCTGTGGTCTGTGATATCTGGTTAAAACATACCCCCGCCTTTAGGCGAGTGTCCATAAGGATACTTTGTGAATCACCTAAAAATGCGGGGTATCAGGCGGACAGTTTCGGCTGTCCGCCTTTTGCTATGCCCTAAATTGCGGCTGGCAGCTCGTCATCAAACATCATTTCATCATCTGCTCCGTAGAATTCTTCCATAGAGGGAATGTCAAATTCCTCTTTGACATCGTTCAGCATTCCGATGTCACGGTAGTGAATCCAAATATCCTGTGGAGCAGTTCGGGAGTATTTCTCAGCCTTTTCGCCTACCACAACTTTTGAAATGAACATGTGCAGCAGCTCCGGTGTCAGCTCGGTAAGGTCAGTATACTTCTTCGCCTTTTCAATAAACCTGTCCACATTGGTAAGAGAGTTTTTGAGCTTATCCATTCTCACTTCAGCCTTTGGTATGCGTTCCCGCAAGTTTTTTTGTTCTGCGGTGTACTCATCGGACAGGGTTCGGTAATGCTCATCGGGTATACGCCCCAGCACATTGTCCTCATAGAGCCGTTTGAAAAGTGCGGTAAGCTCCAAATCCCTTTTTCGCATAGTCTCCAGTTCTTTTTGCAGCGCAGTGATTTCTTTTCTCGTATCAGCAGTGTTTTTGCGGTTGATGCACTCTGCAAACAATGCTTCGTCCTGTCTTGCAAAGTGAGTGACACGCTTAAGGTCATCCAAAATCACCGTAGCAAGCTGGCTTTCCCGGATGTAATGTGCGGAGCAGGTTTCCTTGCCATATTTCTTGTAGGTGGAGCAAGCGAAATTGTTTTTACTTTCGTCCATGGTGTGGGCACGATGCAGCACCAAAGGCTTTCCGCAATCAGCACAGAAGATCAGTCCCGAGTAAGGGTTGGGGTTCTCCATATGCTTTTGCGGACGCTTTTTGTGTTCCCGAACCGTATGGGCAATGTCCCAAATTTCTTGATCGATGATGCCCTCATGGGTGTTCTCAAACCTCAGCCATTCGGATTCCGGGCGGATAATCTTCTTTTTGTTTTTGTAGGATGCGGTGGTGTGCTTCATGCTGACCGTGTGTCCGAGATAGGTTTCATCGTTCAAAATATTGACGATGGAGTTATCCCTCCACCTGCAAGGTCTGGTGGTGTCCAAGTTCGTCAGTGCTACTCCGGTTTGATTAAAATAGTAGTTACTTGGATTTACCACCAGTTCTTCTGTGAGCTGCCTTGCAATTTGCTTGGGGCCTCTGCCCTCGGCACACAGCTTGAAAATGCGCTTGACCACTTCAGCGGCTTCCGGATCGGGAACAATCTTTTTGGGATTGCTCTCGTCTTTTTTGTACCCATAGGGCGGCCTTGTTCCAACCCGTTCTCCGCGCTCAGCCTGTGCTTTCTTCACCGACCGAATCTTTTTACTACAGTCTTTCGCATAGAAATCGTTAAATAGGTTCCGGAACGGCGCAAAGTCGTTGTCCCCATAGAGCGTGTCCACCGCATCATTGATAGCAATAAACCGGACATTGTGGTTGGGAAAGGTGTGCTCCATGAGAAATCCTGTTTGCAGATAATCCCTACCGAGACGGCTCATGTCTTTGACAATCAGGGTTTCCACCTGTCCGCTTTCAATCAGCTCCATGATCTCATTCCACGAAGGGCGGTTGAAGTTTGTTCCGCTGAACCCGTCATCGAACAGAAACCGAATATTGCCAAAGCCCTTTTCCTCTGCGTACTTGGTGAGAATCAACCGCTGATTCTGGATGCTGTTGCTTTCGCCCTCCCGGTCATCCTCTTGGCTCAGTCTGCCATACAGTATCGTGTATTTTTCGTTGTTTGCCATCGTTAAAAATCCTCCTTCTTGTTGTGGCAAACTGAATACGGTAACCCAAGCATACCGCAACAGGTTCCACAAGTCTACTGAAATCAAGCGTTTTTAAGCGCTTTTTCGAGGTCGTTTTCAATCACCGAAAGTATCTTTTTTGTAGGAGTAGAGGCGCTTTTTATGGGGAACACAGAATGTACTCGGAACACTCTGTCCTCCACCACCATATCCCGTTCAATGGTATGGGAGGTTTCGTCTGTGTAAACAAAGCTGTCTGCAAAGGTGCGGTGAGAGGTACCCTCGCTGTCGCTTTGCCAAATGATATCGGCGGTTTCGTAAGCGCCGAGGATATTGGTTTTCAGATAATGCTGTGCTGCTAAATATTCATTTGTCATATTGCTTCTCCTTCACATCTGCATTTCAAAATCGTGTCCGCTATGGTCATCTTCCTTTTGACCGATAGCTAATTTTTTCTTTCTGCCGGTATGCTGCTGCGGTTTTATGGTGGAATCCTTTAGGGGAACAGGGTTGACCAGCCGTTCCAAAGCGCGTCCCAGCTGAACCACACTGCCACCAATGCCAGCAGGATCAAGGGAATGACGATCCACAGTGGTGTCCATGTTAGGTGCGGCAGTCGCAGTTTGGGCAGAGAAAAATGCTTCTCTTTCTGTTTCCCAGCCGGTGACAACACCTGCTGTATCTGCAACAAACTCTTGCTGATTTGCTCCAGCTGTGCCTGCGAGGGTAGACTGTTCAGTTGGGTTTTGATGCTGTGGAGCTGCTGTTGTAAGGTTTTCTGCTGTTTCTCCAAGTTCTTGATTCCATCCCAAATCAGTCCTTGATTGTAGAACAGGTTGTCCAGCTTCTCCTGTGTCAGAGGACAAGACGGGCTGTTCTGCAATGGCTTCTGGGGAATCGGTTCGGCTGGCTGCGAGCCTGCGTTCCGCTGCTTCAATTCTTCTAAGCTCAAATTCACGTTCCATCATCTCCTTTAAATAACGGTTATCATGAAGCTTGATATCCCGGCAGGACATGGTGTTTGGGCAGGTGTAGGTGATGTATTTTCTGCTGCTTTCCCACCGAATTGAGTAGCCTTGTCGCTCCATATTTTTAATGAAATCTGCTTTTGTGCCACTGATTTTCATTGCAATATCAATTGCGTTCATCAACGAAAACTTCCAGCTCTGCCCCTTGGCGGCGGCACGGTATTCCCGGGAGGCAAGGCTTTGGGACTTGCCGCCAGTATAAGGCTTGAGGGTGGTCAGCCCATATTGCTGACAAATTTGGTCTGAATATGCCCGAAGCTTTAATAGTGTTTTGGGGCCTTGATGTAATTTCTTTCCTGTTTTAAAGCTGACCGAGTTGATAATAAAGTGGGAGTGCAGATGCTCGTTGTCCACATGGGTGGCGATGACCACTTCAAAATCCGGGTAATTATCCTCCGCAAATTTAATAGCAATCTCATGTGCGGTTTTGGGTGAGATGGTTTCGCCATCCTTAAAGGCTTGGTCGTAGTGATAAAACATCGTTTGATCAGCCTTTTTAAAGCTGTTTTTGGTTGCCATAAATTCTTGGAAGGCTGTTTCGGGACAGCAATCCTTGCCGGAGATTAAGCGGATACAGCCGGTCTTATCCGCATCGGTGGAATAGGTTTGGTAGTTGACGGTGTGGTCACAATTGAATTTCTCCGGTTCGATGCACACCTTGAAATCCTGCAGGATATATTCAATTTCATTTCTCATGGAGAAGGCGTTTTGCTTTTTGCAGGGGATAAAATTAACCGTCGCCATTATCGGTTCACCTCGCAAAGAGCAGACAGCTTTTCGTAGATACCGCTTAGCTGCGCCTTGGTTTCGGCG
>DAMCAP010000003.1:84859-101122 GCA_032059445.1 Oscillospiraceae bacterium
GAGATAAACGGCGTCGACCCTCCCCATATTGGCGAGGGTGGTAAGCTGATTGAGATTTCGGCCGATGGCTTTCAGCTCACCGATGAACTCCTGCATCCCGTCCACTACAATGATTTCTTTATCGGTTATGGCTCGTTCTAAAAATTCCGTCATGGTAACCTTGCCATGCTTGGATTTTTGTTTTAGCGTTTTATAGGTGCTTTCGCTAATGCGAAAGGCAAAGGGTTTCTTTTTCATACAACGCATCCTTTCCTATTATTTCGTTCTTGCCCCCTCGGAGAGCGGAGGGGGCACACGGGGGAACTGGCTCCGCCCGTGAGGCACATCGCCGCTTTAGCGGCTCTGCATTTCCGCAGAAATGCTATGTGCCCAAAGTGGGGTCCGGGGCTTCTGCCCCGAGCGAGCTGTGGCGGGCGTATAGCCCGACACTCTGCTCGCCTCACCCAATGGGTGAGAAAACGCATCTGAAACCTCTGCGTTTCATGTAAAATAAGTGCAAATCCGAAGTTGCCGCAACAGTGGCTCAATTTGCGGGTTTATTCGGGTTAGGTGGAGTTATCCCACTCCGCCGTCAATCTCGCCACACAGGGGCAAACAGGGGGTGACGGTGGCGAGATGACTGCCCTGTGACAGTGCTGACGGCAAAGACGGCAAACTTTGGGGGCGTGATTCTACCGTCATATCGTCATTGCCGTCATAGCAGAGAGAAAATTCCCTGCGTTCAAAGGTGCGGTTTTCGGAGTATCGAATACCGTTTTTATTGAGATGCTCCATGTGCTTGATGATTCTCTTTTTCAGAATTGCGGGGCTGCAATCCAGATTCCATTTTTCTATCAGCTCGGTTGCCGTCCCAGTGAAGCTGCTTGCCGATTTTATAAAACCACAGAGAAGAAAAATTTCATCCGGTATAATCCGCTGCTCCATTTCAATCGGTTCCAACAGCTCCCAGACAAAGTTCTCTTTGTTGAACTCCAAGAACAGTTCCCGCCCCTCGATATCCCTGCCGGTGCAGATGAGCTTTGCGGTATTTCCAGTTCGCTTATCTTTTTTCAGTACAAAGTTTGTATCAGCACCACCAGCAATACCACTGGTGCCCGAAATCATATTGAGCGGATCAGCATCGCCTGTTTTTCTAAGATGATGTACGAGCAGGATAGCAAGATGGTGACGGTCCGAAATTTGCTTCAGTGCATTGATGTCATCATAGTCAGCGGCATAGGGATTCACATTTGCAGAAACAGTTTTGCGAACCTTTTGCAGGGTGTCAATCACAATCAGTCCTGTGCCGGGGTGCTCTTTGATAAAGCTTTCAATTTGGTTTTCCAGACCATGGCCGATAGCATCGCTCATAATGGCAAAGTGAAGTGTCGCCGGTGCTTCATCGGTAATTTCAAACAGCCTGCTTTGGATACGGGCGAAGCTGTCCTCTAAGCAGAGATACAGGACTTCGCTTTTTAGCGTTTCGAATTCCCATACCTTTTCACCCTTTGCTGCCTGTAAGCAGATCCACAGCGCCAGCCAGCTCTTGCCGATTTTCGGTGAGCCTGCCAGTACATGCAGTCCTTCGGGCAGCAAACCGCTGACAATAAATTTCAGCGGCTCCATGGGTGTGGTCATCAAGGTTTCCGCATCCATGGTTTTTAACTTTCTTGACATTTGTGACTCCTCCTCTTAATTCAATTTGCTTTGAAAAGTGCAATAAATCGAATGTTGAAAACTTCTATTCCTTGTGATACCATTGTCCTATATCCAGAAAAAGAAATACACAGCGAATCGTAGGAACGCTGGTTTGAGGAAAATCGATTATTTGCGAGAGGAGTGCCTATGGAACAGTACCCGCTGATCAAAGTTTTTGAGGGAAATGATAAGCTGATTTATTCTATGGCTTACGCTTATCCGGACAAGGTGACTCAGTACGCACAAAAGTTTATTGGGAATGGACTGATTGAATTTGTGGAAATGGATTTCGAAGAATACACAACACTGCTCACCGAAATGAAAGCCATTCCGCTCACTATGGAAAATTACGAGATAATCAGAAATAAAGTATTTGATGTTGCGCAAACCATTGCGGGCAAGCACCGCTATGTCTATTTCTTCTTGGTGGGCTTGCTGAACAACATTTTGAAAGAACCCATCTATGCCAAAGACGAATTTGAGGCTGCCTTGCTTAGACCTCTTACAACCTGTATAGAGGAATTGGAACACATTTTAGATCTGCAGGAGGTATGTACGAAAGCGGTCACTACTTGCTTAGATAGAGAAAGCCACTCGGACAAGGAAATGTCCCAGCGGCTTTGTGAGTTCGTTTCGGAGTACCCCGGCTTTGCCGAGGCTACTGTGAAGATAAAATATGAGCTGTTGCCAAAGAAAAACGGCAAGGTGGATATGGATACGCTTAAGGATATCCATGATTGGAATCTACAGGAAACAGACGAGCTTTTGGAAATCATGCACCAAGATGGCGAGGGTGTCAGTCTGATGCCATACTATCTCTTTGAATATTTGGATGAGCTGCTTTATTTTGAGTTTACCGAGATGCTTAAAAATGCACAGTTCATTAAGAGATGCAAACTGTGCAGCCGCTATTTTGTGTTAACGGATAAGCGTAAGAGAGATTTTTGCGACAGACCTTATAAAGGTGATCGCACGTGCAAGCAGGTTGGAGCAAAGCTGTTTTATGATCAGGGCATGCAGGAAAACGATTATTTACTCGCTTTCCTTACTGAATACAACAAGGTGTACTCACGCCGTTACCGTGCGGACGGTAAATTGCCGGATGAGTTTAGCGGTAAAGATATGTCATCGGAGAAGTATGCCCAGTGGGCAAAGCTGGCGCGGCAGGCTCGGAGCGATTATCTTGGCGGAAAAATTACGGGCGAAGAAATGCTGGCGAAAATAAAGGCGGATTAATAAAAAGGGGATTGGGGTGTGAAATCCTCCATATCGATTGCAATACACTATAGCATCCGCTATAATGGTTTGAGTGGAGGTGGCTATAAATGACCATCGACGTAATTCTAAAGACCTTGCGTAAAGAAATGAATATATCTCAGGAGCAGCTGGCTCGTGATTTAAATGTAAGCTTTACAACATTGAACCGCTGGGAGAACAACCGATCTAAACCAAGTCGATTGGCCCTGATGCGGATTATTGAGTACTGCGAAACAAGAGGTGTTTCGGTAGAAGTAATTACTGTATTAAAACGTGCCGGATTATAAAGGAGGAGCTGCGTGAACGATCATAAAGTTGTAAAACAAACAAAATCTAAGCAACGTGTTGCGGATCACGGTGAAGTTTTCACCGCTGAACGCGAAGTAAACGCTATGCTTGACCTTGTTAAGCAGGAGACCGAGCGTATTGACTCTCGCTTTTTGGAACCCGCCTGTGGTGACGGAAACTTTCTTGCTGAGATACTGCGGCGCAAACTTGCTGTTGTGAAATCCCGTTATGGCAAAAATACCGCAGATTACGAGCGGTATGCTGTCATAGCGGTTTCGAGCATATACGGCGTGGATATTCTTTTGGACAATGTGCAAGAGTGTCGCGAACGCCTTTATGATATATGGAATGAAAATTACACTAAGCAATGTAAGAAAGATGCAAATGATGAAACTCGCCAAGCTGTGCGTTTTATCCTACAAAAAAACATCCTTTGCGGTGACGCCTTGACTTTGGAACAAGCGGATGGAACACCGATAATCTTTGCGGAATGGTCTGCCGTCAACGGTTGTTTAATAAAGCGGCGTGATTTTGAACTTTCGCATATGTTACATGCCGAAGAACAGAATCTTCAGTTTGACTTGTTCGGCGCGGTTGGGACTTATGAAACCGATGCAAGCGGAGCCACGGTTTTACTTCCAATCCGTGAATTTTCCCCAATACATTACAGGAGAGTGCAGGAAAATGATTGATTTTTATCAAAATACATACAATCCCGATGTGCTGTCTTGCCTTGCCAACCTGAGTAATGATGAGGTGTTTACGCCGCCGGAGATTGTAAATCGTATGCTTGACTTACTTCCGCAAGAGCTATTTCGCTCACCGGACACTACATTCCTTGATCCGGCAACCAAAAGTGGTGTTTTCTTGCGAGAAATTGCCAAGCGACTAATGATTGGGCTTGAAACACAAATTCCCGATCGGCAACAACGAATTGACCATATTTTTCATAAACAGCTTTTTGGTATCGCCATCACCGAGATGACGAGCCTTTTGTCGCGCCGTTCGGTATATTGCAGCAAATATCCTAACGGAAAATATAGTGTTACGCAATTTGAAACTGCCGAGGGGAATGTGCGGTTTAAAAAAACACAGCACACTTGGCGCAATGGAAAATGTGTATTTTGTGGTGCAAGTCAAAGCGAATACGACCGTGACGAAAGCCTTGAAACCCACGCTTATGAGCTGATCCATACCACGCACCCAGAGAGGATTTTTAAAATGAAATTTGATGTGATTATCGGCAATCCGCCATATCAGCTGAGCGATGGAGGAAATCAGTCAAGTGCTTTGCCTATATACCAGAAGTTTATTCAACAAGCAAAAAAACTGCAGCCAAGATTTTTATCTATGATCGTACCAGCTCGTTGGTTTACTGGTGGTAGAGGCTTAGATAGTTTTCGTGATGAAATGTTAACTGATAATAGAATTCGTGTTATCCACGATTACACAAATAGTTCAGATTGCTTCCCCGGAGTCGAAATTAAGGGGGGCGTTTGCTTTTTCCTTTGGAAGCGCGACGAAAGAGGGTTGTGTTCTGTCTACGAACATACAGGTGAAGAAACAACCTATGCTGAACGCCCTTTACTTGAAAATGGCATGGAAACATTTATCAGAAATGAGCGGGCTATTTCTATTTTGAAGAAGGTGAGCGCGAAAAGAGAAAATAGCTTTAGCGAAATTTTGAACGGAGGGCGGTTCTTTGGCTTTCATACGAGAATTATATGGAATGATAAAACAAATGGAACTATTCAAACGGCTGATGGTGCAGGTACTTTTCCCATCAAGGCAAGTAAGTCGGAATGCTTCTGTATAAAAGTCTATATTGCGCATGGAGAATGCTGGATACAGAAAGAAAGCATCCAGAAAAATTTTGAATACATTGATCAGTACAAAGTTATTATCCCACGTTCAGGAAATCCAGGTAGTACTATTCTTGGAAAGCCTAAAATAAGTGAACCTGGTTCATGCAGTTCAAACACTTATGTTGTAGCTTTGCTGCCGGAAAACAATAATGAGAAACGAATTGCGGAGAATATAGTATCATATCTTGCTACAAATTTTCTTCGGTTTATTGTTTCGCTGAAAACGAGTACCCAAGACATGCCACCTAAAGCCTATGCCTTTGTTCCTACGCAAGACTTCTCCGAACCGTGGACAGACGAAAAGCTATATAAAAAATATGGCTTAACTGAGGACGAAATTGCATTCATCGAAAGTATGATACGCCCTATGGAACTTAACGGGGGTAACGAGGATGAATAATACAACTTATATTAGATACGTTAATTTGGAAAATGATACCATTTTGGGTGTCGGGAAATTTACTATATTGTGGAATGTTTACGAAGATGAAAAATGTGATTGCTGTTGTACTTACGACAAGATATTAAAATCAATTAATAACATTGGGAATAAAAGCAAAACCGCATTTATTCAACTGGCGGCAGAGCTTAAAACCCGAGCAAAAAATGATAACAGCATAGATGATTATGTGTCAAATAAGCTATATCCAACCGGTGATAACAGAGCGCGAATATCAAGAGCGGAAAGAACGACTTATATTACACAAGTGGTTAATTTTATCAACTCAAACGGAAACGATTTCTTTGATGGCGGACTTCTGGCAATTTGGAGAATTAGAAATAATATGTTTCATGGATTAAAAGGACATAGCGTATTAGAGGAACAAATAGATTTATTTAAGGCGATGTGCGATGTTTTGGAGGCGGTAATTGATGAATAACGAGTTTTTCCCGCTTCGCCCCGAAGCAAAGCCGATGATATATGCCTATGAAGAAATGAGCCCCGATTATAAGGGACTCTTAAAAGTAGGTTATACAACCGTAGATGTGGAACACCGTGTTGCGCAGCAATATCCAACCAAGCGTCCTGACGGCAAAGTGCCTTACAGGATTGTCTGGCAGGACAGTGCGATGTATTCCGACGGTGGCACATTCACCGACCACGATATTCACCGCGCACTTAAACGCCGCAAGATAGAAGCTGTCGGCGGTGAATGGTTTCGCTGCACAGTGGAAGATTTAAAAGCGGCATATATCGCTGTGCGAGATAAAACAGAGAATATAGAAAATCGCACACAATCTTTCAGTATGCGTCCAGAACAGACAGAAGCGGTGGACAAGGCTATCGAGTATTATCAAGCTGCTGAAAAAGAAGGGCGTTCTCATACAGCAAAATTTTTATGGAACGCGAAAATGCGCTTTGGCAAAACCTTTGCTTCTTATCAGCTTGCCAAGAAAATGGGGCTTAAAAAACTATTGGTTCTGACTTTCAAGCCTGCTGTTCAGAGTGCATGGGAAGAAGATTTACTCACCCATGTGGATTTTGAGGGCTGGCAGTTTGTTTCTGCAAAGAATGGATTTAATTATGAAAGCACTGACAAAAGCCGTCCAATCGTATGCTTCGGTTCATTCCAAGACCTGCTCGGCACCAATGAAAACGGTGGTATTAAGGCGAAAAACGAATGGATTCACTCAACAAACTGGGATTTAGTGATCTTCGACGAATACCATTTTGGTGCATGGCGTGAAAATGCCAAGAAACTGTTTGAATCCGAAGATGAAGATAGTTCTCTTGACTTTGATGCGGAAGAATATCAGCAAAAAGAAGCCGGAAATGCGATTAATGAAACATTTTTGCCTATAACTACACCACGATATTTATACCTTTCAGGCACACCATTTCGGGCAATCAACTCCGGTGAGTTTATCGAAGATCAGATTTACAACTGGACATATTCGGATGAGCAACGCGCAAAGGATTCTTGGGGAACAGAACCTAACAATCCTTATTTGTCGTTGCCACGAATGGTGCTGATGACTTATAAAATCCCGGACAGTATTCGGCAGATAGCACAACAGGGTGAGTTTGATGAATTTGACCTTAATGTGTTCTTTTCCGCAGAGGGCAAAGGTGACAATGCCAAGTTTAAATTTGAGGACTATGTGCAAAAGTGGCTTGACCTGATTCGCGGTGCGTATCTTGGCACCACAACAGACGATTTAAAACTCGGCGCAAAAAAGCCAGAGATGCCGTTTTCCAATACCCGCCTACTTTCTATCTTAACCCATACACTGTGGTTTTTGCCGAACGTTGCCTCGTGCTTTGCAATGGCAAATCTTTTAAAGAAGCGCAACAACAGCTTTTTCCATGATTATAAGGTGAATGTTGCCGCCGGAACAAGTGCGGGCATCGGCGTGAACGCGCTGGCTCCTGTTCTTCAATCAATGGGAGACCCACTCAAAACAAAAACCATAACACTTTCCTGTGGTAAACTTACCACAGGCGTTACGGTCAAGCCTTGGACAGGCATTTTTATGCTTCGCAATCTGAGCAGTCCTGAAACCTATTTTCAAGCAGCGTTTCGTGTGCAAAGTCCGTGGATGATTGATCTTGGTGCAGGTAAAAAGGAAATCATGAAACATGAGTGCTACGTTTTTGACTTTGCCCTTGATCGCGCCTTGCACCAAATCGCTGATTATAGCTGCCGCCTTGATGTGAACGAGAGCAACCCAGAGCAGAAAGTTGCGGAATTTATCAATTTCCTGCCTGTACTGGCTTATGACGGAAGCACAATGAAGCGACTGAATGAGACTGACATTCTCGACATTGCCCTTGCCGGAACATCCGCCACGCTCCTTGCCCGTCGTTGGGAGAGCGCACTTCTGGTCAATGTAGATAACGATACCCTTGCTCGTCTTATGGCGAATGAAGAAGCGATGAAAGCTCTGATGAGCATTGAAGGTTTCCGTAGCCTGAATACAGAAATTAACGATATCATTATTGCGTCCGAAAAGGTGAAGAAAGCAAAGGCGAAAGGTGATAAGCTTACACCGAAGGAAAAGAAAGAAATTTCTGCTGAAGAGAAAGAATATAAATCCAAGCGAAAAATGATTCAGGAGAAGCTAATTAAGTTTGCTACCCGAATTCCGGTATTCATGTATTTGACCGATTTCCGCGAATACAGCTTAAAAGATGTTATTACCCAGTTGGAACCGGGTTTGTTCAAGCGGGTTACTGGTTTGAGTGTAAAAGACTTTGAGTTGCTTTGTTCTCTCGGTGTATTTAATGCTGCACTGATGAATGACGCTGTCTATAAATTTAAGCGCTACGAAGATTCCAGCCTTAATTACACTGGTGTTGACAGACACGAAGGTGAAGCTGTCGGTGGTTACGATACTGTACTTACCCGCGATGAGTTTGATAAACTTTTCGGTTCACAGCAAGTTTCACTTAAAGCTGTTAATCAGGCATTTGAAGATATTTCGGATTTGCCGGATATTGATAACGACTATTCCGATGAGGATGACGAGGAACCCATTCCCACACCAAGAGTAAAACAGCTGGAACCGAAAAAACCAGCGGTACAGGTTACCAAACCTGCCGTTGTGCCGATTGCACCGAAACCTGCACCGCAGTTTAACCGCCCTGCTCCTATAACTCCTGTTCCGACGCAGGAAACTCCGAAGGTGGATGTGTCCGATATCAAGCGCGGTTCCGCTGTTAAGCATAAATCGTTTGGAGATGGTGTAGTTACTAAGCTGGAAAAAGATAAAATATGGGTTTCCTTTGGCACAGCAGAGAAAATGTTTATATTCCCACAAGCGTTTGAGCAAGGATTTTTACAAAAGGGCTAATGCCAAAGAAGGTAGAATAAAGCCCCCTTGTTTTTTGAAAGAAACAAGGGGGCTTTTCCGTATCCAATTTGCAATGACCCTCGGTTCACAAGTTGTCTTTATGACTACTCGTATTTTCAGGCGGGGGCTTTACTAACAATAAAGGTATCGACTAAACATATAAGCCGGGTTCTGTATTTGACAACGATCTATCTTGGCAGCACGTCGCCGTACTGCTCCTGCCACCTAAGCGAGAGCAGGCGGGCCGCCTTAATGCTCTCTGTGCGGTGTTGCTTCGGATAGGGTTTACATAGCCGTCACGTCTCCGTGACGCTGGTGAGCTCTTACCTCGCCTTTCCATCCTTACCGGTATAAACCGGCGGTATCTCTCTGTTGCACTTTCCCTAAAGTCGCCTTCGGCTGCCGTTAGCAGCTATCCTGCCCTGTGAAGCCCGGACTTTCCTCATACACAGCCTTTCAGCTTTGTGCACGCCGCTGTCTTGTTTACTCGATACATGAGCAGTATACCACAATCAGCCGATAATAACAACACCCAATCTTTACTTTTGGCATTATACATAATTTTACATCATTGCGGCTGGGGTTGGACTATGATACAATAGGAGCATTGAAAAACCGTTTGAAAAGAGGAAACCATGGCGATACTTACGTATATAGTCGATCAGCAATATGATGGCCAGCGGCTCGACAGCTTCCTGCGAGAAAAGGGAGGGCTCTCGAGCTCGGTGATTAAGCGCGCAAAGAACATTCCCAATGGCTTAACCATGGAGGGCAATCATATACGCACCATTGACCCTGTAAAGGCGGGGGCAGTGGTACGGGTCGACCCCGGTGAGGAGCAGCGCAGCTACCACAAGTACCATCAGCCTGTGGAGGTGGTGTATGAGGATGATCACCTGATTGTCTACAACAAGCCCAGCGATATGCCAAGCCACCCATCTAAAGGGCACCCCTTTGACACGCTGGGCAATGTCTTTGCCGCAGGGGAGAGCACTGAGGGGCTGACTTATCGCCCTATCAACAGGCTGGATAAAGATACCTCGGGGCTGGTGTTTGTAGCCAAAAACCAGCACGCAGCGTGGTTTTATGCTGATCGTATACACAAGACCTATCTTGCGCTGGTTACAGGCAGTCTTGCGGAGGAGCAGGGGCGGATTAGCGGGGCAATAGAGCGGGAGTCGCCCGACAGCATCCGCCGCATGGTGCGAGAGGATGGGCAGCCGGCAGTGACCAATTACCGCCTGCTCCGTCGCTATGAGGGCTATACAGCTGTGGCATTGCTGCTTGAAACAGGGCGCACACATCAGATCAGGGTGCACATGAGCCATATCGGGCATCCACTGCTGGGGGACATCCTCTATGGTGGTAGTACCGAGCGGATCTCAAGGCAGGCACTCCATTGCTATGAGGCAGTGGTCCTAAAGGAGGATGGCAGCCAAGTGGTAATTAAGGCTCAGCTGCCTGAGGATATAGCAAGGCTGACAGGGGATTTATGCGTATAAAAAATATAGTATAAAGTTGTTTTATGGCTCACGATACACCTAATACCTGAAAGTATGTCAAATTATTATGTCCAACACATGACTTGCCCTTTGATCACCTCGAATGCGCTCACGCCGCGCGGGCGCCCTATTTCTTGTTAAGCGACAAAAATAGGGGAAAAAGCGCTTCGGGGCTTTGCCCCTGACCCCCACGGGCAAAGCCTTGGCGGGTTGCACTGCGCAGCCCAAAGCTGCTTGTGACAACCGTCCCAAGGGCTTGCCCTTATAGAGAGCCTGCGGCGCATTGCCTACGGGCAAAATGAGCATTACCCCGTACCCCATGCCGTTAGGCATTTCTTGTGTCACAGACACTTTATAAGGGCACTCGCTTGCAACGCTTGTCACCAGCGAAGCGCAGTGCAATGCGGAAAGCGGTGTCCGTGAGTTAAGGGCTACCCTTAGACGTTTTTCCCTCCCTTTTTGACGTCTATCAAAAAGGGAGTGCCTCCACGGCATGAGTGGGAAACAGAATGCCTTTAGAGGCTTAGCAAATTGTGGCGGAGTTACTCATGTATCACGCTGGAGATGTGTAAGTTTTAACCATGAATATACGCATTATCACTTCACAGCAAATGCAAAATTATCTTTTTATCTATTTGAAGCGCTCACGCCGCGCGGGCGCCCTATTTTTATTAAGCGACAAAAATAGGGGAAAAAGCGCTTCGGGGCTTTGCCCCTGACCCCCACGGGCAAAGCCTTGGCGGGTTGCACTGCGCAGCCCAAAGCTGCTTGTGACAACCGTCCCAAGGGCTTGCCCTTATAGAGAGCCTGCGGCGCATTACCTACGACATAATGATGTAGCACAAAAATTAAATATTTTTAAGATTTTCATAATATTGCAATGTTATCTGCCAGCAGAATATGCTATGATTAGCGTATTATGGCAGACGAGTGCTGAGCCGTCGTATTTAGAGCTGATAAGTATAATACGCCTACATCTCAAGCACCAACGATATAAAAGCATCATCTTAAGCAAAACGAAATGGAGATATCATGAAAGTATTGATCATAGGCGATGTGATCGGGCAGGGGGGCTGCGATTTTGTAAGAGAGCAGCTGCCACTGCTTCGCAGGCGATATCAGCCCGACATCGTAATCGCCAACGGAGAAAACTCTGCCCAAGGCAATGGCATACTCCCATATAGTGCAAGTCATCTGTATGATAGCGGCGTCGATCTGATTACCACTGGTAATCACGCCCTTAAGCGCAGAGAAATCTATGAGCTGTTTGACAGCGATCTTCCCCTAATACGCCCAGCCAACTTCCATAGATCGGCGCCGGGGGTTGGAGTATATATCATCGACAAGCTAAAGTATAAGCTGGCTGTAATTAACCTGATGGGAGTCGCTCTGATGGAGCCACTGGCCAACCCTTTTGACTGTATCGACGAGCTTCTAAAAGAGATTGATACCAAGAATATTATTGTGGATTTTCACGCTGAGGCTACCTCCGAAAAGGTGGCGATGGGCTTTTATTTAGATGGCAGAGTGTCTGCGGTGGTGGGAACCCATACCCATGTACAGACTGCTGATGAACGCATTTTACCCAACGGTACCGGATATATTACCGATCTGGGTATGTGTGGAGCGATTGATTCGGTG
This sequence comes from Oscillospiraceae bacterium, assembly GCA_032059445.1. Lineage (GTDB taxonomy): Bacteria > Bacillota > Clostridia > Oscillospirales > Ruminococcaceae > DAMCAP01. The sequence goes on from DAMCAP010000003.1 coordinate 96,885, forward strand.
CTGGGTGTACGCCCCGAGCAGGCAATCCAGCGGCTCAAGACAGCCTTACCTACACGGTTTGAAAACGTGGATGGCCCCCATATGCTGTGTGGTGTATTGGTGGAAATTGACCAAAATACTGGAAAATGCACGAATATGGATAGAATTTTGTTAAAATAGTAAAATTATTGAAACTCCTCTTGTAATTACTTACTATATTCTTTATACTGTATGTGGAATATTTAACGCTGCGAATGATTATGCTGGTAAAAAAGGGTTTTTAATAGCAAACTTTGGACATAATATAGTGCAGATGACCCTTTTTGGCACAAGGCTTGAGCGAGAGATCGCGATCATTATACCTTGGTAGAGCGGCGGTAGATATACACCTTGCATTTCAGTAAAAGATGACAGCTTTGGACTTAATAAGTAACATCAGAGGGAGTTTTTACGATGGAAATACTAAAGGTTTCTGCAAAATCTGCACCAAACTCGGTGGCTGGCGCGATTGCCGGTGTAATTCGAGATAATGGTGAGGTGGAAGTTCAGGCGGTTGGCGCCGGCGCTGCCAATCAGGCGGTCAAGGCAATCGCTATTGCTCGGGGCTATGTAGCACCTTCGGGCATTGATCTTATCTGCGTTCCTGCTTTTGCCAATGTGGTGATTGATGGGGAAGAGCGCACTGCGATCAAGCTGATCGTCGAGTCGAGATAAGACTTAGGGACTGTAGCATGTGAAACCTGTTGTGGATCGAGCGGTGCTCTGGTGCAGATAACAGGCCATGCTACAGTCTATTTTTTATATAGGGGGATCTTGATGAAGCGTGTAATTGTATTGCTTACGGCAATCCTATCTCTATCAATGGTAGGGTGCGTGCAGCAGCCGGCTGCAATGTCGGAGGTTTCTTCGGGCTTGCCTGCCGATGGGCAGAGTGGTTCTTCACGCCCACAGGAGCTTAGCACCTTGGCGATTCCTTATGAAAAGGCCGACTCTCTTAACCCCTTTAAACTTAACACTCAGCTCAATAAAACCATTATGCCTTTGCTTTATGATTCCCTGTATAAGGTCGATCCAAATTACAACTCTATCCCAGTGATTGCCAAGAGCAGTGTGAATGCAGGCAATGAATGCAGGGTATTTATCCGCGACAATATGAAGTTTAGCGACAGCTCCTTGATCACACCCAGAGATGTGGTGTATTCCTACGAGCTGGCAGCAGCTTCACCAGCTTATAAGGGCATACTTAGCTCGATTGTAGGGGCAAAGGAGTCGCCGCAGGATGGCTCGGTTGTGTTTACCATTAAATCACCTGATGCACTGGTCAATAATCTGCTGACCTTCCCCATCGTCAAGGAGGGTACCGGTGAGCAGGATGTACCTATAGGGGGTGGGCGCTATGCATATACCAAGGAGGCGCTGCTGCCAACCGGTGCATCGTCGCTGCCGATAGGCTCTATTAGGACGATCCGATTGGTAGAGGTGTCTTCAAGAGATTCGTTTGCCGCTGCCATCCGCACTGGGGTGATTGACTATATGTTTACTCCGCTGATCGAGGCCCAGGATTACTCCATCGGCTCCTCTAGCAGTCTGGTATCCACCAACAGCCTTGTGTATCTGGGGATCAATAGCAGCAAAGCGTATCTATCCGACAGCAAGGTGCGGCGTGGGATTTACATGCTCCTTGATCGACGGGATATTGTAGACCGCGGCTTCATGGGCAAGGCTCGACCTACCTTTACTCCCTTTAACCCCGTGGTGAGCTGGCTGCCCGACGTAGAGTTTTTTGATGCCGACTCAGGCACCTTGGCACGGACTCTTTTTGGAGAGGCGGGGCTTGAGTATAACAGCACCGATAAGTACTATCACGACCAAAGCGGCAAGCTAAACCTAAGCCTGCTGGTCAATAAAGATAACCCCATCAAGGCATCGGTGGCAAATCGTATTAAAAACCAGCTGGAGGCCTCTGGCATCGGCATAAGCCTGCTGGAGCTGCCATACAGTGAATATACAGCGGCAGTGGCGCGGGGCGAGTTTGATCTCTATCTCGGCGAGGTAAAGCTAAAGGATAATATGGATATTTCGGTACTCATTACCCCAGGCTTCACTACCTCGGCAGGAGTCGCCGCTGACCAGACCCTGCTGGAGAACTACGCAGGATTTCGGGCAGATATTAAGAATGTAGATCGCTTCATGGTGGACTTTATTGACAAGATGCCTCTGATCCCGATTGCTTATCACGACGGCATTGTGGCTTACCCGAGAAATTTCTCCGCCAGTGTTATTGCAACCGAGCAGGATATTTTTTATAATATAGATAGATGGTAGGGTGTGATGTGCATTTTGCACCATTAACAACCCATAATTTTGCTATTTATAGTGATTATATGAGAAGGAGAAGTATTTATGATTAAAATAGAAAATCCGCTTGGTACCGTTTCAATCACTTCAGAGTATTTTGCAGGGCTTGTAGGCAGAGCTGCCTCCCGATGCTTTGGTGTTTCGGAGATGGTGGTCAGCGACCCTGTGCAGGGGATCAAGTATTTTGCTACCAGAGGGAATGTGCCCGATAAGGGAGTAAGTGTTTCGATTGTAAATGGTGCTTTGGTCATCGACCTGCACATTGCAGTATCCTACGGTGTAAATATTACAGTCATCGTGCAGAGCATTGTTTCTGAGGTCAAGTATGCTGTGGAGGATGCCACCTCACTGAAGGTAGCAAAGGTCAACGTTTTTGTAGATGCTATGACCCAGAGCAAGATGTAGTTGTAAATTTGGCAGTTACATGGTAAAATAACCCCACAACAGTTATAGCATTTATAAGGGCTGATGCTACAGTTTTGTGCTTTTAGCGCTTATTAAGAGCTGTTTTCTCAAGTGAATATCTGTCAGATACTAAACTGACTGCATACAGATGACTAGGACGAAGGGTCAAGTGAGCTGCCCTAATGCCTAAGGATCTAGCGAGCTGCATTGCCGCTACCGATCCAATACCGAAAATAGGAGTGTGAATTCGTTGATCAAAGGCAAAATGCTTAGAGATGCCATCATCTCAGGAGCCAATCATATAGCCAACCAGCGTCAAAATGTAGACGCTCTAAATGTTTTCCCCGTGCCAGACGGCGACACAGGCACCAATATGTCGATGACCATCGGCGCTGCCAAGCGTGAGCTAGAGAGGCTGCCTGATGACGTAACGGTGGGAGAGGTTTCGCAGACAGCGGCCTCAGCTTTGCTGCGGGGTGCCAGAGGCAACTCGGGCGTTATCCTATCGCTGCTGTTTCGTGGGTTTTCCAAAGGGCTGGCAGGCAAAAAAACTGCTGCAGCCGGCGATCTAGCCAATGCGCTGGCATTGGGTGTAGATGCTGCCTATAAGGCAGTGATGAAGCCTACAGAGGGTACCATTCTGACAGTCAGCCGTTTGGCGGCCTCTGCTGCCAAGGAAGCTGCGGCGGAGCTTGGCGATGATGTCAAATCTGTGTGGACCACTATGATTGCCGCCGCTGCCGAAGCACTGGAAAAAACCCCCGATATGCTGCCGGTACTTAAGAAGGCAGGAGTGGTGGATGCTGGTGGTAAGGGCTTTTTAGTGGTGCTGGAGGGTATGGGTACCGTGATCAATGGCGGTACTATCATTGCGCCGGCAGGCACTACTCAGACCGAGGTTGCTGCGCCTGTAACCATGTCAGCTTCTTTTGAGGAGCTGGAGGGGGATATCACCTTTGGTTACTGCACAGAGTTTATTATTGATAAGACCGATCGTAACGCTTCGCCACTTTCGCTGCGGGCTTACCTTGAGTCGATCGGCGACAGCGTAGTGGTGGTGGATGATGACGACATCATCAAAGCCCATGTCCATACCGATGACCCTGGCAAGGCATTGCAAAATGCCCTGTTAATGGGACCTTTAAGTAAAATTAAGATTGAAAATATGCGGGAGCAGTTTGAGCGAGAGTGTGCAGAGCGAGGGATTGAGCCCAAGCCCAAAAAGCCTGCTGCGGCTCCGTCAGAGTCCTTCCCTTATGTAGCGGTTGACCCAGACTGCGAGTATGGCTTTGTGGCTATTGCCGCAGGAGAAGGAATTTCAGCGCTCTTTACCGACCTTGGTGCCAACAATGTGGTATCAGGCGGCCAGACGATGAACCCCTCCACCGATGACATCCTAAAGGCAGTACACGCTACCCCCGCCAAGACGGTCTTTGTGCTCCCCAATAACAAAAACATCATCATGGCTGCCGAGCAGGCGGTAAAGCTTGCCGACC
>DAMCAP010000003.1:101132-118052 GCA_032059445.1 Oscillospiraceae bacterium
CGTAAAGTGATGGTCCTACACACCAAGACCATCCCTCAAGGGCTTACTGCTATGATGACCTTTGACAATGGCCACTCTAGTGATGACAATTACATCAATATGACCAAGGCCTTTGAGCAGGTCAGCACCGGGCAGGTTACCTTTGCGGCGAGAGACAGTGATTTTGACGGCCACAAGATCAAGCAAGGGGAGATCTTGGCGCTAGATAACGGTAAGCTATCCTTTACCGATACCGATAAGGTCAAGGCTGCCGGTAAGCTTGCGAAGGCAATGGTCAAAAAGAAAAATAACGATCAGTCATTTATCACCTTGATCTATGGCGAGGGTGCCACTCAGGAAGATGCTGAAGCGGTAGAAGCCATCGTAAAAGAAAAATACCCAGATGTGGAATTTGCTCTGGTCAGCGGCGATCAGCCGATCTATTATTTTATTATTTCGATTGAGTAGCTTTATCATGCGCTGCTTATGGCAATGCGCAGATAAAACAATTACGTTTTATAAAAACCTATGCGCCGCCTATGGCGATGGGCATTTAAAGCGATCCGCAGCCGAATGTATATTTGGCTGCGGTTTTTATGTGGAGCCTCTCTTTATGACAGCGATGCAGATTACAAATTTTGCAAAATTGTATTACGACTGCTAGAAAAAGGGCAGAATAGTATTATAGATTTTGTTGATAAAAAAGGAAGCTTCCTGTTCGCGTTTTGTTGACAATTGGTAAGAAAAACGGTACAATGTTAAATGATAAGCTATCGGATTTTACAGTGATAACAAAGCGATTAAACGCTATAATAACAGTGTTGAATACATGCATAAGGAGAGTAAAAGCCTTGGAAAAATTTATCATTAAAGGCGGACTGAAACTCGGCGGCGAAGTGTCAATCAGCGGAGCCAAAAATGCGGCTGTGGCAATCATTCCTGCTACGGTGCTGGCAAGAGGTCGTACCGTGATTGAAAATATACCGGATATCAGCGACGTAGAGATACTTTGCGAAATCCTTAGAAATCTGGGTGCCAAGGTGGAATACAACCACAGCGGTACCTTGGCGGTGGATACCACTGAGCTCGACGCGACCACTGTGCCTTATGAATATGCCAGAGCTATGCGGGCCTCTTATTACTTCTTGGGAGCATTGCTTGGCCGGTGCAATCAATCCAGTGTTTCGATGCCGGGCGGCTGCGACTTTGGCGTAAGACCAATCGATCAGCACATCAAGGGCTTTGAGGCGCTGGGTGCAGAGGTATCAATCGACCGTGGTATGGTCAATGCTACCACCCAGAAGCTGGTGGGCACCCATATTCATTTCGACACTGTTTCTGTAGGAGCTACCATGAATGTCATGATGGCTGCGGTCACTGCCAGAGGGCTGACCATCCTTGAAAACGTGGCAAAGGAGCCTCATATCGTTGATCTTGCCAACTTCTTAAACTCAATGGGAGCCGATATACGAGGCGCTGGTACCGACGTAATCAAGATCCACGGTGTAGATCTGCTGCGCCCCACACATTATTCGATTATCCCCGATCAGATCGAGGCAGGCACCTATATGGTCATTGCTGCTGCTACCCAGAGTGATATTTTGATCAAAAACGTCATCCCAAAGCATCTTGAGTCTATTACAGACAAGCTGGTAGCTGCGGGTGCAGAGGTAGAGGAGTATGATGATTCGATCCGTGTCATCGGCAAGCGCCCACTGACCAAGATCAATGTCAAGACTATGCCTCATCCCGGGTTCCCTACCGATATGCAGCCTCAGATGACAGCACTGCTGACTATGGCAGAGGGCACTAGCATCGTGGCAGAGGGCGTGTGGGACGGCCGCTTTAAGTATGTCGACGAGCTAAAAAGACTGGGTGCAAACATCCAAGTCGACGGCAAGATGGCGGTAATTGAGGGCCCAGCTGAGCTCAAGGGTGCGCCTGTCAAGGCGGTTGACCTAAGAGGCGGCGCTGCGGTAATCATCGCTGCGCTGGTCGCCAACGGCGATACAGAGATTGAGGACATTGTCCACATCGAGCGAGGTTATGAGTCGATCATCCAGAAGCTGCGGGGCATTGGCGTAGATATCCAGAAGGTTTCTTACTCCAATGTAGCAGTGAACAAAGCCAATTAACCTTTTGCAATTTAAGATCTGACTTTTTACGGGTGTGTCAGACCTTTATGGTCTGACCCGCCCCATTTTATGCCTTTATATCCGAGGCGGCCTGTTAGGCACCGAGTCGTAATCAAGTAGTTTCATACTGCAGGCAAATACGAGGCTAATAGCTCCTGTACAGAGGCCTGCGTGCAGTACGCTGCATCGTTCGTTTTTACGTATATTTACATAACAGAGGCTATCGTAGCCTTAGACAAGGAGGAAGAATGGCGAAGATAAGCCCTTTATTTAGCTCAAGCAGCGGTAACAGTACCTTGATCTCTGCGGCTGGGCAATCTATCTTAATCGATGCTGGTGTAAGCTGCAAGCAGCTCACCGCGACGCTGCGGCATCTCGATGTCGACCCCAAAGCCCTCGGAGGGATATTTCTCACCCACGAGCATATCGACCATATCAAAGGGCTAAAGGTCTTTACCAAGCAGCACGGTACCCCTGTCTATGCCTCCACTGAGGTGCTGGAGTTTCTGACCAATAAAGATCTGGTACACCATAGCTCTGAGCTCTACCCTGTAGATTGCGGTAAGATTATATTGGGCAGTATGGAGATTACAGCCTTTGAAACGCCGCACGATAGCGTGGGCAGTGTAGGCTACAGAATACATACACAAGACGGCTTAAAGCTGGCAGTGGCAACCGATATCGGTGCAGTAACGCCTATTATCCGAGAGCATCTCTCGGGCTGTGATATGGTGGTTATAGAATCAAACTATGATGAAATGATGCTCAAGACGGGGCCTTATCCGTATCCGCTCAAGCAGCGGATCGCCTCAAGCTTCGGCCATCTCTCCAATGATTGCTGCGCAGGATTGGCAGCAGAGCTGATCAAGACCGGCACTGCTCGATTTATCCTCGCACACCTTAGCAAAGAAAATAACCAGCCTCTTTTGGCACAGCTGGCACTTGCTTCGCAGCTTGAGGGGATGGGGTATAAGGTGGAAGAGGATTTTACCGTGATGGTGGCGACCCCTGATTATACTGGTCAGGTGGTTTACTTATAAATTTTGATACATACTGTGGTGCTCATTGCCGCTATCGATAACCTAATTGTACACAAGGAGATAGGATGCTGACTGTAAAACTCATCGTGATTGGCAAGCTCAAAGAAGCTTACCTAGTCAAGGGCTGCGAGGAATACATCAAGAGACTGGGTGCTTATTGCAAAATACAGGTCATTGAGTTGCCCCCTGCCAAGCTGCCGGAGAGCCCCTCTACAGGGCTGATAGACGCTGCCTTAGAAGATGAAGCTAAGCGTATACTTGAAAAAGCCGAGGGCAGCTACTTGATCAGCATGTGTATAGAGGGTGGGCAGCTATCATCCGAGGAGCTTTCTGCCAAAATCACCGCGCTTACGGTGGACTCTGTCAGCTCTATTTCGTTTGTAATTGGCGGCTCTCACGGGCTATCTGATCAGGTCAAGCAGCGCAGTGGGCTTAGGCTATCAATGTCAAAGATGACCTTCCCTCATCAGCTTGCCCGTATGATGCTTTTAGAGCAGATCTATCGGGCGTTTTCTATCGCACATGGAGGCAAATATCATAAGTAAAACCCTAAATACAAAAGGCACCGTCGCAAAGTGACGGTGCCTTTTTCAGTAGATCAGTAGCGGTGGTTACCCTTCGATTGGGGAGAGGGAGAGGCTGTACTGGATGACATATTCCTCGGTGCCCTCCATGAGCTGTCGCTCCCCCGTAGCTATATAGCCTTGTCTTTGATAAAACCGCCTAGCTTGCTGGTTTTTTTCCAGCACCCATAGGAGGATGCAAGAGGAGGCGTTTCGCTCTGCTTGCCTGCGGGTTTCGCGCATTAGTGCTGCACCGATCCCCTCCCCTTGGAAGAAGGTATCGGTATACAGCTCCTTTAGCTCGGTAATTGTCTGAGCATCTTCCATGGTATGCAGGATATTTGCCATGCCTTTGACGATCCCGTCGTCATATACGACGATGGTTTCTAACATCTGAGGATCATTTTGATATTCTAGGGCTAGCGGTAGCACCTGCATCTCGCCAAAAGAGACCAGATCATTATGAAAGATCTCCCGATAAGTACTGCGTTTGGTAAAGATTAAGATCTCTGCCAGCCTTGAGGCGTCGGCAGAGCAGGCTTTGCGGATCATGATTTCACTTCCTTTATGTCATATGAGAGTAGTATAGCATAGCTTACCTCACAAAAAAAGCGGCTGCATCTGTTTTGCAGTCGCTTTTTAATGTTTATGCTACAGGGAAGAAAAACAGCTTGACTAGATACACCCCAATCGGCAGGATATAGACCATCACCCCCGCCAGAGCCGCGATGCACAAAAAGAGATAATGCACCTGCTTTTGGATAGGAGAGAGGAATTCCAGTAGCCTTTGCTGCCCAAAGAAAAGCACCAGCGCAGCAACTAAGGCGGTAATCAAGGACGCCGTCAACCCGATCTTGAAGCCTCGTGGGCTAAAAGTAATCTGGATGCTGTTGTTGCCTTGCTCTAAGGGGATCAGCATAAAGCTGTCAAAGGCTTTTGCGATTTTTTGCTCTTTGCCGTTGACCAGAGCGGTAAAGCCTTCATCATAGGGGATAGGCAAAAACAGCTTGCCCTTAGCACCCTCGCTGTAGGCACTGCCCGAAATTGTGTTGTCTTCAGCGGTGAGATCGGCATTTCGAGGGATGTTGCCAAGTACGTCTTGCAGCTTGGTGGTGTCGATCCCCCAGATGCCAAAGGAGTGAGCGGTGATATTTTTGCGCAGGGTGATGGTTACCTCTACTCGTTCTTTTTCAAACATACCCAGCAGCACCAGCCCGTTATTGCTTTGCGTAGGGTAATTTTGCATCAGGGTCTTGTTGTTGACTTTGATGATGATGCTATCGTTGATGGGCTCTGCCAGCTGATTGGTGGAACGGTGGAAGCAGTCAAAATACAAGGCTGTGGGCCCTTCGATGGGGATGGAATAATGTAGGGTGGCAGGCTGAGTGGGGTTTTTAATGGTGATTTTGTGATTGTTGTTTGCAATTTCGTAGCTGATATTGTTGAAGTTTACCTCGGTAAAGTTGGTTGTAACATAAGCATCACCTGTGGTAAGGGAATCTAGCATGGCTTGACCGGCTTTGATCCGCTGATCAGCAAGCAGATAGGTGAAATTTTTGTGATCTCCCTCCACCACGACACCAAATGGCATCTGGTAGTCACTTTGATGCAGCCAGTAGCCGCCGTTGGTATAGACCATCTCACTAGCTGTAGGGTTCACGCTATTGCGAGAGAGGATGTAGCGGTTATTTAGGATTGCATCGGTGATGATAGAGCCACCATGAGAGCCTACCTCCATCCAATAGGAAGAGTAACCAAGGCGCTTCATGGCAAACATATAGTCTTGCCGAGTCAGAGAGGTGTAGTGGGCAAGATTGTTGTAGCCGATAGCGCCCAAGAGGTTTACATCAAAGAGCTTTCGATCGGTTTTTACTCGGTAAAACTGTGGGTCATCGATTTTTCCCCCCATATTGGTAATCCAAGAGTAATACTGAGGGGAGTGGGATGCTGCGCCCATATACACTCCGCTGGAGAATATCCCTTCAATCAGCACCATCGCCGCCAAGGCTGCTGCAAAAACGGGGTAGGAGAGCTTGCCAAGCCGTACCCCCAGCACAAGCAAGAGGTAACCCGCCGCAAAAGCCAGAAACATCAGCAGCAAGTAGCGGTAGCTAGAGTAGCTGACCCATAGGGTATTGACATAAGAAGACATTTCTTTAAGCTTGTTGGTCAGCAGCAGGTAGGCCAGCACATTGCAGCTGCCCCAGATTGCCAGCGGCAGCAGGAGCATGACAGGCTTGGTAGAGGGTGCAGCATTGGCTAAGGCATGATCGATACCCACGGCAGCAAGGCTAAGACCGATTAAGATCGGGATAAAGCCGTAGCGCACTGGGAAAGCCTGATAGCTGCCGGTATGCCACACCTTGTTGATAGGATCGATAAAGAGGGGGATAAACATGAGAAGAAACAAAGAAATACCCCACAGCATCCATTTGTTATACTGCTTGATGATCGCTGTCAGCACGCAGCCGATGGCACATAGCGCGCAGCAAAAGAGGATGGATACTGTAGAATAAAAATGGGTAAAAAAGCTGTTGGTACCGATTGCCTGATCGGCGGTACGGGCAGAGACTAGATACTGGAAGAAAGAGGGCAGCCATATTACGGTGGTGAGCCCCAGTGCCAGCACAGTGCCTGTGGCAAGGGCAAGAGAAATCTGCCGGATGCCGCTTTTATCTTCTTCAAAGAAATAATAAGCCCCTACAGCAAAGATCACAAACAAAATTACAGCATAGCTGATGTAATAATTGACGGTAATGATGGCGGTCAGTGCTAAGCTATACCAGAGGAATTTACCGGTCTTTAGCAGATGCATCAGCGCCAGTGCCAAGAGGGGGAATAGATAAAGAATATCCATCCACACGTTGTTTTGGTAGTACATCATGGTGTAGCCGCTCAAAGCATAGCCTGTGGCAAGGGAAGCGATGATCAACCTGCGTTTACCCTTGAGGATGCTGTCAAACCAAAATGCGGCGGTAAGGCTGGCGGTCATCGCTTTGAGGATTACGAGGATATTGGCCCACTCAAGCATGTCGGATTTGTGGATCAGCGGAGTAAGCAGGGTAAAGGGGCTGCATACAAAAAATAGCAGTACGCCCCAGAAGTTCATCCCTCCGGCAGTTTTAAGGTTATAGCCAAGGCTTAGGCCGTTTTTGAGCAGATCGCCTGTCTGCATCATCAGAGGGATCACCTGCTGGGTCATGTCACACCAGGCGATGGTTTTTTCGCCAAAAGGGTAGAGCCCGTAATAGTAATACCCCACGCTTAAGGTCGCCAGCGTAAGCAGCGGCGCTAAAATGAGGGGGAGTTTGCGTTTAACTGTCATAATATCCTCCATGGGACATTTTTTTGTGGTTTTATTAAACCATATATGGCATCATGTAGTATACTCTAAATAAAAGAAGATTTCTATATGATTATGCTACTAAATTTTGTATAAATTTTACCAGAGGGGGGTGGGGGTGTTTTTAGTTATAATCCCCGTTGTATCTTGCAAAGTGGAGAAAATCCTACGAATCGTGGGATTGATAATTGCATTTACTACGTGTTTGGTATATAATTATACAATAAGCGTAGCTTATTGTATAATTGCCCATAGCCGTAGGCTGGGCGTTAAGAATAAGTTGGTATAAGAAACGTTTGTGTTTCTTATGCAATAAGCGTAGCTTATTGTATAATTGCCCATAGCCGTAGGCTAGGTATAAAAAGCTTGTATAAGAGACCTTTGTGTTTATCATTCAATAAGGGTAGCTTCTTGGATAATTACTATAGTCATAGGCTGGGTTTAAAGAGCTTATAGAAGAACACCTGGCCTTATTATATCATAAGTGCAGTTTATTGCATAATTGCCTATAGACTTCGGCTGGGCACGAGCAATAAGCTTGTATTATACAATAACAGTATGCGAAATTCTCAAGCGTTTAATCTCATACCCTGTACGTTTGGGGTGTGGGTTGACTGCAAAAATTGGTAAGAAGAGCAACGGAGGTATAACGATGTCAGAAAAATCAAAAGCTTTAGACACTGCCCTCTCACAGATAGAAAAACAATTTGGCAAGGGTGCCATTATGCGTATGGGCCAAAACAGCCATCTGCAGGTGGAGGCGATCCCAACAGGCTCGATTGCGCTGGATATGGCGCTGGGCATCGGCGGCATGCCCAAGGGCAGAATCGTAGAGATCTACGGGCCTGAAAGCTCGGGTAAAACCACCGTTGCCTTACATGTAGTTGCCGAAGCCCAGAAGGCAGGCGGTGAGGCGGTATTTATCGACGTAGAGCACGCCCTTGACCCCATCTATGCCAAGGCACTTGGTGTAGATATCGACTCGCTACTGGTCAGCCAGCCTGACACAGGCGAGCAAGCACTGGAGATCTGCGAAGCGCTGGTGCGTTCCGGTGCCGTGGATGTGGTTGTCGTCGACTCGGTAGCGGCTATGGTTACCAAGGCAGAGATCGAGGGCGAAATGGGTGACTCCCATGTGGGCTTGCAGGCTAGGCTGATGAGCCAGGCACTGAGAAAGCTTACCGGTGCCATCTCCAAATCAAATGCAGTGGTGATCTTTATCAACCAGCTGCGTGAAAAGATCGGTATAAGCTACGGTAACCCTGAAACAACCCCCGGTGGTCGTGCGCTGAAGTTTTACTCCTCAGTGCGCCTTGACATCCGCAGGATCGAGCAGATCAAATCGGGTGGTGAAATTATCGGAAACCGTACCCGTGCCAAGGTTGTCAAAAATAAGGTCGCTCCTCCCTTTAAAGAGGCGGAGTTTGACATCATGTATGGTCAGGGCATCTCAAAAGAGGGTGAAATCCTCGATCTTGCAGTCAACCTTGATATCATCAACAAAAGCGGCTCTTGGTTTAGCTATAATGAAATGCGCCTTGGTCAAGGTCGTGATAAGGTCAAGGAGTATTTTAAGACCAACCCCGAGCTATTAAACGAAATCGGGCAGAAGGTACGGGAAAACGCCTCAAAACTGACCAATGACAAGGGCAGTAAGAAGGGCATCACCAAAACCGCCTCAAAATCTCCTGACGTAGATGTGGATGATGAGGCTGCCGCAGAAGAATAATGCAGATTACAGACCTACATACCACCAAAAAAGGTAGGATTTCTGTGTATGTCGACGGGGAGTTTACCTTTACGGTGGATCAAGAAAGCTGCCTGATGGCAAAACTCAAGATCGGGCAGGAGGTCAGCATCGAGGGATTAAATGAGCTGATGCGCGCCTCTCAGCTTAAAGCAGCCAAGGAGAAGGCACTGGGTTTACTTTCCCGCCGCAGCTACAGCAAAGGGCAGCTCAAGGAGCGGCTGACACGCCATACCGATGAAGATGCTGCTCTCGAAGCGGTGGAGCGGATGGAAGAGATCGGGCTGGTCGACGACCTTGACTATGCCCTACGCTTTGCTCGAGATCTATATCATCTAAAGCACTTGGCTCCAGCCCGCATTAAGCAGGAGCTACGACAAAAGGGCATTGACAGCGAGATCATCAGCGAGAGCTTAGAGCAGTTTGACCAAGATGACAATGTAGAGCGGGCCCTAAGTTACCTAGGCAGGAAGTATAGCAGCCTTAGCGACGAAAAAACCCGCAAGCGGGCATTTGCCCAGCTGCAGCGCTTGGGCTATAGCTACAGCGAGATCGGCAGCGCCCTGCGACTCTATGATGAGGAGCAGGAGCAGTAAGTGGCTTGTATTTGCTTGGGGCGTTGGGCCCTTTGGTATAAAGCCACGCGGCATGCTATACACAAGGTGTGTAGCTGCTTAAAACCATCATAGTTGCTTACCGGCGGCTGATTTGATCGTAAATTGAAAGAAACAACACAAAAGATACCGCCCGAGGCTTGCTTTGGCGGTATCATAGGATTATAGCAAAGCTTCTCGGGTTACACTATACCCGAAAGGCGCAAAATAGATTGGAGTTCGTTTATTATGGGGATAAAGATAGGATTGGTTTCGCTTGGCTGCTCCAAAAACCAAGTGGATGCAGAGCGGATGCTTTCTTCGCTGGTAGGAGAAGGCTTTGAGCTGTGCAATGACGCCGCTATGTGTGACGCAGTGGTGATCAACACTTGCGGATTTATCGAGGATGCCAAGCGGGAGTCGATTGAGGCAATTTTGGAGTTTTGCAATATGAAAGGCAGCAGGCTTAAGGCTGTAGCGGTTACAGGCTGCTTGGCTGAGCGCTATCGTGAGCAGCTGGCAATCGAAATACCCGAGGTGGATGTAGTGCTGGGCATTGGCTCCAACAAGCATCTGGGGGATGCTCTAAAGGCTGCGATTGCAGGCAACAAAACCTTAAGCTTCGAAGAAAAAACCGACCTAAGTCTTGAAGGCGACCGTATCATCATCAACCAGCCCTACTTCGCTTACCTCAAGGTGGCGGAGGGCTGCGACAACCGATGTTGTTACTGTGCCATCCCCGACATACGGGGCAAGTTTCGCAGCCGTAGGATGGAAGATATCTTAGAAGAAGCGAAGAAGCTGACTGCCGCCGGTGTAGTAGAGCTCAATGTGGTAGCGCAGGATACCACCCGCTACGGTGAAGATTTATATGGCAAGCTGATGCTGCCTGAGCTGCTGCGGGAGCTGTGTAAGATCGAGGGTGTGCGTTGGATCAGGCTGCTCTATTGCTACCCTGACCGTGTGACCGACGAGCTGATCGATGTGATTGCCGCCGAGCCTAAGATCGTAAAGTATATTGACATGCCTTTGCAGCATATCAATGACGGTATCTTGAAATCTATGAACCGCCGCGGTGACAGTAAGCTGATCAAAGAGGTGCTCGGTAAGCTTCGTGACAAAATCGAAGGAGTAGCGATCCGTACGACCTTTATCGTGGGCTTGCCCGGAGAGGGAGAAGCGGAGTTTGAGGAGCTGTGTAAGTTTGTAGATGACTGTGGCTTCGAGCGTCTAGGCTGCTTTGCCTACTCCCCTGAGGAGGGCACCCCCGCCTTTGGTATGGAAGATCAGGTGGAGGACGAAATTAAGCATAGGCGTGCCGACGCAGTGATGGAGCTACAGATGGGTATTGCCGAGAGCATCAGCAGATCCTTAGTAGGCAGGCAGCTTACAGTGCTGTGTGAGGGATATGACGAGGAAAGCGGCTGCTTTATCGGGCGCAGCTATATGGATGCCCCTGATATCGATACCCGTGTATACTTCCGCAGCAGGGCTGGCCGCGAAGCAGGGGAGTTTGTAGAGGTGATCATCGAGAGCGCCTCGGGATACGACGTAACAGGCACAGCGGTAGAAGAACAATAGGATCAGCCCGATGGGTGCAGACAAATATCTTCGGGCAGAAATGGACGATAGCATATGAATTTACCCAATAAGCTTACACTGCTGCGTGTAGCGATGATCCCTGTATTTGTGTATCTGATGCTGGGTCTGCCGATAGAGCGGGGATTTTTGCCGGCAGCAATCGTTTTTGCTGCGGCTTCTTTTACCGATTTCTTAGACGGCTACATCGCGCGGCGAGATAACCTAATTACCGACTTTGGTAAGCTGATGGATCCCCTTGCTGACAAGCTGCTGGTAACCGCCGCCCTGATCGGCATGGTGGCGCTAGAGATTGCCCCCGCAGTGGCGATTATCATCATTCTTTCTCGAGAGTTTATCGTTACCTCCATCCGTCTGGTGGCTGCGGGTAACGGTCGTGTAATAGCTGCCGACAAGTGGGGCAAGTTTAAAACCGTATCTCAGATGCTCTGGATCATCTATGTACTGCTCTTTTACTGGGCAGTGAGCAGTCTGGGGCTATCTGAAGGGGTGATCTTGCTGGGGCATCGCTTCGAGACCTTTTTGATGCTGGTGACTACTTTGCTGACGGTGCTTTCGGGAGCCAATTATATAGTCAAAAATAAAGATATCTTCCTCAACAACTAATAAGCCAAGAAGCTATTATGCTAGTGGCACAGGGCAGGGGCTTTTGTGGCATTTAAGCTGCCAATGCGGCGGAAAAGGAGTAAGACAATGAAGATTTTTAACACATTGACCCGAACTAAAGAAGAATTTATACCGCTAGAGCCAATGAAGGCCAAGATTTATGCCTGCGGCCCTACTGTATATAACTTTATCCATATCGGCAATGCCCGCCCACTCTGTGTATTTGATACGCTGCGGCGTTATTTAGAGTACAAGGGCTACGAGGTTACCTTCGTGCAGAACTTTACCGATATCGATGATAAGATCATTAAGCGTGCCAACGATGAAGGTGTAAGCCTAAAGGATGTTTCGGAGCGCTTTATCAAGGAGTTTAAGATCGACTCCGCGGGGCTGGGCGTAAGGCCTGCTACCATCCACCCTAAGGCAACCGAATCGGTAGATATGATCCTCGAGGTTGTGAGCGATCTGATCAAAAAGGGCTATGCCTATGAGGCCGACGGCAGCGTATACTTCAGAAGCAGGAAGTTTGAGGGCTATGGTAAGCTCTCTCACATGCCGCTAGAGGATCTCGATGCAGGCAACCGTATCGACGTAACCGAGGTTAAGGAAGATAGTCTTGACTTCGTGCTATGGAAGGCTGCAAAGCCCGGCGAGCCCTATTGGGAGTCGCCTTGGGGCAAGGGCAGACCAGGCTGGCATATAGAGTGCACAGCTATGATCAAGAAGCACCTAGGCGATACCATTGATATCCACACCGGCGGGCAGGATCTTGTATTCCCTCACCACGAGAATGAAATTGCTCAGGGTGAGTGCTATACCGGTACAGAATATGCGCGCTACTGGATGCACAACGGCTTTGTCAATATTGATAATCAAAAAATGTCAAAGAGCCTTGGCAACTTCTTTACCACTAGGGATGTAGCCGAGAAGTTTGGCTATGAGCCGATCCGCTTCATGATGCTACAGGCACATTACCGCAGCCCCATCAACTATAGCTACGATGTTATTGAGCAGAGCAAGGCTGCGCTTGAGCGCCTGTACACCTGCCGTGATCACATCGACTTCATGCTGCAAAACGGCACTGAGGAGCTGACTGGGGGCGAAGAGGAGTTTAAGGCTGCCATCAACGCTAGCAAAAAGAAGTTTGAAGAAGCGATGGACGATGATCTAAATACTGCGGATGCTACAGGTGCCCTCTTTGAAATGGTGCGTGAGATCAACAGCTACCTGACCACCCCTCGTCATATAGAAACGGTCACCTATGCTGCCGAAGTGTTTGATACGCTCTGCGGTGTATTGGGGTTGCTTTATAATCGTAAGAAGGAAACCCTTGATAGCGAGATCGACGCACTGATCGCAGAGCGTCAGCAGGCAAGGAAGGATAAAAACTTCAAGCGTGCCGACGAAATCCGCGACCAGCTTAAGGCGGAAGGCATCATTTTGGAGGATACCCCTCAGGGTGTGAAGTGGAAAAGAGAAGGAGATAAGGCATAATGGTGTGGGGAATCATCGGGGCAATGGATGTAGAGGTTGCGATCCTCAGAGAAGCGATGACGGTGGAAAAGGAGCAGGTGATCTACGGCTCCACCTACTACACAGGCACCCTGCACGGCCATAAGCTTGTGCTGGTGTGCTGTAGTGTCGCCACCATCAATGCTGCTCTCTGCGCGTCGGTGATGATCCGTGAGATGGGGGCAACCCACATCGTCAACATCGGTATCGCCGGTGGCATGGACAGTAGCCTCAAGGTGCTGGATGTAGTGATCAGCAAGGATGCTGGGTTCCATGATACACAGCCAGGAGTCTGTGATCGTTTCTATCCTTATACCAATATCTTTCCTGCTGATGAGGCGCTGATCAAGCGTGCCGCTGATGCATGTAAGAGGATCGAGAGCAAGGGCTTTGCTTACAAGATCGGCCGTGTGGCTACGGGAGATGTATTTGTATCCTCCACCGAGCAGAAGGAACGAATCAATGCCCGCCTTGAAAATCCCCTCTGTGTAGAGATGGAGGGTGCAGCCATCGCACAGGCTGCGCATATGAATGCTGTACCTTTTGTGATTATCCGCACCATCTCCGACTTTGCCGATGAAGGGGCAGATATGAGCTATGAGGAGTTTGAGAAGCTAGCTGCAGATCAGTCTTCGACTATCATTATTGAAATGCTAAAAGGCGCATAGAGTAGTTACTTTGGCTGTGCCCAATGCGGCAATTGCAGTTTTCGGTTGCCGCATTGTTATATGATCTAAAGGGGGAAGAGCGATGAATTGCCCGTATTGTGGCGTAGAGATGGAGCAGGGGTATCTGCAAGGGGTGACGCGTGTAGCATGGGTAAAAGCACCCCATAAAGTTTCTTTGCTCCCCAAGGCAGGGGAGATACTATTGGAGAATAACACCTTTAAAGACTTCTTGCTAACGGCGGCGATCTGCAAGGCGTGTAAAAAAATGGTGGTAGATTATTCTGACAAAGAGGTCGTAGAGGGATAAGCAACTGATATAAAAAAGCCGGTATCGCAAGATACCGGCTTTTTGTGTGAATCTCATTTATTAAGCTGATCGATCAGGTTTTGCTTCTTAGCGGTCATCTGTACCCAGGCTGGTTTAAAACTGCTTTTGATGGCATTCCTTACGGAACTGATATTTGACCAAGCACAGCAATAGAAGGGGACCTTATTATGCTTTAGGATTTCCACGGCAAGTGTACTCGTCAGGCAAGATGCGATACCTTGATTCCTATACTGGGGCAATACATCTACCCCGATCTGCCACATAGTATCGCAATCTGCGGAGCATCCTGCCAGTCCGATCAGCTTATCAGCTTCATATGCTCCGACTGCCAATACGTCTAAATGCCTGCGGTTTTTGCAGAGCGCATTGCTCCACTCCTGCGAATAGCAACTTGAAAAATCGTCGGGATGCAAGACTTTTATCTCGTAATCACAGGTAAGAGGTTTTAAGATATCGAGATCAGGCAAAAATACTCTGCCATAAAGCAGATATTTAGATCAAATGGCTTTAGTTGCTCTATCAAAACAAGTAGGTTTGGGGTTTCGAAGCAATGCGCGATGGGGTATTTGTTGATATAGCTTGAAACGATATCAACTAGCTCTGCAGACACTGAGGCTACGATATTGCTTCCATAGGAGGTTAGATCGCAGTCAAACGGAAGCTCTAAATATCTTCTAGCATCAGGGTTCTTCTTAGAAATCACAGTTTTATTTTGATCGCAAAGAAAATCTTCAGCAGAGCAGCTGCTGTCAATGGCTGACTGTTGCATGGCGATACGCTTGATTTGGAGATTTGTCATCTGCTGTCCTCCATTGATACAACTCAACTATATCTTCGATAATAACACACTATAACCCTGTGGCAACCGCAGGATGGCGATAGGGGGGAGCACTCGTACCATACCGGAGAGTCAAAGCAGTGGCATCTTACTAGGTCTGCTGCTAGTTATAGTCAAAGATAAAATCCACCGTCTGGTCACTATACCAAGGGACGTCAAAAACGATATGAATGCCTTTGACAACATTCTCTTTTAAATATGTTGAGCTTTGCTTATTGTTACGGATGATGTTAAAAAGCTCTTGACTATATCCGACAAAGCTATCGATAACCTTTTGAGAATGATCATTAGAGTCTATTGCATAGATGAGGATTTCTATATATAAGGTCTTATTTTCTTCAATCACACCAAATTTTGATAGCACTACATTGCGGTTGTGCATCGGGCGCTTTTCATTTGCTTGAAGCATTGTATCAGCATCTAATCCTAAAACATAATCATAAACCAAGGTTTGAGTTATCTTTTCATCCGCAGTTTGCTCTGCTTCCATCGCATGATTAATGGAGCCTTGTTGGGCGAAATACGTAAAACGCTCCTGCTGATCAATGGTCAAAAAACTGCAATTTAAATCTTTAAGCGTATAAGAAATATAGGTGTTTTCTTTGAATTGAAGCATGATATATTCTCCGAATTGCTGGGTAGTCCCATACTCTTTTACGATATCATGATCAAACTGGTCTTTATCATAATAGATATTTAAGGCAATGGTAAGATTATTATAAATCTTTTCGTTGTAAGGTACTTCTATGGATAAATTGTCTGTAGATAAGTCAAAATCAAAACTCGTAATCTCCATAATGCTTTGAGATGATATTGCTTCCTCAATGGAATTGTGTATTATTTGATATGTTTCCTCAGAAGATGTATGGTTAATAACATCGCCAACTTTTTTAAGGAGTGTAGTTAGCTCCTCGCCAGGAATATCTCCTGCAAGTGATCGTATATCTGCCATAGGAGGTAACCTATCTTGCGATAGTGTATCCATCATCGCAGCATACTTGCTATTTATCTGCATACTGCTTGCCCTGCTAGTATCTTGTGAGGCATTTGGTTGGCTACATCCCATTACACTCAAGATCATAGCTAAAGCAAACAATATACACCAAAGCTTATGGTTCATAAGATTTCTCCTTTCAGACTCAAAGCTAATTTAAGATCTTTTACCAAGGCTATAGGATATATCCTTTCAGAAAAATATCGCATAATACAATATCATAAATATAGTTGGCTCTTGCATTGCTTCTTAAAAGGCGATGATAACGCTTTGCGCACTAAGTCTATAAAAACAGCAATGGCAATCGCAGATATTGCAATTGCCATTGCTTGGAGTGTAGTATGAGGATGCTTAGTAATTGAGTGAGCCAATGTTGGGCACGATGTCGTAGTAGGTGGCCGATGTGACGTCGGTACCATCGAGGTTAAACTTATTGACTAAACCATTTAGCAGCCCTGCTTGCCCCGATAGCTCCTCGCTAGAGGCCGCCGATTCCTCTGCTGTAGCGGCGTTGGTCTGCACTACGGAGGAGATCTGCTCAACGCCAAGGGAGATCTGGCGGATTGCGTTTGACTGCTCTACTGAAGCTGAGGCAATCTCCTGAAGCAGACCTGCCACATTGTCCACATTGCCGACGATCAGAGAGAGGGAGGAGGCTGTCTGGTCTACAATCGCATTGCCCCGCTCTACCGATTGGATTGAGCTTTCGATCAAAGCGGCAGTGTTTTTGGTAGCTTCTACAGTCTTTTGTGCAAGGTTGCGGACTTCGTCGGCAACTACTGCGAAGCCCTTGCCTGCGCTGCCTGCGCTTGCCGCTTCGATCGCGGCATTGAGGGCCAAGATATTGGTCTGGAATGCAATATCGTCTATAACCTTGATGATGCTGTTGATCTGATTTGCTTTCGTGCTGATGTCGGTCATGGCAGCGATCATTTCGCCCATGTTTTGATTGCCGATGCTTACATCCTTAACCGT
>DAMCAP010000003.1:118062-141962 GCA_032059445.1 Oscillospiraceae bacterium
ACATCAAAGTATACCGGTTAATGGTATAGCTTCCTTAACCGTCAGCATTGAGATGTCATTTGCCTTTTGTGCCATCTGAGCGTTGGAGGAGATATGATGGGAGATGGTACTAATAGTAGCAGAAAGCTCTTCGATGGATGCCGCTTGCTCAGTTGTGCCTTGGCTGAGGGCCTGTGCTCCTGCCGAAACCTGCTCAGACCCACTGGCAATCTGCTCGGCCGACATCTTAATCTGTATGAGGGTGTCGGTAAGGGTATGGGAGATGTTGAGTAGTGCGGTTTTGATGGAGCGAAACTCCCCCATATACTCCTGCTGCAGTGTAAAGGTGGTATTGCCTTCTGCGATTTGCCCCAGCACCTGTGAGATTTCGTCGATATATTTTTTGTAGACATTTAGGGTTACACCAATTCGCTTAAAGGCATCGACCAGTGAACCAATTTCACCGTTGGCCTTGGTGGCAATCGTTACGTCGAAGTTGCCGCTGGCAATCTCCTGAGCAGATAAGGTGACTGCTTTAATCGGCTTGGCAATGGCATTGCTGACAGCCACGCCAGCGATGAGAATGATTACCAGCAATGCAGCAATAGCAATCATAATTATACGCTCCAGTGATCTTACACTCGCAAAGAGCTCAGCTTCGGAAACTACCGAAATATAATACCAGCCTGTGGTTGCAGAGGGGAAGCTTTTGATAAAGTATGGTTCGCTATTGATCTGGGTTTTTTCAAAGTCAGCATTGTTTTGGACTGCCTGCACGAAATCCCCGCCATAAACGTCGTCAAGTTTTTTGAAGTTGTTTTTTAGATTGCTTGGGTCAGCTAGGATGGTGCCATCACCGGTCACCAACATATAATATCCTTTAGAGTCTTTGGTAGCCTTCTCAAAAAGCTTGGTTAGAGAATCAAGGCTCATATCCATTGCCATAACACCAATCGTCTTGCCTTCAGCATTTTTGATGGCTTGGGAAGCGCCGATGATTACGACATCATCGGTAGCAAAGTAATAAGGCTCGCCCAGCACAGCTTGGTCTGGCTTTGCAGTAGCTTTGGGGTACCATGGGCGGGTGCGTGGGTCGAAGGATCCGTCGAGATTGCCGTCGGGGTATTGTATGTAACCACCGCTTTCGGTACCCATATAAATATACTGGTAGTCGGGATGGGTTTTGCCAAACTCGACAAAGCTTTTAAAAATCGCCTGCTCCGTTTCGCTGCCCTGTAGGGGGTCCATTTTGACGATAGAGGTATTGTTGATATATGAAGCGATGGTATCGTCAGTGCTTTTGAGTAGGGCACCCTGTGCATAGTAGCTTACATTATTGAGCATATTATCAAAGACGGTATCTACAGTATCGTTTACTAAGGAAAGCTGCTTATTAACAGTAGTTTGCTGCTCGGTCAGCAGTGAGGTCTGCATTCTGTTGATAAAAAGCACGCTTAAGACAAACAGCGGAATAATTGCAAAAAACGCCAGCAGAATGCTAAGCTTAAATCTTAGTGTTTGAAATAATTTTATTTTCATTGTCTTTCTCCCCGGTTGTAAACCGCAACAATTTGTCAGATGTAAAAGTTTGTTATAATACCATTCTACCAAATTTAATACAAAGGATCAATCGGTATTTGGCACAATAAATCCCTTTAATACCCTAAATATTGAATAAAAACTGATTCTTGGCAGGAAAATTGACTTAACTAAAGGGTATATGTAAAATAAGCATTGAAGAGAACGACGTAGAGCAATAGATCGAGCATATTGGCATAAAATATTGGCGATTTCTTACAGATTGCCGGGAGTCATACTGTAAGAAATATACAAATTTTTATGGTTAAATGTTGCTGTGAGCAGTAAAAAAGTTTATAAATAGTATTGACACAGATCGCATTCTGTGATAAACTATGTCTTGTCGTTAAGGATGAATGCGGGTGTAGTTCAATGGTAGAATGCCAGCCTTCCAAGCTGGACACGTGGGTTCGATTCCCATCACCCGCTCCATTTTTATGTCAAAAATGCGCCAGTAGCTCAGCAGGATAGAGCAACTGCCTTCTAAGCAGTAGGTCAGGAGTTCGAGTCTCTTCTGGCGCGCCATTTACGGTGGGTATAGCTCAGTTGGTTAGAGCGCCAGATTGTGGCTCTGGAGGCCGACGGTTCGAATCCGTTTATCCACCCCATAATAAAAAAGGCGAAAGCCTTTTTTTTATACAAATTGGGCTGTAGCCAAGTGGTAAGGCATCGCACTTTGACTGCGACATCCCGATGGTTCGAATCCATCCTGCCCAACCAAATAAACCCCCGTAAACACTACGTTTGCGGGGGTCTTTCTTTGTAATAAACACACTTTGAAACACACTTTTGATTTTGTACCACACTGATCTTATTGATTTGCTTTAATTTTCTCCGCCAGGTCATTCAGATAGACCCAACGATCCATTTTCCTGGCTAACTCGGCCTCCAGGCGCTCTTTTTCCTCGAGAAGCGCAGCCAGCTTTTCGTAATCGCTGGCGTTTCTCTCGATTTCCTCTTTGGTGAAAGTCAACTTCTTTTCAAGCGCTTCCAGTTCGCTATCAATTGCTTCAAATTCCCGCCCTTCGGCAAAGGTGAACCTGAGCTTCGCCTGTTTGGGTGCCCTAGGCTTTTCGGATTTTGCGAGCGGCTTGTCGGCAGATCTTTCTTCCGGCACGGTGGCAGCGCAAAGATAATCCGAATATCCGCCCATATATTGCCTAAGCTCTCCGTCGCGAAGCTCGAAGATGGTGTCCACCACTTTATCGAGAAAGTAACGGTCATGTGAAATCGTGACAACCGCACCGTTAAAACTCTCAAGATAGTCCTCAAGGATTGTCAGCGTTTCAATATCCAAATCGTTGGTGGGCTCGTCAAGAAAAAGAATGTTGGGAGCTTGCATGAGAACCTTAAGCAAGTAAAGCCGGCGTTTTTCGCCGCCGGAAAGCTTGCTCACCGGATTCCACTGCAGGTCCGGCGGGAACAGAAATCTTTCCAGCATCTTGGAGGCGGAGATTGTTCCATCCTTTGTGGCAATCTCGCTGCCAGACTCTTTGATATAGTCGATCACCCGCATGTGCTCCGGCGGTGCATCCCATTCCTGCGACAGATACCCGATTTGAACGGTATCTCCTCGCACAACTTCGCCCGCATCCGGCTGGAGCACACCGACAAGCATCTTCATCAGCGTTGATTTTCCGCAGCCGTTGTCTCCGATGATTCCAATCCTTGCATCGCGCATGACAATATAGCTGAAATTTTTAATAAGGCATCGACCGCCAAAGGATTTTGATATATTGATTGCTTCGATTGTCTTGCGCCCAAGCCGTGTGGATACAGAATCCATTTCCAGCTTCTCGGCAGGAGCCGCAAGCCCGTCGCCTAAGCTCTCGAACCGTTCAATTCTCGATTTGCTCTTGGTTCCGCGGGCCCTTGCACCGCGTTGCATCCATTCAAGCTCTTTTCGAAACAGGCTTCGGTTTTTACGTTGCGTGGCGGCGTTCATCTCCTCGCGCTGCGCTTTCAGCTCCAAGAATTTCGAGTAGTTGCCGCTGTAAGTGTAAAGAGCACCGCCGTCGATCTCGACAATGCGGTTTGCCACTCTGTCAAGAAAATAGCGGTCATGCGTCACCATCACAACGACGCCACTATAACTTTTTAAATAGTTTTCAAGCCAGAGCACCATTTGGTTGTCCAGATGGTTTGTGGGCTCGTCCAAGATCAATACATCGCAGGGATTCACCAGTGCTCGGGCGATTGCAACACGCTTTTTTTCCCCGCCGGACAATTTCTCCGCGCTCATATCAACATCTGCGAACCCTAGCTTTGTCAGAATGGATTTCGCCTCATACTCTTTAATTTGCTTCGTTTTTTCATCCGAATCTTTAAATATATTTTGAATGAGAGACAAATTTGCATCGACCACCGGATTCTGCTCCAGATACGAAATTGTGGAGCCGTGGGTCTTGGTGATCTTGCCTGCATCAGGAACTTCTTTTCCCGCCAGAATATTTAAAAATGTTGATTTGCCCGTTCCGTTGATGCCGATAACGCCTATTTTGTCATCTCTGTCCAAATATAGCGAAGCATCACGAAGCAACGGTTTTTCTGAAAAGCTTTTACTTATTTTTTCAGCTGATAATATGATCAAATGCTGCACCTCTGTCTCATTTTAATGGTATATCCGTATCTATATTCTACCACTTCTCTGGCGGACTTGTCCATCTATTGAGTAATACCAAATATCGGCCATCATCAGGCGAGGGAAGTCGAACCCCTATCCGAAAATTGCGCAGCTATCATGGCGAGTGGCTGCATGGGCGGGGGTATGGTTCTGCGCTGATGCGGGCGGATGAAAAGTTAGATTTTTATATAGTAGCCACTCCCTAATGAAACAAGAGGTTTTTACTACGACATTATAAAGAAAGCGCAGATCGTACCACACTTTATACCACACTTTTGTTTTTAAAGTGGCAAAAAGACGATGTGCATACACACCCTTATTAGTGTAGACTTTTCAATTATAATTGAAAAGACGCAGTGTGTTTTTATGCAAATATTTACATCTCAATTATTCGAATCCATCCTGCCCAACCAAATAAACCCCCATAAACACTACGTTTGCGGGGGGCTTTTTGTATCTGTACCACACTTTAGTCTTAATCTGTATCCTTAATTATATCTATAAAGAGCTCGTGAATTTCTAAGAACAGCCAATAAAGGAATTATATCAGGAGGTTTTTGGAAGGCAGAAGTAGACCCTAATATAGCACGAAATGGCGCAGCTTTCATGCTGCAGGTCGGTGGGGGTATTTTCTGTAGGGGAATTTGTCTTAAAAGATTTATTATAACAAAGAAAAATGGTACACTCAACTTATATAAGAGAGAAATACGATTCATTTTAATTGCGTATTATAGCAATGAGCAATTCAACATTAAGAAAACAATAACAATGATAATGTGAAATGCATTTCTGAAGATTATTGTTTATCTATCTGCTGAGGGGGTTAGAGTATGAATATAATTTATCAAACAGATTTATCAAATATAACACAAGATAATTTGTCCTGTTTTTGTGTCGGGTGGAGATACCCAATAACGGGGAGTGAGATGTATCAAATACTTCAGAACAGCTATAGCTTTGTTTTGGCAATACATGACAATCGAGTAGTTGGTTTTGTTAATGCACTGTCTGATGGCGTGAAATTTGCATTTATTCCTATGCTTGAGGTGCAGCCAGAATACAAAAATAAAGGGATTGGCTCAAAATTGCTTGAAGTGCTATTTGATAACTTAAAAGATATTCCAAATATTGATTTAACCTGTGATGCACAACTACAAGCATTTTATTCGAAATTTGGGATGTTAAAATCACATGGTATGGTGTTAAGAAAGTACTTAACTAAAGAAGAAATAGAGTGGTATAGAAGCAATTCTTAACTTGCTGTTATGAATATGTACATTACATAGATAATGCGAAGATCAGTATTATATACAAAAGAGTGCAAGCATTAAGTAGCATGCTTGCACTCTTTATTTAACAATGGAAGAAGAAAAGGCCGGTTTATTTGTTATATCTTTTCTAACTGATATTTTTGATCTATAATAGGAACAGATTATTTACTGATATGTTTATCACTACAGCGTTAAGAAGAAAGCAACGGAGACGGGCTTTTTATAAGACCTATACTGAAAGGAGGTATACTTTTGAAGCAAATTATGGTCGTCGAAGACGATAAAGCAATGTCGAATGGCATTGCACTTGCATTGCAAAATCCAGAGATTTATGTTTGCCAATGTCATAATATTATCTCTGCAAAAAGCAGCCTGGCAAAAGAGAGCTTTGATTTGCTGATTTTAGATATTAACCTGCCTGATGGAAACGGCCTGGAATTATTATGTGAGGTTAAGAAAAATTCTAACGCCCCTGTAATTCTGCTGACAGCAAATGATATGGAAACCGATATTGTAACAGGCCTTGAGTTGGGAGCTGATGACTATATCACCAAGCCCTTCAGTCTTGCTGTACTTCGCGCGAGGGTAAATACCCAACTGCGAAAGCAAATAGTTACCTCTACAAGCAGTTTCAGTCAGGATGGTTTTGTCTTTGACTTTGATAAAATGGAGTTTTTAAAAGATGGCTCTCCTATAGAATTGAGCAAAACAGAGCAGAAGCTTTTGCGTATGCTGGTAGAGAACAGAGACATCACCCTTGAGCGAAGTGTATTGATTGATCGCATATGGACGGATGGTGCTGAGTATGTAGATGAAAATGCCTTGTCTGTCACAATTAAGAGATTACGTGGTAAATTAGAAGATAACCCTACAAAACCTCATTATATTAAAACCGTTTATGGAATCGGTTATATCTGGGCGGTGAAGTGAGTGGGTATCTTTACGACTGATAAAGCAATTAGGCGCCTTAATCGGATGATTAACAACGCCATCGAGGGAAGATCCATTGAAAACGGATTTGACGAGACAAAAATGTCGGCGCTCGAAACAAAACTCTCTCATTATCTTGCAGCAAATAGTGCTACCAGATCCCAGCTTGCCGAGGAAAAAGCAAAGATCAATGAGCTGATTTCTGAGATCTCACACCAGACCAAAACACCTATCGCAAATATCCTGCTTTACACGCAGATTTTAGAGGAATGTGATCTTCCTGATAGAGAAAGACTATGTGTGCAGTCCCTGGTGGGGCAGGCGGAAAAACTGAACTTTCTCATCACTTCTTTGGTTAAAATTTCGCGACTCGAAACAGGAATTATTTCAGTTTCGCCTAAACGAAGCGATATACAGTCGCTTTTGGATGAGGTAATCCGTCAAGTAGCGCCTAAGGCTCAATGCAAGGGTATATCACTCGCCTGCGAAAAAACAGAAGCCTCTGCCGTATTTGATCCCAAATGGACGACAGAGGCTATCTATAACATTGTGGATAACGCCGCCAAATACACCCCTCAAGGCGGAAGTATTCATATTTGTGTAGCTGTTTATGAGTTGTTTGCCAGAATTGATATTAAAGACACGGGTATTGGCATCAGCGAAGAGGAAACAGCAAAAGTTTTTACCCGTTTTTATCGCTCTCCAACTGTCAGCGATGAGGAAGGCGTAGGCATAGGGCTATACCTTGCAAGACAAATCATCGCCGATGAGGGTGGGTATATAAAAGTGCAATCCGAGCTTGGCAAGGGAAGCACCTTTTCCGTTTTCCTTCCTCTTGATAGCTGAATCTTTCAAAACTGTTAGATTTGAGAGGAGTTTAGAAAGACTCTCGAAAGATTTTCCGTGTATAGTTGTATTATAGGAATATAATACAGACTTTTACGGAGGATATTACATGACTATTCTTGAAACCAGAGGTTTACAGAAGATATATGGCAGTGGTGACACCGCCGTCCATGCTTTGGATGGGGTAAACATGACTGTGGAAAATGGTGAGTTTGTTGCAATCGTAGGCACATCAGGTAGCGGTAAATCGACACTACTGCATATGTTGGGCGGGCTTGATTACCCCACCTCGGGCGAAGTAGTTGTGGATGGACAAGATATTCTAAGCCTGAAGGATGAAGCGCTGACCATCTTTCGTCGAAGAAAGATCGGATTTGTCTTTCAAAGCTACAATCTTGTACCAGTGCTGAATGTTTACGAGAATATCGTACTGCCCGTTCAGCTTGATGGTAATACAGCGGACAACGAATATGTAAATGACATCATCAAAACTCTTGGACTAGAAACCAAGCTGCAAAACTTGCCCAATAACCTTTCTGGTGGGCAGCAGCAACGAGTTGCTATTGCTCGTGCTCTTGCCTCTAAGCCAGCAATCATCTTAGCGGACGAACCGACAGGAAACCTTGACAGCAAAACTAGTCAGGATGTTTTAAGCTTACTGAAGGTTACAGGCCAAAGGTTTAAGCAGACCATTGTGATGATCACCCATAATGAGGAAATTGCCCAGCTTGCAGACCGCATTATCCGCATTGAGGACGGAAAGATCGTGGGTGGTCCTCATGTATAAGGTGAAAAACAAAAAAACAATTAATCGTATTGCAGTAAAAGCGCTAAAATCAAATCGCCTACGCAATGTAATCGCTGTTATTGCTATCGCCTTGACAGCTATGCTTTTTACAACTGTTTTTACCATAGGGATGTCCTTTAAAGAGGCTTTTGAGCAGGCGAATTTTCGTCAAGTTGGTGGATATGCGCACGGTGGCTTAAAGTATCTCGCTGAAGAGCAGTTTCATCAATTTAAGGATGATCCTCTGATTAAAGAATACGGGCTGCGCCGCTTTGTAGGAATGCCATCTGATGTTCCTTTTAACAAATCCCATGTAGAGGTAGGGTATTCGGATGAGAATCAAAGAAAATGGATGTATTTAGACCCTATTCAGGGCGATTTTCCGAAAGAGGGTACCAATGAGGCTGCAACCGATACCAAGGTATTATCTTTGCTTCAAATCGAGCCAGAGGTTGGTACACAGTTTACTATGACCTTTGATGTAGACGGCAAAGAAACTACCGAAACTTTTACTTTAAGCGGCTTCTGGGATTATGATGAAGCAATCGTTGCCAGTCACGTGTTGATTCCGCACAGCCGTGCAGAAGAAATATTCAAAAAACTGAGAACTATCGGTAATGATGGCATGACCGGCACGTGGAATATGGACATGATGTTTAAAAGCTCCATAAACATCAGGGGTGATGTCCAAAAATTGCTTGCAAATCACGGTTACCAAGATCAAGACAGGAGCCAATCTAATTATATTGCCACAGGGATAAACTGGGGATATACCGGTGCGCAGCTTGCCGATAGCATAGACCCTATAACGGTGGTTGGTACTGTGTTGCTGCTGCTACTGATTATCTTTACTGGATATTTGATCATTTACAATGTATTCCAGATATCGGTTGCCGGAGATATTCGTTTCTATGGACTTTTAAAGACCATTGGGACTACGCCTAAGCAGCTTAAACGGATTATCCGAAAGCAGGCGTTTGTTCTTTCTGCGATTGGGATTCCTATTGGACTGCTATTAGGGTATTTGGTTGGTGTAACGCTCGCGCCAGTAATTTTTGCACGGCTAAATGGCTTAACTATGAATGTGAAAAGCGGAAGCCCGCTGATTTTTGTTGGTTCTGCATTGTTTGCACTGCTTACAGTCCTCCTCTCCTGCTCAAAGCCCGGAAAAATCGCAGCAAATGTGTCGCCCATTGAAGCTGTACGGTATGCAAAGGGGACAAAAAGCACGAAGGATACCCGAAAAAGCATCGTAGGCACTTCTCTAAGCAAGATGGCCCATGCAAATTTGGGCCGCAGCCGCGCAAAAACAGCGATTACCGTTATTTCCTTATCCCTCGCCATTATCTTACTAAACCTTACATTCACCTTTACCAATGGCTTTGATATGGATAAATATTTACGTAATGTTGTAGTGGATTTTATTATATCAGAAGCAGGATATTTTCAGGTAACACAAGGCTGGGGAGGCGTGGCAGTTGACGAAGACACCATTTCATTGCTACAGGGCCAAGGAGAGCTTGTAGATGGAGGACGCGTTTACGGCAAAGTTTCACCCATGCTCGGGTTTGCTCCGGAAGAGTATTATCGAGAAAAAAATAAAGCGTACTACTCACCGGAAAATCTGGAGCAGTTTATTGATGAGGCTGAAAAACTACCTGACGGAAACATATCCGACCGTGTGCAGCTGTACGGTATGGAGAATTTCCTTTTGAAAAAAATCACCACTTTTAACGGAAACATCGAAAAACTTAACGACCTATCCGGAAACTATATCGCAGCTGTTTACTTTGAAGATGATTATGGGAATTTAATACCTGACAGCCATTGGGCAAAGCTGGGGGACAAAATAACAATCCGATATATCGATAAATTGGAATACTATAATCCCGATACCGGAGAAGTATATGGGGGTATTATTCCGGAAGATGTTAGCTTTAGAGAGCGAGTATTGGAATACCATGATGTTGAATATGAAGTTGCAGCGTTGGTGGTTATACCGCATAGCTTAAGCTATCGATATTACGGCGCAGATCAGTTTGTATTAGGCGCAGATACCTTCATCAGGGATACAGGCTCCAGTACCACCATGTACTATGCTTTTGATGCAACAGAGGAATCCATCCCTACTATGGAGAGATTTTTATCTGAGTATATACAAAGTGAGGGAGCACAGTATGATTATGAGAGTAAGGAAACCTATAGGGCTGAGTTTGAAAGCTTCCGTAATATGTTTGTGCTTCTAGGGAGTGTTCTAAGCTTTGTGATTGGGCTAGTTGGTATTTTAAACTTCCTAAATGCAGTTTTGACCAGCATTATTGCCCGCAGAAAGGAATTCGCCATGCTACAGTCCATCGGCATGACTGGTAAGCAATTAAAAACTATGCTGATCTGGGAAAGTCTATACTACACCATAGGTGCTGTGTTGCTATGCCTGATACTGAGCGTAGCTACAGGCCCACTTATAGGTAACGCTTTTGAAAGTGTTTTTTGGTTTTTCTCTTATCGATTTACGGTGTTACCCATTTTGATTTGTATACCGTTTATGTTGTTTATTTCTTATGTTGTGCCGTACCTAGGATATAAGAGTCTTGTGACACAAAGCATAGTAGAACGATTGAGAGAAGTAGAATAATATCTAGGTATGAACATTACATGTAGAGAACTCATGGAAGATAACTATGCATTATGTTTAGTTGGGCAAGTTCGCAATTATGGCTACTCAATTCACAGCCTTTTAATGTGGGTGTATTATCATTTTATCAAGTGGTGAGAACTTCCTAATTGGATGCAACTTTTATTATACTTTTGCCATCATATATGTTATAATATAAATATAAAAATATATATTATCATGAAATGCACACAGATTATATTTATTCTGCGTGCATTTGTTATTAAGAAAGGCTGCGTTTTCTCTATTGCTAATGGTATTGCAAAGCGCAAAACAGGAAACTAATTTGTATGAACTTTAAAGACCTTGGAATTATCAATCCCATCTTAGATGCCCTTAAAAAAAAGGGGTATGAGAAACCGTCCTCTATTCAGGTACAGTCTATTCCACACTTGTTGGAGCAACGCGACTTATTAGGCTGTGCACAAACCGGGACAGGTAAAACCGCTGCATTTGCTATCCCAATCCTGCAGCTGTTATCACAAAAGCCCCAAAAGAAACCTGTGCCTATCCGAGCACTGATTCTTACGCCGACCCGAGAGCTTGCAATCCAGATTGATGAGAGCTTTCGCGAATACGGAGAGAATTTAAGTCTGCGTTGCACATCTATTTTCGGCGGTGTATCGCAGGTTCCGCAAGTTGAGATATTGAAACGTGGTGTGGATGTTGTTGTGGCAACACCGGGAAGACTAACCGACCTTATGCAGCAGGGGCTAATTTCACTAAACCAGATAGAAATATTTGTATTGGATGAGGCTGACCGCATGTTGGAGATGGGCTTTGTTCATGACGTTAAGAAAGTAATTAAGATGCTTCCACCCAAGCGCCAAAACCTACTGTTTTCAGCAACAATGCCCAACGAAGTAAAAGGTATTGTAAACTCAATCTTGGTAGACCCAGTCACTATTACAGTAGCTCCTATATCTTCTACAGTTGAAATAATAGATCAGTCAGTTTATTTTATCGATAAGGGCAACAAGCAAAAGCTGCTTGTGGATTTACTGAAGCATAGCGATATTGACTCTGCACTGGTCTTTACAAGAACAAAGCATGGTGCAGACAGAGTTGTAAAAGAGCTTGCAAAGCAAAATATTGTTGCAAAAGCCATTCATGGAAATAAATCACAAAATGCACGACAGCTTGCTTTGGAGCAATTTAAAACAAGAGAATGTCGAGTGCTTGTTGCTACCGACATAGCGGCAAGAGGAATTGATATTCAGCAGCTTTCTCATGTATTTAACTTTGATTTACCGAACGTCCCAGAGACCTACGTTCATCGTATAGGCCGTACCGGCCGTGCAGGTTCAAGCGGTATTGCCATTAGCTTTTGCATGTTTGAAGAGATTCCATATTTAGAAGATATCGAGAAGCTGATTGGCAAAAGGATACCTGTTGTAAAAGAGCATCCGTACCCTCTGATGATTAGAGAAATTGCTCCCAAGGAGCCGCCTAAGCCACGCCAAGCCCGTAGTGGTGGTGCACAAAATGGTAAGGCAGACAAGAAACCCAACCACACACCAAAGCAGAATGAACCAAAGAACTCCAACAAAAAGGAACGTAATTCTAAGTCAGTTGGGCTTAAGCATAGAGAGGGACGCCCCAAGAAGCAATTCGGAAATATTAAAGGCTCAAAAAGCGAAAAATCATCCAAGAGCAGTATTGGTAAGTAAACATCTTCGGGCATAGTGAAGGTTTTACCACGCAAAATTAGCGGTTATCGCAAAGCTGCAACTTCCACTATTACAAAACATTCTTTATTGGAAGGGCAGCAAAGCCTATACAAAAATTGAGTTGCGCATTATTTTATAACATAGCTTACTCAAGTAACCCCCTCCAGCTCCGGCTAGAGGGGATGTTTTTTGAGAAACGTATGGCAAAATAATAGTAGTGTTGACAATTCTTATAAAGAGCTGTAATATAAATCTTATTTGCTATGGGTACTGTCCATGCAATTCAAATAATACAGTATTATGAAATTAAGAAGGATGACAAAAAAGATGGCTGATAAAAATATTAAAAAAGAAACAAAGAAACCCAAGAAATCAGATAAGAAGCCTTCAGTTACTTTCGCTTCCTCCACACCAAGACCGGTTGCTCCTCAACCCGAACTAATAAAAAAAGTTAAAAAAGGTAAGTAGTGTATAGGATAACATATTTGCACTCATGGGAGTTTAAGGCGATGAGGACCTGCTGATCCTGACGCACAGCCTAGATGTAAAGATGGATATGCGCCGTAGCCCGTGAGTTTTTAAAAAGCTAATAGCATAACGGTACCCCCACTGACCTATGGCGTGATGCTGTAGGTTGATGGGGGGATTTTTGTTTATATAGAATTTGTTGTAAAGAGGTTTAATGTAATGATAATACATGATAAAATTAACCTGTAACCTGTCATTTTTACTTGATGAGCAAAATCAGGTCGTGTGGGACTGAAATTAATTAAGGAAAGAGGTATTGAATTATTTTTAATAATTACCCTAAGTTTACAAAACTCATTCATATGATGTATTTGTATGGGGTTATAAATGCTATAATGGAAACATAAAGGCAATATAATCATTAGTAGAATGTGAGGAATATTTCATGGAGAATCAAGATCAAGTACACAAAAGGCGTGTGCGATATAATGGTACACATCCGAAGCGTTTTAATGAAAAATACAAGGAATTGCAACCTGAAAAATACAAAGATATAGTAGAGAAAATAATAGAAAAAGGCAATACTCCTGCTGGTATGCATATCTCTATAATGGTTCAAGAAATATTGGATTTTTTGGATATTAAACCGGGACAAATCGGTTTAGATGCAACTTTAGGATATGGCGGTCACACATCAGCAATGCTAAAATGTTTAGAAAACAAAGGACATATCTACGCTTTGGATATAGATCCTATCGAAATAGCCAAAACAGAAGAACGCTTGAGGAAATTAGGCTACGGCCCGAACCTATTAACAATCAAGCATATTAATTTTGCTAATATCGATGAAGTTTCTGCTGAGGCAGGTAAGTTTGATTTTGTTTTGGCAGATTTAGGTGTTTCATCTATGCAGATAGACAATCCCGACAGAGGGTTTTCCTTTAAAAGGGATGGCCCATTGGACCTAAGGCTAAATCCTGAAAAAGGTATTTCTGCCGCTGATCGATTAAAAAATGTGACACAGGAAGAATTAGAAGGCATGTTACAAGAAAATGCAGATGAACCATATGCAAAAGAAATATCCAATACTATTATTTCAAAAATCAGAAGAAATGTTGATATTTCTACAACTATGCAACTGCAGGAAATTATTGAAGAGGCTCTCAAATTTATTCCGTCAGCTCAAAGAAAAGAAGCGGTAAAAAAATCATGCCAAAGAACATTCCAAGCATTGCGGATAGACATTAACAGCGAATTTGAAGTTTTGTATGAGTTTTTAGAAAAGCTCCCGAATATCCTTGCAAAAGGAGGGCGAGTTGCTGTGTTAACTTTCCATTCGGGAGAGGATAGGTTGGTAAAAAAGTCATTCAAAGCTATGCTGCGTGAAGGCATTTACAGTGAAATTGCAACTGAAGTAATAAGGCCTTCGATGGAAGAGTGCAATTTAAACAGTCGCGCACGCTCAACAAAAATGAGATGGGCAATAAAAGCTTAGTTTAACCTAATGAATACGAATACCATGCTTTTTGGCTCAGCGCCATCAGTAGCATTCGCTTGCAGTGTATACTTCATTGGTGAAAATAAAGCCCGATCCTTTTTACAGGATCGGGCTTTATCTTTTTCTTTGGTTCTAAGCCAGTGGCACCATAAGCATAAATACCTTGGCTGTTAAGATGATAGCAGTTTGGGATTCGGCTTGGTGCATGATGGTGAAGGCGAGGGGAGCCGAACCCCTGCCTCAAAACTTATCAACCAAGTTTCTGGACCTTAGGCATAAAAGACGTTACTGATAAATAATTATAAAGCCTGCATTCTCAATACAGTTCTTAATGTCAGCTTCTGTAGCTGGGGCATTATATTCAATATTAATGGTGCCAGTCGTTAAATTGACGCCGACCTCGCCTACGCCCTCTATCTTGTTCAACGAATTCTTAATTTGAGTCTTTTGGGTTTTATTCTGGATACCAGACACACTGCAAAGCATTTTATTCATCTTTTATCCCTCATTGCTTTCTCATTCTCGCTAGCATGCAGGCCTATCTTTTTGCCGTTTATGATACCTACATCGGCGTTATCTTTCGGTTCCATTTCTCGTAGTGTTGGGTTGCTTTTAGGTCTGTCTTTCATTCGGTTTTTATTATTATTCACGATAAATTTGCCTTTCTGTAAAAGAATTATTATTTAAACTCTTATTGTAATTAAGATATCCTTAAAGGAGAAAACATCAAAATGATTACTTGAAATATTATAAATTTTCTACTGGGCTTCAAGTATTATCTCTTGTCTTGTGTGTTTTCCCTAGAGGTATCTCCGCTCTTCTTTTTTACCTGCCGTGACTTGTGCTTGGCGTTACCCGGTGTAGAGGGTAGTTGTCTTTCTGTTGGCTCCTTTTTCATAAAAACCTCCTTTAAATTCTAAGCGCTTATATAATTCCCCAGCGGATATAATAGACGAGTATGAAATGAAAGATGCCATTTCATGTGTTACTATTATTTGTGTAGCAAATTGTTTTATTCCCATACAGCAAGAGAGCATTTAAGTACACGAAAAGGATGGTTAAAAAAAATCATTGATCAGCAACCATTGAGCTCTACACGTCTCCTTAATGAGAAGCGTATGGTAGATAAAGCTTAATTGATAAAAAGAAGAACAGTTCTTATACGTAACGTACTTTAGTGATCCCCTTCAGCATGGGCTAGAGGGTTTTTTGTTTTATAGGTAAATATTCCGTAACAGGTTTATTATTACAACGCTATATGGTAGACTAAACTTAGATAAATTAGGCCTATTTACGAAACAAGAAAGGTATGGTGTTATTATGCAAAAACGGTCATTTGGCAACACAGGTTTACATACTTCAATTCTTGGATTTGGTGGATTTCATTTGCTGGAAATTCCGGTAAGCGAGGCGAACTATCTATTAAACCATTATCTGGACGAGGGTGGTAATTATATTGAAACTGCTGCCAGCTATGGGAATGGAGAGTCGGAAAGAAAGATAGGACAATGTGTATCGGCAAGAAGAAACGAGTACATTCTTGCTACAAAGTCAGGAGAACGTTCCAGGGATGGCTTGTTAGCCTCCTTAGATCGTAGCTTGAATAACCTTAAAACCGATTTTGTAGATCTTCTCATTATGCATGCTGTAGGAACTATGGAGGATTTGGATCAGATACTTGCTCCCGGCGGTGCATTGGAAGGAGCAATGCAAGCCAAAAAGGAAGGCCGTATTCATCACATAGGGATTTCAATGCATGGGCAACCCGATGTGTTAATCCGAGCGTTAAAGGAATATCCTTTTGATGCTGTGATGACGACCATCAATTATTACGATCATTTTAACTTTCCCGAGATACAAGAGGTATTGCTACCATTAGCAAATAAAAATAATACCGCAGTTATCTTAATGAAACCGGTAGCAGATGGGCTATTGTGGCGCTCTGCTCCGCAGGCGTTCCGTTACGCCTTTAGTCAGCCGGTATCCGTTGTCGTTGCAGGTATCAATAATAGAGAACTACTTGAGGTCGATTTGCGTTATGCAAATGAATTCAAGACAATGTCACAGGAAGAGATGGAAGACATATATACGAACGCTCCTGAGCTTGGTACCTATGTATGCAGACAATGCGGGAAATGCATGGTTTGCCCCGAGAACATACCTCTAACCGATATCTTCCTGTATGAGGGCTATTTCGATCGGCAAATGGCGGATGGTATCGTGACCAATGCTGCTGAGTATGCCTTAAAGGAGCGGCTGCGCTTTTGGTTTGGCAATCGAGATATGGCTATGAAACTCTATTCCAAACTGAAGGTTAAGGCTGATAGTTGCACCGATTGCGGTAAATGTACGCCCAAATGCCCTTACGGCATCGATGTAAGACGTAAGTTATCAATCGCAGATTATAAGCTGGCGAAGAGGGATATATTTTAACATGAAATAAAATACCCGAGTCAGCTATATACGGTGTAAACGCAGAGCACAGCATAATAAAATCAAAGCACCTCTTCCAACGCTCCGTATGTGTTGAAAGAGGTGCTTTATATTTTAATCCATACATGAAATATGCGGCCTGAAATAAACGCACTTTGAAACACAATTTTCATATTAGGGTAGAAATATTCGTGTTATGTACAGATGAGAATACTCGCAAAAACGTAGATATATCGTTGTTTCAGATTAAGAAATACGCTGCAAAATGAATTTTTGGGGTCCGAATCCATCCTACTTAACTCGCCTGTGATAGCGTGGCTATACGTCTGACTATTGGGTTGCCTTGTAATTAATTGATAAATTTGTTATATTAATTTTGATGGTTTTTACAAACTTAACTTAAGAGGGGTAACATGAGAAAATTTGCGGCTCCGCTATTCGTGTTGGCATTAATAACGGGAATAGGATTCTATATCTATGAAAGCTCAAATGCACAGAAGAAACTTGTGGACGAGGAGAATTTTCATCAAGTTGATTTGTATTTTGGCGAGGTAGGAAACCCTAACTTCCGAGCTGTGGAAAATATAGCAGCAACCATCTGGCTCCCAAAATTGTGGGTCGAGAATAGACTTTCTTACAGGTATGAGCTACCACATACGGAAGATATAGATAGGTTAATATTTGATCAAAATCAATTAGATGCTTGCTATGGGGTAACAAGCTTTTTATATGAGATCAATACGCCTGAAGCGTCCGCACAGGACCATATTCATAAATTAACGCGGGAGCAGCATTTTAGAAAGGAAGAACACATGTTGGGTAAGATTCCATTAACTCTATACTGCACTGGAATAGCGACGAAAGAAAATGGAATGCTACCCGAGGAAAAGCGTTCTTATTTCTATTCATACGAGTTTGAAAAAGATGGTTACAATATTTGGATACATTTTATCACGAAAGGGTTAAATAATGAGAGTACCGTGGCTTTTCAGAAAAAAATAATGAGCACCCTTGAGTTTAGCGAAACTTTTGAAATAAAAGATCAATAATAAAGCCCTCCAATCGTGGCCCTATTCCACGATAGGGGGCTCTTTTACAAGCAGATATTTGTGGAAGTACCTTCCTTCGGTAGAGTGCTGACTACCCAAAAGGGCGTGGAGCGGAAGCAAAAATGCGATATATCCCGGAACAGATGAAAGGGGCAGATTGCGTTTGAGGAGTTTCGGGAAAGATCAGAAATAAAAAAAGCTCACCCGTAAGGGCAAGCTATTTCTTATCGTCGCCTGGCTTATGGCGATTGCCAGACTGCTTCTTGTTGTTTCGACCTTCGCCATCGAGTGCACTTTCTGCAAACGTCGGGCCGCCATTGGATTTCTGTTTCCGTACTTCTTTAGGGTCAAGTTGGCTGTCTTTGGGCATCAATATCACCTCAACAAAAGTATTTGTAAGTTCTCGTTGATTATACGTATGGTTGGTTGATGGGTAGATTAGGCAAACTCTTCAAATCAGAAAGAGGCACAAAAAAACCGCCCCTAATAGAGCGGATCGATTGCGACCACTAAGCTACACGTACATTAATTGCATGCAGCTTGTGGTTTTTTGGATCAGCTAGGACATCAAAAATTACTTTCTGTCCATCCTGCAAGGAACGGAAGCCATCACTCAAGATAGAGGAGAAATGTACAAATACATCTTCATTACAATTATCTATCGCGATAAACCCAAATCCTTTGATTTCGTTAAACCATTTCACAGTACCGTTATTCATAAACTGTACCTCCTTAATAATATGTTATTCTGGTGCAAAATAAAAAAACCATAGGTCTACTAAGTCAAAATGAAAACTGACTTAGAACCCACGGCTATCAATCGCTACATTTAGAATATTTGTTTATTATACAACATATAAACAGCAATGTCAATAGCAAAATAAAAGAAGCGTGAAATCTGACATTAAACAAGTTTTCTGCAATATTGATAAGCCGCGAGAGGGAACTGTTGGAGCTGGGGATCACATAATAGGGATTGATGATAGCGTCTTCTGATTCTTTTTGCTTGGATTCCCCTGTATACAATTTGTTGGGGTACCTTTGGCTTAAAAAACACCCTCAAGGTTATCTCATACTGTCTGAGGCTTTACCATACTAAACACACCAAAACAGATGACCACTTATCTTCTCTATTAAGAAGCACATGGAAAATTCTTATGGAGTGCTTATTATTCGTTATAATATTGCAAGAAATTTTATAAAATCACTTGAATGTTGCCAATAGATATAGTATAATACGTTTGTCACACAAATGGGGGCGTAGCTCACCTGGGAGAGCGCTTGAATGGCATTCAAGAGGTAGTCGGTTCGATCCCGATCGTCTCCACCATATCATTAAGAACACGAACCGCTTCTTGCGGGTTCGTGTTTTTTTCGTTTTCAGGCGAATCATAGTCATCCAGTTCCTCGGCAGCGGTAGCGTCGAGCATGAGGCGAGGGGAGTTGAACTCAACGAGAAACTAACGAATGAGCTTCTCACAGCTGTCATATCTTTGATGCATACACCTTATTGCTCGTAACTGAGTTAATATATGCAACTAGGTATGACGGTTATCCGATAGATCTGAAGAAATTTGATCTTATAAGACTGCATGATAGATTTATGTAACTTACATTAGCTAAATGCAACTTACATGAAAACTTATTGAATAGATAATTCGGATCATATATACTACGATTGTAATATCAAGAAAGGAAGTAACACCATGATCGGAATCATCACATTATTAATTGCCCTTGGCGTGCAGATCGGATTTTTTGTATACAGACTAGCGACAAAGAATTATCAGACAAAGATGAAGCACATAATTCAGATAATGGCCTTTGCTATTTTTTCCTTACTATTATTTACAGGTGTTTATTGGTGGAGCTTTCGCTGGCTAGGATTGTTTACTCTGCTTGCGATCTCCGCAATCTTTAGCGTTAAGTATTTTATAACCCGACCACAGGTAGAGAGAGAATATAGATTCCTTACTACTATTCTTTCTTGTATAACCGGGTGTATAGTGCTAGCGATCTCAATCCTACCTGGCATCTTGTTTCCGCAATTTAATCCTATTGTGCCTACTGGTTCCTATTCTGTGGATACCACAAGTGTTACTTTCATCGACCCATTGCGCATTGATCCTTATTCTAAGACAGATAGGAAATTGACTGTGCAGTTTTGGTATCCAGCAAATGCGGAAGCTAAGAGTACCTACCCACTTGCTATATTTTCTCATGGGTCGTTTGGGTACCGGGGCAGTAACCTCTCGACTTTTGAAGATCTCGCCAGTAACGGCTATGTAGTATGCAGTATTGATCATAGCTACCATGCCTTTTGGGCTGAGCATAATGACGGCAGCACGACGTTGGTAAATATGGAGTTCTTAAATGATGCAATCAACATTACAAATAATGCTTATGACCAATATACAAGCTATAACAAAACACATGAGTGGCTTGATTTACGTGTTGATGATATCAACTTGGTGTTAAATAAGATGCTAAATAATGAAACAAATGAGATACCGAACTCTGTTTATCCCTTGATTAACTTTGAAAAGATCGGGCTCTTTGGGCATTCTCTTGGTGGTGCTGCGGCAGCGCAATTAGGACGGGAGCGGTTAGACGTAGATGCGGTGATCGTAGTTGATGGTACTATGATAGGCGAAGAGATTGATTTTAAGGATGGTAAAGCTATCCTAAACACAGATGCTTATCCTGTGCCTTTGCTAAACTTATATAATGATCGCCACTATGAGGACGCATTAAAACAGGGAACAGTTTATAGTAACCTTTCTGCTAGTGCAGTTGCAAATGAAGCTTATGATGTAGTAATCCGTGACTCAGGGCATCTCAATTTTACCGATCTGCCGCTTTTTTCACCCACACTGGCTCGTATGCTCGGTACGGATACAGTAGACAGTCGATATTGTATCAATGCAATGAACAAAATTATACGGGAGTTTTTTGACTATACACTTAAGGATTCAAAACCACTCAACTTACAAAAAGAATATTAGAGCGAGTGTAAATGGAGTTCTGTAATAAATTTATAGAAACTTGAAGGCGGCCCCCAAAACATGGTATAATACTCGCGATCGCCATTATACCAAACTGATTTGTTTACTCAGCTTATAGTTAGGGTATTACCCTTAGCGAGAGTGTAAACACAATATAATTTAGAGGGTGCTGCATTGAAGGTTTCTGTAAAACAGATAGAGCATGATCAAGATGAAGAAGCGATTATCCAATGCTATGAGATAGATGAAAATGTAAAAAGCATTGTAAGCTTCATCAATTCGACAGGTGCCACAATTGCGGGGTATACCGATGAACGGGTAAACCAGATTTTTATACAGGATATCCTTTATGTGGAGGCAGTTGATAATAAGACCTTTGCATATACCTCAAAAAAGGTCTATGAGCTGAAATATAAGCTGTATGAATTTGACATGCAATATTCAGACAGAAAGTTCTTTCGGTGCTCAAAATCTTTCGTGATTAACTTAATGAAAATAGACCATGTACGCCCTATTTTGAACGGCCGGTTTTCGGCAAGGATGTTTAATGGGGAAGAGGTGATTATATCTAGGCAATATGTACCGGATTTAAAAAAACGATTACTAGGTGAACGAATATGAGCTTTAAGACGTTTTTGAAAAGATCCTTATTGGAGTTCTTTGTTATTACCACTTGCATTACGGCAGCAACAGCTATTTTGGGGCTAACCCTTGACCCTACAGCAAAGTTTGGCTATGAGAGCTTTTTTTCTCCGTTTATTTTTGGTTTTCTTAGCCTTGCACCTTCTATTGTTACCTATTCCCATAAGGAACTGTCGCTCAAACAGGCGCTCATGCGAAAGCTGCTCCATTTCATCGTGCTCGAGATCGTGCTTATTGGATTCGGGTTTTGGGCTAAGATACTCACCAGCCCTGCCAGTGCATTTCTTTTTGCCTTTGCAGTGCTTATCGTATATATAACAGTTAACTTGATTACATGGAAGCTCGATTGGAAAGATGCTACTGAGATTAACGAAACCCTTAGAAACCTGCAAGGTCGTAGTGGACAGTAAATCTAATTTTTGAATAGTAACACCAGCTTGAGTCAGACAGAAAAGAACGCACCATATTCGCTATGTTTTTTCTTGCAACTCCCTTTCCCGAAGAAATACACAGCCAAATAGGCCGTTGACAAAAACAAAGTAATGGTTCGTTTTCTGAATGCTATGCTCCACCACCATAAAAGACCTAGACAGTCAAATGTCTAGGTCTTTTTACATTTGTATATATCTTGCGTGTAACTCTTATTACTATTGATTAGATTCGTAGTCTTACTGCCTATGAGGTAAAAACTGTAGACATAACGTAGCTAATAATGTAACCATTATTGCCTTTAAAGTGTTATACCTATTCTTAATCTGTTGTTGGAGTACAAAAGTGACCAGAACACTTGCTCCGGTCACTTTGATAGTTATGGTGCTTGACTGAAGGCAACGATCTCTTATACCATCAACAACACGGCCATATTTACGAATGCGTATCACTATATAGTGCTTTA
The DNA here is from genome assembly GCA_032059445.1 of Oscillospiraceae bacterium. Classification (GTDB taxonomy): domain Bacteria; phylum Bacillota; class Clostridia; order Oscillospirales; family Ruminococcaceae; genus DAMCAP01. The sequence goes on from DAMCAP010000003.1 coordinate 140,411, forward strand.
AGTTGTGTATTTCTAGGGTTAAATATGGGTTCCTTTACCTACAAGACTCTTTTTTATTCCTTCTAAATGGTGTGTTCCTATTTAAAAGTAATTACTTGAAAATTAATATATACAACTAATTTGCTAAGCCCTCAATGACAGACAGATTAAAAATCCTGTAGGTGGCAGGCCACTAGTCGCCCGGGAGCTCGTTGCGTCAGTTGGGGTGTTTCATTGTGGCAGATGTCCTTTGCATAGCGGCAACGTCCCGCGAAGCGGCAGCCGGGCCTGGGATTTATGGGGCTGGGAACATCGCCCTCTAAGATAATTCGGTTAATCTCTATGTCAATAGAGGGTATTGGCACTGCGCTGAGAAGTGCCTGTGTGTAGGGGTGTAGTGGATTGATAAACAAAGATTTATAGTCCGACTTTTCTACTATGGTCCCGAGATACATGACTATTATATGGTCGCTAATGTGTTTTACAACCGACAAGTCGTGAGAGATGAACAGATAAGTCAGCCCTAAATCACGTTGCAGCTCTTGCATAAGGTTTAATACCTGAGCCTGAATTGACACGTCTAGTGCCGACACAGGCTCGTCGAGCACGAGAAATGATGGATTAAGCGCAAGCGCTCTGGCAATGCCAACACGTTGGCGTCGTCCACCATCCAACTCGTGGGGATAAGCATTAGCAAGACGTTTGGCCAGCCCAGCGGTCTCCATTAGTTGGTATACACGCTTTTCGTAATCGGCTTTGTTTTGGTAAACTTTTTGCACTACCAACGGCTCACCGATGCTCTCAAAAATGCTCATTCTTCCGTCTAGCGAAGCGTAGGGATCCTGAAATACAATCTGCATCTGGCGGCGTGTATGTCGCATCTCCTGTCGATTTAACTTGGTGATATCTACGCCGTTAAAAAGGACTTCACCCTCGGTCGGCTCCAAAAGCCGTAGTACCAGCCTGCCTATTGTAGATTTTCCGCAGCCCGATTCACCTACAAGCCCCAGTGTTTCACCTTTTTTTATGTCAAAATTTACTCCGTCTACTGCGTGTAACATCCCACGCTTGGTAGGGAAGTGTTTTTTTAGACCTTTTACCTGCAGTATCGTATCACTCATTGTATTTCACCTCGGCTTTTCTCCATCAAGAAACATTTCACCATATGTCCATCCTCTGTTATTATAACAGGAGGAATTTGTGTTTTGCACTGCTCAGTTACATATCGGCAACGAGGGTGAAAGCGGCAGCCTTGCGGTATACGGGTAGGATCAGGCATCATACCTCTGATGGGCACAAGCTGTATGTCATCCTCGGCAAGGTTGGGAATACAATCGAACAGCCCACGGGTATAGGGGTGCAGACAGTTTCTAAAAATATGCTCCTTAGTTCCCTGCTCCACAATCTCACCTGCATACATGATTGCTATGTAGTCGCATATCTCAGCCACTATTCCAAGGTCATGTGTGATTAGAATCATCGAGGTCTCATACTTTGTTTTTAGGTTTTTCATCAGCTCAAGTACCTGTGCCTGAATTGTTACATCTAGTGCGGTGGTGGGTTCGTCAGCGAT
>DAMCAP010000003.1:141972-162866 GCA_032059445.1 Oscillospiraceae bacterium
GTAGCTTAATAACCTCCATAATCTGTTCACCAACCGTAATTACGGGGTTAAGAGAGGTCATGGGGTCTTGAAAGATCATTGAGATTTTATTGCCTCGTATATGGCGCATTTCTCGGTTGGTTTTAGAAAGAAGGTTTTCTCCTTCGAATAGAATCTCGCCGCTTAAAATTTTGGCGGGCGGCTCTTGTAAGATGCGCATGACTGATTTTACCGTAGTGGTCTTACCAGCACCGGTTTCACCAACCAGGCCCAATGTTTTGCCCGCATCCAGTGATAGGTTTAGATTTTCTACCGCATGGACAATGCCGTCAACCGTGACAAAGTGGACGGTTAGATTCTTGATCTCCAAAAGTTGATTTGTATGCATACCGTCACTCCTTTAATCCTTTAGCTTGGGGTCAAGCGCATCACGCAGACCATCGCCCATTAGGTTCATTGCAAACACCGCAAACATAATTGCGAGCCCAGGGAAGGTAGTCATGTGGGGCGCATCGCGTAGGTAGGTCCTACCAGTTGATAGCATGGCACCCCACTCAGGAGTAGGGGGAACAATGCCTAAGCCAATAAAGCTCATCGAAGCACAGGATAAAATAGCCCCACCGATACGAAGGGTCGCTTGTACAATCAAGGGCGCCATTGAGTTGGGTAAAATATGGCGAACAATGATGTGGTAATCGCTGGCACCTGCCGCCCGTGAGGCTTCGACAAACTCTTGATGCCTAAGCGCAAGAATCGATGCACGCATAATCCGGCAGTAACCCGGTATGCTGGAAATGCCGATTGCTATCATTACATTTTGTAGCCCAGTGCCCAGAGCAGCGACGATGGATATGTTGAGCAGTATACTTGGTATCGCCATAAGCACATCGACACAACGCATGATTACGTTGTCTAGTATCCCTCCGTAGTATCCCGCTACGGCACCTAGTGCACAACCACAAACGCTGGATATGCTAACTGCAATTAACCCAACCGAAACAGAGATCCTTGCACCGTAGAGAATGCGGCTAAAGATGTCACGTCCAAGATCATCGGTGCCAAACAAATGCACCAAGCTTGGAGAGGCAAACCGATTGTAATAATCTTGTTTAAGGGGGTCAAATGGAGCGATAGCAGGTGCAAATAGTGCGCAAAATACCAGAATGCATAGCATCACTAGACCTAATACAGCTCTTTTGTTACGATAAAATCTACGCCAAATTTCTTTTAGCTGGCTGCGCTTTTTAAAGGTGTCGTCATGGTGTAACATGTCCTCCATTAGTGGATCAACAGTCAATATCAGGTTATGATTATCAGCCAAGGTTGCCATGCTCCTTCCTTACTTATACTGGGAACGAATTCGGGGGTCAACATAGGCATACAATATATCTACCACTAAATTGATGATGCTAAATGTAAGCGCTATGGTTAGAACGCCGCCCTGCACAACAGGGAAGTTTCTTGAGCGTATAGCGGCAACCATCATGCTACCCATGCCAGGTATGTTAAAAATTGACTCGGTGAGCACCGCACCACCCAAAAGATGACCAAACTGCATACCAATCGTGGTGATTACCGGGATTAGTGCGTTTCGTAGCGCATGCTTGGTGGTGATGTTAAATTCTGTCTGGCCCTTGGCTCTCGCAGTGGTGACATAGTCCTGGCGAATTACCTCTAACATAGAGGAACGTGTCATACGAGCAATTGCCGCCGCCGAGCTGGTACCGATCGTAACCGCGGGAAGGATAATATACTGTGCACCGCCCCAGCCCGATACAGGCAACCATTTTAACTGTAGTGCAAACAATAAAATTAGCAATAATCCTTGCCAGAAGTTTGGCATGGCATTGCCGACCATTGCTAAGGCCATGGCAACATTGTCAAATAACGAATACTGCTTAATAGCGGAGATAATCCCCAGCACAATACCTAGAGAAACCGAGAGACATACCGCTGCAAAGGCAAGCTGCATAGAAACAGGATAGGTTTGAGAAATCAATGTAGCAACAGGCTGCTTTGTGATGTAACTAATACCCATATTGCCACGCAGCAAGCTGAGCACATATGTGACGAATCGCTGGATATATCCACCGTTTAACCCTAGCTCATCTTTTAGTTGCTGTGCTGCCTCAGGGGTGTAAGAGTCTCCCAGGATTGCATCTACCGGATCTCCAGGAGTAATATACATCAGTGTAAAAACCACCAGCATAACCCCTAGCATTACAGGGATCATCATGATAATCCTTCGCCTGATAAACTTAAGCATAAGCTGCTCCTTTCTTTAAGAGCTCTTGTTATCGCCAGCACAGGGGGGAGTCCCCCTGTGCTGGGTAACATTATTTTACGAGGTATACGTTTGCAAAGTTATATATTCCGTTAGTGGGGAGTACAAATCCTCTCACCTTGTCTGAGGTACCAACCAGAGTGCTGGTGTGGCAGATATAGATAAGCGGAGCCTGTGTATGGATGAGCTTTTGTGCCTCATACACCAAAGGTATGCGAGGTGCGGAATCCAAAGTGGAAGAGATCTTACTAAGAGCTTCATCAATTTCTTTGACATTAAGGTTTGAGCGGGCGGCTGAGGTGTTCATATTTTTAGAGTGGAAGAATTTATTAAGTCCATCTCCTGCATCATTAAGGCCCATAGAGGTACCGGCAGAGCATACCTGGTGCTCACCTGCATTGAGTGCTGCGGTGAGTGCGGCTGATTCCATTGGTTTTAGCACCAGTGTTACACTTGCTTCTTTCCACATCTCTTGTAGCATTTGTACCAGCATATCGTTTGCTGCACCTGGCAGATACATAAACTCAACCGATAAGCCGCTTGCGTGCCCTGCTTCTGTAAGCATTGCCTTTGCTTTAGCCGGGTCATAGGCATACTGCGGCAGGTCGGGGTTTGCACCCGGAAGAGCAGGCGGAACAGGAGCAATTGCTGTGGTAGCACTCTTTGGCGCTCCATATACAATCTCAGAAATCAGTTTTACATTTGTCGCATGGTAAAGCGCTTGGCGAACCTTGATATCATTAAGCGGTGCCTTTTGGGTGTTAAATGCTATGTAACGCAGTGTAGTGGATGGTGCGCTCATTAATTCGGTTGCAGGGTTTTGATCAATTCTATCAGAGTCGGTATTGGCCAATGTTAAATTTATGTCGATGCCGCCTGCTTCAAGCTCAATGGTGCGGGTCGCGGCTTCAGTGATGATACGAAACACAATTGTCTGCATCTTTGCTTTTTCGCCCCAGTATCCGTCATTTCTAACAACAGTTATGCTTGAGCCAGGTGTCCAAGCAGAAAACTTGTATGGACCGGTGCCTATTGGTGCGCGTGCGTGTGTATCTTTTCCCACAGCTGTCACAGCTTTTTCATTCATAATACCCAGACCAACCGAGCATAGCTGCTGCTCAGTAAAGGCGTAAGGCTTGAGAGTTTTTAGAATAAATGTGTTGTTATCGGGTGCAGCATATCCGGCTGGATCAAAGGCTGAGACATTCTCCTTACCGGTGGCGAGATTATGTTGTCTTTTAAAGGTGAAAACAACATCATTGGCTGTGAGTGGGTCGCCATTATGAAAGCTTACGCCCTTTCTGAGCTTGAACTCCCAGGTCAACTCATCTATGCGCTTGTAGCTTTCGGCTAAGTGTGGTACCGGCACCATCTTTTCATCAAATTTGAGTAGTGTGTCGTAAATACTTGACTCAATGTTTCTTTTAACGTTTACGCTGGCATCTGGTGGGTCTAATGAAACGGGCTCACGATCAATAGCTACTGTCAGCGTGTTTTTGGCGGTGTCAACCACCTCGCCTGCGGGGGTAGAGCTTAGTGTAGATGTGTGAGTGGATGCTGCGGGCGTGTTGTTGCCACAGGCTGTGGTAAGTATCAGCATTGCCAAGGCAACAATAATGGATACGGGCTTTAGTAAAGCTTTAGTCATTTTAACCCCTCCGTTTAATTATAATTATTTTTCGGCATTTGCCGTAAAATACCCAGTTATTTTTCTGATGTGGCTGCAAGCGATGCCTTAGCATGATGAAACTCCTCAAGAACCTCCTCAAATAGAAGGGGCTCAGTAATTAAGTCGTAGGCGGTAGTGGCTATAAGCTTTGCTCCCATAACTATCCCCTCGTGTGCGGGCCTCCCCTTTCCATTGTCCAAAAAAGCCTGGGAGTGAGATGTGGCGCCAATTGGCACGAGCACAAAGCGGGATACAGCGCCTGGCAGCATGTGAGTTACTTCTGCAAAGTCTGTGGATCCGGTACGTTCTCTATATGCAAGCTGGTTGGGCATATTTAGCTCTTTTGCGTTTTTCATAATGATTTTGTTGAGGGTGTAACTGGGCAGCTTGCCCATCGAGCTGCTTATACGGGCATGCTCCACTGTGGTTCCCGTCATAATTGCAGCGCCACGAAACACCTCCAATACCCTGTGCTCTAGGTCGGGCATATCCTGCTGACTGTAGGTGCGTATCCCCACCTGACAGTTAGCAAGGGCATTGCCGCCCTTAAACCCGGATACGCCGTTACATTCGTTAATTAGGGTTATAAACTTGACGTCTTCCTTTACATGTCCACGAAGAAACTCGAGACCGGTAAAGGCAAGCAGCATCCCATCCATAGCGCTTCGAGATAGTTCCGGTGCCAGTGATTCATGGGCGGCAACACCGGTAAATGTAAACGAAAATCGAGATCCGGCGAGAGATTTTATGTCGGTGGTGGTATTGGGGGATGCGTGGGTCATTAGTGCGACAGCAATATCTTTAAAGGCACCGTTTTCTATCATGCGTACCTTTCCTTGTAAGCCCTCTTCTGCTGGTGTTCCGTAGATCACCAACTGATAATCTACACCATTTAAGCTGTGTCTGATAGCCTCGGCGGCAAGCAACATAATCGGCCCCTGTAGGTGGTGACCGCAGGCGTGCCCCATAGGTAAGGCATCGTATTCACACAGTAGTCCGATCGGTGTACCACCCTTTCCAGAAGTGTATACTGCTTTAAAGGCCGTATCAAACCCAGCAACCCCCCTTGTTACATCATAGCCCCGATCCTCTAGCCAATCGGTAATCAACTTGGCTGCATGGTATTCTTTAAAACCCAGTTCCGGGTTATCAAAAATTTCGTCTGCCATTGAGAATAGCTCAGCAGCATGGTCATCTATATATTGTATAACCACCTCTTTGATCATAACCTAACCTCCTCTGTATCATAATCTTACCATAGTCTACCATTTGGAATTTGCAATGTAAATAAAAGGTCCCTTCGAATAAACTTATTAAAAACATAAGTTTTTCTTATTATTAAGATAAAATGTTTGTATTTTTAGGATTTACGAGGATTAATATATCTTAATGCTAAAAAGTACATAACAATTTACAAAATAATTTGTAGTTATAAGCATTGCGTTGACAAGGCTTTTATCTACCGTTACAATAAAAGTAATTGGTAGGAGGGATAAGCATGAATTTAAAAGAACAGCGGTATGTCTGCATGTTAGCAAAAACAGGCTCTCTATCAGTGGCATCTTCTCGACTTTTTATATCACAGCCGGCTCTCAGCCTTTATATCAAGGGGCTGGAGGAATCGCTTGGCTACAAGCTGTTTGAGCGTATCGGCAAACGCTTTGTACTCACTCGTGCAGGAGAGCTATATGTAGAGAAAGCCCGTCTTATGCTCGATTTAAAGCAGAGCTTTGACTTGGAGATGGCTAGTATCTCTAAGGGATATCGGGAACGCTTACGCATTGGCTTTCAGGATATACGCTCAACCGATATTGCTCCTCCGCTGATTCATGAGTTTTACCGCCGCTTTCCTAATATTGATTTAATCTGGTATGAGGAAACTTACAGCCAGATGGAAGAACGGTTAAACAGCAATCAGATTGATATGTTTTTTGGCAACTGCCCATATATTAAGCGAGAGTTTGAGTATATACCTATCCATAGCGATCGCTTACTGCTCATTACACCCGCCAACCTGCCGGTTTTAAGAGACTCTACCGATGGCAAGCAGCAGGTGCCGTGGATTGATATAAAAATTTTTAAGGATGAGCGCTTTATCTTACAGGCCGAAGGGCAAAGCCTAAGGACCTATAGCGACCAAATCCTCAAAGAGACAAACCTGCATCCAAAGGATATATTTGTATTAAAGAAAATACAGACGATGATGAATCTTGTCAATCTTGACTTTGGGGTAGGATTTTGCCCTCAGAGCTACCTATATCACATGAAAAATAGAAATAACATCCGTGCCTTTCATGTAGGCAGTACCCCAAAAACCATTGCCTTCTCTGCCGTTTATCAACGTGGCAAACAGCTTGGAGATGGAGCGAAAATGCTCATTGATATGTGCAAGGATATTATGGGTTAGTCTTTTACCGGTGCCAAATAGCGGTTTGATCTAACCTCGTATCCAAAGCCCACAAATAGAATATAAGAGGTGCAAAAGGCAGCAAAAGGCACCCAGTACTGGCTATAGTAAAAACGTCCTTCAGGGGGAGTAGAGAGAGCTGGCTTCTGCAACATCAAAATTTAAATTACGGAGTATGAGTATAAGGACGTGCTCCCCTTTCGTTACTATGAATGGAACTTCCTGCTCATGTGTAGGAGTACTAAAAATTTGATAGAGCAGCAGTTGATCATTGCAAAACAAAAAGCCTAAGCCAATTTAATGACTTAGGCTCTTTTTGCGGTTAGAGACCGTTATAAAGATCAAGGGTAGCACGAAAACAACTGTTTAGGAGTGGCTAAATACCTGACCTTCTATAATTGTATGCAGGCACTTAGTATAATTGGAGAAAGGATCGCCGTTAAAGATTGCGATGTCCGCAGCTTTACCTACCTCAAGCGAGCCAGTCATGGAATCAATGCCCAAAAGACGAGCAGCGTTAATGGTAACCGCCTCTAGTGCAGCCTTGTGGCTCAAGCCCTCTGCAATGGCAAGACCGATAAAAGTCGGGAGCAGCTTGGTCATAACGCCGGTATCTTGCGTGAGGCATATCTTGATACCAGCATTTGCCAGTACTCCGGGCGTACCAAAGTTGCACTCCCACACCTCTTGCTTTGCAGGCCCCATATTTAGAGGGCCGATTACGCAGAAGACCCCTTCCGTAGCTAAGATATCTGGCAGCTTAAAGCCCTCGGTGGCGTGCTCTAAGGAGTAGCGAAGTCCAAACTCCTTGGCAATGCGTATAGCCGTTGCAATGTCATCAGCACGGTGGCAGTGAATTCTGCATAGCATTTCACCCCGTACAACAGGTACGAGAGCTTCCAGTCGGAAATTTGGTGTAGGAGGCTTTTTTTCAGGGTCGTTTTGTGCTTCTAACAGCTGGTCGGAGTAGATCTTTGCTTCAAAGAGTGTTTGGCGCAAAACAGCTCCCACGCCCATGCGCGTCTTAGGGCTTTTACCTTTGGTGCCATAGTTAAATCGAGGGTTTTCACCTAGGGCAAATTTCATTACCTCTGTGCCAGGTATCATCATTTGATCCACCGTTTCCCGCGGGCACAGCTTATAAGCAAAGCCTGTACCGCCTACGACGTTTCCCGAGCCTGGGAGAGTGCAGCAAGCGGTAAATCCCGCTTCTCGGGCCGCTGCAATACCTGGGTCGCAGATATTAAAGGCATCAAGTGCACGGACCTGAGGGGTCGCAGGCTCTGCTGCTGTTTCGTTGCCGTCGCTAATACCTCCTCTGGTATTGGGCTCCCCCCAAACCCCGATATGGGTGTGGGCATCGATCAACCCAGGGCACACCCAGCACCCCTGCGCGTCGATTACCTTTGCTTCGCTTGGGATTGCAAGATCTTCTCCAAGCGCAATGATCCGGCCGTCTTCGATCAGCAGGGTAGCTTTGTCATATTCTTTGTGTGCAGCGGTTAATACCCGCCCATCTTTAATTGCTAGCATAGTACCTCCACAGTAATTGTTATTCTTGTTGAAACTTTTGAAGCTCTTCATCAGAGCAATAAATCATGTGGCCTGGGGAAACTTCGTGGTAGGAGGGGCTATTATCCACGCTATAGCCATGGCTTTGCACGTCATAATATATGTGCTGACGATTTCGTTCGCTGCGGGGATCAGGCTGCGGGATGGCAGACATCAGAGCCTTGGTGTAAGGGTGGGTAGGGTTTTGAAACAGCTCCTTTGAATCAGCCAGCTCTACCAGCTTGCCATCATGCATGACGCCAACCCGATCAGAAAAATACTTAACCACCGATAAATTGTGTGCAATAAAGAGGATGGTCAAACCAAGATCCTGCTTGAGCTGGTTTAATAGGTTGATGACCTGTGCTTGCACCGAAACATCAAGGGCAGAAACCGGTTCGTCAGCAATTACTAGCTTGGGCTTTACAACAAGGGCTCTGGCGATGCCGATCCTTTGGCGCTGCCCACCAGAAAACTCATGGGGGTAGCGGGTGGCATGCTCCTCCTGAAGCCCTACTCGTTGCAGCATATCGATGATCATGTCATAACGTTGGGCCTCATCGGTGATTCCTCTAATCTTAAGCCCCTCGCCAATGATCTCCTGCACAGTCATGCGCGGATTAAGCGAAGCAATAGGATCTTGGAAGATCATAGCAATGTTATCGGTTATATAGCGTCGCAGCTCTGGGGTCATTTTGCCACTGATTACCCGCCCGTCAAATCTTACACTGCCTCCTGTGGGGTCATACAGGCGGATCACTGTGCGCCCTGTGGTGGTCTTTCCGCAGCCGCTCTCTCCCACCAAGCCGAAGGTTTCACCGGGGTACACCTTAAAGCTGACATCATTAACTGCCTTGACGGTGTTTTTCTTGCCTCTTCGTTTGGTGGTAAAATGCATGGATAGGTTCTCTACCTCCAGCAGTGGATGAGGGAAGTTGACATTGCAGTTATCCATAGACCCGTCCTCCTTCACTCATGCGTTTAATACGGTTAACCAATACCTCAGGCATCTCCACCTTAGGTGCAGAAGGATGCAGAAGCCAAGTAGCAGCATAATGGGTATCGGAAATACGAAAATATGGGGGCTCTTCTTCAAAATCAATTGCCAGAGCAAATTTATTACGGGGTGCAAACGCATCGCCTTTTGGTAAATTCATCATATTGGGCGGAGCACCAGGGATCGAAAACAAGGTTTCTTCGGTGTAAAGATCGGGGATGGCAGAAAGCAGCATGCGGGTGTAGGGATGGGCAGGGCTGTAGAAGATTTCGTCGCTAGTGCCTACCTCTACAATGCGCCCGGCATACATGATACAGATACGATCTGCCATATTGGCTACCACTCCCATATCGTGGGTGATGAAAATAATCGAGAGGTTGCGCTCACGCTTAATGTCGTTGATTAGATCCAATATCTTGGCTTGGATGCTGACATCTAATGCAGTAGTAGGCTCATCACAGATGAGGATCTCGGGATCGCTCGCTAAGGCGATGGCGATGACGATGCGCTGGCGCATGCCGCCAGAAAATTGAAATGGGTACTGATCATATCGAACACTAGGGTCGGGGATCCCCACGGCTTCCATCAGCTCGATTACCCGTGCCTTAGCCTTGGTTTTGTCCATATCCTTACTGCGCGGTAGTGCTTCGGTGATCTGTTTGCCGATCTTCATGATAGGGTTGAGCGCCGAAAGAGGGTCTTGAAAGACGAGAGAGATCTTTTTGCCGCGGATTTTATAAAAGTCTTTTTCGGTGTATCTTGCCATATCCTCACCTTGATAGAGGATTTCTCCACTGTCAATGCGTCCGTTTTTTGCAAGGATACCCAAAATCGCTTTGGTGGTGACCGACTTTCCGCTACCCGATTCTCCTACAATTGCAAGGGTTTCACCTTTATTGAGCTGAAAGCTGACATCCTTTACGGCGCGGACGGTGCCTGCATAGGCTTTGAAGGATACAGAAAGATTGCTGACACTTAAAATAGGTTCCATAGTAATTCTCCTTTCACGCGCCACGCTGGGTAGGATCAAAGGCATCGCGCAGGCCGTTTGACAGCATGTTAAATGCGATCATCAGCACTGAAATGATCACAGCAGGGAAGAAGACCTGATTTGGGAACTGCTGCATTACCTTTTGCCCCTGAGAGAGCAGTACGCCGATGGAGGATTCGGGGGCGCGGATACCGAGACCAATATAAGCGAGGAAGGACTCGGTGAAGATAGCTCCGGGGATGGCAATGGTAGCTCGGGTGATGATAGGCCCGATGGCATTGGGTAGGATATGGCGGAAAATTAAGGACATATCTCGCACGCCCAGTGTACGAGCTGCCAGCACATACTCATTGCCCTTGTGGCGGTAAAACTGCGCTCGTATCATCTGCGCCGTACCAATCCAGTTTTGTACCACCAGTGCAAGAATTATTGATAACATCCCTGTACCAAAAAACAATATAAACAATGTCACCACTACGATTTCGGGAAATGAGCCGATGATTTCCGTAATACGCATCATGAGCATATCAGTTTTACCGCCGTAATAGCCCGCAATCGCTCCATATACAATGCCGATGGTTACATTGCAGCTTACCGAAATAAATGCGATCAAAAGGGAGATACGAGTACCTCGCCACATACGCACCCACAGATCTCGCCCTAAGTAGTCGGTGCCCATCCAATAGCTGACATTGTCTTCAATGCCGCTGTATCGGTAATAATCAACCTTAATGTCGCAAAGCTCCACTCCCTGGACTATTTTTGGCTCACCCACCCACAGGATGCTGCCTTCGGGGTAACGCTGGGTATCTTTTAGAGAATCTAGGCGGCGATTTTGCAACAGGCGGCTTCCGTCAAATACCCCAAATTTCGCAAGGGCAGGAATTTTGGGCGGTAGATTGATATGATTTAAATTCTGATCATTAAAGCCGTACGAGCTGGTCATAGGTGCAAAAATCGCTATAAGGATAATGAAAAAGATAATTACAAGAGCCAATATCGACACGCGACTTTTGCCAAAGCGGATTGCAGCATCTTTGAAATACCCGATCGGTTTTGTTTCAAACTTGGTATCAGCAAGTATCTGATCAGCCTGTACAAGCTCAAACCTTGAGGAGTCAATATTCTCAAACTCGGGAGCTTCCGGATGAAAAATCTGAGCCATTATTTCTTCCCTCCAATGCGTATTCTAGGATCGATCACGCCGTAGGAGAGGTCAACGATAAGCACGGTGATCAGAGATATAAAGGAATAGAAAATCAGTGCTGCTAGGGTTACTGAGTAATCGGGAGCATTGATTGACTTGATCATGATACCGCCCATACCCGGGATGGCAAAAATCGACTCGATAACAAGGCTACCTCCCATGATCGAAGTAAACATGGGTACGATGATGTTTGCTAAAGGTAACAATGAGTTTCGTATACCATGGCTCAGGGTAGCCTGCCATTGAGTTAAGCCTTTGGTTTTGGCAAGCAGCATAAAGTCAGAATTGAGTGTTTCGGCCAGCTCTGCACGTAGATAGCGGGTAACTCTGGCAATAGGCCCGAAGGACAGTGCCAAAATAGGAAGCGCTAACCCGTGAAGCTTAGAAAGACCGGTGGTCATAGGGTTGTAGATAATTGGGAACCAACCCAGCTTAAAAGCAACAAAATACTGTAGCATGGTAGCAAAAATAAAAGAGGGTACCGAAATGCAAATTACTACTAGAAAAGAAACCAGATAATCAGTAAAGCTGTTTTTCTTGACAGCTGCTACAATGCCAAAGAGAATTCCTAATGGTAGGGAGATTAGCAGTGAAAAGAAGTTGATATACAGCGTAACGGGGATCTTGCCTCGGATTACCTCCCACACAGGTGTGTTGATCTGAAGCTTCAGCGAGGTGCCCCAATCCCCTTCAAAGACTAGCCGCTCCAAAAATCGTATGTATTGGATGGGGATGGGCTTGTCGAGGTCATATTTTGCCTGTAATGCGGCGCGCTGCTCATGGGTCATGTCGGCGTGTTCGTCAAACATACCGCCGGGCATCAAGCGGATTACCATAAAGCCCAGTGTGACGATAATAAACAGCGTAAGCAGCATAGCAATGAGTCTTTCGGTGATATATCTAAACATGGATCAGACTCCTTTATAATTTTGGATAAAACAGACCTGCGGTAGTTTTGACTGCCGCAGGTCTGCCACAACCCTCCTGCTTATTTGCTCAGTGTTGCCAGAGTAAATCCAAAGCCGTAGCCGGGGATATATTTATCACTGACCAGCTTGGCCCTTTCGCTGATGAGATAGTAGCTTGGTGCCTCATATACCGGGCAGGCAACTACGTCTTCGAGCGCCATTTTTTCCATATCAGCAGTCAACTGAAGGCGATATTGTGGGTCAAGCTTTGCCTTTAGGGAGTTGTTGGCTTGATCCCAGAGAGCATCGTATTCCTTATTGAAATAAGGCTCGTTTTTGTTGGAATAGGAGCTAGTATAGACCTTCAGTCCGTTCCATGGGGCTGCGGTGCTGGTATTCCAGCCTCTAAAGGTCAGTTCGTAGCTGTTGACATCTCCGTTTCTCCAGCCCTGTACATAGGCGGTAGATACCGAGGAGGATGCTGCAATCAGATCCAGCTTAAAGTTATCGCCAAAGATTCTGCTTAGATCCTTCTGCAAGAATTCGGAGGCAGCTTTGTTGTTGGCGCTGGTTTCTACATAGCTTAGCGAAACGGTGAGCTTACTTAATCCACATTCTTCTAGAGCCTTGTCATAGTACTGCTTTGCAAGAGTAGGGTCAAAGCTCAGGTTGGGGGGGAGATAAGATTGTGCTATTGGCAGTTCGCGGAAGGATTGCCCCTTGCTGGTGTCGCCGAGGCATTTGCTGGCCACCAGATAATTAGCCGGAATGCCGTTGGTCATCTTGGCGATTGCTGCTCGATCTACGCCATAATAGAGCGCCTTGCGGAAGTTGAGATTGCCCAAGATGCCGTTGTTATTGGTGTTTTTGTGATTGATGGTCAATGTCTGGATGGTGGAAGCAGGAGCAGTCTTGATACGAGGGTCGTCGCGATATTGCTCGATGACCGATGCACTGAGGTTTACTACATCTAGTTCCCCGTTGAGAAATAGCTCGAGGGCAGTATTGGCATCAGCCAGCATCTTATATTGGTACCCCGCCAGCTTGATGCTATCGTTGATGTAATCAGGATTGCGTACATAGTTGACCACCGAGCCGTTCACCCAATCTTTGAGGATAAAACGCCCGCAGCTGATAAACTTATCGGCAGAAGCACCGTAGGAAGTCTTGGTACGATCGGCAGACATATTGGCTTCATAGGTGGGCTTGTGGACGATGGCAGTCCAGGTGTAGTTGAAATGACTCTTGATGTCTGCTTCTGTGACTGGGTCACTAAGCTCCAGACCTATGGTGTAGTCATCAATGCGCTTTAGACCTACATCTTCCCACGCGATCTTGTTGCTTGAGCCTTGCAGGTAGTAATCCTTAGCGTTTTTGATGGTTATGTAGTCACTGGCCAGCTGGGAGGCTCTCGAGTTGACCAGCAGGGGATCTAGGCACATTTTAAAGGAATATAGTACATCGTCAGCATTAATGGGGTCTCCGTTTTGCCATTTGGCGTTTTTGCGGATCTTAATCTCCCAGACTTTGCCCTCATCATCTTTTTTGACTGGGTCACCGTCTGCAAGCTCACCCTGCAAAACAAAGCTCTTGGCATCCTCGCTTGGTACCTGTGCATAAAGCACCATTGATGCTAGAGCAATTGCATCGCCCGCATTACTGGAAGCCCATATATGGGGGTTAAAAGTCTCGAGCTCGCCGGTAAAGTAGTTGGCAAAAACGCCCTGAGGTTGTCCGTCAGATGCTTCACTGCCGGGATTACTGGAGCTCGGTGGACTAGCAGAGCCACAGCCTGCTAAGAGGACCAAAAGCATACAGCATACAAGGAGGATCGCAGAGAGTCTTTTCATGATGTTTCTTTCCTTCTCTTATTATTTTTAATAAATTTATGCCAGGCGATCTCGTTTTTTGCGTTTGTTATTACGCTTGGATCACCAAACACATCTGAAATAGATTGACAAAGACAGAAAAAAATACTATATTTTAAAAAATGCTCTTAGGGTGGAGGTTAAAACCAATGAAGGCAAGGCTAGTGAAAAATGGGTTCTTCCTTTGTGCTGCCGTAGCGGTGGGGATGATGACGTATGTAATGTCGCCGGGGAATTCGGTGGTATACAAGGCCGCTGATGCGCTGTTTGTTTTGGGTATGCTCATGATCATGTCGGGTTTTCTACGCTTCATCCGCAAGCTAGGGTTTGGAGGGATCTTCGTATATTCTTGGGGGCGGATGCATCATGTGATACGCTCAGAGAAATATGGTAAGGTTCGTACATATCCTGATTCCTACTTTGAGTATCTATCGACTACGAAGCAAAAACCCCAATATGTATCTGGTCTACTTGTATTGGGCTTTGGGTTTGTTATGATTTCTTTCATACTTTCTTATGCGGCTCAAGGTATAATATAAGATATACTTTTGTATATCAAAATATCTTGTATTTAGTATAGCTTACAATCATATACATGTAAATCGATTAAAATGATCAAAAATTGGCAATATAATTATAATAATATAGCTAAAGTCTGATGGTAGATAAACAAATATATATACTTTTTACTATACATTTCGTCAATAAGGTGTGATTTAAATGAACATAATTGAGTTGATCAACAGCCGCCAAGATTTGCTAAGCAAAGGTCAAAGAAAGATCGGCAACTTAATCATCCACAACATTGATCGGGTCTGCTTTATGTCGCTAAAGGAGTTTAGCAGCTTTGCCGATACTACTCCTGTATCGGTACTAAGATTCGCTCGGAAACTAGGTCTGGAGAGTTTTATTAACCTAAAAAAAGAGCTGCAAGCCTATACTAGCAGCAGATTTACCCCTAATGATAAGCTCTTAACCGCTATCGAAAAGGTGGGCAGTGAATTTGAAGAGGCTATCCAGGAAGTTTGGCAGATGGACATGCTCAACATCCAGCGCTCTTACGAAATACTAGACCCTAAGGAGATCCTACGGGCTTCTGAAATCTTAAAAAACAGCGAGCAGGTATATCTGGCGGCAAACAATATCTCCAGAGGTATTGCTGTATGCTTCCACAGTCGCCTAAATGCTGTATCCATCAACACGACTTATTTTGACTTCCTCAATATAGGTTTGATGATGACACGCCTATCCTACGTAAAGCCCACCGACGCTTTTATTATTATTACCTTCCCACACTACACACAAGAGCTGGTGTTTTTGGCTAACCAGCTAAAAAGACGGGGTGTACCTGTGATTTTGATCAGCGATACCAATAGCTCTAAACTAGCGGAATCAGCCGATGTGGTGTTAAAATGCTCTACCGATACACCGATTTTCTTTAACTCCTACTCCGCGGCTATGGTGATGGCCAATGTGTTGACTTCCATTGTGGCGCTCCAGATGGAGGGTCGTTTTTCGGCTCTTAGGGAGCAGAAGCGCGAGCTCGTAGCGGAATATGAGGAGTTTATCAATCTCTCAGCACTCTATGAGGAGATCCCCTAAACGATCTTTAAAGCTTTTATGTATACAAATAAAAAAATGCCAGCGCTTTGGTATCAAGCGCTGGCATTTCTGTTTTATTAATATTTACTATTGGTGATCATGTCGTTGGCACCATGGAGAGGGAGAGGTACATTGGTTTGATGGTGTGTGATCACTTCGTTGATTTCTCTTAGTTGGAATCTACCAACAAGACTCTTTAGCATCTGTGCTTGGCCTGAGAGCTCCTCACTTGCCGCCGCGCTTTCTTCTGCTGTGGCTGAGTTGGTCTGTACCACTGCGGATATCTGCTCTACACCGACTGCGAGCTGCTCAACTGCACCAGACTGCTGCTCTGATGCTTGTGCAATCTGGGTGATTTCTTCGTTGACGCTTTCGGTTTTTTCGACGATCATACGAAGAGACTGGGCGGTTTCGTCTGTCAGTGTTTTACCATGATCGATAGCAGCGAGAGTTCTTTCGATCAACGCGGTGGTGTTTTTGGCAGCTTCGGCAGATTTCCCTGCAAGGCTTCGTACTTCATCGGCTACCACTGCAAAGCCCTTTCCTGCGCTGCCTGCACTTGCCGCTTCGATTGCAGCATTAAGGGCAAGGATGTTGGTCTGGAATGCTATCTCGTCAATAATTTTGATGATTTTGCTGATCTCATTGGATGTATGCGAGATCTCTTCCATTGCAGTCGTTAGTTGCTGCATATCTTGGTTGCTTTTTAACACACCCTGTGTAGATTCGCCGGATAATAAGCTTGCGTGCTGTGCATGCTCTGCGTTTTCTTTGATTTTATCGGATATCTCCATAATAGTTGTGGTCAGTTCCTCTACAGAGCTGGCCTGCTCTGCGGCTCCTTGGCTGAGTGCTTGAGCACCGCTTGATACCTGATAAGCTCCTGCCGATACCTGATCTGATGCCATGTTGATCTCTGTGAGGGTGCTGCTTAAATTACGATTAATGGTTCTTACTGCAAGGAGTATTGCCCTGTAGTCGCCCACATATCTGTCTTCGTATACGGTATTAATTCTGAAATTACCATCAGTCATCTCGCCCAATAAGTACTGGATATCTCCGATGATGATCTTTAAATTGTTGGCCATTTCCATAAAGGTTTTGGACAATACGCCGATCTCGTCGTCGCTACGGATATCGATTTGTATATCAAGGTTGCCCGCGGCAATCTGGGTAGCCGCAGTAACCACATTGTGAATTGGTTTGAGTGCTCTTACAATTACAAATACCACAATCATCACTACTACAAGTAAAGACAAAACAGAAGCACCCGCCATAGTGATGGTTAATGCGGTGATGTCTTTTTTCAGGTCAGTAGTGTTTAAGACCGTCTGCGCCCACCAATGAGTCCCCTCTACATCGATGGGGTACAAAAATCGAGATACCTCACGTCCGTCGGCAAGGACGGTATTACAGGTAAAGGCTTTGCCGTTGGCTACCCCGTCTTTGATTTCCTTGATATCATCAGGGTCTTTTGCAAAATCCACAAGATTTTTCCCAATGTTATCAGTGGTTTCGCTGTCATATACGATGGTGAAATTATCAGTTAATATACTGGCATAAAGGGTTTCGTAGTCTTCGGTGGTAGTGGTCAGTTTGTTAAATTTGCTCACGTTGATATCTGCAAAAACCACCCCTAGGAATTCGTTTTTGTGCATAACGGGGTATGCGGCTGTAATCATTGTGACACCGAGCTCTTCATAAGGCTTGGTGAAATGAGGCTTCTTGGTATCTTTTACAGGTTTATAGTAGTCTTGGTTGCCATAATCGCTGTAGCTTCCCTCAGAGCTTGCTGTTTTTTTGGTAGCATCCTCTCTGCTTACATAAAGGGTATAGTCCTTGATGTTTGGGTCAAATTTATTAGGCTCAAAATACATACCCAAACCCACAAGATCTTCATTGGCTGCCACTGAAGACCACATGCTGTTGAGCAGGTAATTTTCAATTTCGATGTTTAAATCAGACATTTCGGTATTGTATACCACGCTTTTTAGTTGCATATTTTCTGGGGCGGCGATGATCGGGGCTCCCTGATCATAGGCTCTTACGATGTAATCTTGCATGGCTGCTGCTTGATCTGACGCGGAATCTAAAATTGCTTGTACCTGATTGCCGTTTGCGTGTGCCAAATTGGTAAACTCTGCGCGTATCGCTGTCATAGTGGCGTGCTCTGATAGGCTTACAGTTACAATGCTAAAAATTGTGAAAACGAGAAACAAGACCGCTGAAATGACCAGTGCAATTTTGGTTGAAATCTTACTCTGCTTCATGTGTATCCCCCTAAACCCTTTTGCATATTTACAAATTGCTTAAAGACCATGATTTGTGTTATAAAGAATTTTCTGTGAAAATTGCTAAAAAAGTAAACCTTTGTATTGGTAGTTAATAATATAACTATTTAGGAAAATAACCAGAAAAACGTGTTGATTTATGTCATTTTGCGATGTATAATGTAATTTGTGTTTTTATCGTATTTTTTTATGTTAAAAAGGTTTACCTTTTTAACATGTAATTTTGTATATATAGCTACAAAAAAGGAAGTGGATCCCACAGAAGGAAGAATAATGTTTTGACCTCTTTGTCATAATAAAAATGACGGGAGGTTAGGTTTTATGAAGAATTTTTATGGTTACATGCGGGTATCATCACTAGATCAAAACATAGAGCGGCAAAGAGTGGAGCTTTTGCGCTGGGGTATTATTGACAAAAACATTTTTTGCGATAAACTGTCTGGCAAAGATTTTAACCGCCCCCAATATCAGAAGCTTAAGAGAAAACTCAAAGAAGGGGACGTACTTGTAGTAAAAAGCATCGATCGCTTAGGTCGAAACTATGATGACATACAAGTGGAATGGCGGGATATCGTAAAAATCAAAAAAGCCGATATCGTGATTTTGGATATGCCGATCCTCGATACAAGGACGAATAAAGACCTGATCGGTACGCTAATATCTGATATCGTCTTGCAGCTTCTTTCTTATGTGGCACAAGCAGAGCGTGAAAATATCCGCCAGCGGCAGGCAGAGGGTATCGCCCTTGCCAAGGCTCAGGGGAAGCATTTAGGGCGTTTCCCAAGCCCGATCCCTGATGAATTTTACTCTGTATATGAAAAATGGCAAAACCGCGTCTATACACTGGATAAAGCCAGCAAGGAGTTGGGGGTCACTGTAAGTCAGTTTAGGACAATGATTAAAAAACACAACGCAAAATCTGATACCATAGAAGCTGAACCACCAAAAGATGGATAAATGCACACTCTTTGTAGTGAAGATTATCACGACCCACAGTAATGCAAATAACGTAAAATAATTAACCCACATGATCAAATAATCATGTGGGTTATTTTGCTACCTAAGGAGATCGCTCGAAAGAACTTGATAAACGGCTGCCGATTGCCAATAGCCTATTACTTAGTCAAAGGAATCGATCAGCAGCAAAAAAGCACCCCGACTTCTTCGTAAAGAAGCAACGGGGTGCATGATATCTCCGGATTATTCTACGCTTTTGATATGGGCGGCGACCTTTACGTCTTCACGCTTGATATGGTTGATAAACCATCCGCCCAGATTGAGGTTGATTTTGCTGACCAGTGCGATGGTTGGGCCGGTTTGGTCGTACTCGGTGATGGTATCGCTGACTACCTTCTTAAAGCCCTCATGGAGCATTTTGTGGTTAGGATAGTCGGGGTACTTGTGCTTTTGCTGTAGAGTTTCCTCATCGTTGAAATGCTTGGCGGTATATTGCTGAAGGAAAATCAGGGTAGAACGAATACTATCTCTGCCCTTGCCCTTGGAGCAAGCCTCCATCAGCTCGTTAAAGGCGTCGATCCATTGCTTGTGCTGGGTATCAATAATCTGGTTGCCGGTTTCTACTTCTTTGCTAAACTGATACATAGTAACCTCCTGAATATTATAACTAATCTATCTGGGAGCTTTAGAGGGTAGCATCTTTGATATGTGCGGCTACCTTAGCGTCTTCCCGCTTGATATGATTGATGAGCCATCCGCCAAGGTTGAGGTTGATTTTGCTGACCAGTGCGATGGTCGGGCCAACTGCATCGTACTCTTTGATGATCTCGTCAATGGTATGTTTAAAGGTTTCGTGAAGCACTTTGTGGGCGGGGTAATCGGGGTAGTTGTATTTGACTTGCAAAGATTCCTCATCATTGAAATGCTTAATGGTGTAATCTTGCAGAAAGATCAGGGTACCTCGTATACTCTCACGCCCCTTGCCTTTAGAGCAGGAGTCTAAAAGCTGGTTAAAGGTATCGATAAGCTGTCTGTGTTGGTTGTCGATTGCAGTATTTCCGGTCTGCAAATCTTGAGTGAGTTGGTACATAAAGCTTGCCTCCTGTGGGTATATTTGAGAATTATTGAGCCAAAATCCCCTAAATCGGTATAGGTTAAATATACCATATATACAGGAGAAGTCAATACAATTTTCTATATAAATAGATGATATTCGACAAGATAATTCCAGTGTTTGCTTTGTATTTACTGTATTAAAGTGAAAAAGCTATGCAATTAATTTTATTTATGGTATCATGGTAAAACATAATTTTATTTTGCAAAAGGGGAACGATTTATGGAGTTTGATATTGTAAAGCTGTTAATACTGTGCTGCTTTATTTTTTTTGCTGCTTTTGTTGATTCTATAGCGGGGGGCGGCGGGGTAATATCAGCCCCTGCGTATCTGGCGCTGGGCTTTCCCTCTCATATCACACTAGGCACTGCCAAATTTAGTGGAGTACTGAGTGGCGCCGTACCAATCCTGCGCTATGGTAAGAGCAAAAAAATCCAGTGGAAATCTGCCTGGATTGCAGTGATTACCTGTATAGCAGGGTCCTATCTTGGTTCGCTGCTGGCGCTACAGCTCAGTGAGCGTACTTTGCAGATGGTCATGCTGGGGGTACTGCCCTTTGTAGCGGCTTTTTTGATCTTGCGTAAAAACAATAAGGATAGGGTAGTCGAAGAGGCGGTCATCATTACGCCTAAAATGATGATCCAGTCAGGGGTGATCGGCTTCGTGATCGGCATCTATGAGGGCCTGCTTGGCCCCGGGACAGGTACATTCCTGATCATAGCTTTTACCTCGATCCTTAATTTTGATATGCTGACGGCTTCGGGTACCGCCAAGGTGGTCAATTATGCAGGCACTGTGACGGCAGCGGTAACCTTCTTATTTAGTGGTAAGGTTTTGCTTATATACGCTCTGCCCACAGCGCTTTGCGGTATGCTTGGCAGTTACATAGGCTCAGGGCTCGCTATCAAAAACGGCGATAAGATTATCCGCCCCCTTATGACCTTGGTGGTGGTGCTACTGTTTGTCAAAATAGCCTTTGATTTCTTTAATAGATAGGCTTTGGGTGCACTCATGCCCCATTTTTGATAGACGTCAAAAATGGGGGAAAAAACGTCTAAGGGCTGTGCCC
>DAMCAP010000004.1:0-7536 GCA_032059445.1 Oscillospiraceae bacterium
TTGTGGCCATGGAGGACGAATACAAGGGGAGAGCCTTTGTGAAGGCAAAGGAGCTGCTGTTGGGGACATACTTTATGTTTATCGATAAGCACGCTGTTCTCCATGCCCGGCATATCTATAAAAACCATGAAGTGATTTCCAATCGGGAAGAGCTTTTTGCCTATTCCGGATGCTACATGAAAACCGCAAGCCTAGGTGCAAAAAAATACATGGTTCTCAATAATAAGCCTATTCTGCGGGACGAATTTTTGCTGTTCTCTAATGCTTCTTGTGAAAATGTAGACTGGCACTATCGGGATATGCAGTGCTTTTTTATTGAAACAATTTTCTCAAGGAGCTCTCCAATTTTTGATAAAAAAATTCTAAATCTTACTACAGAGGAAGAACTTCAGACAATCAGTGATAATATTCATTATTATTTAGCTTGTTGCTCCTTGGTGAAAAAAAGACAACTCGGTAGATTTACACATGCGCTGACCAGTGGATATCATGGAGATCAGATTGCAGAAATAGAAGAAGCTGTGTTTGGCAAAAACCGCAAGCATTGGACAACAAACGGTAGATCTGCAAAAACCTATATCAAAGAAATGAATGAGATTTTTTTCAAATATAATTTTGAAAGTAATCCTAACAATAATTTGCCTCGAAATATGCAGGGAGAAATCACATGGATTAGTGAAATTCCGATCGTGTCTGCCCCTTCCGATCCTAAATATGTGTCCCAAAAACGCAGATTTGTCCGTTTTCTCAAAAAACTAATTCCTCACCGAGTAAAGGCCTTTATAAAGAAGGTGATTTCTGCATGAGTGGAGAGAACAATTTTAAAATTGGATTTTATAATATTTTGGGCGAGCCAAAAAATGGAGAAATGGAAGCGTTGATGCGATTGAAATACTCCTTTGCTAAGCTAAAAACTCCTATAATGGTTATTGATCGAGGAGGGTATATTCTTTCTCCGGAGAATAAAAAGGGGCAATATATCGAGGATGTCCCTGTTGATTTTATATTTACTTGTGATACTCTCGATTTTGCCCTGTCAGTGCTTCCGGATGTTCCAGCTGTGTTTATGCACTGGGCGCCACTTAGTTTCATGGCAAACTTTCAGGCGCTTGCTATGCTCAAGGGTTTTTCTATGTATGATTGTTTCTCATGTTCAAGTGAAAAGGAAATCTTTTCGAGAGATTGCCGTTTACCTGTGGAAAACATGGCATTAATTGGGCCCTCCGTTCCCCAGGATTTTGCAGTGAAGCCGCAGTTTCAGAAAAACAGAAAGCTATTTTATGTGGGCATTAACTTTGAGCGAGTGCTTACCAAAATGCGATATGGTACGTTGCTGAAAGCATTGGATGACACAAATAAGCTTGAAATTTATGGCCCCAAGAAAGTGTATGGAACTAAAAACCTGTGGGCAGGGTTTCAATCTTATCAAGGCGAAATCCCCTTTGACGGGCGAACCATCATGGAGAAAATCAACCAAGCCGGAGTTTGTCTTGCGCTAAATTCTCCCATGCATAACGATGCAAATGCTGTTACAAGCCGCACCTATGAAGCGGCGGCAGCCGGAGCGGTGATTATCTCGGATGACAACGAATTTGTCCATCAATACTTTGGAGACTCGGTCTTTTATATAGAACGAGAGCTGAGCGAAAAAGAGGCCTCGGAAAAAATTCTCAACATCCTAGACTGGGTAAATGAGCACCCGGAGGAGGCCTATGAGATGGCCTGCCGCTCTCAGCAGGTGTTTTTTGACCATTTGACCTTGGACAAGATGGTGTCCGATTTTGTGGACAGTACCGAAAAGGCCATAGCAAAAGTTCACGACAAGAGCCTGCAAACCGATGTGATTGACGTGCTTTGTTTCCTAGATGAGACGGAGGATTATGCCCGGATCATGGGTCAGCTCAACAAGCAGTACTACCAAAATCTCCACCTTATTTTTGTGGGCAAGCAAGCGCTTTATGATGGACTCCGGATAGATGTGCCCCATGATTTTGTGGCCATGGAGGACGAATACAAGGGGAGAGCCTTTGTGAAGGCAAAGGAGCTTCTCCGGGGCAAATACTTCATGTTTATGGACAAGCACTCGGTTCTCCATGCTCGGCATATCTATAAAAACCATGAAGTGATTTCCAATCGTGAAGAACTTTTTGCCTATTCCGGCAGTTATTTAAAAACAGCTATCCCCGGGGAAAAACAGTATATCGTATTGAATAACAAACCCATTGTTTGGGATGAATTTCTCCTGTTCTCCAACGCTTCATCAGAAAATGTTGATTGGAAAATTCGAGATAAACAGAGTTTTTGGATTGAGACAATTTTTTCAAGAAGTGCCGTTCTTTTTGACCGGAGTATTTTAGAATTTGTGCAGGCTGATGAGCTTTCCTTCATCAGTGAGGCTGTACACTACTATCTTGCTTGCTGTTCCTTGATTAAAGCAGGCAAATTAGGAAGATTCACCCATGCACTCACGACAGGTTATAAGGGGAATTCTGTGGAGGAGATGGAGAAAGTAGTGTTTGCTGATAGCAGAAAACACTGGCTTTCCAATGGCCGATCCGCCAAGACCTATATCAAGGAGATGAACGAGATTTTCTTTAAGTACACCTTTGAGAGTAATCCCACTAATATATTGCTCCGTAATATGGCTGGAGAAATTACATGGTATAACGAAACTCCAAAATCGGAGGCGTCAATTTCAATAAAACGTAAGTTTGTACGAGTACTTAAGAAATTCACCCCCAAGTATATCAAGGAATTTATTAAAAAATGTGTCTATGCATAAGGAAAGGAAAAGATATGAGAATTGCAATATTGGGCGCCGGGGTATCGGGTTTAACCGCGGCTCGCTTATTATCTGACGGTGGACATCAGGTTGTGGTGTTTGAAAAAACCGCTACCGTTGGAGGTTTGGCAAAAACCAGGTTTACCGAGGGCCGCCTATATGACCCTCATGGTGGTCACATATTGAATTCCAAGCATGAAGAGGTGATGGATTGGATATTTTCCATTCTTCCAAAGGAAAAATGGCAGTTCACAGACCGAAACGCAAAAATTTTTTTCAACGGCCAATACATCTCATATCCCTTCGAGCTTTCGTTGTGTGAGTTGGATATCGATGATGCTGTTGACTGTGTCCATGATTTTATTCTCTCCAAAGCGGGCGAGGAACCCACTAATTTCAAAGATTGGCTGGTTTGGAATTTTGGAGAGGCGATTGCAAACTACTATATGCTTCCCTACAATGAAAAAATCTGGGCCTATCCTTTGGATCAGATGGAAACCCAGTGGATGAAAGGGAAGATGCCGCTTCCCACTAAAAAAGAGATGATTCGTTCAATGTTGCTGAAAAACCCCACCGAGCGAAAGATGCCACACTCCACATTTTATTATCCTCTTCACGGGGGCATTCAGACCATGGTGGATGCCATTGCAGAGGGTCTGGAAGTTAAAACGAACTATACTATTGAGAAAATCCAAAAACGAAATGACCGGTGGTTAATCAATGAGGAAGCACCTTTTGATATGGTCATCAGCACCATGCCACTGCCTGTGCTGCCCAAGGTGATGGCTTTGCCGGAGCAGGTGGTTGAACGGATTGCTGACCTGAAGTTTAACAGTCTGACTACGGTCTTGTTCGATTGCCCTAAAACAGATATCACCTGGCTCTATGTTCCATCCCATGAGCATCGCTCACATCGTGTGGGATACCAAAGTGCATTAACGCCTAACGCTTGCCCCGATCAGACAAAGGGCTGTGGTGCTTTGGAAATCATCGGAGAGAAGTTCGAGGTAGGCAGTGATTTTGCCACGAAATGTGATATTCTTCCCAAAGAGATTGGCTTCCAGAAAGTGTTGGACTCTGAATTCACAGAGTATGCCTATGTCATTCATGATCTGAACTATCGGTCTAATCTGGAGCAGATTTTTGATTATTTTATGAAAGATAGTTCATTCCGGCTTCTGGGGCGGTGGGGAACATGGAACTATAAAAATATGGATCTTTGCATGTTGGATGCCATGAATATGGTCAAGTCAATTATATGAGCAAGAAAAAGATAGAGAGTGAATGTTATGAATTACTTAGTTGTGGGTGCAAATGGGTTTCTTGGCTCGTATTTTATAGACATCTTAAAGAAGCGGGGACATAACATTGTGGCCACTGCCCGAAGCATTCAGGGATTAGAAGGGAATATTCAACTGACATGGAAGCCTTGCGATGTGGCAGACCGGGAAGAGGTGGATGCCCTTCTATGCTATATGGAGACGCTGTCTCCTTACCGGGTCCTATATCTTGCCGCCTGTCACCATCCTGATGTGGTGCAGAAAAATCCAAAAATGGCTTGGAACATTAACATCACAGGACTATCCTATTTCTTAAACAAGGCGACTGGAGCAGAGTGCTTCTATTATCCCTCAACCGATACGGTGTATGGTGAGGGCAGCGAAACCCATGCCTTCCGAGAGGCGGATCCACTTCAACCTGTGAATGTCTACGGTAAGCAAAAAGCATTGGCAGAGCAACTTGTTACGACATACGGCCACCATGTAGTGCGATATCCCTTTCTAGTTGGAACAAGTCTTAGCCCTCATAAAAAACATTTTTATGATATCATCCAAGAGACTATCGCAAGCGGGCAGCCGATGGAGATGTTTGCAGATTCCTACCGTTCTACCCTCAGCTTTCGTCAAGCGGCTGAGCTGGTGGTGGATCTAACACAGCTAAATCAAGACTCTGTTCCCTCAATTTTGAATGTGGCCGCTGACGATGCACTGTCCAAATACGATGTAGGTTTAAAAATCGCCGAGAAACACAGCATAGATCCTAAGCTGGTGGTTCCCGTTTCCATTCAAAAGGCTCAAGGGATTTTTGAGGCGCCCCGAGCCGCTACCACGCTGATTGATAATAAAAAGCTCAAAGAAGTGTTGGGGCTCTCCTCAATACATCTTAGCTTAGATTGATGAGGTGTTTACCATAATTATTTCAAAAGCACCCTTTCGAATGTCCTTTTTCGGGGGGGGCACAGATTATCAGCCTTTTTTTCAGGAACATGGTGGAAGTGTAATTTCCACCACGTTTGATAAGTATGTCTATGTGACCGTACGGCATTTGCCCCCCTTTTTTGATTATAACACCCAGTTGACCTATTCCAAGATTGAGCGGGTCAAGCGGATGGAGGACTTGGAACACCCCCTAGTGCGAAACGCCATGAAGTTCTTGAATATGTACGAT
The DNA here is from genome assembly GCA_032059445.1 of Oscillospiraceae bacterium. GTDB lineage: Bacteria > Bacillota > Clostridia > Oscillospirales > Ruminococcaceae > DAMCAP01. The sequence goes on from DAMCAP010000004.1 coordinate 5,231, forward strand.
TTACATATCTCCTACGATGCGGATTTGCCGGCCCGGTCTGGACTGGGGAGTAGTAGCTCCTTTGCGGCGGCTCTGCTTCAGGCTTTCCATGCTCTGAAGGGTCATTACACTTCTCCGCAAAAGCTGGCCAAGGAGAGCATCTATGTAGAGCGAGTCCTGTGCAACGAGAGCGGCGGCTGGCAAGATCAGATTGCCGCCTGCTACGGCGGATTGAATCGTATCAATTTCAAGGGGAATTCTTTTGAGGTACAACCGATCATCATCTCCAACGAGAGAAAAGAACAACTCAACGAGAATCTAATGTTGTTTTTCACTGGCTTTACCCGTTTTTCCAGCGAGATTGCCAAGGCACAGATCAAGTCGGTGCATGAGAAGAATCGAGAGCTTATGGAGATGTTGGCGCTGGTAGATGAGGCCGAGGTGGTTCTGGAGTCCAAGCACGGGGATTTGGACGAGTTTGGTCGCTTGCTTCATCATACCTGGGAGCTTAAGCGTGGCATCACCAGCAAAGTGTCCACCTCCGAGCTGGATTTGATTTATGAAACCGCAAGAAATGCAGGCGCCTTGGGTGGTAAGCTGTTGGGTGCCGGTGGTGGTGGCTTCTTCGTGTTCTATGTCCCCAAGGAGAAGCAGTTAGCGGTGATGGCCGCCCTGCATGATTTGCTCTATGTTCCGTTTAGATTTGAGGATGGCGGGGCGCAAATCTTGTACTATAAACCGGAAGAATATCAACTTCCAGATGATTTAAAAAATTGAAATTGTTAGGTGGTAAAAAATGTATGAAAAAAAGAGCGTTGATTACAGGTATGACCGGTATGGTTGGTTCCCATATGGCCGATTTCCTGTTGGAGAACACCGATTGGGATATTTTTGGAATGCAGAGATGGCGGAGTCCTCTGGACAACATCATGCACTTGATGCCTCGCATTAATGCAAAGGATAGGGTTTTTGTAGAGTATGGCGACTTGAACGATATGTGCAGTTTGATTCATGTGCTCAAGGAGGTCAAGCCAGACTATATCTACCACTTGGCAGCCCAAAGCTATCCCATGACTAGCTTCACAGCACCCATTGACACGCTAAATACCAATATTCTGGGCACTTGCCGTTTGCTGGAGGCTGTCCATCAGCTGGACCTGAACCCCGTAATCCATGTTTGTGCATCCAGCGAGGTCTTTGGCAAAATCCCTGCCGAGAAAAAGCCCGAGGACGGCATTGACGAGGACTGCCCCTTCCACCCTGCTTCCCCTTATGCCATTTCTAAAGTGGGTACAGACTTGGTGGGGCGCTACTATGCCGAAGCCTATAACATGACCATAATGACCACACGGATGTTCACCCACACTGGCCCTCGACGCGGAGATGTGTTCCACGAATCGACTTTCGCTAAGCAAGTGGCCATGATTGAGCTGGGAATGCAGGAGCCTGTCATCAAGGTAGGCAATTTGGACTCTCTGCGCACCTATGCCGATGTCCGCGATGCGGTGAAGGCCTACTATATTCTCACTACTCACAACCCTATTCCCGGTGAATATTACAACATTGGCGGTACCTATACCTGCAAGGTAGCTGACACACTGCAATTCTTTATTGACCACTCCACCCAAAAGGCTAGTATCACGGTGATGACCGACCCTGGTCGTCTGCGCCCCATTGATGCGGATTTACAGGTGCCAAACTGTGCAAAATTTACGGCACATACTGGTTGGACACCCGATATTTCCTATGAACAGACTATGCTGGATTTACTGAACTACTGGCGTGAGAAGCTGAAGAATACCGGCACCTATATCGACCGGTAAGGGGGGCACCTTGTTAAAGAGAATTAAAGCTGATTTTTATTTCAAGGATGACCGTGGCACCATTGCCCAGCTTATCCACGAGGGCTATCCTCAAATTAATGTCATTACTAGTAAAAAGGGAGTTTTTCGTGGAGGGCACTACCACAAGGAAAATGAGGAGGCCTTTTATATCATCTCAGGCAAGCTGGAGGTCACGGTGAATGAGGAGACCGTTACTTTTACTGACGGAGATTTCTTCGGCATTGAGGCCTACGATATGCACAGCTTCAACTTTCTGGAGGACACTACCCTGGTTAGCATGTACAGCAAGGGGGTGGAGAACTCCGACGGTACCAAAGATATCTATACGGAGTGATAAATATGAAAAAGAGTAGCGAGCAGGATATTCAACTGCTTTGTGAGCGCTATCCCCAACTTCTGCCCTTACAACAGACCATCCTCCAAGCCGTGGAGCAGATGAGTGTGGCTTATCGAGAGGGACATACCCTTTTGGTCTGTGGTAAT
>DAMCAP010000004.1:7546-33764 GCA_032059445.1 Oscillospiraceae bacterium
CGGCGGACAGTCTGCATATAACCGGAGAGCTGATGAAGAGCTTTTCCATTAGGCGCCCCATTAACACCGAGATACAAAAGGCGCTGCATGAGAGTTGCCCTCAGGAGGCGGGATTTTATATAGAAACGCTGGAGGGCGCTCTGCCTACCATCTCGCTTGTGAACGAGGTTAGTCTCATGACTGCATATGCCAACGATCGAGCGGGAAACTTGGTTTTTGCTCAGCAGGTCATTGGCTACGGGAAAAAGGGGGCTATTCTGCTTGCCATTTCCACCTCAGGAAACTCGGAAAATATTCTCCACGCTGCACGGGTGGCAAAGGCCATGGGAATGAGCGTCATATCTTTGACCGGCGAGGGCGGTGGTGCTCTACGGAAACTTAGTGATATTCTCATCAATGTTCCCTCTATGATTACTTATCAAATTCAAGAGTTACATCTTCCGGTCTACCACACCATTTGCCTGGCACTGGAGCATGAATTCTTCGGGGAGGATGCTTGATGGAAGCAGTTGTTTTAGCAGGAGGTTTTGGTACACGGCTGGCTCAAGTGGTCAAGGATGTGCCAAAGCCCATGGCACCCGTGGCTGGCAAGCCTTTTTTGACCTATCTGGTGGATGATTTGATTTCCCAAGGAGTCAGCCGCATTGTCATGGCGGTCTGCTATAAAAAAGAGTGCTTAATGGACTTTTTCGGCAGTTGTTACCGCGGGGCTGAAATCCTTTACTCTGTGGAGGAAACTCCGCTATTCACCGGAGGTGCCATCAAGCAGGCACTGTCCTTTTGTAGGGAGAAGCGTGTGCTGATTGCCAATGGAGACACATATTTTTCCGTGGATTTGCAGAAAATGCGTGCTTTTGCTGCAGAAAAGCAAACGTCAGCTGTTATCGCTGTGAAGGAAATGGTGGGATTTGAGCGTTATGGGAAAGTAGAGGTTAGTGATAAGGGGCTTATTACGGCATTTCATGAAAAAGCCCCCTGTGAGCGGGGATGGATCAATGGCGGCATCTACGACTTGAAGGTCGACTGTTTAAAGGACTATCCCACCAAGTTTAGCTTGGAGATGGAGTGCTTTCCAAAGCTACTGGGGCAGAGGGAGATTGCCGCTTTCCCCAGTGACGGTTTTTTCATCGACATCGGCATTCCCGAGGATTATGACATGGCGCAAACCCTGTTCGAGGATCGCTAAATGGGAAAAGTGGCTTTTTTTGACAGGGATGGCACTATCAATGTGAACTTCGGTCATGTCTACAAGCTGGAGGATTTTGAGTTTGTGGAGGGAGTTCCGGAGATTGTTCGGAGTTATAACGAAGCAGGGGTTCCCGTTTTGGTGGTGACCAATCAGGCTGGAATTGCCAAGGGGTACTATACTTGGGAACAGATGGAGTTATTTAATGCCCACCTCAACAGTTGTTTGCAGGCTGAGTTTGGGGCACATGTTGATGCGTTTTATGTCTGCCCTCATCATCCAGAATTCACCGGAGAATGTCTGTGCCGCAAGCCGAAAGTAGGACTTTTCATGCAAGCGGCACAGGATTTTGATGTGGATTTCGCCCGCTCGGTAATGTACGGCGACAAGGAGAGTGACCGACAAGCGGCACTCTCCGTTGGAATTACGGAGTTTTATTGGGTGAAGTGTGATAAGAATGTATAAAAAACTAGATGCTACGTTTCATTTTATATTGTCTTTGATAAAGAGGAAAAGCAACCTAAAAAGGAAGGCAATAAGCAACTTTTGAGACCTATAAAAAATAGCTAAATGAAAAACATCCTTTCAGACAAGGCTTTAATAGTAGGAAAGGTCTGAGAGGATGCTTTCGGTACTTCTCATGTGGTGGAGTTTCCATTGCCATATCACCCTAAAAAGGAAACCGAGCCATATTATCCGGTGCTGACAGAAGAAAACAAGCGGCAGCATGAAATATATCGAGTAATGGCGTCGAAGGTTTCTAAGCTTATTCCCTGAGGTAGACTGGCGGATTTTCAGTACTGCAATATGGATCAGGTCCTTAAAACAGCACTGGAAGTGGCGTATTCATCGAAGATACAGCTCTAAAGTTTGGGGCATCACCTTATGCAATGAGTATTTCCTCACTAATTGGACCCAATCAATGTTATTCTGTTGTGTGATATTTCTAACGAGCTTTTCACAGAGTTCCTGTTCCGTATTGAACAGGAACTCTGATTTGTTTTCCACCAAATCACTATGGCCTTTTACATTGCTTATCAACACAGGAAGCCCACAAGCCATTGCCTCCAAAACATTAAAGGGTAGGCCTTCTATTTTACTGGTAGAAACAGCGGTATCACAAAGCGGATAAAGCTCTTGCATTTGCTTCACATATCCTAGAAAATGAATGCGCTCTTCCATGTGCAGTTTTTGTACCAGTTCCCTACTCTGCTCCAACAGGACACCGCTGCCGGCTAAAAGAAGATGAGCCTGTGGAATTTGGCTGGAGACCTTGGCAAAGGCTCTAATTAAAAACTGCTGATTCTTTCGCTGGGAAAATTCCGCGGCGTAAATAAACAAGAAATCCGCTGAGGAAAATCCCATTGCCTGACGCCCTTTGGCCCGATCTTCTGGAGAAAAAGGCCTAAATCGAGAACAATCAAACCCTATTCCATGGATGAAATGGAGTTGCTCTTTATAAAGATGATACCTTTGCGCAAGTTCTAAATCCTCCTGATTCATCACCATTAACACATTGGTAACAGGAGTGCATATTTTTTCCGGCAGCAGGTAAATCCACTTTTTCCATCCATCAGATTTACAAAAGAGGAAACCATGTGCAATGTAGTGTACGCTAGGTCTTTGGTTTTTGGGCAAAAGAAGAATTGCCAATCGTATGATGGTACTGGCAAGAGCAGTATGTGTGCTGATTTTATCAAATTGCTCGCTCTTTATAAACCGTCTAAGCTTAAAAATGGCTATAACATTTTTAAAGCTAAAAAGGCTTTTTTGAAAAGGAAAGGCAACCACACCTTTTACATAGGGAATAGGCTCATTGCTGTTTGTTGCAACCCAAACTTCATAGCCCTTTTCAGCGAGTGCTTTAATATAAGGTAAATGAAAATTGCGTATATGAGATGTCGTGGAAGCGCAAAAAAGCAACTTGTTCATAACATTTCCTTCCTAATTCAACATAATATCAAGATAAATGCATTATAACATAGACTTAAAGTTCTGGGGTTATGGCAATTAATTTTGCAGGTTGCATATATGGAGGTTAAAAGTAGGGTCAATGAGGCAATAAAGCATAATGTTTCAAAAAGATTGTTGAGAATTTGTTTATTTATGAAATATGATATGCGTAGGAAATTGATTACGGATAATATTCAACCTCAATCGAGAACCAAAGGGCGATAATTGGGGACATTGTGGCATAGAAGCTCCCCAGTAGTGGCCTGAATTTTTTGAAGCTTGGGATCGTTCGGGTACACCTTTGAGCAGCGTGAGGGATGCTAAAAGATGAGCCCACATCTGTTGAAACGTAAGTGTGATATGTTTATTGTCAAGAGTTATTCCCAATTTGCCAGGCACAATAGCTGCAGACTGGCGGAGCCTGAGGACCTACGTGACCAGATTGTGCGAGTTGCCTTTTTCGGCTGGTATTGATTACCGCGCCAATAATGATTGGCCGGTGACTCGATTTTCGCTTCCTCTTTCACGAAATGCGCATGCCAATACCAGCACATAGGTAAAAATTAGTTATTTAAATGCGGCAGAATGACGGGAAGTGGATCTGTACCATACCTTATGGCTATACTATCACCCACAGCAAGACGATGGCTTTTGAGATAGACGAGGGTGCTGCTGCTGAGGTGATGTGAAAGATCTTTAAGCTTTGCAACGACGGTAGGGGTTATAAAAAAATTGACAATAACCACCCACCTATTGTGAATTATCGTGTCTTTGCTAAGGTGTAGGAGCAGCCAAACCACCGCATCAAAAGCAACTATCGATGTACAAAACAATATGAACGTGGGTAGCCAGGCTTCTTAGTCTGCCGAGATAGCGGCGTAGCGATGTTTAGCAGGAGCAGGGATGACGTAAAGCCTGCTTATATCTGTGGTAGCTACTACCACACAGGGGGTTGAAGGGCTACACTAGTGACCACGCCCGTGTAGACCTTAAGGACGACCTCCTTAAAGAAGTATATTCGCAAGGTGAAGGAGAGCTCTACAGATATGCTTGAACGGTTAATCAGCAATCAAGAGCGAGGGTGTTGAGGTGAAGAATGATGAAGAAACCACCACGATTTTGCAGGGCAGTTTGATGACGCATATGAAGAACTGAAAGCTACTAAGCAATAGCGCATTCGGGACGTGATGAAGCACCTGGAAAAGGAAGCGTTGCTTGATCAGAACGATGACTAGATGGGGGCTGAGTTGGAGGATCGGATTACAGGGATTAAAAGCAAGTTGGAGATTAACACCAATAAGCCAAATACTATCATAAGGGTCAATCGTATTGCTCGCATGGCAATGCAGATTTTTGATGAGATATACTCTGGTGGAAATTGGAAAAAGTGGATCTTGAACTGATCAATCGTAATATATAAAGCACGGCGCGAAGTAAAAGTAACTCAATGGCAGCCTGCGGCCTTTAAAGCTAACTTGGGAAGATGGTCGTAGGTTTGTGATTGATCGGGTAGCTGATATTTGGCGATACACTATCGAAAGCAAGTGCAAATATCGTGTGTGGCTGCAAAAATAAAGCTATCTATAAATGAAATAAAGAGGGTAAGGGCAGAGCATTTCAAATACTGTGGGCGTGAATCTATACACGTTGTATAGGGCATGTTCATTTATATATGCATAAATTATACCATATATTACTTAATTAGTCTAGTGATTTACAGCATTTTGCATAAAGATATTCGCATTCGCATACTTTCTCACTCATATAGCCTCCTAACTATTTTACCTTTCGCCCCACTCATCCTCATAGCTATTGCTTCCTCCTTGAAGTTTCTTCGCTACTTCCTTACGTTGCCCAGCCTGACCCTAAGAGAAAGTCCATTTTTGCTTTGATTTACGCACTGGCTTAGGAGATTATAGCAATTTGTGGTTACGGACAGAGCAATCTCGTTACGGTACTCCTGCTTCCACCCCTTGACCGTTAAGCAACGGTCTATAATAGCACAGCTTATTTCCCTGTAGAAACAGGAGTCATAGTGGCTCGGTAATTTATTGGTCATACTTATCCTCCCATGTACTTACTTTTCATTTTACTTACTCCATCATCTAGATAATCCGATATGTTTTGATCTTTCATCCGCATATACTGTACGCCCATTTTCTTTGCTCCTACAATGGCCTCATTAAACTTAGCCCGAATATCCGGATGCACAAAGGCTGTTAGTGCTGTTACACTCAAAAAATATGCAGCTGCACTCGTTATGCCACCTTTGACGGATATAGCGGCAAGACGGTTAATTGCAGGGTCTAAGATCTCGGTTAGTGCCTGTCGCATGTTTGCTAAGAACTTTTCTCCCTGTTGTTTATATGTACCTTAATTTAAGCCAGCATCGATAAAGCTTCTTACTAAGGCTGACTTTGTGGGCTTATTCTGTGCTACTAATACCTCTAGCTTCTGATCGATACTATGCGGTATTCGCACGATAATTCTTTCGATTTTTTCGGTCATAGGCCCTCCTTTCAACCGTCATACGTTTTGTCATACACAATGTATCGTTGTATGACGTTGCCAACTGTGTTGGCAAGCGGTATGGCGGCGTATGTGTCATACGCCTTATCCTGCCATTTTTTGTTCCCCGCTCGTTTACACTCGCAGGGAACCGGCGCCCCCGGCTTTCCCTGCGGGCAAGCCGGGGGACGTTAATTTATAATAGAAAAAAAGCAGGTTATGGGTTAGTGTGAGTCTTTAGCTCCAGCTCATCCCCTTCTATTTTGTGTGCTTGATCATGAGGAAATTGATGGGGTAGAGCAAAACCTTGGATGGGTTCAAAGCCAAGTCGATCTACATAGTATGACTGAGTTCCATTTTCGGTTCTAATTACTATTACATCGCTCATAGAGAGGGATCGCCCATACTAGTCCTCAGGGTGCTCACAGTTAAGCTTATAATACAAATCGTCAAGACTTACGCCAGGCAAGAAGTGGCCACTATAAACTAGATCATAGTTCTGTATATTGGGGAACTTTCCTACGCTAGTCAGCTCATGCAAGCTTATAAAGCGTATGGAACGGTTAGATGGACCATTCTTGACCTGTAATATTGAATGAGTATTCTGGTTTTGCTGTAGCTGGTATTGCTGTAATCGATTTAAGATCTTCTGCTTAACAAAGTCTATATATCGATTAAGCCTTTTGACCGATTGCAGAGCTGCTCTCTAATTGGCACTGTTCTCATTTTCAGGGTTGTTGGCATACTCCATTGAATAGAAAGCATCACGTTCTGCATCTAACAGATTATATAGCATTACGAGGAAATTGCCATCTGATCTTAGAGCAAATGTTGGGGTACTAGCCTAAGAAGTTGCAATAACCCTGCAAAACACTGTCCATCAAATCAAAGTCCCTATATTTTTACATAGATAAGTACAGGAAAATTACACACAAAATCGTCATATGTAAAAATGTGGGAAAGATCTGGAAGCTTTCTTCGAATATATACAGGATGAAATCACGCCAGGCAGGATAACCGCCCATATGCTGAGGCATTCATACGCTACCCGATTGTTCTAAAGCGGAATTCCAGATCTTATAATTCAGATGGTTATAGGGCACTCGGATGCGGAATTTACTAAACGGCAGTATACTCATATTGGAGAGGACTATATCGGAGACAACTATGAGTAAATTCGAGTCCTGTATAGCTGACAGTTAAACTTTTAATCAGGTGTCCGGGGTTCGAATCCCCGATGACTCACCAAACCTAAATAACGCAAGAAAGTCTATGTAAGTAGGCTCTCTTGTGTTATTTAGCGAATTGATCAACAACAAAAAATAACACAAAATTTAGACACCTTTGTGTTATTCAAAAAAAGTATTAGGATACTAACCGCAACTAGCATTTAGATTGTTAATTATGATATATAAGAGCCTACAGTATGTAGGTTCTTTTTTATTTTACACTTTATAATTGGGTTAATCCATATAGAATCTAACCGTATGACAGATACTAGGAAACAGGGTATAGCTACAAGTGCTTTATGGTCTTGGCCTTTTTCCTTCAAGCGGTATGATTTATTAGTTTATTCTAGCGAACTAAGCAAATTAAAAAGGACATCAACCTGCGGTGTTGCCTTCATGCTCTCTTAGACGGGCAACAGCCGAGTGTTAGTTACCTTTTTATTCCAACACCATTTTGAGCACCTTTTTCACTGTTGCTTTGGTTCCAACAATATATTTGAAGAGATTGTAGATCGGCAGGAAGAAAACAACTTAGAAAAGGAAAAAGCACATACCTTGGTTACCACCAAGATATGTGCAATAACAGATGCAACTAGGAAAGTATCCGTATATAGTGTATCGTTAAAATCTTAGTCTACCACTACATAAAAAATATAGACCTTATGAAATTGCTTATAGTTTTAATCGGGAAAGAGCGCCTATCTCCTATTTTGCTATATTATACACGGTATATTTTAGTGGTTTAATAACAAAGTTATCGGATTTGTCATTGTCAGCAAAAAGTTGGTCAGTAGCTTTACCTATTCCGAAATAATCGCCATTAACAGATCTAATTACAGTTGAAAATATACCACAATATATATCTACTATCTCATGGTTGAAGTCTATTAAGTTAGGATCGTAAACAACACTCTCAAGAGTATCTCCACGGGATTTATCTACGTTATATCCCCACATGAATAGTTTATTATCTTCTGTTAGTACCAGAATTCCTGAAGATGATGTGCTTAATTTTTTAACGGAGGATTTAATTTTATCAATTAATATAGGTTCAATATGGGGTTGAATCGCCTGGATTTTTTTGTCGCTTATCATGGAATATAGGTCGTTACCTATAAAGTATAGTTTCCCACTTTCTCCTAAAGACACAATACCTCTTTGTAGTGGAGAAATATCAGTTATTTTCTCAGGATAAATTATTTCAGTAATATCATCATGGAAAAGGGCTGATTCCAAATAACCATTAAAAAAAACTTTGCCGTCATTACTTAAAAAAGCTCTATAATTATAATCTGTTATAGATTTTACTATATTTGCATTATTGGGAATTGCAATTTGTGTCCAATCCTGATCAAGTTGTGATGCAAAAACCCCCTCCGTTGTCATATAAGAGTCGTAACCTTGGGTAATCAGTTTACCTTTACCATACCAATTTCCCTTATCGTCTTTAACAGTAATCATTGTAGGGGAATAAGAAAGGTCTGTGATTGTAAAACGTGCTTCAACTGGTATTGGAATGTTCACACCCTCACCACCAGGTTTCCTAACTATACCAAAATGGTCAAATCCCCATCCATATATTTTACCACTTTTACCTACAACAAATAAATTAGCACCAGAAGGATTTGCGTATAAGTCAATTATAGGCTCAGGCAATTCTATCTGTGTCGGGGTAGATATTAATGTTGCCGGAGGAACTCCAAGGCCAAGGTCAGCTGTATCATTATATCCCCAAGAATATACTTTACCGTCATTAGTCAAGATAAATTTAGCTGAAAATGTAATCACAATCTTTTTGATTTCTTCCGTTGATAGTGCGCTCTCAATATAAGTTGGTTTGTTTTGCGAATTATAAACCACGTCCAGTTTATTGTCACGCCTATAGAAAAAATCCTCTGAAATTTGGGAAGTTGCAGACTCCTCACTGGATATAGAAGAGTCTGCAACTATAGATGCTACTGAGTTGTTTTCAGAGTAATCTACACTACCACAAGAAGAGAACACTAATAATATTATAACTAAACATATTAAATATTTATGCTGCATTGAAGGCTCCCTTTATTAGTCAATAACCTATATCAGGAAATACTACCCACTCTTGAACTTTGAGAAACTGTCCAACTACTAACGTTTACTGTATTTATGCCCTGCTGTCATCTTCTAGGGGAATGATCTTGATTCTGTACTACAGCTGGCCAAAGCTTTGCCGTTATACTCATATATCGTGATGTGGTAAAGCGATACCTAGCTTCGCATTGTTTTATAGGCTAAAGGTATAGCCTATATTCAGTTGGTCTGGATTCCAAGGGGTATAGAAGGATATGGTTATAGCTTTTGCATCAGTTTCTTTGATAAAGTCGGAGCCAATTTTGCTTTGGGTGATTTGCTCAAAAAGTGATTTTGCTTCTTTTGCTAATAAATCAATGTGTTCTTGTACTTTTTTATCTTTTATTTTATTATATACTAGAATTTCAACAAACAAATCATTGGAATCCTGTTTTACTCCAAATCTTTTTAGTACAACAGGGTCTGGTCCGTTAAAAGGATCAGGTGGATATACTTCATTCATTTTTTTGACAAAGTCAAAAATAAAAGATTGTACTTTATACTCTAATTCTGATTGTTCTGCATACATGGGTGTATTAAATACATTAAAATTTGAGTTGAAACTAAATGTGGGAGTTTTATGCTGATCATAAAACTTCATTTTAAAATCACTACACTTATAAAAAAAATGAACATTTTCCAATAATTCGGCACTCATAGCATCGGCAAACTCTAAACCAATTATTTGGATATCTTCTTGGTATATAGTAGTATTGTTATAACGAAGCTTCAAATCTACAATCACAGTATTAAATTGCCGTTGATTTTTGCTTTCAATCACTAAAAGGTCGTCCACTATAACGCTCAATTCATAGCTCTCAATTGGAACCAATTCTTGCGTCTCAATATAATTTATTACCGATTTCTCGATTATGGCAACCAGCTCATCCGTAGGCTGTTCGTTTAAAATCCGATTAATTTCAGTAATTATAAGAGTTTGGTTGTTTCCCTTTGCTACCTCTTCCAGCTCCCTAACCACGCCCATTGAGGGTAACTCATGATCTTTAAAAGTATCCAAAATACGCTCCCGCAATGCTCGGTCTTCTTGAGCTGAGGTTCCCATACAAGCAGTAAACAATAGCAAAGAAAGAATGATCGGGATTATTCTTTGATAAATACTCATGCTTTCTTCCTCATACTTACAATTATACGCTACTCGTCTTATGTAATATTATATCATAAATCCAAAATATAGTAAATACCAAGGAGTATAATTAATAATTAAGTAAGTCCCTATAAGCCTATATAGGGTAGAGCGTAAGCAGACAAGTCTAGCGGCTTATGCATGAGCTTAATGTTAACGATTTGATATAATTCCCTTAGAAGCTAATGCTGGTAGCTCAAGCTTTACCGTGATAAGGCAGCACAATAGATCTTAAACACATTGGCGGTAAATCACTAAGCATGGACTTGTACTAAATCACAAACCCAGCGATGAAAACAGCGACTACAATCAAAGGTGCAGGAACCTTTTTGGTGAGCAAGAGGGATACTGTAATAAGGGTGACCAAAAGGTTATCGAGCTGAAATCCGCTTTTTTGCATTAGGATAATCGCTGCCACCGTGATCAAGCCGCCTGCGACAGCGGTGATTCCTTTGAGCGATATCTTTATACCTTTGATCTGCTTTAAATTTCCCCATATTGGGTAAATAAAATAAATTAATAGCAATCCAGGTAGAAAAATTGCAATGCCTCCTGCTGCTGCCCCAAGTACCTGCATTAGAGCACCTGCACCACGGGCTGCCATGCCACCAGCATACGCACTAAAGCTAAACATCGGCCCGGGTAAGCCTTGCACTAAACCAAACCCCGTCAAAAACTCTTGACTGGTCATATACTGGTTTACCTCTACCAGCTCACTGTACATCAATGGCACTACGACCTGACCGCCACCGATTACCAGATAGCCATAACGATAAAAGCTCTCAAACAGATGTACAATCCGATTATCCCAGATGAAGGTCAAAAGTAGGCTGCCAATTGCAAAGAAGGCAAAGGCGGCTAGATATTGCCAAGGAGGGCTGAGTTTTATTTTGTTCCAAAGTTCCTTTTCTTTGGAGCCTACAACACTCACTATACCACCGATGATCAAAACCAAGGGAAAAATCCAGGGTGCTCTAATGAAGTAGGTAGCAATACCCCCAAAAAGCAACAGCAAGAGTGTAACCTTGTCAGTCACAACTTTGCGGCCGATGCGATATGCAGCTACTACAATGAAGCCCACCGCCATTGGCCCAATATAACGTAGCACCTGCTGGGATATATTCATGACACCAAGAAATTGGCTCGAAAACGAAAGCAATGTCATGATTGTCAGTACCGGCAAAGACCATACCAGCATAGTAAGCAGTGCCAGTAAAGGGCCGCCCATTTTGTAGCCAATGGCAACAATCGTCTGTGTACTGCTGGGTCCCGGTAGAATTCCAGTTAAAGCAATTAGCTCTACGAGCTCTTCTTCTGTAAGGTACTGCTTTTTTATAACCATATGATCTGTAAATACACCGTAGTGGGCCTCGGGACCTCCGTAAGCACCTAAAGAACATATAAATACATCTTTTAAGAAAGTCGGCCAGTGCACTTCTCGAGGTTTTTGCATATCTCTACTTATATTCATATCATCTTATCCTTTCTCTTTCATCGTCAACAACCAGTCAAAAAAGTGCTTGCAAGACGAGTTGTATAGTGATATAATCAATATCGAATTACGTTATCGAATTTCGATATCAATAGTATATAATAGAGGTGATCAGATTGCAAGATAAAATCTTAAAGAAATTCCTTCTTGGCTTCATACAAATTCATATCCTGCACCACGCCAAAGAAGAATCGATTTATGGCTCGTGGATGCTCGAAGAGCTCAGCGAGCATGGCTATGATATGAGCCCGGGCACTTTATACCCTATTCTCCATAGCATGGAGTCTAGTGGACTATTGGTTAAAGAGGATAGGATTGTAAATGGCAAGGTAAGGAAATACTATGGCATCACTCCGTTAGGGATAACGGTTTTGGAGGAAGCTCGAAAAAAAGCTTATGAGCTATTTAAAGAAATTAAAGACTAGAAAAAGAGGTGAAAAAGATTGTTTTTGCTCAGTGGAGTGAGATATAAGAGCATCTTGGAAATTGACAAGCTCGCTATAGACAAGCACAAAATCACCTGTATTGTTGGAGAAAGTGGAAGCGGAAAAACAACCCTTTTACGACTTCTCAATAAGATGATAAGCTGTGATGTGGGTGAGATTTTGTATAACGGCCGGAAGATAGATTCGATAGATTCAGTGGAACTTAGAAGAGAAGTAGCAATGCTCCCTCAGCAACCTACCATCTTTCCCGGCACGATCAGAGAGAATCTCCTTATAGGCATAAAATTTGCAGAGAAGCATCCTCTCGAAGATGAACAGCTTCTACCCATACTTAGCATGATAAACCTAAAAAAATCACTAGAAGATGATGCGAGTGATTTATCCGGTGGTGAAAAACAAAGACTCGCCTTGGGGAGGATACTGCTTTTAGATCCGGAGGTTTTTTTATTGGACGAGCCTTCTTCAGCGCTGGATGAAGAGACGGAGCAAATCCTCTTTAGTAGAATGATTCCATATGTTAAAAACGCGCGCAAAACAATGATTATAGTCACTCATTCCAAAAGGCTAGCAGGTGGGTATGCCGACAAGATCGTTGAGATTCGTGAAGGCAGTATTACTGGATCAAAAGAGGTGGAGAGATGAGCGGTATAATTGATTTGGGTTTTTGGCAAATGGGTGCTGCCTATGCATTGGTACTGGGTTTGCTGGCTATTGTAAGATTAAAAGGTATACCACGCGAAAAAGAAATATTAATTGCATCGATCAGAATGACTGTGCAGCTGATTTTTACAGGTCATGTGCTGGTCTACATTTTTGAAAATCCGTCGCCGCTCTACACAATTCTTATTTTAGCTTGTATGGAGGTTTTTTCGATCTATACGATAACCAGCAGGATCAAAACCAAGCTCTCTAATCAATTAAAGAAAATCATAGCTTTTTCAATGATTACAGGTACTGTATCTTGCCTTTTGTACTTTCTTCTTGTTGTTGTTCGTATAGCACCTTGGTATCACCCACAATACTTCATACCAATTGCCGGCATGATTATCGGCAACTCTATGACAGGCATTTCCTTGGGGGTAGTTCGCCTAGTAGAGGGGATGCAGACACAAAAAAGCTCTGTTGAAGGGGCATTGATGCTTGGGGCTACTCCTAAAATGGCTTCAAAGCAAATCGTAGATAGTGCATTTGAATCCGCAATATTACCAACAGTTAATTCTATGGTGGGCATGGGTATAGTTTTTTTGCCAGGTATGATGACAGGGCAGATCTTATCTGGCACATCACCTACTACAGCAATCGCGTATCAGATCGCCATTATGCTTGGAATTCTAGGTAGCGTGGCATTTACAGTCATATTATTTGTACAAATGGGGTACAAAACTTTCTTTAATGACCAAAAGCAGTTGATCTACCCATTGTAATGATATACGACTGAATAATAATGGGACATTTATTTGGAATCCGAGCGGATTAATAAGGTTTATTGGGAATTATGAATATTGACATTTATGTTTTTCTGTTATATAATCCAGAAATGGGAATGAAGTTCTCCCTTGGATATATCCTAAACCGCTTTTAAGCTGATGACTTCTGCGATAATTTTTGTCGCAGGGGCATCAGTTTTTTTGCGCCCTGCGAGAGGGGAGATTTCAATGTTATTGAGTTTAGCACTTATCTTTTTATGCGGTATGGTATTAGGTAATATTTTTTCTAAGCTAAAGATGCCGCCCCTACTTGGTATGCTCATTACAGGTATTTTGCTAGGGCCATATGCTCTAGGGCTGCTGGATGAGAGTATCCTTGCCATTTCGCCAGATTTACGCAAATTTGCACTCATTATTATTCTAACAAGGGCAGGACTAAATCTAGATATAAATGACTTAAAAAGGGTGGGCCGGCCAGCTATCCTTATGTGTTTTGTTCCAGCTTGCTTTGAGATTTTGGGGATGATATTACTTGCCCCAAGGCTGCTTGGCGTAACCATCTTAGAGGCAGCGATAATGGGCAGTGTGGTTGCAGCTGTTTCGCCGGCAGTCATTGTACCTAAGATGCTTAAACTTATGGAAGAAGGCTATGGTCAGCGCAATAGTATCCCACAGATGATTATGGCAGGTGCTTCGGTAGATGATGTTTTTGTAATTGTATTGTTTACCTCCTTTACCGATCTTGCAGATGGAGGTAGTATTGCTGCTCTAGACTTTATACGTATACCCATTTCTATCATTTTGGGTATTGCAGTGGGGATTCTGTGCGGGGTACTTCTAAACGCACTATTTCAAAAAAAGCACATTCGTGATACCGCAAAAGTCGTGATTATTCTAAGTGTTTCTTTTTTACTTGTTGCACTGGAGGATAGTCTGACTGGTGTTATTGGATTTTCTGGTCTGATTGCTGTGATGACAATGGGTATTACCTTACAAAAAAAGCGAAGTGAAGTTGCTACACGTTTGTCGGTAAAGTATGCTAAACTATGGGTAGCCGCTGAATTACTGCTGTTTGTATTAGTAGGTGCTACAGTCAATGTCCAATATGCCTTAGCATCTGGTGTATCCGCTGTGATTGTAATTTTCCTTGCGCTTATCTTCCGTATGCTAGGTGTTTTGGTCTGTGTGTTGGGGACGAAGCTCTCACGGAAAGAAAGGGCATTTTGTATGATCGCCTACTGCCCCAAAGCAACTGTCCAGGCAGCCATTGGTTCAATCCCACTCAGCATGGGACTAGCCTGTGGAAATATTGTATTAACTGTTGCGGTACTGGCGATTTTAATTACTGCGCCACTTGGAGCATTTGCAATCGATTCACTTTATCAAAAGTTGCTGGATAGGTGATATAAGTAGACTTATAAAGTAGAATTGTATGATGGATATTAGATGATTTTGATATTCGGGTATGAGCGGTTATTCAGGGTTTCAATCCCCAATAACTCACCAAAACCCACGGTATCTATGATACCGTGGGTTTTTAATTTATCTCTACGAAGTAACAGTCGGCTATACTATTTTTGAGCCCAGAATAATTTTTACAATATCATATAAGCGCTCTTGTTGTTTGCATGTGTAAGAGTAATCTCTACAACATGATTTAACTGGCATATGATTAATGCGTTTTTACTATCAAAACCCTCACTGAAAAAGCAAGACAGCCTGCAAAATTACAAGCTGTCTATGCTATCGTATATTTTTACTTTAGGTTATGCTATTGTACCAGTTGGTGGGTTTGGCTTCCCAGTATTGCCACCACCGCTACTCGAGCCACCAGAACTACTAGAACCACCGCTTGAAGAGCTGTCGTCCTTATCAATACCTGCATTATACTTGTTGATGTCTAGCTTTTTGTCAGATACCATATAGCGACCTAACACTCTGGTGTCAATCACATAAGCATCCTCATAGGTGTCATAGGTGTGCTTTGGCGCGCTAAGCTTGCCATCCTTGCCAATGGCATACACATAACCCTTGGTCTCAGAGCCATTGTTTAGATATAGCTTACCAATACGATTGAAGGAGCCGTAGTTTCCGTTCCAGAAATTAATATTTGCTGATGGGAAAGCATTAGCAATCTTGCTATCATACTCGGTGTCCATGCTTAGTACTAGTTTACCTTGGCCTATAGTATTGACCTCAAAGCGAGAGTAGTCGTCTGCTTCAAATTCTAATACATCATCAGATACACCGGCAAATCCAGCCCCTACTTCAAACATTTGCTCCTTTTCGCCAATTACAGATTCCTGCTCTGCCTTAGAATAACCTAGCTCCATACCCACGTTAAGTGTGAGGTCGAAGGAGTCTGTACCGCTCCTGCGCAGGCGGATTTCACCTATTAGCTCTTTGTCTGTGGTAGAGCCGGTTGGTTTTGTTTCGAGTGCTACAAAGTATGCGTATTTCTCAGCAAGATTCGTTGTATCGTGGTTGGTCTTCTTCTTGATGATACTTGTTTTGGCCACATACTGCTTACCGGTCTCCCAACGAGAGGTAATAGATGTTCTGGATACTGCATCAGCTTCATTTACATATTTATAGTTTTTTGATTGTGCAGTTGATAAGTTGGTTTCAGCAGTCTTAAGGTCTGTTTCAGCGTTATTTTTCGCTGCTTCTGCCTTTGCAAAGTTGTCTTTTGCGGTCTTGTACTCAGCGCTTTGACTGTAAGTATCTAATGTTGCCTTTGCAGTATCCATAGCGCTCTTTAAAGCTTTAGCATCATCGTGAGCCTCTACGGCTACTTTTGCTTCATTTACTGCTTGGGTTAGAGTTGCTTTTTCTGCTTCTAAATCTGTTTTTGCTTTTGTTGCGTCTGCAATTGATTTATCTAAATTTGGTTTGTCTGTATCTCGTGCAGTCATTTTATGATTATAAAGTGCTTTTTTGGCGGATAGGTCTACTAAGAGCTTATTAAGGGTATCAACTGTATATCCGTCAACAGTAGGCAGCGGATCGAAGGATGTTTTAATCTCTGTAGTCGATACCGTAGCGACAGTTCCACCTAATCGTGTGATTTCAGTAGTATAAAGCTCTGTCAGTTTGGTATCTAGTGCATCACCAGTTAAGTCCTTGATTGCATCAGCAGATACAAATGGGAAGGTTTTCATAAGGCTAATATGCGCATCAACCAATGCTTTGGCATCGGTGACTGCTTTTTCTAGAGCCTTTACTTTATCAAGTAAATCATTAATTTCTTTTTCTTTTACAGTGATTTGAGCTACCTTTGCTGCTAGGTTATCCTGAGCAGTTTTTAGTGCTGTTTGTAGCTGCTCGAGGGTAGGGGTTGTTGCTCTCGTATTGCCCACTGCTTTATCATACGCTGCTTTTGCGGTATTATAGTCTGCTTGCAGTTTTGAGAGCTTTGCTTCTGCAGCATCCTTTGCTGTTGTAGCGGTTGCAAGGGCGGTTTTTGCAGTTTCAAAAGCTGCCTTTTTATCTGCAACGATTTTCTTAAGGCTTTCGATTGTGCCATCACTTCCGCTGAAAAATGGGAAGTAAACAGTTTTCCCCCCCTGCACCTTATATACAGGATTATTGATATCTACCACGCCATCCTCAGTGATATATCCACTATGGTCAATATCAATCACAGGTCGGCTTACAGCTGCAAAGGCTGTAGACGATAAACTAAATACAAGGCTTGTGGCCAGTATGCCGCTCAAAAGTTTTTTCATACGTTACCTCCAGTAGATGGGGCTATATAGCCCATCGGGTTTCAGATGTTAATATTAACGCGTTCAATTACATAGTGTAATAAGTATGACGCACTACTGCCTAGTTTTTCACTTTAAGAAATATTTTACAGAAACATAACAAACCCGCAACTTGCAAGGTCATAATTGGATAATTTATTGGAGGATAAAGGCCGATTATGGTATTAAAAGGTTTATGGAATAATTTATGAATCATCGATAACACCAAATCAAGCAAAAAGAGCCTGTATTTGTACAGACTCCTTTTAGTAATTAGTAAGGTAGGTACGGCATTTGAGCGTAGGAGGAAAATAATCTGCCACCTATAGGTAATAAT
The DNA here is from genome assembly GCA_032059445.1 of Oscillospiraceae bacterium. Taxonomy (GTDB): domain Bacteria; phylum Bacillota; class Clostridia; order Oscillospirales; family Ruminococcaceae; genus DAMCAP01. Next base: position 25,121 of record DAMCAP010000004.1, read on the forward strand.
AATGGGAAGCTTCGATAAATATGACTTGCTTTATAAAAATAATATACAAAAAGGAGAGAAAGCCCGGGGTAAACCCGGGCTTTCATTATATTTTCTTGTTATACTTTAGAGGGGCTATCTTAATGGTATAACCCAAGGGAGTGAGTAGCTTAAATAACAAATCCATCTCTATAGTAGCTTGCATCCTCTCCAAACGAGCAATTGTAGGTTGCTTAATTCCACTTATTTTAGAAAGTTCTTGCTGGGTAAGATCAAGTGCTTCCCTAGCTTCCGTAATTATTCCTATAAGTGATAATTCAAACTCAATCTGTTCCTTTTCAGCTGGGGATACACGGCTTTCATCTTCCATGTAATCTGTATAAGTTCTTATTCCCTTTTTCATTGTTGTCGGCCATTCCCTTTTTGAATTGTTGTGAAAATGGTTATAGGCTTGTACAACCTCTGCAGTTGTGGCTTTCTTGATTTTACCGATATTATGATTAAGTAGAATCAAATCAATATCATCTTGATAAAAAAAGATAGTCCAATTGCTTAAAGGTTGTAGCTGCCACATATTTCCTCGGATGTGTTTAATCGTGGGTCGACGAACTTGTGTGCCATATTTTGCTAGCGCTCTAAAATGTAATAGTAATTTTTTTCTAATGCTGCGATTTGTTTTGCTGATCTTCGCCTTGACGGCCAGTTTATCAAGATATTCCACGATCTCAGATTGACCGTTGATATCAAGATAAAATTGAACATCATACAATCTATTATCACCCCTTATTGATGATAACATATAAAAATCATGATATCAATGCTGCATTATGAAACAAAATTTGAATATTTTGATATTAGTTCCAGTTGATAAGATTTTTTTGTACAAATTGTCGGAAGGTCTGGGGAGGGTTACCGGTACTTCATGCAGCACCTCAAACAGTTGTTTTTTACCATAGATCTCACAAAGGCCTCAGCGAGGTGAAAATCTAAAGCAAGTTTGAAGTAGATTTAGAGCAGGAGAGTAAGGAAATGCCTCAATGAGCAGCAATGTAAGAACGCTGGTGGGATTGCTGATCTACTTCTTTTGGATTCCCTCTACCATAAGTCGACAATGCGCCACTGTCTGCTCCTTTAAGTCAAAATCAGGATGGCGGACACACCATTCATAGCTCACACCCCTAATCGCCATGACAAAGTGACGAGCAAGCATATCAATCGGTAAGTCACTTTTGAATTCACCGTTTTTGACTCCCTTCTCTAATATACCGCAAAACAGTGTATATATCTCTCGTCCATATCCCTTCACCGCATCGGTATCCACCGTCCCAGCTAGTAGCATCTGGTAGACTTTATTCATGTTTTCACAACCGATGCTGTTTATAAGCGTGTCGGCTATTTTTTCGCTTAAAGCAAGCAATACCTCTGAAGCTGATAAATCAGAAGGCAAGGTACTCAAAAAATCTCTGTAATCCATATCGGCACGGGCGGCGTAGTCTGCGATTAAAGTTGCAATTAAGGCATCCTTTGATTCAAAATGCACATAAAAAGCCCCCTTAGTAATGCCAGCGGCATCTGTAATGTCTTCCACATTGACTGCGGAAAAGTCATGCTCCAAAAATAGTTTTTCCGCTATCTCATAGAGCTTTTTCTTCGTTTCAGCCCCCTGCAACTTTCTTTTATCAGGTTTTTTCTCTCTCATCTTGCTCTCTCCTATTGATTTTCATTGTAGAATGCAATATAATAAACAAAGTAAGTAACCCTGTTCACTGAATTGATTTAATATATTTAAAGTATAGCATTTTTAAAGCAAAACTACAAGTTACTCTACTCATATAACATAATTGTAAATCAGAAATAACTTTACGTGGAGGGAGCAGTATGAGCAAAAATAAAGTAAAGCAAAAGATTATCGCCATGATACTGTCGGCAATCATGGTGGTAGGTATGATGCCTGTTTTAGCCTTGGCCGAAACAGGTGAGCCTACTATGAGCGCGAGTGGTAAGATTATCGCTTTTGAAGAGCTATCAGCGGATATTGCAAACCAAAGTGCGCCACTCGGCACCTCGGTAGCTGATTTATCACTGCCCAATACCTTAGCCGCAACCGTCAGCCTTACGACATCTAGAGAAGAAGCGATGCCCAATTCTGGCAAAAGTAAGTGGGCTGATACGGATGACGGCTCGGTAAAAGGCCTGGGCGTAACCTCTGATGAGGTGGATGCAACATCATCTGAGGCTACAAAAACAGAACCCGAGGCAATACTAGAAGAGAGCAGTACAATAATCAGTGCTCTCCTGCCTGTCACATGGGTCTCAACCCCAGAATACGACAACGCAACAGCGGGTACATATATCTTTTCCCCTCAACTTCCGGCAGATACAGTCCTTATGGATGGCGTCAAACCCCCTGTAATCACTGTGACGGTGGCGGGGGAAGTCCCTCCTACATTGGCAGGGCGGGAGATGTTTACTATGTTTTCCACCGACAGCGGCCAAACGCAGGTGCTTGGGCTTGGCACTGAGGAGTATCCCCTACGTATTAAAACAGCAGAGCAGCTTGTTGATTTTGCGTGGTGCTTAAATAACGGTATGCTGCCTTCTACACTACCAGAGCAGCCGCACTTGCTGCTGGTTGACGATATTGACCTATCTGCTTACGGTGCGGGGTATGATAACGGAAAGGGTTGGATGCCCATTGGAAGCTATTACAGCAGACCCTTTAAAGGCAATTTTAATGGTGATGGCAAAACGATCAGTGGATTATATATAGATCGCTCAAATACGGATTATGTTGGTCTGTTTGCATACGTCAGAGGTGGTGTGGTGCAAAACTTGACCCTTCAAGATGTGCACATCACAGGGCAGAGCCGTGTTGGAGCTGTGACGGGATATATTGATGGTGGCAGAGTACAAAACTGTGCAGTGATCGGGAGCATCCAAGGAACAAACCATGTTGGTGGTGTAGCGGGTGTTGCTGCTAGCACCACTGTGCAAAACTGCGTGGTGAATGGTAGTATCAGCTGCTCTTTCATTGGTACCGGCGGTGTGGCAGGCAGTATTAGTAGCAGTACAGTGCAAAACTGCGTTGTTGCGGGCATCGTGAGCGGAGTTAACACTGTTGGCGGAGTGGCGGGCTGGGCTAGTAGCAGAAGTACAATGCAAAACTGTATTGTTACGGGCAGTATTAGCGGTGGTATTGTTGGTGGCATAGCGGGGGATGCCAGCGGTAGTACGGTACAAGGCTGCGCTGTGCTAGGTTCTTTCATTGACCCTAGGGCAAATATCTATTATGGACGGATCGTAAGTGGATATAGTTCGCCCACTGCGCCTACTCTATCTGGCAATTACGGGTGGAGTGGCGTAAAGGTAAAAGATAGCCCAGTATCCGATACCAATGCAGGTAGTATACATGGAGCGGATGTGAGCTTCACCGACATCCAATCCCTATGGACAACTGGTCCACTAAACAATTGGGATGCGGACGTGTGGACGCTATCCGAGGGTAATCTGCCAGTGTTGACGAGTTTACCTGGTCAGAGCGACGCCTTGCCACCCTATATTGCAGGATTAGCGGGAACCGGCGCTAGCGATGACCCTTACCGTATCTATACCGCCGATGATTTCAAGTGGTTGGCAGATCAGATTAACGAGAACGAGTACTTTGCTTATTCAAAGTATTTTCGCCTTGAAGAGGACATTGATCTTTCGGCATACGGTAAAGAGTATGACGGCGGTAAGGGTTGGACGCCTATACCATTTAACAATGCTAATTTTGACGGCAATGGCAAAACAATCACTGGTCTTTATATCAATCGCAATAATACAAATATCGGCTTATTTGGTCTAGTGACTCACGGTACGATTAGGAATCTGTATTTGGAAGATTTTATAATCCGTAGCAATGCCAAAATCCTCGAAACAAACATCGGCGGGTTGGCAGGCTCTATCAGTTCAGCAAGCATTATAGCAGGCTGCGCTGCTACAGGCGATGTTACGGGAGACGGCGCAGTGTCCAACTACGTTGGTGGTATGGTCGGTAGCTTAAAAACTGGTAGTAAAATAGCTGATTGCATGTTTTCTGGTACTGTATTGGCCAAGGCTGAAGCAAATATTAATTGGCCCAGCTCACTGCCCTATGCGTATGCAGGCGGCATAGTGGGCTTATCAGCTGACGGTACGGAAGTCGTTAGTAGTATGAGCATTGCTACCGTAAGCGCAAAAGGCGGAACGACTTATGCTGGTGGAATAGTCGGCCATGCCAGACTTAATAATGGTGCGAGGATCACACGAAGCGCTGCACTGGGTGCGAATATTATTTCTGATAACTATATCGGGCGTATTGCGGTTGGGGTAATTGGTATCCCAACAATGGATCAGAACTATGCCTTTGGTAGTATGACGGTAAACGGTAGCACAGTATCGGGTACGGTGGGGGATAATCATGGGGAAGATGCGGATGCTGTGGCTATCCAAAATCTGTGGGCAACGGGTGCGCTAAAAGCTTGGGACTCTGACCTGTGGACTCTAGCGAAGGGCAAGCTCCCAGTGCTGCGGGGCTTATCCGGCCAAAACGACGCTCTTCCAGCTTACATCACAGGGCTTGCTGGGGCAGGCACCAGTGTAGACCCATACCGCGTCTACACCGCAGAGGATTTGAAATGGCTGGCGGATCAGGTAAACGCAGGCATGAGTTTCAACTCTATGTACTTCCGTCAGGAAAATGATATTAGCCTCTTGGCCTATGGTCAGAGCTATGATGGTGCTAAGGGTTGGATTCCTATCGGCCATACGGATTTATCCCCTTTTAGTGGGAATTATGATGGGAACAGCAAGACAATCAACGGGTTATATATCAATCGAAGCGATACCGAAGATATCGGGCTGTTTGGCGTTTTAAAAATGGCAACTGTACAAAATCTGACACTGCGCTCGGTAAGTATAAATGCAGCCGATTGTGTAGGCGGTATAGCAGGGCGTGCTATCCAAAGCAGGGTACAGAGCTGTGCTGTTAGTGGTAGCATAAAAGGCAACACCAATGTAGGAGGCATAGCTGGAGAGGCTATTGATGGTACCCATTTGGTGCAAAATTGCACCGTTGCCAATGTACAGGGTGATTCGTCTGTAGGAGGGATAGCTGGGCAAGCCGGTGACTCAGTATGGGTTAGTGACTGCCTTAGCATGGGCAGCGTCAGTGGCAGTCAAATGATAGGTGGCATGGTCGGCAAAGCATACAACGACTGTACAATCTTACACTGCATTAGTACCGTAAGCTTGAGAGGCGACGATATCGGAGGTATAGCAGGGATTACAGAAGGTACCAGTAAGCTGCAAAACTGCGTTGCGCTCACCGCTACTATCGACGCCACCGGCAGTGCCTATGGTCGTGTGACCAGTGACCCCTCGTCGGCACAGCTAATTGACAATTATGCTTTTGCTAGTATGAAGGTAATCGGTAGCACCGTATCAGGTGGCAGGGAAGACAACAAAGATGGCGCAAGCGCTAACACCACCTTGCTGTTGCGTGCCGCATTTTGGAAAGATGCGCTGACTTTTAACCAAGCTAGCTGGAGCATTGCGGAAGGCAGGCTGCCGTATCTAAAGGCCTTTGCCGGATATGCCCCCAGCTTAGGATTAACTGCATACACCTTCCCAGCATCCGATTCTAGAGATATTATTCTCACTGCCAATTCTACGCTGTTAATAAAGTCTGCGTCAACACAGACTGTCTCCCTAACTGCCAACGGTGCATTTAAAAGCACAGCTTGGCCTGACCTTGTATGGGAATCTTCAGGAGGAGACCTTTCTCCCTCAGCAGACACTTTTTCAACCATATTGACGGTACCCGCAGGGTTGACAGGCAGCATCACGGTAACAGCAAAGCTAGCCCGCTTCCCATCTCTGCCGGGTAAAAGCGTGACGATTAAGATCAACGGAGATCTGGAGGGTACTGTAAATGTGAGTGGTACCTACCGCTACGGTAAGACCCTCACCATGATGCCATCAGTTACTTCTCCGAGCCCTGGTATGATATCCTATCAATGGATGCGAGGCAGCGATCCTATCAGTGGTGCAAACAATTTAAGCTACGAGCTTACCGAGGATGACGTAGGCAAACTTGTATCGGTGAGGATTTCAGCACAAAACTATGCCGATAAAATACAGTCGGTGGGGCAGACGGTGCTGCGAAGACAAAACACAACCGTGCCAACCGCCCCGCAGCTTGAAGCCAAAACACAAGCCAGCATTGGATTACGAGCCATAGCCGGCTATGAATACGCCATCCTGACTGCTGGTAGTGACACAGCTCTCCTGGGGCTGACGGATGCGTTTCAACCCGACAGCGTTTTTACCGATCTTGCTGCGGGCACCTCTTACGACTTGTATCAACGCATAGCAGAGACGACCACCACAGAAGCTTCTAAATTTGGTGAGAAGCTCATGGTAACAACGGATCATACATATACCGCTACAGTCGATCCAGCTAGCAAACCATTTGCCCCATCTACAGTGGGTTATGCCGCACAGACAGCACAGCAATTTACCATCCAAAATACTGGATCAGGCACGATTACTGGTCTGGATGTGCTGCTCGCAGCGGCAAGTAAATTTGAGATCAGCACGTCACTGTCGGACTCAACTATCGCTTCAGGAAGTATTGCCACGGTGAGTGTGCAGCCAAAGCTGGGGCTTCCCATAGGTACACACAGCGATACCCTGCTTATTAAAGCAGACAACGGACTTTCCCTGACAGTCAACCTATCTTTTACGGTCAAGGAGAGCTGGGATGGAAGCTCTGACAGTGATGGGGATTTTGGCAACACAGTCACTTCACCTACACCTGATCAACCACAGCTGCCTATCCAGAGCGAAATCAAGGTGGATGGAACTGTGGACAATGGTACTGCTAGGGTTATGATCAGCGCCAAAATTGTGATAGATGCCATTAACAAAGCCCTAAGCGATGCTAACGCAAATAAAACAAAGGGTATCATCCTTGTACTAAAGCTGAGCAACGGCAATAAAACCGTAAACAATGTTGTATTCAATCTTCCTAAGGTAGTACAAGAGATCATCATTGCTCAGAAAGTGGCAAGCATCGTTTTGGTGGCAGATAACCCCAACATTAGGATTGGCATGGATTTGGCAGCTATCAGGGAGATCAATCATCAAGCAAGCTCTGATATAAGTATCACGGCTACTCGTATAGAAAGTAATAGCTTAGCGGGTAATGAAAAAGCTGCAATTGGCGGTCGCCCTGTGTATGAGCTTAGAGTACACGATGGCAATGGGAAAAAAGTGGAGAGCTTCGGTACCGGTAGAGTGTCGGTTGCAATACCATATACCCTTGGTGTAAACGAACACCCTGGGAACGTGCAGGCTGTCTATGTAGATACAAATGGCAAGGTGCAGTGGCTGATCCACTCGGTATACGACAGTTTTAACAATGCACTAAGCTTTTGCACATCTCATTTTTCCACCTATGGTGTTGGCTACAAGAAGGATGCTTCGGTACCCACCGATATATCCACTGGGGCGAAAGAGGATATTGCGTTTGTGGTAAACCGTGGATTGTTTGGCGACACTCCTAAAGCACTTTTTTACCCCAATACTGCAATGACAAGAGGCATGCTGGTCACTGCCCTAGGGCGGATTGCCCAAGCCGATGTGAGCGCTTACAGGCAGTCGAGCTTTACGGATGTAAAATCTGATTCCTACTACATGGGCTACATAGAATGGGCTATTAAGAATAACATCACTACAGGTGTCGGCAATGGGAAATTTGCTCCGGAAGAAGCGATCACCCGTGAGCAAACCGCCGTAATTATCAGCAACTATATCAAAGCAATCGGTCTTTCTCTGCCAAATGTCTATGTAGAGAATGTGTTTGAGGATAACGCTAAAATCAGTACCTATGCCAAGGGAGCGGTAAAACAGATGCAGATGATTGGCGTGCTCAGCGGCAAAAAGGGGAATATTTTTGATCCACAGGGTATAGCCACAAGAGCTCAAGTTTCTACAATGCTCCGCCGCTTTGTAGGGTTGATGATTTCGAGCGATACCACGGAGGGCTGGCGGATGAATGACTCCGGTGAGTGGATGTATTTAAATAACGGTAGACCTGTAACCGGTAGGAAGGACATAAACGGGTCAATCTATACGTTTAATCACCACGGTGTGACGGTAGATGTACCAAAAGACTTAAAGCACAGCACCTACATCGTTCAAAAAGGTGACAGCTTTTGGCTCATTGCTCACAAGCTGGGCTGCACGATGAGTGAGCTGGAGCAGATCAATAACAAGAGTAGATATGATCAAATTCATCCCGGCGATGTGCTGCGCGTACCTGAGAAGTAAAAGTCTTTTGCTTTGCCGCTCATATGACCAAGCGATATCACCGACCTTTGTCAAAAAAAGCCGACGCATGATGCGTCGGCTTTTTAGCAGTTTGAGGGTCTGCTTTATACAGGATTTTAGTGTTTTACCCACTCGTCATGGTGCTGATGCTGATAACAAACAGAGCCGGTAGACTTGAGGGTGCAGTTTGTGCCACTGATTGTGCATAACCTCTTGCCCCGACGATAACTTCAATGTTTTTGATTGAATATCTCGATGGCACCCTTACCCATACCACTGGAGATAATCACTTCAGTCCCTAGATCATTTA
>DAMCAP010000004.1:33774-67191 GCA_032059445.1 Oscillospiraceae bacterium
TGGGAAGAAAGCCAGGCTAATGGTCGGGATTGGGTATCGACTCAACCTGAACGATCTTGCCATCTTCTGCTATAAAAACACTGAAGTTTTTGCAGTGCCCGAAGTGCTCTGTTACCATTTCGTCTTCGCTGGCCACTGCTATTTTCACTTACTTTGCTTCGAAATCACGTAACATGGATGAATTACTTATTCAAACCATTTCCCCTTGATTAAGTCCTTTGCATCTCGTGTTAGAGGTATCAAATCGCTTTTGTTTAGGTATGAAACATCAAATTTGCGATTAAGTGCTGCAAAATGCTTGAGCCCAAAGCTGATTTTATTTAGGTAAGAATAAACCCCTACGGCGCCCAAAGAGAACTCATCTGCTTTCTTCCCATATAAGGCCCTGAGCTCGGGTAAGTCACCATAGATATCGTCTATTGTGTCACCGTATTTTTTTAGATTTTTGGGTGTGTTTCCTTCTCGGATCATATTGCCGATTTTTTTACCAGCCATGGCCGCAGTCATGGAGGCTCGGCATAAACCGATTGATGTTACCAAGCCATCACCGTAAGCCAAGGACTTAAACACATGATCCTCGGAACTAAATCCTCCGGTAATTGTAATCGCTGGTACCCAGTGGCCCTCTGATTTTAGTTTCTTCACTATTGTACAAACGGCATCTTCCAGTATGATGGTAGGCAAGCTCCATTCGTTCATCATCTTACATGGACTATATCCACTGCCGCCACCTGCGCCATCAAAGGTAATCATATCAACTTGAGCCTTGCTTGCGATTAAAATAACCTGCTCTAGATCTTTTACATCATAACCTGCCATCTTAAAATACACATTCTTTAAGCCTATATTTCTTAGGGCTTCGATACGTTGGACTAAATAGCTTTCATCCCATAATGGCAGTCGGCCATAGGAGTAGAAGTTTGGGCACACCCCTTGATCATATGCCTTGATGATTTCTGGGTTCATAGGATCTGGCAGCACCAGTTCCCCCATTTTTTGCTTCTTGAGCGCTTCATCTCTATTCTTAATTTTGATTACAGGTTGTGTTCCCTTGGCGCTTTGACCAAACTTAAACTCAATGGCTTCTAGCTGATGCTCTTTTATTGCATATTCCGGCAGCCCCAGCATATCATCCTCTACATTGCACTGCAATACAATCTGACCGTAGCCTCTATCATATTTCCGAAAGGCATCTAGCATTGGCTTTAAGGCTGCAAATTCTACGATCTTTCCATCTTCAATCTTAAGATTAGGATCCTTATTTCTTGATCCTTCACCGATTACTGCTGTAACCCCCGCCATAGCAGCGCCTCCAAAATAATCCTCCCAATTTAGCTTGATAAGGGCAGGCAGGATAACGGGCATGGTTAGTCTGACAGGATGGAACCTACCATATTCTCTCTCTAATTTGACATGATAGATTGTTGCTTCCTCATAATTTGCATTGGCTCCTATAGCACCAAAAACACGCCCATTGATATTGAAGTGAGAGAAATCAATAGGATATTCTTTTTCGGACGCTATTTGATTATTGCCTGTGGTGGTGGGGTATACGGCCTGTGCGCCTAACACGGATGCTAAGGCAATTTCGCAGGTACCATCACATTCCTCGGTACAAAACGAACACATACCTGATTGGGGAGAAGTGTGCCGACCCCTTAGATAGGTATCATTAAAGGCAGACGACAGCTTTGGTTGATATGTCATAACGATTCCTCCTATGTACACCTGTACTATTTTTATGTGATACGAGTTATTTCTGGCACGATATTATGGTTGGTGGCATTTCGACAGGATTAGCCCAGGTTACTAACCAAATCCTATGTACGCATGTGGCCCAATCGGATTTATTGGATCATCTTTCTTGTTTCTTGGCTCACCCTCCTCGCCTAAAAGCAGCATCATGATTCTATGATAAAATGTTTCACCACTTGCCCCGATTTGTAGTAAATATCGGTATCGTTAGAAGGCAATCCGGAGCTACCGGCAGTCACCAAAGATTGGCATACAGCTGACTTTAAGCTCTCTTCATTTACCGCAATCCATTCATTTGCTTGCTAAATAATTACGAATAGCATTATGCAATGCTTTGACTCCTAAGTTTGAGCAATGAATCTTGCTTTCTGGTAGCCCATCCAAAGCGTCGATAATATCCTGCTCTGAAATCTGTAAGGCTTCATCCAGAGTTTTGCTCTTTGCTAAAATGGAGGTCATACTAGCTGTCGCAATTGAAGCACAGCAGCCAAACACAAGATAGCTTATTTCTTCGATACGGTTATCTTCGACCTTAATATAAAAGGTCAAAGAATCCCCGCAGGCAGGATCCCCAAAGCTCCCATCAGCATCCGCATCGGGCATACTATACGCATTTTGAGGGCACATAAAGTGCTCCATTACTTTATCTGAATAAATCACTGGTCACCTCCAGCATCGTTATGCATGAGATGTTTATTATATCTATGCTTATGGCAGCCTCGGCCACATCCATTTTCTAATCCTTCACACAAGCGATACTCTCCGCCACTGATCAATAGTGGCTTACCGTTAACCAATGATTCTGCTAGCTTTTTTCTTGCTTCGGCATAAATGCTCTGCACAGTAGTACGGGCTACATGCATTTGCTCGGCGCAGGCTTCTTGTGTAAAACCCTCAAGATCAATAAGTCGTATGGTCTCATATTCATCCACTGTCATATATACATGCTGGCTTGTATCTAATGGGAAATCAAGGGGGCCAAATCGATTGCTTTTAGGAAGTGAGCAAACTTTTCTCCACTTTATTGGTCTCGCCATGTTTTCACCTCTATTTTGCTAGGGCACAATGGAAGGAAATCTCCACGCACCCTGGTAATTTTGATCTTGATAAAATGCTATTGCTGCTAGAGCAGCTCTTTGTGATACTCTCTCAAAGTATTGCCCGATTACCTATTTGGTCGGTTGATACCTTACTAATAATTATCGGCATATGTTAATTATTAGTATACATGATTGTCGTCATATGTCAATAACCTAGTATCAGAGCTACTTATCAAGAAAGATTCATCTGTTTCTCATTGTAAAAGAAGAGGGTATTGAGTATAATCCATAGTAGAACTATCAAAAAAGCCGTAGTGTTTTTGCGAAAAGCCACAGAAAGGAACAGCTATGATCAATTTTGGCTATGCTTGCCTTACGCAAGGTGTTGCTGATGCACAGATGAAATCCTGCACAATGCGTACTGCTACACCAGAGCGCCTGCGAGAAGTTATCGCCCATAATCTTGAGGTATTGATGCGCCTGGTGCAATATAATCGAGCCAACCATATACGCCTGTTTCGCATCAGCTCTGATTTGATACCCTTTGGCTCGAGCCCTGTCAATACCTTACTGTGGCAAGAGGAGTTTGCAGAATCCTTTAAAGAAATCGGTAAGGCGATTAAAGATGCAGGTATACGTGTTTCGATGCACCCAGGTCAGTATACGGTGATCAACTCGACCGATGAGGATGTGGTTATGCGTGCTATCGCTGATCTACAATACCATGAAACGGTATTGCGGTTATTAAACACAGATCATACAAGTAAGATTATCCTGCATATTGGTGGTGCCTATGGCGATAAACCCGCCGCAATCGGTCGGTTTTGCCGCAGTTGGGCACAATTGAGTGATCGTGTGCGTAAGCGAGTGGTGCTGGAAAACGACGAGCGCATCTATAATATAGCCGATGTGCTGGCTGTAGCCCAGCAATTGGGGATTCCCACAGTATTTGATACCTTGCATCATTCCTTAAATCAGCCGACGGAGTACCGATCTGAAGCAGATTGGATTTTGCAATGCGCCAACACATGGAGGGAGCTTGACGGAAGGCAGAAGATCCACTACTCACAGCAAAACCCTGAGGGTAAGCCCGGAGCACACTCAAAATCCATTTACACCGAGGAGTTTCTAAAATTTTATGAAACTGTGGGGCATATGGATCTTGACGTGATGCTGGAGGTAAAGGATAAGAATTTGTCTGCTGTAAAATGCCAACTGTTGGTTGCTGATACGAATCGTATATCTTCTCTGGAGCGAGAGTGGGCTAAATATAAATATACTGTGCTCGAGCATTCTCCCAGTGGGTATTTGGCAATACGCGCGCTTTTAAAAGATAAGCGCACATATCCTGCGAGAGCTTTTTACAACATACTGGAGCAGGCGCTGGATCAACCGCTCGATGCCAACAATGCTGTCAATGCTTTGCTGCATGTATGGGGGTATTTTAAAAACATCGCAGAGCCAGATGAGAAGAAGCGATTTTTCTCCACTCTTGTTAAGTACAAAAACGGCACTGCCAAGCTTACAACCGTAAAGAATCAGCTTTATAAACTAGCGAAAAAATATAATCAAAACTATCTCCTAGAATCATATTACTTTTAAAGCATATTTCTAAGGCATCAGGTTTAAAATAACAGTGTAGACAACGATAAAGGAATTACTGTGCCAAACGGCCACAGAGGCAATCGTAAGAAACACTAGGAGTAAGAATGATGGATACCCAGAAAGTTATTAAGCATATCCTTGATAAAAGTGAAAACTACAATGTAATCTTGAAATCTCATCTGCTGCTCAATAGTGGGGTAAATTGCCTGATATTTGCCAGCTATTGCCCCTCTGATATATTTTATCGGCGATTCTTTAAGGTTGCCCCACCTGCATTTCGGGTGGCCTATAATACCGGAAGGCTTAATAGCTATGCCAAGAGGTTACTACGACAATGCGGCTTTAAGCGGGTCTGGGCAAAAGGGATATTTTCTATCTATGGTGATTTACGCCCGATTGCAAAGCAGGCAGGCTTTGGTGATTATGGAGATCACGGTATTATTGTAAATGAGCAATGGGGAAGTAACATGCTGTTTACTGCAGTATTTTTTAAGTAACGTGCTGGGCTTAGAGCCCTAAGTACCTGACCAATTAAGAGAAGAACCTGTATATGTACAGGTTCTTTTTTGCTTTTAGAGGAGTTATTAGAATGAGAAAAAAATCTACAACAAAAAAATTCATACTATATTGACAAATAAAAAGCATAAGCATATACTGAACATATCGAAAAAAATTGATGTAAGGTGATGATATGGAAAATTTACACCGACAGCACGCCAAGGTATTTAAAGCCTTTTGTGATGAAAATCGCCTAGCTATACTAGAGCTGCTGCGTAGTGGTGAGAAATGTGCATGTATTTTAATAGAAGAATTAAACATCGGTCAATCTACTCTGTCGTATCACATGAAGATATTATGTGAGTCAGGCATCGTAAATGGCCGACAAGAGGGTAAATGGACGCACTATTCTATTAGCGCCCAAGGCAGCGAATGTGCAAAGCAATTATTAGAGATGCTGACAACCTGCAACCAAACATCGCTGCCGGATAGCCGCAAATGTGATTAATTGAGGTGGGAGTAATTATGAGTAAAAAGGTAAAGCTTTATGTTTTAACAGGGTTTTTGGGAGCAGGCAAAACGACAGTACTGCTGAGATTGCTCGATGAGCTAAAAGACAGCAAGGTAGGCATCATCCAAAATGAATTTGGGAAGTTGGGTATCGACGGTACTATCCTGCGCAATGACGACATCAAAATGGTGGAGATCAATCGCGGCTCGATTTTTTGCTCCTGCTTGAAGCTTTCTTTCGTACAGGCGCTGGCTGAGATGGCTGCTCAGGATATCGAGTATCTGTTTGTAGAAAGCTCAGGGTTAGGTGACCCCTCCAATGTAGAAGAAATCTTAAAGGCAGCTTCAATCCTCGCCGGAGATGTGTTTGATTTTAAGGGTGTAATCTGCCTAGTTGATGCGATCAACTTTATGGAGCAACTTGATGATCTTGAAACTGTGCACAGGCAGCTCAAGCACTGTCACCTAGCGGTGATCACCAAGTCAGATCTAGCTGATGCCCAGCAGATCGAAAAAATCAAGGATAAAATCACCGAGATCAACCCCCTTTGCCCGCTTGTGTTTAGCGTTAATGGAGATATGGATTACGGCTTTTTGCAGCAGGATATTTTACAATATCAGTGGGCTCAAGGAGAGGAAACTACCAATTCCGAAGAAACCAAGCCTAAGACCATCTTCCTAAATAGTGATGTACCCGTTGAGAGCCAAAAGCTAGAAGCCTTTATTGCTGAAATCGCGCAGGATGTATATAGAGCGAAGGGTTTCTTCCACACTTCAGACCTCGGATGGAATCAAGTGGATCTGGTAGGTAAAAAAGTGGACTTTAAGCCTTGTACAGCCAAAGAGCAATCTCAATTGGTGTTTATCTCTAAGATCGGCCCAGCCATCATTAAAAGAATCGACCAGCTTTGGCGTGAAACCGTAAATACTGAAATGCGCTTAAAGAACTAAAGGAGTGTGCTTTATGGATATTAAAGTAATCGGCGTAGGCTGTGATAAATGCGACAAGCTCTATGAAAATGCAGTGGCGGCGGCAAATTCCTTAGGGATACAAGATGCTATCCAAAAGGTAGAGGATCTGATGGAGATCGTAAAGCTGGGGGTAATGACCTCGCCTTCTCTGATGGTCAACGGCAAACTGGCGGTAAGCGGCAGAGTTGCTACGACTGATCAAGTGCGTGATATTTTAAAGCAATATCTATAAAGTAAATGACCGCATAAGCGGTCATTTATACCAGTAAACATATCGAAATTATTAGATTTATCTAGATTATTTACAAATTTAGAGGTGGCTATGCTATGGAGTTTCTAAAGAACATCTGGTCGTTTTTTCAAAATCAGGTTTTGGGTATGCACTGGCTTAACTCAGCGATAGGGAACTTGCTGAGCGCTATAGGCTTCGATATCACCAGCAGAGTAGGGGGCAGCATACAGTTTTTTATCTACGATGTAATTAAAATTACTGTACTGCTCTGTGTTTTAATCTTTGGTATTTCGTATATCCAAAGCTACTTTCCACCAGAAAGAAGCAAAAAAATCTTAGGCCGCTTCCATGGTGCCGGCGCTAACATCATATCTGCACTTTTGGGTACAGTTACGCCCTTTTGCTCCTGCTCATCTATACCGTTGTTTATCGGTTTTACTAGTGCGGGGCTTCCACTTGGCGTTACCTTTTCGTTTTTAATATCTTCCCCAATGGTTGATTTGGGCAGCTTGATTTTGCTTATGAGTATCTTTGGCACAAAGGTTGCGCTGGTATATGTAGTCCTTGGCTTGGTGATTGCTGTTGTAGGCGGTACACTGATTGAGAAGCTGCATATGGAAGCTTATGTAGAGGAGTTTATCTTAAAAGCAAGCAATATAGATATTGAGTCACCTACTTTGAGTAAAAAGGATCGTGTGATCTACGCCAAAGATCAGGTAATCGATACCTTTAAAAAGGTGCTACCATATATCTTGGTTGGCGTGGGTATTGGAGCAGTCATTCATAATTGGATCCCACAGCAGTGGATCGAAACCATACTCGGCAGCAACAATCCTTTTGGTGTAGTGCTGGCAACCCTCATCGGAGTACCTATGTATGCAGATATCTTTGGCACTATACCCGTTGCAGAGGCTTTGCTATTTAAAGGGGCTCAGCTGGGTACAATCCTTGCATTTATGATGGCAGTTACAACCCTCAGCCTACCCTCTATGATCATGCTTCGTAAGGCGATCAAACCGAAGCTTTTGGGTGTGTTTATCATGATCTGTACAGGTGGTATCATTCTCGTAGGCTACCTATTTAACATATACCAATATATATTGATCTAATTTTGGAGGTGTTGTTTTATGAGTACATGTAAAATTGAACAGCAAAATTGCACCTGCGGGTCTACTCAGCCTCAAAACACGATGCTAATAGAATATCTGTTTCTTGATCTAAAGACCTGTGATCGATGTATCGGCACAGATCAAGTACTGGAAGAGGTGATCAAAACCCTTACCCCTGCTTTGGAGCTGGCGGGGTATACTATAGACTACCGTAAAATCGAAATGGCTACATCAAGTATCGCAAGAGAATATCGATTTATTTCTTCTCCGACTATCCGGATAAACGGTCGGGACATTTGCGGTGAGGTTGCCGAGAATGCCTGTGGTTGTTGCAACAATATTAGTGGTACCGATGTAAGCTGTCGCATTTTTACATTTGAGGGCAGATGCTACGAGGTCCCTCCAAAAGCAATGCTTGCACAGGCGATTTTGAAGGGGATATTTGCTCCAATGGGCACTGATACCCCAAATTATAGTATGCCTGATAATCTAAGAGCATTTTATGAGGGCAAGCTGCAAAAGCAATCGTGTTGTTGCCACGACAATTGCTGTGGATAGTAATGCACAGAAATGATATGTGATAAATAATAATAAAGATAGGAGATCATTTATGGCGGAAAATAAAAAGGCGGGGATCGGTTTCTTTGAGCGCTACTTAACGGTCTGGGTCATGTTGTGTATGATTGTAGGCGTGTTGATCGGCAAGTTTCTACCCGCAATCCCTAGCTTCCTTGGGAAGTTTGAGTATGCAAATGTATCAATCCCGATTGCGATCCTCATTTGGCTGATGATCTACCCAATGATGCTCAAGGTGGATTTCCAGAGTATCAAAAACGTAGGCAAAAACCCCAAGGGCCTCTTTGTGACATGGGTAACCAATTGGCTGATCAAGCCCTTTACTATGTTTGGCATTGCATGGGTGTTTTTCTTCATCGTGTTTAGGGGATTGATTTCTCCCGAGCTGGCAAAGGATTATCTTGCAGGTGCTATATTGCTGGGGGCTGCTCCCTGTACGGCTATGGTGTTTGTATGGAGCCACCTTACCAAAGGTAACCCCGCTTATACCGTGGTGCAGGTAGCCACCAATGACTTGATCATACTGGTTGCGTTTACGCCGATTGTTGCGTTTCTGCTAGGGGTAGGCGGTGTACAGATCCCTTGGGCTACGTTGATTCTTTCGGTGGTGCTGTTTGTGGTGATCCCGCTTACAGCCGGCATTATAACCCGCATATTGATAGTGAGCAAAAATGGAGAAGCTTACTTTACTAATACCTTTATCCCCAAGTTTGGAAATATCACCACCATCGGTTTGCTGCTGACCTTGGTGATCATCTTCTCTTTTCAGGGGAAAGTAATCCTCGAAAATCCCCTTCACATTATCCTGATTGCGATCCCTCTGATCCTCCAGACGATCTTGATCTTTGCCATCGCTTACTTTGCCAGTAAAGTGCTTAAGCTGCCTCATAGCATTGCAGCGCCTGCCGGTATGATTGGTGCTTCCAACTTCTTTGAGTTGGCGGTAGCAGTAGCCATCGCTTTGTTTGGTGCCCAAAGCCCTGTGGCTCTGGCAACCATTGTAGGTGTATTGGTTGAAGTACCGGTTATGCTTGCCCTTGTGAAATTTGCAAACAACACGCGGGGGTGGTTTCCAGATGAAAATTAGCATCCGTGCGCTGTGTGGTGAAGATTGGCCTTTGGTTTCTAAAATATATCTAGAAGGGATCAAGACAGGCAAAGCAACCTTCCAGACAGATTGCCCCACCTATGAGGACTGGGATAAAAGCCACATAAAAAGCTGCCGCCTTGTAGCTTTGATTGATGACACTGTCGCAGGTTGGGCTGCTCTATCTCCTGTATCAAGTCGCTGTGTTTATAATGGCGTTGCCGAAGTAAGTATATATATCGGTGAAGAGTATCGGGGCAAAGGTGTGGGTAAGCTACTGCTCAGTTCCCTGATAGCTGCATCGGAGCAGGCAGGATTTTGGACGCTCCAATCGGGTATTATGCAGGATAATGAGGCCAGTATCCACCTCCATGAGCAGTGTGGGTTTCGTATGGTCGGGTATCGGGAGCGTATCGGTAAAGATCGCTTAGGTGTATGGCGCAATAATGTGCTGATGGAGCGTCGTGCTATAGCTGATGAGGTGGGAGGTGTATCGACATGTTGCCAAAAGTAGCGTTTATCTGTGTACATAATTCCTGCCGTAGTCAGATTGCTGAGGCGCTAGGGAAGTATCTGGCAGGGGATGTATTTGAGAGTTATTCCGCCGGTACAGAGGTAAAACCACAGATCAATCAGGACGCAGTGCGGCTGATGAAAGCTCTCTACAATATCGACATGGAAGAGACCCAGCACTCAAAGCTGCTGGAGGAAATACCTCCTGTAGACATCGTGATAACCATGGGCTGTAATGTAGATTGCCCCTTTTTGCCCTGTAAGCATCGTGAAGACTGGGGATTGGAAGACCCAACCGGGAAATGCGATGAGGAGTTTCATATAGTTATTAAAACCATCGAAGCAAAAATCCTTAACTTAAAGCAAGCTTTGTTAAAGCAAACGCTTTAAAAATCAATAATCAATACAGATAAAAGTCTAGGGGAAATCCTAGACTTTTTTGATTTTATAACTTTAATGCACCCAGTCGTTTTGTTAAGGTAACAATGAGATTTTTATGGTAAAATAAACTAACGGCTTAGAGAAGCTAATCTGAATTGCCTTAATATCTAGATTAGGAATGCTATTATGCGCATCTTATAGTGACTATGATGAAAATATAAAACTTACCAATAAAGCTCCTAGGATTTACATTACTTATATGACGGCTCAAAACTGTGTCGACACAGCGAAGGGGAAACATGTACATGAAAACAGAAACAACACTGGAAACCCTACTCCAAAGTATCCAGCAGGGGGATAAAGATGCCATCGGTGAAGTATATGAGCTAACCGATCAAGCAGTTTTTTCTTTCATCCTGTCTATTGTAAAAAACTATAATACGGCACAAGACCTTATGCAGGAAACCTATCTAAAAATCAGAGAATCCATCCATTCTTATAAGCCGAGGGGTAAGCCTATGGGGTGGATATTGACGATCGCAAAGAACCTTGCCTATATGAGCTTGCGCAGTCAAAAGAAAGAACTACTGATCGATTACACCGAAGAAGAAAATGCAGAAATAGCTACTACTCCAAGCAGCGATGAGCGTATTGTTGACTATATGATCTTGCACAATGCCTTAAATCATTTAAGCGATATTGAGCGTCAGACTGTGATACTCCACGCTATTGCTGGCTTAAAGCATAGGGAAATAGCTACATTACTAAATCAACCACTCGGAACTATATTATGGAGATATAACCAAGCATTAAAAAAACTTCGACTGGTTATGGCTTAAGGAGGAATACCAATGAACAAGCAAAGATTGTTTTGTAAGCTTAGATCTGAAGTTGCTTCGGTTACGCCCGATGTAAAGGAGATCATTATGAATACACCCGTAGTTGTAGCACCAAAGGTAGAGCAATCTAAAGTATTTTTTCATCTCGCACCGGCAATGGTAGCTGTCAGCTGTGCGATCATGCTCAGTATAGGCGCTGTTGGCGTATATGCCACAACCCAGATCCCCAACTCTTTGATTACCATAGATGTTAACCCCAGTGTGCAGTTGATCACCAATCTTAACGATCAGGTATTGGATGTAAAAGCACTCAATGAGGACGCAATTGCAATTGTAAAAAATATCGACAAAAAAGGCAGTGTTGATCAAGTCGTAAATCAAGTAATCGATAATCTGATAGCAGGAAAATACATTACTGCGGAGGATGAAAATGATATCTTGATCTCTGTATCCAATAAAAATGAGAAAAAAACCAACACCCTTAAGGAAAGCATCGCTGGAAACATCGGGAGTTACCTCAAAGCACAAGCGATAGACGCCACTCTTGTCACCCAAAATGTTGATAAAAAAGCCGCGATTGCCAGTAAAAACGAAGGTGTATCCTTTGGGAAATCCAACCTTGTAAGGAGTTTAGTGCCCTTATTGGATGGGTATTCAGAGGAGCAACTGATGCAGATGCCTGTAAAACAGCTGGTTGCGCTTGCGAAGAAAGCAGCAGAAAATCGAAACCAGATCATTAAGGATCTTATGCATGTGGATATCCTAAAGACGATAAAAATAACGGATGCAGATAAGGCTGCTATTGATGCGATGATCAAAGCAGAGATCAACAGCAAAAGCCTCACAGCAGAAACAATGGGAAAGCTCCTGCAATATATCAATACCAACAAACTCTCAATAGATGCTCTCGAGGATTATCTGGAAGCAAACTACGGCAAAGACTTTGATGTGGAAGATCACTACGAAAAGGTCTTTGGTGACAACGATGATGATGCCGATGATGATATCGACGATATCGAAGACGATGGTGACGATGCAGAGGATGAGCTTGACGATGACGATAAGCCAGTGAGTATAAAGAAAGAACTCAAACCAAGTATAACTAAGGATAAAAACGACAATGAAGTCGCCAAGGATCAAGATCATGCTGACGATCAGGAGGATGACAACGATGATGCCGATGATCATGATGACAATGAGGAGCCTGACGACAAGGATGATGAAAACTCTGATGATGATTAGGTTATAGCTTAAATCAATAACTTTCGTATACAAAAAGAAAATAACGCAAAGGCAGCTGCCTTTGCGTTATTTTATATATTGCCGCTACTTGTATGTCTTGCTTTGATGCATTTATTGCAGCCATTTGTCATGAAACATAGTGTTCCGCTTTGCTTGTAAAAATTCTGATCTAGCCAGCAATAAACCATTGGTTTGACCACATACTAATAAAGAAAAAATATATATGGAGGTTACTCTTTTGAATAGGGATCAGTTAATACAACAGGTAAAGAGCGAATACGCTCGCTTGGCGCAGCTTGAAAGCAGCATTACAAACCAAACTTATAATCGCATGTCTCCAGAGGCTTATTATGAGCGTGCCTTAGATAGCGCGATCCGCGATATATCTGCTGGCAAGTACGATGACTTTACTTCTGGCCTTCAGGTAGTGGAGCACATTGCCACCCACAAAACCAAAGCCCGACAGATACAGGATGCAATTGAATCTACGCTACACAATATGGAGGCCGCAGAGGAGTTAATTTCCTTAGAGCCAACCAGCAAGAAATCGCAAGAATTACTAGAGGCAAATGAGCGCAGAGCAGATGCGATCACTCAAATGATCCGCGAAATGAAAGAAGAGCAAGCACAGGAAGAGCTTGATGCCGACAGCTCTAAAGTAATAGGGGGCGGCAATATCCCAAGCTAAGCAAAGAGTGCGGTTAATCCTCGATAGCTAATAGATCGAAAGAGCCTGTATTGTACAGGCTCTTTTTTGTTTAGGCGGGCTGCACTGCGACCTAACTTTATTGCAATTGGCAAGTCATTCGCATGAATACACCCTCCGGTATAATAGTTCAGTGAGATCCTTATTTATTGGGGATGGCTTGGCGGTGTGCAGTAATTAGCATCAGAAGTGTAGCACAAGCGGTTACCCCTTCACTCAAAGAATGACATGCCCATAAGGCTTCTCTGCCAAAGATCAAAGGAAGCACTACAATCAGGAGCGGAGGCGCAATAATGCTGCGCATGAGCGACACCACCAGTGCCCGCTTGGTGTACTGCGTAGATTGCCAATATGAGATCATTAAGATATTGTACCCTGCAAGGAAGAACCCACTAAAATAAATCAAACTCTTGCTCTGGGCAAAATCAATAAGACCGAGATCTTGGGGAGTGAAAATAGAGAAAAATCCTCGTGAAAATACTACGATCAGCAGATAACAGAGAATACCGACAACCAGAAATACTTTAGTGGCATATGATTTTAGTTCACGGTTTCTCTTTACCTCACCTGTGCCCGTAAAGTAGCTAAAAACAGGCTGCAAGCCTTCTGCCATCCCCAGAAAAATCGTCAGGATAATAAGCATGAGGTAACCGATTACCAGGTAAGCCGCCAGACCCATTTCACCGTAACCCAGCTTAATAATAGAGTAATTATAAATAAATGTCACTATACCGATGGTGAATTCCATTATAAATGAGGGGAAGCCTAGGGTAAGTATTTGAGCTACGTGGGCTTTTTGCATTGTTACAGTGGCAAAGTGCAGGCAACCCTTTTTCCGCAAGAAATGTGGCAGCAGGATTAGGACGCTAAAGATTGGGCCTAAGGCTGTGGCCAATGCCGCGCCACTGATCCCCATGTTAAGAGGATACATAAACACATAATCAAGGACGATGTTAGAAACAGAACCAAACGCAAGCGCAAACATGGCAAGCTTCGGCTGACCATCATTTCTTGCGAGCCCACCTAAGAGAAAGCTAAACAAAAGGAATGGTGCAAAGGTAATGATATACCATAAATATGTGACGGCTTCCTCGTGGATATCTGGCGTAGCTCCCAATAGACTTGCAAGCTGATCAATAAAGACATTGCCCGCCACAACGATTAGAAGGCCGATGGATGCCAAAACGATGATGGCTGTATTAAATGTGTGATTGGCCATTGCGTTTTCTTTTTTACCCAAGTGGCTAGAAATCATAATCCCCGCGCCAGAGGCAACAGCCATTGCAATTGAAATGAGGATCTCGATAAAGGGTACCGCTACCGCGGCTGCGGCCATTGCATCTCGCCCTAAGCGATTGCCGATAAAGATGCCATCTACAATCAGGTAAATGGAGTTAAAAAGCAACCCGATCATCTGCGGTATCGCATATTTTGCAAATAACGTGTGTGTTTTTCCTTCATACATAGTCGTTCCCTCCTCTAAATAAAAAAAGATCTGCGTTGTGTAACGCAGACCTACTACACAATTTAAAACCCCGGTGGGTTCGTTTATTGAGTTTTACGATATAGCTACTTTAGTACCTTACTGCCGAGCTTTGGTGAGCTCGATTGCTTCTTTACCCGTCATATGATCAATTACAAGCTCCATCATGCAGAGTGGCTTATAATCCTTGTCAATTGCTTTTTGCCGTGCGGTTTGGGTATCATTGGGCGCGTATTTTATTGCAAGCATTTCTATAGCAGATCGTTTTTCCTGTTCGTCTTCTATAATACGCATCTTGCCAAATAAAATGACACTTCTAAAATAAGAAGTATACTCCTCTGGTACAACTTGATCTTGATCAATAACACAAAAGGAAACTTTGCTGTTTCTTTTGATGGCATCAAGCTTGTGCCCGCTTTTGGCACTGTGGAAATAGAGCTTGGTGCCATCATACACATAGCTGATAGGGATGGCATAGGGGTAATCGTCGTCTCCCGATACAGCCAATACGCCAGATGTGCATTTATTAAGGATTGCCACACATTCCTGGTGTGATAAAGCCTGTTTACTTCTTCGCATTTCACGAAACATCTGTACACCTCTCAAAATAAAAACACCCGTACACTATTCCTTCTATGGCCTAACGGAATAGATACAAGGCGTTACTCGGCAGTAATAAATTCATCTGCATTATATCAAATTAGCAGTATTAAGTCAAATCGATTGGATATTTCCGAATCTTTTATCTTATTAAGCATATTTTGCTTTAAAACTCGGTAATCATTTATAGTAATGATAGGAGGGGTATGACTATGGAATCTACTACAATGCTTTCTAAGGGGAATTTTATCAGGATTTCTTTTGAAACAAATCTTTTTTTCCAGAGAATTATGAAGGAGCATCAGTTCTTCCTTGAAACCAATCTAAAGCCTGTCGCGCAGGCATATATTACGGAGGCCCAAAGGCTAAAGAAGAGCTTTGAAGAATTGTTATATGAGACAGCCTACTATGCAAACAACGTAATATCAGAGGATGCAATCAAATCAAATGAGTTTGTAACTCCCTATACACTTAGAGCAGAAGAAGTTACCTCAGCCCTAACTGGGGCAAGCATCAATACTGAAATTACGAAGCTAGAGCTTAATCTGGTAAGCGACCCCAATTATAGTTATGACAACTGGTATGACATAGCTCGTATGATCAATGCAAGAGCGCTTAAGCTGGTAATGGAAGCCATCGCACTACAAAAGGAGCTAAACAGCAAGGCCTCAGAGTGCAAAATATTTATATCAATGTACCCTGCAATGCTAGTACATATTACGCATGAAGCAGAATACTACCTACAAGTCTTAAAAACCCTCGAAGAAGGAAAAATGCCAAAGAAGACGCTATGTGATGAACTGAACTTCTGGAATCATATCATGGGTGAGCATGCGGAGTTTACAGATGGTATGCTGGATCCATCAGAAAAGGCTCTGAAAGAAGCTGCCAGAGCAACTGCAAAGAAGTTTGAAAAGCTAGTGGAAGAATGCATCAAAACAGCAGAGAATAAAATGATATCAGATAGCAGGCAGGCAACCGAGAGCATTAGAGATTATAAATCAGCTGCTACGGCAGGCTTATTGGGTTGCAAAATTAAGTCGATTATCCCACCTCTTTTGGCAGATCATATACTGCGTGAGGCCAATCATTATTTAAGGCTATTGCGTGTGGATTAAAAGCGTATCGGGCCTGTAACGGGTTGCTCAGTAATAGAATGTGAGTTTAACACACCTAACAAGTGTCAC
The DNA here is from genome assembly GCA_032059445.1 of Oscillospiraceae bacterium. Classification (GTDB taxonomy): domain Bacteria; phylum Bacillota; class Clostridia; order Oscillospirales; family Ruminococcaceae; genus DAMCAP01. The sequence goes on from DAMCAP010000004.1 coordinate 50,110, forward strand.
AGCAATAGAGCGATCATATGTAGAAATATCTTAAAAAGCTTGCCGCATCATGTTGTGATTATGATGCGGCAAGCTTTATTGTTGAGAGTTGCACCCATAGCATGCCTACGGCATTTCTTTGGTGGCCTTAGGGAGGCTGACGGTAAAGCAGCTTCTCTCTGCATCGCTCTCCACAGAAACTGCTCCCTCATGGGCTGTGACGATAGACTTTACAATGGTAAGCCCGATGCCTGCACCGCCTAACTTTCGGTTGCGGGATTTATCCGTCCGGTAGAAGCGCTCAAATACCAATGGCAGCTCCTGCTCGGGGATGCCGATGCCTGTATCGCTTACACGTACTATGCCGTTATCCTGAGCATCGATTACTTCAAGCTTTACCTTGCCGCCCTCAGGCGTGTATTTGACTGCATTGGAGAGCAGGTTGGTGAGTACCTGATGTATCCGAAGCTTATCGGCATATATAACTGTAGGATTACCGATTATCGAAAGGGACAGGTTCTTTTTGCTAATCTCCGCCTGCATATTCTCCGCTACGGTGCGGGTGACTTCCAGCAAATCAATCGTCGTCTTATTAAGCTTTAGGTGATCGCCTTCGATCTTTGCCAGTTGCTCCAGATCGGCTACTAGGGTACCCAAGCGTTTTACCTCATCGTGACAGCTCTGCAACCTTTCGGGGGTCGCCTCCCAAAGGCCTTCTATCATCGCCTCTAGATGGGAGCCAACGGCAGTCAGTGGAGTGCGTAGCTCATGGGCCATATCGGTGGTCAGGCGCTTTCGCAGGTTTTCTTGTTCGCTAAGAGAGCCTGCCATATGATTGATTGCAGTGACCAGCTCGGTGATTTCCTGGGTTTTGATGCTGGGCTCAAACTCAATGCCATAGTTGCCCTCTGCGATCTGCTTTGCAATAAAGGCGGTCTTGGTAATCGGCCGAGCGATCCGCTTTGCCAGCAAGGAGCCCACAAAGATCGAAGCCACAGCCGCAAGAGCGCCAACTGTCAGAAGGATCATATTCATAGCATTTAGGAAGTTGAAATCGTGCTCACTCAAGAAATAAGGGCCGTAATAGGTTACCGAAACAGTACCCACCTTCTGGCTGCCTTGGCGGATATCATAGGTATGGGCGACAAAGCCGCCACTTTCTCCGAGACGCTCCATGCGAGTTGAGATTTCATCCATCACCAGCCCGCACAGGCTGGTATCGTGGTTTTCGGCATCCCAAACCATCTTACCATTGGCATCATAGATCTTTAAGATATATCCGTCATACAAAGAGTACATGCCGATGGTGTGTACATAGTCGGTATTCCAGCCTTGCACGAAGCTGTTGTAACGCTTCCCCAGATCAGCCACGATGTTTTCGCTACGGCTGCGCTCCTGTAGGGTAATGTACTTGACAAATTCGCGGCTGATAAACCAATTGGATGTCAAGCCGATCAAACCAATGGTCAGCAGCATAACAAGCAGGATGGTAAGGGTAAGATGTGCCCGCAAACTGCGCATGATATTATTCACCCCCAAACTTGTACCCATGACCGGCGATGGTAAGCACATATACTGGGCTTTTTGGGTTGTCCTCTAACTTCTTGCGGATATTTTTAACGTGGCTGTCAATCGCTCTGTCATATCCGTCGAAGTCAGAACCAAGAGCAAGGGCAATAAGCTCCTCTCGAGTATACACCTTACCGGGGTGCTTCATCAGTGCAGACAGGATCTTGATCTCGCTGGAGGTTAAAGAGACGACGATACCTTTTTTGCGCACCTCGTCATTCTCAAAGTCTACCGTCAGATCACCGTCTCGCCAAGAGCTGCGCACGGTAAGGGGCTTGATATCGCTCTGGGTGCGGCGCAAGACTGATTCGACACGGGCAGCTAGCTCCTTTAAACCAAAGGGCTTGGTAATATAATCATCTGCTCCCAGCATGAGGCCATCTACCACATTGTCTTCATCTGCCTTTGCCGTCAACATGATGATGGGGACCCTTGACTTCCTACGGATTGCTCTGCAGACCTCTTCGCCACTCATGCCCGGCATCATTAGATCGAGCAAGACAAGGGCAACATTGTGCTGATCAAATAGTTCAAGAGCTTTTGCTCCGTCTTCGGCAGAAAACACACGAAACCCGCGGCTTTCTAGAAGTGCGGTAAGCACTTCTAGAATCTTTGGCTCGTCATCGACCACCAGTATGCTTATATCGGCTTTTTGCATAGCGAGCACCTCACAACAACTTTATGCACCAAAGTCAGGAACCGCAAGCTTGCAACTCCTGACTTGATTTTTAGGCTAGATCATAACCCTGATCTTCAATTTCGGCTTTGATTTTATCCAACGGGGTTTGTGTGGGCTCATGCTCCACCGTGACAGTGCCCGCCTTTAGATCAACAACTACGCCTCTGATCCCGGGTAGGGCACTGAGTGCCTTCGTGATTGCATTGACACAATGCTCACACGACATCCCATTTACCTTGATAACTGCTTTTTCCATAGTATTTCCTCCAAATTCATAATTACTTAAGGTCAAAGGGCTTAAGGAGCTTCCAAACCTGTGTCATCTTGCCATTCTCCTCAGCCTCTACCTGTGCATACTTCCAGCCTTCGATATTTTGGGGGTCGACACCCGCTGCAATCAATGGCTCGGGGCTCAGGACAAACACAATGTCTTTATCCTGATTTGATTTGTCAAAGGTATTTGTGCTCATATCTCTCGCCCATTCAAACATGTTGCCGTCACCCAGCTTGACTCCGTAGTGGTCGAGAGAGGTATGGTAGTTGATGGTGTCACGGTATTTGCCTGCAAGCTGCTCATAAGCTGCCAAAGCAGTTGGGGTACCCTTGTAGCTGAGCTTGTCGTTGCCAAGCTTTTGGCCTACCATCAGCATTTTGCCGCCGTTTAGCTCGTTTTCATAAAACGTATAGTTTTCTGGTAGCTTTTCGGGGTCGAGCCCTGCATCTAAGAAGGGCTGCGCATCCAGCTCCAGCATGATGTCATGCATAGGCGCCTTGCTGTAATCCTCGCTCCAGATGAAGCGTGCCGAACCATCGGGGGAGGAGAGCGCCCAGCCCACATTGGTTTGGTCGGGGGATACCTTGTCGGGTATGGTCTTTAAAATCTCCTCAAAAGAGGCAACCGACTGCTTACCCACTACGTCTAGAGATTTGAGCCCCTCAGAGCAGGCGGTGAGTGTCACCGCCAGCATCAAGGCTCCTGTTGTTATCAAAATGGAGTTTTTTTTCATAGTTGTATCGATCCTTTCTTTAGTGTGACGCCTTAAATCTCTTTAGGCGTAGGGCATTGGTCAGTACAGATACCGAGCTTAAGCTCATAGCTGCCGCTGCAAACATGGGGTTGAGCAGCGGGCCGCCAAAGAGATAGAGGACACCTGCCGCAATGGGAATACCCACCACGTTATACCCAAAGGCCCAGAAGAGGTTTTGCTTAATGTTGCGGATGGTTTTTTTGCTCAGGTCGATGGCGGTAGGTACATCCATTAGATCTGATCGCATCAGCACGATATCGGCGCTTTCCATCGCTACATCTGTGCCCGAGCCGATGGCGATACCAACATCTGCCTGTGCCAGTGCTGGTGCATCGTTGATGCCGTCGCCAACCATGGCGACTTTTTTGCCTTCGTCTTGGAGCTTTTTGACCTGATTCGATTTATCTTGCGGAAGCACCTCAGCCAGTACACGGTCGATACCCACCTGCTTTGCGATGGCTGCGGCTGTCTTTTTGTTATCACCAGTAATCATTGCTACTTCAATACCCATCTTGTGTAGGCGCTCGATGGCAGCTTTACTCGATGCCTTCACCACATCTGCTACTGCTACGATTCCTGCCAGCTGGCCGTCAATAGCGATATACATGGGAGTCTTGCCTTCCTCTGCCAAGTGATCGCTCTGCTGCTCCATACCTTTGAGGGAGATATGGCGCTCATCCATCAGCTTACGGTTGCCTGCAAGCACAGTCTGCCCGCCGATTACCGCTTCAATACCACGACCAGTAATCGAATCAAAGCGCTCGACCTTTAGCAGCTCTAGACCCTTATCCTGTGCCCCCTTCACGATGGCCTGACCGAGAGGGTGTTCAGAGCCTTTTTCTGCCGAAGCCGTGATCTGAAGGAGTTTGTCGGTAGGGATTGTGCCAGTTGTCAATACATCTGTCACTGTAGGCTTACCCTCGGTGATGGTGCCGGTTTTGTCAAATACGATGGTTTTGATCTGATGGGCTGTTTCTAGCGCTTCGCCACCCTTAATAAGGATGCCGTTTTCTGCGCCTTTACCGGTGCCTACCATGATGGCAGTGGGGGTTGCCAGACCAAGCGCACAAGGGCAGGCAATGACCAGAACCGAGATAAAGATGGTCAGAGCGAATGTAAGATCACCCCCTGTACCGAAGTACCAAGCAATGCCTGCCACCAGAGCGATTAGGCACACAATCGGCACAAATACGCCCGAAACCTTGTCGGCCATTGCCGCAATGGGGGCCTTGCTGCCTTGCGCATCTTCCACCAGCTTGATGATCTGTGCCAGAGCGGTTTCTGCTCCGACCTTATCAGCACGAAACTGAATGGTACCTGTGGTGTTGATGGTTGCGGCATAGACTGCGCTTCCTTCCTTTTTGTCGACCGGCATGCTTTCACCTGTCAGCATGGATTCGTCAATTGAGGTGTGACCGTCGATGACTGTACCATCTACAGGGATCTTAGCACCGGGCTTTACTATGATGATATCACCGATTTCTACCTCATCGATGGGGATCTCTTTTTCTAGACCATTTTGTATGATCAGTGCTGTTTTGGGTGCTAGGCCCATCAGCTTCTTGATGGCTTCGCTTGTTTTGCCTTTAGATACCGCCTCCAGCGACTTGCCCAGTAGGATCAGGGTGATAATTACTCCAGCTGTTTCAAAGTAGAGGGCTTCTACCGCATGGAAGTTGCCCTGTGCAATCTGCCATGTGCTGTAGATGCTGTATAGCACAGCGGCGCTGGTGCCAATGGCAATCAGTGAATCCATATTGGGGCTGCCACGAAATAGTGATTTAAACCCGACGGTGTAAAACTTATAGCCTACTGCCAGCACAGGGATGGTCAGAAACAGCTGAAGCAGCGCATAAATCAGTGGGTAATTCATAGGGTCAAGTGCCGATGGGAAGGGCAGTGGGATACCATACATAATTAGCATCGGCCCCATCGCAATATAAAAGAGCGGCAGTGTAAATATTGCGGATACAATGAATTTATTCCACAGTGTTTTGATCTCTTTTTGCTTGCGTGCCTTGTCTTGGTCGGAGGCACCTGCCTTGTTGATCTCGAGGACCTTATAGCCTGCCTTCTCGATGGCTTCTCGTATTGCCGACAGACGCACAGTCTGTGGGTTGTATACGACCGTTGCTTTTTCTGTGGCAAAGTTGACCGATACGCTGGTGATCCCCTCCAGCTTCCTGATTCCCTTCTCCACACGCTGGGCACAGGCTGCGCAGGTCATTCCGCCTATGGGGATGGTCACGCTGCTGTCATTTGTTTGCTCTACCAACTCATAGCCGATCTTGGTGGCTGCTTCTTTGATGGCAGCAAGGCCAATGGAACCGCTATCGTACTCCACAAAGAGTTTTTCACTTGCCAAGTTTACTGTTGCCTGTGAAATGCCGGGGAGCTTGCGTAGGGATTTTTCAATCCGCTGGGCACAGGCTGCACAGGTCATACCACGTATATTAAGAATTTTACTTTCCATTTAATATCACCTCATTTTATTTGACACTTGTGTGTCGTTATGATATTATTGTATCTATAATTTTCAATAAAGCAAGTACGCACTTTATTGTGCTATACTACCCAAAAAGTAAGTAAAGGAGGTGCCATCATGAGTTTTGATCCTAAAAGCCTAAACTGCCCTGTGGAGGCCACATTGCGAATGATCGGGGGCAAGTACAAGGCGCTCATTCTTTGGCATTTGATTGACGGTGCGCTCCGTCACGGTGAGCTACAGCGCTTAATCCCACTAGCAACGCCCAAAATGTTGACACAGCAGCTTCGTGAGCTAGAGGGTGATAATCTGCTTTTAAGGACTGTCTATCCAGTCGTCCCCCCGAAGGTGGAGTACTCATTAACGGAATTTGGGCACAGTCTAAAGCCAATTTTGCAGTCGATGTATGACTGGGGTGCAGATTATATGCAGGATAATGGCCTTACAATCTGCTGCTCTATGCATGCATTAGAAGAAGAATAACAATCGGCGCTGTCGGCGCAACCGCTATGGTTGCCGACAGCGCCGAATTATTTTGTGGTTTAGGTGCGTTTCCAATTGGCAAATACCTTTGTGGATTCCGATAAAACGTCGTAGGAGATGGTAATGGTATCTTGTGTAATGGTTTTACTCTCTTTGAATATCGGCCAGGGGTTGCAGCCGCGCGATGGCATCTCAACCTGATCGGTACCAAAGCGGTTGCCACAGTTTTGGCAGACAAGCTCCTCGCCCTCCTGCTTATAGTACCCCCTGCCTGAGTCGTAGCAAACCTCACAGGTATTGAAGGCTGTACGGATGCTACCGTCGGAGGCCTTTACTGCAAGAACCTCCATAGTTGTGCCGTCTACCTTGACGGGGTAGAGCTTCATAGTTTCGGTAATGTCAGCGGTGCTGATTGTTAGATTTTCACCTTTTTTGATCACCTGTACACTTCCCGATTGTGCTGAGCTGGATTCTACTTTGCTGCTTTGCGGTTCATTGACATTGGTATTCTCTATACTGCCCTTTGGGCTGGTTGCGCAGCCCACGAGCAGAAGCGACAGCGACAGTATAATCACTGCGGCGACGGATAGTTTTTGCGAACCTTTTGGGTTTCTTGATCTGTTCATTTGGTAATTCTCCTTTAGTAGCTAGTCATAATGATTGTATAAGGAAGCGTGCACTATGCGCTTTACTCGCCAGCGCTTTTACCCCGCATGAAAAATATAGCGGCTGCAATCCCGATGACAGGGAGGATGCAGTGCCAGTGATTGAGTAAGAAACTCATGATTATCCTCCTTTAATGGCAGCTTGGCCCTGCTGACTGGAAGGTGTCTTGTGGCCAGATCATGGTTTTAAAGCTGCTGACTTCTTTTTTGATGGCTTCAACATCTGCCGAGGCAAGGTCATCGACTACCTTGATGTATCCGTAGAAAGCATTATCACCGGTTGAAAAGTCAAAATCTGCTTCTGGGTAAAAATACAAGGGTTCCCCCAATAAATCAAGCTTTGCTCCGTAGGTGGGTACCAGCAACTGACTCTCTGTGTCGGTGATAATATTCCACTTTACGTCTACGCCTGCCTGCACAAGGGCTACAGCAGGGCTAAAGCCCTTATCGCTTAGCGTCATGGTGATCTCTTGTAGCTTGTTGCCATATTCGTCGGTTGTTTCTTTAGCAACAGCCACCTGATCGGTTGGGATGATATATCCTGCAGGCTTTGGTGTATCTACAGCCTCGGAGGGGGGAGCCGAAGCACCTGCCTCGATTACGGTAATGTTGCCACGGATCATGCCCATCCAGCAGGTATAGCGTACAGTTCCGGTTTTGGTCGGTGTAAACTCAATGATGTTTTGGCCAGGCTCAAAGGAATGCTCGATCCCATAATCCTGTATGAACATCCGATTATTGCAGCCGTTGATGCTGCCTTTTGGTGCGTCGATCACCCATTTCACAGGAATCCCTTCCTGGACGGTAATATTGGGATAGCGACCTGGGGAAAGGGTGCTGTTGATCATCTGCACGCCGTTTTCTACCTTGATACTGTTACTCTCAGTGGCGGGCGCTTGATTTAAGCTATCGGGTAGCAGGGCAGGCAGTGAAATGCCCGAGAGGCTCCAGCCCTGTGACAGCATCGCCAGACCCAGCACTACCACTAGCACAGCGCCTGCCGTCATCACCTTGTGGGTAAACTTCTTACCCAGTGCTGAAACGATAGACCCCAGACCAAGCATCAGGGGGACAGTACCCAAACTAAAGAGCAACATGGACAGTGCACCCGTAAAGGGATTGCCCGATGCTAAGGCTACGATCTGCATCGATTGCAGGGGGCCGCAGGGCATCAGACCGTTTAGGAGGCCCACAATGAGGGGGCTGCTGCTTTGGATCTTTTCGGAATTCACTTTGCTGGCAAGTGCCTGCGGCATCTTTGGGGTAAATCTCCGCAGCCATGGGAACAAGCCCAGCATATTAATCCCCATGATGATCATAAATGCACCAGCAATCAGCTTTAACAGCCCTTGAAGCACCGTAGGTAAGCCTGTGCCTGCGCCACCACCGATCAGCATACCTACAAGCCCCAGTATAAAACCGATGACGGTGTAGGATATTACTCGCCCTAGGTTATACAAAATAGAGGGAGTCAAGGTAGACAGGGCACTTTTGTGATTTGAACTGCTTTGCGAGATGCACTGGGATAGGTTGATACCACCACACATCGCCACACAGTGTACCGAGGTAAGGAGCCCGATCACAAATAGCATCCCATAGCCCATGCGGGTATCCGCCAGTTGGCTGGGTGCCAATAGATTTAAAACCCCGAACTGCTCTAGCAGCCAGTAAAGGGAAGCGATCAAAAGCAAAAATCCAATGGTACGGCTGGAGGACGGGCGCTCGCTTCCTGATGCGACGGTGTAACCTGTTGCTTGTATGATCCCGATTACATCGTTTAATGAGATCACATCAGCATCATAGCTCACTACAGCAGTCCCTGCGGTGTAGCTGACGGTTGCTTTTACCACACCCGCTGTGCTCTGCAGCTTTCTTTCAATTTTGTTTTGGCAGCTTATACAGCTCATTCCGTCGATATGCAGCTTTTTGGTTTTGATACTAGATCCCATATAGCGTTCTCCTCTTACTAATTTTACGCCCTTGATTCTAGCATCTGGATTTGTAGATTTTATGTGCATCGATGTGTTTATGAGTAATTGATCAAACCAAGGCAAAAAAAGCATCCTCCTTTAACAGAAGTCAAAGGAGGATGTATTTAGGCAGGGCAGGTAGTTGCACTGCCCATAGAGTATTGTTAGATTCCTTGTTTATACGGCAAGAGTCATTTATACCTGCCACCAATAAGAAGAAGGGGGGATTTCTAGCCCTCTTAGGCAGATAAATAGGGAGGACTTATGACTGCCTAAGTGCTATTGGAGAGGTGGTTTATAAGATCAGAGTGCTTTAAGCTTCCGAGAAGCAATGCGATCGGAGGGGGAGCGTTATCTGATCGGCTCTTCTAGCAGCTGCCTACAGGTCTGGCAGATAAGAAGAGGGTAATGTTTTTAAATACATTTCTCTCATCAACGGGATAAGCAAATATATCTTCAATACAGGAGTCCACTCTAAACTCTTCACAGAGGTTGGGAACTATTGGATTAGCGGGATTATACAGATAACCGCTAACGGTAATACAAGGAGTTTCGGGAGGACCCAGTACAACAATGTCTTCGGTAAAGGTTAGCCCCACAAAGCTGGGGTAGGCAATGATATATGCGCTAAATGGGACAGTGCTGTGCATCGAGTGCACAGACTGGGTAGCTACGAGGCCGGTGTAGACGACCTTCTGGGAGATTTTACCCTCAACTACCAGCTTTCTGCCAGAGAGGCAAGCACCCTCCGCATTTGGGATGATCACAAATACGTTGGTAGGGCCTACTAGCGTAATCACGTCAATGATTGCTGTGATAGCTGCTGTAATATCTGCAAACACTGTGTTAACCGCTGCGATCAATAATTCTACTTCGTCTTCAACTGCATCGCCTACTACTGGGATATCAGCGGTTGCTACTACCAAGGCATTGGCTGCTGCTAGTAGTGCAGTTAAAGCTACATTTAGAGCAATAAGAGCAAGACGTACCGCCTCAAGCAGGGTTACCAGCAGCGCTGCACCAACACAAGGAAGAGCAATTGCTGTGTTAGCTGCTGCAATGGCAGCGATGAGGTTGGCGGCTGCTGTATTAACCGCGGCTAAGGCTACCTGTAGGGCTGCAACCTCAGGGATGACTGGAAGATCTTCAATCTCTAAGATACCATCTACAAGGTCGATCACTGGTGTGATATCGATTACCGACACAGCAAGAGCCGCGGAAGCTGCTGCGATTTCAAGCGCTGTGGCAGCTCTTTCATAGGACTGATAGGCAAAAGGAGTCTCAATTAGTTTTACGTTGTTTAGCTTTGCATTTACATAAACTTGATCAAGATGCTCGATATTAGGCTTAGGAGTTGGTACCGGCATAATTTCTGGGATAGAAATTTCGCTCCAGTTTAATACAGTTGGGTCAGAGCCGTCTAAAGTGATGCGGGATGCATCACATGTGCCAAAGGTTTTAATATTAAATTTACAGTTGTTGCTGCATTTTTTATTACTACAAGACATAGTTTACCCTCCTAACAACCAGTAGACGCTTTGATAAACAGCGTGTTATTGGTAAAAATACTTCTGTCAGACAGCAGGCAGGTGAATACATCCTCTACATAAGGACATAACCTGAACTCTTTGCCGAGGGAAGTGTCTGCATCGACGATTATAAATGTTGAGAAGGGTATTAAGAGTGTTACAGAGTACAGGGGCTGATCTACGTCCGTAGCTGTATACACGATCTTTTGTACAATAACGCCCTCGATAATCAGTTTACGACCAGTCAGGTGAGAACACTCTGCATTACCAATGGAATCGCCGGGGATAAAGGTACCGGTTTCATCGGTATAGCCAGTAACGGTGGGTGTCTTGATGACACGCTGCGAGATGATCTCTACGCAGGTGTTGACCGAGATTATATTTTCTGCTGCTGGCTTTGTGTCTGGGATATCGGCGATTTTAGATACAAAAAGCTGTACCCAAGTATCGCTGCTGGGAGGGCAGGAAAGAGCCGAATTTATTTCATTTGTCGTTGCAACTCCCACATAGTTGAGGGTGTCGCAGTTACAGGTGAGCTCATTATCAAATGAATAAGCTGTATTACCTACAAAATAAGATTTTGCCATATTTATTACGCCCCCTATCTTAAACTATCGAAACAGGTACTGCATTTAAGAGCAGGGTTACCTGTTTTGATATGGTTCTCTCATCTAAAAGACAGACAGTGATGTCTTCGATGCATGCATTAACGTCAAACTCCACACTGAGGCTGTCTACGGTTGCTCCGCCGATCTTAATCTCAAGAGGCACCACAATATAGGATGAAAAAGGTACGAAGAACTCTACCGAGTGCACATCACCGTCTTCGGCTTCATACTCGATCTGCTGGCACAGCTGGCCTTCTACGATCAGCTTGCGACCGGTAAGCACTCTTCCTTCGAGATTTGGCAATGCTACAGGCTCTGTGCCGGCATCATCAAAGGAGCGCGGGGTTCGGATTACCTTTTTATTTAGGATATTAACCGATACTACCACAGAGTTGATCTGCTCTGCCCCAGGCTTTGCTGCGGGGATTGCCAGTGTTTCGGAAATATACATTTGCTTCCAATAGGGATTATTTCCGATCACAGCGGTGGTGTTGCTGGGAACGCAGATCCCTGTAATATCGATTAGGCCTCTTGGGCAACCGCACGCTTGTGAAGTTGTTACCATATGATCCATCTCCTTATAGTTAATAGTAGCAGATTTTATTTGTTTTGGTACCGCAGCAGTCGTATTGGGGCGGATGTGGCTTATGGCACGACCGTCTGCTTCTTTGGCAGTCGCTGCTATCACAATCAGTAAGATAATTTAAATCCCTGATATAGTCGCAGCTTTCTTGACATTGGCATGCACAGGGCGGTGGAGGAGGGCAGCATGGCTCCATGTCACAGTCCGATTTGCTTACTACTATACGATATTTGCCCCAGCTATTGCAGGGCAGATCAAACTGATAGTAGCCTTGGCAATCGGTGCATGTGTCACAAACCTCACGCAGCTCTCGTCTACACCCTATTTCGTATTTCAGAAGTTTTACCAATGCATGGTTGATTGGATGACCTCTGCAATCTTTTACATGCCCCCATATTACCACGCTTCTAATGCGATCGGTAACTATGTCTACCTGTACCTCACAATGATCCGGGCTTATTAAAAAATCCTTGCCACTTGCATCTGCAGAGCAGCAGGAGTCGTTTTGGCAGCTTTTAAAGTAGCTATCCATGTTACACCTCAGTATTCGTATATTGAGCTCGAGGGATTTCAATAGAAATCGCAATCAACTTTATAATCTACATGACAGGTCACTTGTATATCATCGCTTTGCCTACATTCTACTTCTATACCTTGAGAGCACATCGGGGTATTGGCTTGGGGGCTGCTCTCAAAGGTGATTTTAACTATGTAGGGAAAGCGGTTATTCTTATATACAAGCACCTGAAGTGTGCAATAGTTGTGCTCAAAGACGACCTGCATACTGCAAAGATAATACTCACAGCCTAGGCTGATTTTATCGATAAAGGCACCGCTTGGGCGGTATGATGCAATATATAGGCAGCTATTGCTCTCATAAGCAATAAATACGAGGTTGCCTTGACTACAGATGGCTTTGTACTTTCTGCCGGGTGGTGCCTGCATAAAGGTGCCCAGATAGTCGCCATTGGTATTAAATCGATAGATAGCGGCAGACGTGACGAAATACAGGAGATTGTTTATAGGATCAAACCATAGATCCCGAGGGCGCAGCTCGGCATCGCTGTTGACACCTAGCCTGATACAATCGATCTCCTGGAAGCTGTGGTCTAAGACATATATGCACTGTGTTCCACTGCAAGGATGGTCGCAGACTGCATAGTAAAGCTTTAGGCATGGATTATAGGTTATTTTGCAATAGGATCGCTTGAGATTGACCCGCTTACATTCGGTGTAATCGTCAATAAGAAGCCTGCTATTGCGCTCATCAAGCCCGTAGTACACCATGTTTTGTTGTATGCAGCAAGACAGTCTTGCTTCGTTTAAAATATTTTGGGTAATGGGAGACTCCTGCTCAATAAACATATTGACTCCTTTCTCAAGGCTTTGTATTAGTTTATGCGAATAAGCCTACGTGTGTGCCGTAAGCAGACGATGGAATAGCGTATGGAATATCAGGGATATATAAATCTATGCACATGGTTGATGATTGATTGGGGATAATTTTCATTTTGGCAGAAATATAAAAATTGCACATCATAATGGCAAGCTAAGTAGCTTGATTACGATGTGCAATATTTGTGATGCAGTGCCTCTTGAACTGAGGAGTAATTTGATGGTTGACTTTGCTTTTAGAGTTTGAAACAACTCTTCTAACCATTTGCATTAATATAATGATGGAGAGTGAAAGCTGATCGATCATGATCTTGGTACTACATTTTTTTCCTAAAGAAGTTTACAATCAGCAGTAAAACTACTGCACCAATGGTGGCTACGAGCAAACTCCAGATATTTAAGCCTGTAACGCCTTGATCGCCAAACATGTTCATAATAAAGCCACCGATAAAGCCACCGATAATACCAACTAGTATATTTAATCCCGCACCCATTTTTCGATCATTGCCTGTGATCATGCTGGCAATCCATCCAGCGAGTGCGCCAATGATTATCCAACTAATTATGCCCATTTCTTCACCTCCTTTGTAATTAGTATTTCAAATTATTGTATTATTATTATATACAAGCTACTAATTACATATTTGACCTTTAAACTCTCAATGTTGATCAACACCGCAGACATGCATTGTACAAGCTTTCGTTATAACTCAAGATTAGTCAATAATAACCAGTTGCGGATTTTTCTCGCTAAAAGCATAAAATGTGGTATAATAAAAGTCGAAAAAACAAGAACGTTATCAAATCAACGCGATTACTTAAATATACTACAGAAACTTAGCAATACATTACAGCGTCGAGCATGTTTTATCGGCGAATACTTACAAAGTAAAATGCAGGGGGGTTACGATGGAGGGGTATCACGAGGGGAAGCAAGCTGTTGTTCTAATTCCTTCACTTGAGCCGGATTTTGGGCTTGTTTCTTATATCAGTAAGCTGCAAGAGCTGGGAATAAAGGACATCGTTATAGTAGATGATGGCTCGGGTGAGGCATATCAGCCAATTTTTGGCGAGCTTGTCACTCAAGGTTGTGTAGTGCTGCATCATACAACAAATAAGGGAAAGGGCAGTGCCCTAAAGACCGGATTTCAGTACATAAAGGAGAATTACCCTGATGCTTCTTGCGTGGTAACGGCTGATTCTGATGGCCAGCACGCTGCCAAGGATGTATATCGGGTACTTGAATATGCGAGTCAGCATCCTGATTCGTTAACTCTTGGCGTACGAGATTTTTCCTCTCCAGGGATTCCTCCAAAATCCCTGCTGGGCAATCGATTTGCTTCCTTTATTTTTGCTGCACTGTATGGTAAGCACTTATCTGATACCCAGACCGGGCTTCGTGCCTTTGGCCTACCGTTGCTTGACTTTATGCTGCGAGTAGGGGGGGCTAGATTTGAATATGAGGTTCAAATGCTGATCGCTTGTGTGCGGGCTAATATCCCCCTGCTGACCCTACCAATCCAGGTGATTTATGAAAACGCCAATGAGGGAACACACTTTAAACCAATCAGAGATAGCATGCGGATTGTTGGTACGTTGCTTTCAAATTTTATCTTGTTTTCCCTCTCTTCGTTGGCTAGTGGAGTGATCGATATTGGATTATTTTGGCTGTTTGTAGACCTTTTGTCTCTAACACCAGCCAGAGATTTTGTGAGGATTTTGCTCGCAACCTCAATGTCTAGGGTTGTTTCTATCGGAGTCAATTACTTGTTAAATCGATATTTAGTCTTCCGAGAAGCGCAAGCGGGCGGGCGGAGCCTTAAGCTTTATCTGCTGCTTAGCCTTGCGATCATGTTGCTTTCCGCTGTGGGAGTCTACGGGCTGCAAGCGCTGCTTCACATTGATGAGAAGGTCGGCAAGATTATCTGTGACTGCCTATTGTTTGTGTTAAGCTATTGGGTGCAGCAAAGGTGGATCTTTAAAGCTAGGAGGAAATGCAATGAATAATGAGAAGCGCCGCAATTTTTTCTTTGTGGTCACCATGGTGCTGATGTCGATCTATTTGATTTGGAGAGCACTGTTTACCTTGCCGCTACAGCAGGGTATATTAAACATCATATTTGGAGTACTGCTGCTGGTGGCGGAAGCTTTGACGGTACTGACTACCTTTGAGCTGTTTGTACAAAAGATGAAAAAGAACCACCGAGAGCTGGAGCTCCCTATCATCCCACCGGAGTATTACCCGGATGTGGATGTGTTTATTGCCACCCACAATGAGCCGGTGGAGCTCCTATATAAGACTGTCAACGCTTGTACATATATGGATTATCCGGATAAAAGCAAAGTGCATATTTATCTGTGTGACGATGGAAACCGCCCTCAGGTGGCACAGTTGGCTGAGCAGTTTGGGGTGGGGTATCTGGGGCTTGCCAATAACCGAGATGCAAAATCCGGCAATCTTAACAACGCTCTAAGTAAAACATCCTCACCGCTGATAGCCACCTTTGATGCCGACATGATACCGCAACATACCTTTTTGATGAAAACGGTTCCCTACTTCTTATTACCCAAATTTATTAAAGAGGATGGAGTATGGCGACCGCGTAGGGAAGAGGAAGGGCTAGGGGATCTCAAGCTTGGATTAGTGCAGACCCCTCAAAGCTTTTATAATCCTGATTTATTTCAGTTTAACCTATATGCAGAGAGCAGTGTACCCAACGAGCAAGACTTCTTCTCTAAAGAGGTTAATACTCTGCGCAATACCTCTAACGCAGTTGCGTATACCGGGAGCAACACGGTGATATCCCGACAGGCAATGGAAGATATTAATGGATTCCCTCTTGATACCATTACCGAGGACTTTGAAACGAGTATCCGCATGCAGCAAGCCGGTTACATAACGTATGCCACCGATGAGGTGCAGGCGGCTGGGCTGACCACCACAACGATCCCTGCTATGATTAAGCAGCGGATTCGATGGGCGAGAGGTATTTTGCAGAGCTTACAAAATACCAAAGCTGTCTTCTCAAGCAAGCTTTCCATACCTGCCAGAATCACTTACTTAAACAGCTTTTTATATTGGTGGTCCTTTTTTAATCGGCTTATTTTTATTATGTCTCCCATTTTATTTGCTCTTTTTGACTTCCAGATTGTTGATGCTGGGTTTTGGGATCTTTTTATCTTTTGGCTACCTTCCTATTTCTTTTACAGCACCTCAATGCGCTTTCTTTCCGGCAATATACGTAACCAGCGGTGGAGCCAGGTGGTGGATACCATCTTTATGCCCTATTTGATTGTGCCGGTACTGCTAGAAACCTTGCATATCCACGAGCGGAAATTTGTAATAACCAACAAAAACAAGTCATCTGCTACTGATAGACTTCGAAATCTCATTTATGCTATCCCACACATATTTTTACTGCTGCTTTCACTGGCGGCGCTCGTTCGCTTTGCCTACGGGAAATACGGTTGGGCACTATTTTATAGTAGTATCATTATTTTTTGGCTTACCTACAATATTGTGGGCTTGTTTTACGCACTCTTTTTTATGCTTGGGCGCCGTGCTTATCGGGAGGCAGAGCGGATTGCGGCTACCGAGCCGATCAGTATCCAGTACCAAAATCAGGTCCATGGTGGATTAACCATCGATGTGTCGGAGAACGGGATTGCGTTTTACGTTACTAAGCCGATCTATCTGCCGGAAAAAGCTGCGATCAAGCTAACCATACAAACCGATCGGTATGAGGCAAATCTAGAGGCTGTGGTGGTATATGTACGTCAGGAAGGGGAGGGCTGGCGGTACGCTGCCACCGTCCAACCTAAGGATGAATGGGATCGACGCCAATACATGCAGATCATTTATGATCGTAACCATTCTCTCCCTAAACAGATCAATCTTTGGGTGACGGCATATGATGACATGCTTCGCAACATTAAAAAGCGTACAAGCCAGCCTTTCTTTGAAAAAAGAAAGCTGCCGCGGATTTCGTTGGATTACCCCGTCACTTTTGAGAACGGAGCTAGTTGTACGCTGCGAAGCTTTAATTATCGATATTTTTCCGCTTCAGAGTTTTGTGGTGACGACCCATCGGATCAAACTTTTACCTTTT
>DAMCAP010000004.1:67201-90043 GCA_032059445.1 Oscillospiraceae bacterium
GCCATGGGCAGAGAAGAACTGCTTGCAGTAGATAATCTGGAGAGCCTTATGGAGCAAAATCTGATTGCTCAGCTAGTAGAAGACCTAAGCAGCTATGGATGCATTGCAGCATCTGCGGATTTACTGGCTGGTGCAGTGCATCACTCCAGTGGGTCGGAATCATAGGACGAGGAGGGAAAAAATGCAGTTGATGATTTCGCTGCTGTTGGCGGTTGTTTTAGTATTATCTTCCCTAGGGTATATGCTGCTGGCAAAAAAAACGCTGGGGTTTAGGTGGGAGTTTATCCCCTTATTTGTTTTTTCCTCGATAGCCTGTATGGTGTATTTCTTTGGCTTGATGCAAATGCTGCTGATGGGTTCAGTAGCTATATTGGTTTTGGGAATCCTCGCTTTTATCTATTTTTTACGTGATAAACAAAAGGAAGGGTCTGGCTTTCGCCTAAGATTTTCGCTGTTTGGCTTAGCGTTTGGAGTGGGTACCTTCTTATTTTTCTCACTTCTACTGCGAAGCAATCTGACCCATTATGACAATTTTTCACACTGGGCCATCGTGGTAAAGCAGATGCTTAGCACCGACGCGATCCCTACAGCAGCCTCCCCCCTGATTGATTTTAAAAACTATCCTCTTGGGATTTCATCGTTCATTTATTATATCTGTCGCTTTGCAGGGCATTACCAACCAGTAATGGTCTCTGCTCAGGGGATTTTAATCTTCTCCAGTTTTTATGCTATGTTTGGCATCATATCTCAAAAGAAACGATTTTTACTTTATGCTTTTCTGGGGCTGGGTTGTACTTGCCTATCTCTCTTTAACATCACAATACGCATCAGCAACCTGCTGGTAGATTTTTTGCTGCCAATCTTTACGCTGGCAATCTTTGCAGCGGCTTATCAGTATCGTAGGGATGCTAAAAAGGCCTGTATTCTTGTATTACCCATAGCGGGTCTGCTAACTGTTACCAAAAGTACGGGGATTATTTTTGCCGCGATAGGTCTGGCATTTCTACTCTATCTGCTACTGAGCCACTCGAAGGGAGCTCTTCGCAGGAAAAACCTGCTATGGGTACTGGGTGCCTCTGTGGGCTCTGTGCTGCCGTATATTACATGGATGTGGCACATGAAGACTGCGTTTCGGGGAGTAGAAAACAAATTTGACCTTCAAAACATCTCGACTGCCAAAACCCCTGAGCAAATACGAGAGATTGTATCGCTTTTTATCCAATCGAGTACCGATATTGCCACACGGCCTGCAATGGGCATCCTTGCATGTCAGTTTCTTGTAATTGCCGCCTGCGTTTTTGCTGCCGTCGTGCTAAAAAAGCAATGGAAGCTATGGAAGGCGCTTATTGCTCTTGATATTGTACTGGTGCTGTATTATGCGGGTATATTGGCACTGTATGTTTTTTCGATGCCTTTGGAGGAGGCTATGTGGCTCGCAGGCTTTGAGCGCTATGCCTCTAGCATCGTCGTGCTGTTTGTGGGAGGGTTGACCCTCTGCGCCACTGTGGATATAGAAAAATCGTTTTATTATCGTATTGGGCAGGTGCCAGATGAGCGGGCATTTAAAAGTATCGAAACGAAAAATCACTATCAAAAGGGTGTATTAGCGTGTATTGCCTTTGTCGTAATGCTGCTTATGTCGGAGTATAACGGTATAGCGTTTATAATCGGTACTTATGACACCACCCTACCTTATAAAATACAGGCAATTACCGGAGATAGATGGTACAAAAACGGGGTGGAGGATCAAAGTAAATATTTATTTTACGCACCAGATAAGGAAGCTCAGGTGACCAATTATTACATGCAATATGTGGCTAGGTATTTTTTGTATGCCCCCAATGTTGACGGCATCTGCCTTTTTTATGAGGATAATATGGAGAACCTACTGAGTGGCTATGATTACCTTGTAATCGCCGAAAGCGATGCCAATGGACGCTATTTGCTCAATAAACACTACGGTGTGAGTGGGCAGGAGGGTATTTACAAAGTTGCGAATCTAAACGGACGTGTGCAGCTAATGCATGAGGAGCCGAAGTAAACTTAGATTGAAGCTAGGCTATTGGCAACTATATAAAATAAAAATGACTTGCGATATATCGCAAGTCATTTTTATCTTGATTTATGTGCTTCTAGCGCAATAGCAGAAGCTTATGGTTTAATCAAGATGGTGGTAAAATAGCTGTTTGCGGTGGCTTGATTGATCTCGGTAAAAACTTGCTGGGTGGGGAGGCCACAGTCTACTACGACCGCTGCGTTTTGGGCAAGGCCTAGCTCATTGATGAGCCGCTTGATCTCAGGAAGCTCACGCCCAGTCTTCATCAGCACCTTGCCACCGGGCTTTAAGAGGGTATCGGTGAGATCAGATGCTGATGCTGGCAGGATATGTAGCGGCTCATGCATATCGGTGAGACTGTGATTGAGGAGGGCAGCACATGCGCAAAAGCTAGTCACCCCGGGGATGGTCTCAGCCTCGTAACCCCACCTAAGTAGGATGCTGCATAGATAAGAATAGGAGCTGTAAAGGGATGCATCCCCGAGGCTTAGCATAGCTACATCCTGCCCCATATCAAGATAGGCTGCAATACGCTTTGCTCCTTCGGTATGACTTTGTACCATCAGCTCTGGATCGCGGGTCATGAGGAAGTCAATATATTCTATTTGCTTATCGGAGGTGTCCACTGCCCCCTGGGCAATTGTCAAGGCCAGCGATTTGCCGCCTGCTGTGCGAGGCACAGCCAACACCTTACATTGCTGAATACAGGTAACTGCCTTGAGTGTCATCAGTGACGGATCGCCGGGGCCTACGCTTACGCCATAGAGCTTCCCTTGTTTCATATGTATCTCTCCCATCGATCATCGAGATTGTGTGGTAAATGATGTGATTTATGCGCTCTGCATATTTACTAAAGCCCCTGAGACCAATTATCAGCTGTCAATCATCAGGATGGTACATTATTGCAGTTTGTACAGGTAATTGAGCCTAGTTAGGTCATCTTCGGTAAGCATGCGGTGCATGTCAGAGATCATCAGCCCCAGCTGGGTAGTTTCTTGATAGAGGTTTTTACCTGTACACCATACGTTCCCATTTTTTACAGCTTTAAACTCACTGAGCAGCGGGCTCTTGGTGATAAGCTCTTGTATCGAGCTAAGCTCTCCGCCAATCGTACTGTTATAGATGATATAATCCGCATCTTTGGCAGTGGTATAAAACTTCTCCATTTCTACTTTTACCGTACTGGTAGCTTGCTCGGGGTCTCCTAGATCTTTAAAAATGTAGTTCCCCCCCGCTAGCTCGATCATCTTAGTGACATAATCCCCCGACTTGCGGGCAACCACGTAGCCCGAGGAGCTGATATAAAAAAACGCAACAGTCTTGCCGATGTTGCCCTGATCAGCAACGGAATCCATATAGCTGACCTGTTGGTCAAAGATCTCTTTGGCAGCAGCCTCCTTGCCTGTAAGTACTCCATATAGTTTGATCCACTCTGTCCGCCCAAGAGGGTGGGTTTCGTAGCTTGATAGGTCAGTAAGTATCGGTATACCTGCTTTTTTTAGGCTTTCGTGGACTTCGGGCACATGGTTGATCATGGTAGATTGTATTGACAAATCACAGTCGCTAGTCATGATCAGCTCGTAGTCAGGCGCGCTGTATTTGCCAGCATAGAGCATTGTTCCAACCTCCATGGCGGCTTTGGCGTTTGGGATATACCAGTCCTCCTGCTTGGTACCAGAGAGATATATTTGATCCAGGGCATCTAAGGCATCAAATAAGCACATCGCTGAGGTAGCGACGAGGTAGATGTTGTCAATCGGCTGCTGCAAGACTGTAATATCCTGATCAATCCCTTGAGGGGTGCTTACACCTTGTGGCACTACTAAGTATCTGCTGCCGTCGCTCAAGCTGATCAACTTATAACCACCCTGATAATAGTCTACGCTAAAGTGCTTGGCGTATTGAAGCCCTAGGCTGCTCTCTGCCTGCCAGGCGTTGCCAAGGGCTTTACTAGGAAGCTCTGCCGGGCTTGTGTTGCATCCTGGCAGTATGACTAGTATGAAGCTCATCACCATTATTAGGTATCGTTGTACATTCATATATGGTCCACCCTTTGCTGTTTGCTGCCTGATTTCAGCTTTTTAAACAGTAGCACAGCCCCTGATGACATCAGTACTATTACAACTGGAAGATATACGATATAAGCTACCTTATCTTTAAGAGGCTTTGCAGTAGCAGAGTCAAAATGCAGTGTATATTCAATCATATGGGGCACACTCATGGCGGAAGTTTGAGCGCCAACTGCTAGATCGGTATCAAGCACAATTGGGATCTCAAAGACCGAGCTACCCTCGCTATTGATGGGCAGATACTTCACATCGCCTATCAGCATAAAGTCGTAGTACGGGCTACTCCAGATCACCGTTGCAGTTATTTCACCCTCTGTTACCCGTAACTGGGTGGGGGACTTCACCTGTGCTCTGCCTGAGCCACCCGTGAGAGTGACACAGACGGTATACTCTCCCTCACGCAAGGGTTGGGCTGCCGCCGTCTGTACCGTCAGCAGCAAAAGTAACATGACCGCTATAACACAGCCTCTTTTCACCACTATACCTCCCTTGTCAATCTAAAACAGGAGCGGCAAGCTTGATCGCGTTGCCGTTCCTGCTTTGAGCTCTATTACGCTGCCTTGATTGCATCTAGCGGGATCTGATTAGACTCAAACACCAAGACTCTGTCATACCACGCTTCTTTTTTGATGCTCCAAGCGGCTACATCAATCTCCTGATTGAGGGTGCTTATCGGCAGCTTATAAGTATATTTGCCCTGTGGATTCTCTACAAATAGGATGGACTTATCTTCGGTATCAGCAAGGGCTTGCTCGCCAGTACCCATATACAGTTTACCGTAGCCGTCACCGCTTAGGGTGATTACTGCTGTCATTTCTCCGGCCGCTACAGTGAGCTGGGCGTCGATGATTCTAAACATAGAGGAGCTGGAAGAAACAGAGACGGCATAGGTGCCATCCTTGATGCGGTCGCCTTTTATGGGGTCGAGTTTTGGTGCAGGGCTGCTTTCTGCTGGGGCGCTACTGCTTTTGATAGGAGTAGTCGCTTCGCTTAAAGGCAGAGAGGCTGTTTGACTTGGTGCAGTGGGAGTATTGCCGCAGCCTGCTAGCATCATAACGCTGACCATAGCTGCCAGCAATAGAGTTCCTGTTTTTTTCATTTATGTTCTCCTAAATTTTATTGTTGGGGGGGAATTATCCACGACCTGATTCTGCCGGCTGCTGATGAGGTGACAGCAGCACGGCAGAATCCTACCTGTATAGGAAATGCCTACTTCGTCATCAATTGACCGGCGTGATTGACAAACATCTTTTGGATCCCTGTATACTGACCAAGACCAGTAAGTACACACTCTACTTCATAGCCTGCTGCTTTAAACGCACTTTTCCAGGAGTCGGCTTCATCACCTGCCATATCGTTGTTGGCATGGTCACCTGCTACGATCATAAAGGGGAGCAGCACGACCTTCTTTGCACCAGACTCCTTGACCTTAGCCATAACCTCCTCTAAGGTAGGCTCCGCTTCAACCGTACCGATAAAGTAGTTTTTGTGACCCGCATCTACCAGAGCCTGCTGCATTTTGGTATATGTAACATTGGCTTGGTGCTCTGTGCCGTGCCCCATAAATACCACTGCTGTATCAGCTGCATTATAGCTTTTGGTTTCGGCAGCGATGATCGAGGTCATTTCTTGATAATCTGCATCGGTGGTTAGTAGTGCCTGCCCTACCTTGAAGTTCTCAAACTTGCTGCTGTAGGGGCTAACTTCGGCAACTACATCGTCGTATTCATAGCCTGTCATTACATGGGTTGGTTGGATCACAACCTCTTTAATCCCATCGCTGACCAAGCGATCCATAGCTTGGGTGACGTTGTCAATGACAAGACCGTCACGTGATTTGAGCTTGTCGATGATGATCTGGCTGGTAAATGCGCGACGTACTTCGTAGTCGGGGTATGCTGATTGCATTGATTTTTCGATGGCGCCTATTGATAGCTCACGGTTGTCATTATAGCTGGTGCCAAAGCTGACCAGCAGCAGCACCTTCTTGTGTGTTTCGGCTGCAGGGCTGGCAGGGGTGCTTAGGCTCTGGGGTGCAGGTGTGTTTTCGCATCCTGTTGCCAACAGCAAGCAAAGGGGTAAGGTCAGCATCCGTGATAGGAATCTTTGTGTTTGCTTTTTCATATTCGCTCTCCTTTTATCTGTCTGTTTTATCTCGACGGCGAGAAGGAATCAACCCGCCGGCAAAAACAAAAAAACGTCTGCAATCACTTGCAGACGTTCGATTAAGCACGAAACAGAGCATACCCCTATCAAAAAAGATGGGTATGCATGGATTCGCATTCATGACCCCGGTGGTCCGCAGGGCAGTATGCGCTGCACATAAGTGCAGCAAAGAAACAGGTAAGTATTCTGACTTATCGCCTGCGTTTGATGACGCAAGCCTTGGCACCTTCCCAGAATGATCCAGTGGTATCTGCCAAAGCAACGGCGAATTACAGCAACGGCCTTGCGTAGGATTTTCACCTAACTTCCATGACCAGTTTCCAATATTAAGTTTGACATAAGTATAGCATTGTATGGAGTATTTTGTCAATGTTATTCTCTCGCACCTTTTTAAAGCGATGGCAATAAGCGCTTGACAATCCCTAGGGTTGAGGGCATACTTTAACTAAACTGGGGAAGAAGGGTGAAATTCCCTCGCAAGTCCGTTACCGTATAGCCGGGTTACCAGGATGCATATTCCTTTGCGGGCACCGAAGGATATGATTTAGGTGGGGAACCCATCCCTTTTAAATCAATCCTCGGCGCTTAATGCGTCGGGGTTTTGTAGTTTTTGTGCCTTTATGAAGTTATCAGGAGGACAAACCATGAAAAAGATATCTGTAATTGGTATCGGACCGGGCGATGCTCAAACTATGACGGCTGCTTGCCGTGAGGCGATTGAGCAGGCAGATATAATTGTAGGCTACTCCAAATATGTGGAGCTGGTAGCTCCCCTATACCCCCATAAGCCTACCTTCGACACTCCGATGAAGCGTGAGACGGAGCGTTGCCACGAAGCACTGCGACTTGCAGCGGCAGGAAGCACTGTGGCGGTGGTGTGCAGCGGTGATGCGGGTGTGTATGGTATGGCAGGGCTGATCTATGAGCTGGCAGGGCAGTACCCGCCTATCGAGATCGAAATCATCCCCGGGGTTACCGCCGCCCTTGCCGGCGCTGCTGTGCTGGGGGCTCCGCTTACCCATGATTTCGCTGTCATCAGCCTCTCAGATCTGCTTACCCCTTGGGAGCTGATCGAAAAACGCCTTGATTGCGCCGGAGCAGGAGACTTCTGTATCGCCCTCTATAATCCCTCTAGTAAGAAGCGAAACGACTACCTGCAAAAAGCCTGCGACATCCTTTTACAGCACAAATCTCCCGAAACTGTATGTGGTCTGGTGCAAAACATCGGCCGCGAAGGGCAGAATGCAAAAATTATGACGCTAAAGGAGCTTAGGCAGGCAGAGGTTGATATGTTTACCACTGTGTTTGTTGGGAACTGCCAGACGATGGTGCTTGATGGCAAAATGGTAACTCCGCGAGGCTACAGGCTACATGAGCGGTAAAGCTTCTTGATGCAAAACCAGCGGTGAGATAGGTCATCTATCTCACCGCTGGTTTGTGTTTCGTATTGTTATAGAGCCTGAGTATTTCCTTATGCTGCTTATATACTTTGCTGAGCGTTGTCTTGCTTAGGCTGTCGGCAGATCCATCGGTCAAAAACTGCTAAGACGCCGGGCAATACAAATAAAATCAGCAGAGTGGCGCACACCGCACCCTTTGAGATGGTCTCGCAGATCTGCCCCACGGTGGGGTTTTCAAACAATTTGCCCAAAAATCCTGTTACCAAGATCATGATCAGCCCTGAAGTCAGTATAGTATGGATTGATCCCTCGTAGGCGGCAGTCAGCGCTTCTTGAAGCCCATGTGTCTTGCGGCGCTCAATATAATAGCTTGTAAAGAGGATACCGTAATCGATGGTTGCACCCATAAGGATACACTGCACAATTAAAAGTGCCAGATAATAGATGCTATACCCCTGTAGCTGGATGAAGCAGATGGTAACATATACACCGCACTGTATGATCAAAACCAAGATAGAGGGGATCAGTAGAGATCGGAAGGTCACGGCGATGACCACAAAGATGACGATGGCTGTGAGTATGGTGATAAAGGTCATTTCGTTGTGGAAGCTCTGGGACATTTCATAGTTCATAGGAGAACCGCCAACCATATAATATTGACCCTGTAGGGTTTGATCAAATTCGTCGATCAGCTTAGCAAGGAAGGCATAAGTTTCACCTGATTCTCCCGGGTAGGTGGTTTCGATCACCATACGAGAGTAGTTGGGCCCCTTTAGTTGCAAGATACCCTCGTCGAGGTCTGCCTTGGTATCCAGCAGCATTTGCCGTGTTTCTTGATCAAATACATCTTTAAAGAGGGGATCAGGCAGAATGTCTTCTAGCAGGTAATTAAATAGATCTGCCAGTGTAAACGTCCAGCTTGGATCAGAGTCGATCTGGCTGAAATAATACACATATAACAGCTTGATCTGCTCGGGGCTTAGGTCGTCGGAGGTGCCTTCAAACATCTTTGTCATCTCGGTAAAGGAAAGCGCTGAGCCTTCGATCACAGAGTCGACGATGCGCTTTGCGCCATCTAGCATATCTGTATCATCAGACTGGATTTTTGAGGATAGGGTTTCATCGGTCAGGATATCATCACCGATAAAATGGATAAAGGTGTGCAAGGGTAGCTTCCAGCTGGAGGTATCGCCATAACGGCTGATTTTAAGCAGGTAGAGTTGTGTGGGCATTTCTTGATCCATTTTAAGGAGATCAGCCAGATCAGATGCCTCATATTCCCTTTGGGCAAGGGTGCCTGCCATGATAGCTTGCAGCATCTTTAGATCACTGAGGGTATTTTGATCGAAGGATTTGCCGAAATCCTGATTTTTCGCTAGATCATATAGGATGTAATTCACCATTTCTTCGATAGAGAGTACCCAACTGCTGGTATCTCCATATAAATCAATGTAATACGCATAGAGGATGCGGGTGGTCGTAATATCCATGTTTATAAGGTCTGACAGTTCATTGGCAGTGTATACATCCTTGGCAATGACCCCGTCCATCATGACTTTCATGGCAGATAAGCGGGATAAAGATGCGCCGCCCATACCAGTGGAAGCAAGATTGTTTGTAATATAGTCTACCATATCATAGAGAGCAACTCCCGGACCCTTTACTTGACCATAGACACTCATATGGTAAATATAAAGCCCTCGGGTCATAAATGGATCCATAGCGGTAAGAGCTGCCATCTGGGTATAGGGGATGGGCTGACCCGATAATGCCGCATCCTTCAAGACCTTTAGCATGGATAAACTGCCTGCGCTTTCCCCCAAGAAGGGTGCGAAGCGCTCTGTCAGGTAGTCGATGAATGCGGATAGCGTCATGGTCTGTGAAGCAGTGTTGTGCTTGCCCGATAAGCCAAACACAATGGCAACTGTCTGCTGATCCATGCCAAAGATTGCAGCTAGCTCCGCCGCGGTACACTCCTGCCCAGATGCGGCGGCAGCCAGCAAGCCGTAGCTGGCGGTAAACTGCGCCAGATTTTGCTGCCCGATCAGATCTCTGTAATAAGGATCACTGCTCAGCCCAATCATTAGTCCAAAGAAATCTGTCAGTTCCATTTGGGTGGTAGGGGCACGAAGCAAGATTTCTTCCACCACTGCTTGCTCGAGGCCACTTAGCGCAGCGAGCTGCACAGCTTCATAAGGCCCACCCGAGGCCGCTTGCAACAGCAGATGCAGTCTTTCTATCTGCGCTGCTATGGCAGGATCCACCATGGCAGCAAAGGGGGAATTCAGCACCTTTGTTGATAGAGTATCCATAAACTCTGGGATGGTAAGCTTTTCGCTGCCATCGGCATGATAGAGGGCATAAACCAGATTAATCATCGATTGATCGATGCCCATCCCTTGTAGAAACTGCCCCATCTGCTCACTGGTGCAGGGCATCAGCAGGATGTCGGGGTTAGTAAAGGTGCTAAGCATCTGCATCTGCGCCAGCTGCTCTTGACGAAACATACTAGAGAAGCTGGGGTTGCCTGCGATGTCCTTCTGGAGGAACTTGGTAAACTCCTGCATAGTCAGGCCGGTAGGTGTGATATCGCCGTTGGTGGCATAGTAAAAAGAATAAAGCATATCTGCCATTTCAGGCTTTATATTCAGCAGATTGGCGAAGCTTCTACTGCTGTAGGGGGCTTTAAACTTCTTTTCGTCGCCAAATGCACCCAGTATTTTCATCTGATCTCTTGCATCCTCATCAAAAGCCGATGCAAAGCGTTGGTCACTGAGCATATTGTTGACGATCATGGAGGAAAATTGATTGAAGCTTAGTTTTAGCTTATCAGAGCCACCATTCTTGCCATAGTAATAGAGAAACAGCAATCTTACGTCTTCCTGCTTCATATCCAGTGCTTCGGCAATCTGCTGGGAAGTCTTTGGGGCTGTAATCTGGGTGCTGTCGGTTTGATCGAGGGTTTCATCGTCGAGCAGATCACGAAAGTCTTGATCTGTAAGGACATCGCTTTTGATAAAGCCCACAAACTCAGGCAATGTCATGGTGCCGGTATAGGCTCCACCATGCTTGCCGTAGTAGTATACAAGTAGATTGGTGATATCTTGCTGATCTAAATCTAAAATATCGGCAAGCTCGGCAATACTCTTGGGGCTTAATAGCTCCT
This sequence comes from Oscillospiraceae bacterium, assembly GCA_032059445.1. GTDB lineage: Bacteria > Bacillota > Clostridia > Oscillospirales > Ruminococcaceae > DAMCAP01. Next base: position 78,059 of record DAMCAP010000004.1, read on the forward strand.
CCTTCTCTGCAAAGATAGGCAGCACATCGAGATGATCTTTGATGTCGTCGCTGATATGCTCTGCAAAGGTAGGGTTGGTGGCAACATCTTGGGCGATAAATTTTAAGAAATCACCGGTGGTGATCTTTCCTGTTTCACCTTGTTTATAGGAGTAGTAGTAGAGGATATCCAGCACCGAGGCATTGAGGTCAGACTCTGATTTACTGTCCATTTCTTTGATTTCGTCTGCCAGCTCAGCCGATGTATAGGGCTTGCCGACGGTGGTGGAGAAGGAGCTTACTTCTTTTACATGCTTGTTGCTCTCAAGATGATCGGCAATCCGGGTAATGGCTTCATCGTCTTGATTGTCAAATAGCACCAGCACTGTGTTGGTTAGGGGGAAGATCTTGGCGATGGGGTCGTCATTCTTTAGGGTGTAGGCAATATCAATGTTATCCTGCAACAGATAGGAACCTGCAAAGAGCAGCGCCAAACCCACAGCTATGGCATGGCGGAAGCGATAGCTAAAGGTAGAGATCCCATCCATCTTGATATGAAGGACTTTTTTGGCGGTTTTGTGGATGAGTCGGTCACACATCAGGATCAAGGCGGGCAGGAAGGTAAAGATGCAAAGCATACTGATAAAAACGCCCTTTGCCAGTACGATGCCTAAATCCATGCCGATTTTAAAGCGCATAAATATCAGCACCAAAAGCCCCACAACGGTGGTCATACAGCTGCTGGCGATGGAGGAAAATGCATGCACCAGAGCGCTTTTCATCGCAGTATATTTGTTATCTGCTAGTGGCAGCTCTTGGCGGTAGCGGTTGATTAAGATGATGGAGTAATCCATTGAGAGGATCATCTGGAGCATGGCAGCGATGGAAAAGGTGGTGTCAGATATACTGCCCATAAAGATATTGGTGCCAAGGTTGATTACTACTGCAACGCCGATCGCGATGAGAAATAAAAATGGCTCCAACCAAGAAGCGCACATGCAAAATAAGATCGCCAGCAGGATCAGCATACCGATCATGATGATCCACAGCTCTATCTGATAGGCTTGCTCACTGTCTCTGGCATAGAGCATGTCGTAGTCGACAAAGGCTTCTTTTAGAGCACTTTCGATTGCAAGCTCTTCGGTTGTGTCAAAATCGTGGAGAGTATGCAGTATATAGAGGGTATGCTGATCTTTGTTGTAGTCTGGGTGGTCATTCTTATAGTCGACTTGATCGACACCAGGGATGTCTTCTATTTTTGCTTGTATTTCTCTTTTGGCTTGGTCGTTCAGGCCCGTAAACATAACTCGGATGGTATAGTTATTTGCAACGGGGAACTCTTCATCCATCAGGTCAAGCCCAATTTTCATGGAGGAATCGTCGGGCAGGTACTTGCTCATATCGGTATTGACCTCTACAAACGTAGCCAACACCCCGCAGGCGATCGTCAGAGCGAGTACAGTCATAAATACAATAAAGCGTTTTTCTACAACAAAATCTGCGATTCTCTTCATTTTGCTTATGCTCCTTGTTATTGTGATTGACGATTGCTTCTGTGTGAATTATACTAAACATATGTTGTTTATACAACCTACTGATTTCTTTAAATGGTATAATCTTCAACAAAAATAGGGTGAGTGTTGCATATCGTAAGAGAGGCAAAGGAGAATGAAGTATGATCAAACAAGAAGACCGCCGCATACGACTAACCAAGCGGATGCTCAAGGACAGCCTGCTGGAAATGCTCAAAAATGGTGCGGAAATCCACCGTATTTCTATACGTGATCTATGCGAGCGTGCCGATATAAACCGCTCTACATTTTATAAGTATTATGGCTCTCAGTATGATCTGCTCAAAGAAATGGAAGACGAATGGCTCCGTCGAGTTGAGAGCAGCATCAACAACATGGGGCAGAGCTATGACCTGCATCTTTTGGATATCCTACACTTTATGCATGAAAATATCGAATTAAGCCGCCTCTTATGCAATAGCAATGTAGACCCTTTGTTTCCACAGAGGATTTTTTCTCTGCCTTCTATTAAGCGCTTGATCGTATCGTCACTTCCTGCTGGGAAGCCTGAGCATATCATTGATTACATCCAAGAGTTTTTTGTCAGCGGTGCCTACAGCATCATCAAAAAATGGCTCAATAAAGATGATGGCGAGACCCCCGAAGAGATGGTGCAGATTATGATGCATATGTTTAACGAAAATGGTCTATTGGTGGGAGCTGGGATCAAGAGGCAGGTAGCGAAGTAACTAGTATAGGCTACGAAAGATAAAGGCTGTACATTCCTTAGATGTTTGATTGGTACCCGTAAAGGACCCTTATTCTATATAAATACCGTATTCATGTAGTTTGTTACTTTCGACCCAAGTGGGTGGATTGCCGTAGGCGGCTAGAGAGCTGGTGAGGTCTAGAAGCTCTTGATAAATGGATTTATCAGTATATAACAGCTTTACTATCGAATTTGCGTTGTGATCTTCTCTCAAAATCTGTACTGTAGCAACGTAACATGTGTTCTTTTGTTCCTCAACTACATCTCCGAAGTATATCAGGGTAGTTACACCATTTTGCTGTGTCAAACCATAGTAACAACTGCTGGGCATGATATAGTTTTCCACAATGAGATTTTGCTTGTCATCAAACCGTCTTTGCACCTTGTAGCCTCTATTAAGCGACTCTGCAAAAGAGAGGAGTTTTGCTTTCTGAGTTTGATCATCTATCACATGCAGAGGGTAAAATCCGCCTTGCAGTAGCTTTTGCTCCTTGGTAGATAGCTGATCAAATTGTGACAGATAAGATAAAGACATATCGACAAATACCATTGTGCTCTTAGAAACATCAAGGGACAATCCCTTATTTGTCGGGACTGGTAGGTCAAATAGAAGATGGTTGATCGTGACAATTGCAAGTATCGGCGCAGCAAACCGCCACAATGTCTTCTTAACTATGTAGAGTAGCATGACTTGCCCCTTTCTGTGTCCAGCAATAGATATAATAAGTTTATCTTTATTTCAAAATATTGTCAACAATAATGGATTTTGCCAATATTGATCAATAAAAAGCACAGATTCTCGCTCATTGGCGAAGATCTGTGCTTTAAATATTTAGTAGGTTTTTAGATGTTGACCAAAACGATGCTGACCAAAAAGACTGCAATGGCAATCCGATTCCTTTTACTGAACTTCTCTCCAAAAGCAATGGTGCTGATCAGGGTGATCAATAGGATGGTGCCGACGCTTAGTACGGGGAACACGATACCGGTAGGTAAGTGCTCAAGCGCCTTAATGATGAAATATGCGCTAAAGATATTGGGGATGCCAATAGCGGTACCGAGTAGGGCCTCCTTAAGAGTAAGGGGGGAGCGGATTTTGCTGGTGTATATGTATAATACACAAAGTGCCACGCAGGTTACAAAGATGGCAAATAAGAATAAGGGCTTATGCTCCTCTAAGGCATACATCTGGTAGAGCTTGTTGGAGAGCTCACACATGCCGCCGGTGAGGAATACTGCCAGTAAGAGGCCGCTGATCTTGATACCCTTGCCGTCACTATTCATATACACGAGTGAAAACAAAGCCGCGATGATGCCGACTACCTGTAACATGGTGGGGATTTCGTTCCATAAAAACGCCGATGTCAGGATCGGGATGACGATGCCTGTACGTTGGAACATGGTGGTTAGGCTTGTGCCCTTTGCCTTAATGCTCTGCTGTGTCAGTAGCAGAGATATAATATAAAGGAAACCCACCGCCACCCCAAAGAAGATGGAGAAGGTATAGCTCCCCTCGGAACTAAGGGCGCCGGAGAAGTTGCCAATTACCGATGTCAGCGATATAGCCTGAGGGCTTATACCCGCTTGATAGAGCATTAGGGCACCGATAATAGCAGCCGCAAGATAATTAAACAAGGTGACATTTAGATTATGCATCTGTCGGTGCTTTGCAATGGTAAACCCTAAATTGATGGAAGAAACGCAGAGCACCGCAATGATTAAAAATAACATAGAAATCCTCCAGTAGTTTGGTCTTTACAGTATACTACAAAATAGGAGCTTTTAAAATTAGTATTTTAGGATAATATACTTATGATTAATTATCCCTATGTTCCAATATTCTAGCAGATGTATATGTGATATACTTAAATAAAACCGAAAATAGGGGGAAACATCATGGCAGATTATATCTTTAAGCATGGTACAGTTGTTACGATGGATCAAGACAGGCGGGTAATCCCCGACGGCGCCGTAGTGGTAAGCGGCAATATGATTGAGTTTGTGGGAAGCTATAAAGAGGCTGCGGCCAAATACAAGGCAAAGCAGGAAATCGATTGTAGCAATCATATCATTATGCCCGGTCTGGTAGACGCTCACGGGCATGCAGGGCACTCCTTTACTCGCTTTGTTGTAAAAGATACCAAGCACTGGATGCCGGCAATGACGCACATGTATAAGCACTATGTAGATGACGACTTTTGGTATGTGGAGGGTAAAATCTCTGCGCTGCAAAGGCTCAAAAGCGGTGTGACTACAGGCGTATGTGTGATGGGCTCTCAGCCCCGCTGCGACGATCCGATCTTTGCCATCAACAATGCCAAGGCTTATGCTGAGGTAGGAGTCAGAGATATCGTCTGCACAGGCCCTTGCCACACCCCTTGGCCTCATAACTTTAGCAGGTGGGAAAACGGCAAGCGCAAAATGTGTTCGGTGAGTTTTGAGGAGGTCTGTGAGAGCCTTGAAACAGTAATTAAGACGCTAAATAGCCCAGATAATCAAAAAACCTTTGCCTATGTTACCCCTTTTGGGCTGATTACTTCAATTAATCCTTCTGGAGCGACACCCATCGAAGAGCTAACAATCCTCACCGAGCACGATCGGCGGCAGGCAAAGGAAATGAAGCGCATCAGCGAGAAGTATAAGGCAAGAATCCATACCGACTGCTTTGGAGGCATGATCCATCTGGCGGTGCAGGATAAAGAAAATATGCTGATGGGTGAGTATGTGCATATCCAGCACTGCACAGCTCTCTCTGACTTTGAGATCGAAGTAGTGGCTCAGACCAAAACCCATGCTGCGGTAGCTCCCGGCTCCCGTGCCCCCGTGCATAAAATGCTGGATGCGGGAATCAATGTGGTGGTAACATCTGATGGGCCTCGGGTAAACTATGATCTAGACATGTTTAGCGCTATGCGCCTATTTCAGATGAACTATCGTAATCTTGCCAATGACCCAACTCTGCTGCCACACGAAAAGGTCTTGGAGATGGCGACGATCAACGCCGCCAAGGCTTTGGGGCTAGATCATCTGGTGGGCTCACTAGAGGTGGGCAAGCGGGCCGACATCATTACCGTCGACCTTGTCAGCCCACGTCTGATGCCTAGTTACAACCCTGTACATACACTGGTACTGAGTGTGACTGCCAATGATGTGGACAATGTAATGATTGATGGCGAGCTGCTAGTAAATGAACGCAAGGCGCTTAAGCTTGACGAGCGAAAGATCATCCTAGATACACAGGAGATGTCTGATCTCATCAACGAGCGGGCGCACTTTGAGAAATTTGCAGAGCGCCAGCCTCTGCTTTGGGGCAAAAACCGCCTGCCACAGGATAACGAGCCCTTTGACCTGCTGTGGCAGAGGGAAGACGGCGGGCATTACTAAGAGAGTATAGAAGGAAGGTGCTGATATGATTGTGACGGTAGCGGATATTATGAAGCTGGAGCAGCTCAAAAATTCGCCAGTAAAGGCGGGCTTTGAGGGGCTTGGCAACGCAGTTTCGGCGATCACCATCATCGAGGCACCTGACATTGCAGATTGGATCTATGGCGGTGAAATCCTTCTGACCACTCTGTATGGTGTTACCCAAGCAAATCTGCCGCTAAAAGAGTACTTTGAAAAGCTTGCCCAAAAAGGTATCAGTGCTATCATGGTCAAAACAGGCAGGATGCTGCAAGAGCTGCCTACTGAGTTGATCAGTGTAGGCAATGCTTATAACATCCCTGTCATTGAGCTACAGCTGGAGGTTCGTTATGTCGACCTCATCAACAGCGGCACAAGGCTAATCATTGATAGTCAGGAGCAGAAGCTCAGCTATTATATGGATATTCAGCGGAAGCTGACAAAGCTGATGATCTCGGGTGCATCGGTTGAGGAGATCATTAAGTATCTAGAGGGAAAAGTCCATGCAAAGCTGACGGTGCTTGACGAACACCACACAGAGCTTTTTTATAAAGCAGCACCTCATGTACAATCGCAGGAAACGGATGCCAGCCTGACAGTGCCCATTACCTGCTTTGGCAAAACACAGGGCTACTTGCAAGCGCTATCTGCCGAAGCATTTAGCGAAGAACAATGTGTGGTGCTCAAAAATGCAGCCGATATCATTGCCATGGAGTTTATGAAGCGGCATTACATTGCCGAGATCGAACAGAAATATGCCAATGACTTTATGGATGAGCTTTTGTCGGGGAATATCGACTTGCCCCATGTCCATGAAAAAATCAAACTATATGAGATTGACAAGCAAAATTGCTTTATGATAGCGGTGGTGCAGGCAGCCCAGACCACCGAGCAGGCAAAAGCAATATCTGAAGAGATCTTTCAGCTTTATAATAATCGACCCGGCTACTTGTGTCGTGTGAGACGTGATTCTATCACAATACTTTGGCATGGCAGTCAAAAAGAAAAGAATCAGGCAGTGCAAAGGTTTGCTGATGGGATGAAAACCAATAAAACCCTGCTCCATTGTGGAGTGAGTAGTTACGGCAGCAAAATGCAGGAGATCGGCAAGCTGCAAAGCGAGGCCCTCAGTGCACTTAACTATGCCAAACTGTTTGGCGCAGATATTGTAAATTTTGGAGATATGGGTGTACTCAAGCTCTTTAGCCGATTTTCTTCCCGCGAGGAGCTGGCGGAGATGATCCCCGATTGTATCAGGCTTTTGCAGGAGCATGACCGCAGCGGGGGCAGCGCATACCTGCAAACTCTGGATGTAGTTGTGGAGTGTAACTACAATCTTAGCCTTAGTGCAAAAAAGCTATATGTGCATTATAAGACCATGCTTCACCGCGCCCAGAGGATCTGTGAGGTAGGCAAGATTTCCTTTGAAAGTAGCCACGACAGGTTGCAGTTGGAGATCGGGTTAAAATTATTGAAGCTGCTTAGAGAATTTTAAAACAGGAGGAAAATATGGCTACCTTAATCACCAATGTGTTTCATCCGCAGCTTAAATGCAGCACCAACCTTGTGTTGGAAGCTGGCTTGATCAAGCAAATTTCCAATGCAGATGCTCTAAAGCAGAGCACTTACACTGAAATCATAGATGGGACTGGATACACAATCTTACCCTCTCTGATTGATTGCCATGCACATCTTGATAAGACTGTGTGGGGTATGGATTGGTATGAAAATAAGCTGGGGTATCATATCACCGACCGTATCGACAATGAGCGCGGTGCGCGCAAATCCCTCGAGCTTGATGCTTACACCCAAGCGTGCCGCTATATCGAGCTTTCGCTTAGCCTTGGTGTGCAGCATATGCGCAGCCATGTCGACATCGACACCCAAAATGGTCTGGCAGGGCTGGTGGGTGTCATGGAGGCTGCAAAGCAATATAGAGATCTATTTGATGTGGAGCTGGTAGCCTTCCCTCAATCAGGGGTAATGATCCGCCCCGGCACCTATGAGCTGCTGGATGAAGCCCTTGCCAAGGGGGCCGATATCATCGGAGGCCTTGACCCAGCAGCCATCGACCGTGACCCAAAGGGCAGCTTAGATGCCGTCTTTCATCTGGCGCAGAAGCACGCAAAGCCAGTTGACATCCACCTGCATGAAGCCGCAGAGCTTGGTGCCTTTGACATGGAGCTGATTATCGAGCGAACTAAGGCGCTGGGTATGCAGGGTCTGGTCAGCGTCAGCCACGCTTTTTGCCTTGGAGCAAATAACCCAGCTCTAGTAAACCCACTATTGGAGAAGCTTCAGCAACAGGGTATTACGATTATTACCGCTGCCCAGCCGGGTGCTGCCAGTGTACCTCCTGTCAAAACCCTGATCAATGCAGGGGTCAAGATCTGCGGGGGCAATGATAATGTAAGGGATTTGTGGAGCCCCTTTGGCAGTGGCGATATCTTGGAGCGGGTGGCGCTGATCGCTATGAAAAACGGATTTCGTCGAGATGAGGATCTAGAGCTTACTATGGAGCTTTGCACAACTAGAGGCGCAGAGCTGCTGGGCTTAAGAGATTACGGTATCACAGAAGGCTGCAAGGCAAACTTCGTATTGGTAAAAGGAAGAAACCTGCCTGAGTCGATTGTATCTTACAATAAAGATCGGATGGTCTTTAGAAACGGCAAGATGATCCGCAACAGCCGCCCTCTCGGTATATAAGTAAATAAGGATAAAAAACTGCCCGCGACGAGAGTCACAGGGCAGTTTTTATTTAAGCAGGAGCAGAGCGGTTGCCTATGATGACATAGTCTGAGAGTGTGATGCTTGGGGGGAACCCCAGCTTTAGTAGCGCTTCGTAGAGCTGGGGGTTTTGCTTGATATTGCCGATTTTTAAGTATTTTACAGGGAGGAAGAGGTATCCAAAATCACCGCTATAGGAGTTTTTTAGGCGTCCGACACCTTTCATCTCAGGATACCTATGCTGCACATTGGTGAGATATTGGTTTATGACCAGTATTTTATCCTTGAGGGGCGGGTAGTTTTCCGATAAATCCCCTACAAAGGTCAGCATCATTTTTTCGGTGCGAGGGTACCTGACCATATTTTTTTGCAGGTGCCAGCCCCCATACTGACCATAAAACTTCTGCCCGGGCAGCTCTTCGTAGCAGTTTTTTAAATTGTCAGCAATTGTCTGCTCTCTCTGGGGGCGGTCATATGCATTGCTTGCAAGGTTACGGATAGAAATTATAAAAGCCAGATAATCCTCTCCGAAGTATGCGCGGTAATCTTCTTGATGCAGGCTGATATCATTTGTTAGCTCCTGCCCAAGCTTTGTATAATAATCCTTACTTGTCTTCATGCTATTAGATAGCTCACTGCGTAAAAGATTGACCTGATGAGCGATATTGGGGGGGATCGGTGCTGAATCATCGGGCAGCAGGGATTTAATAAATTGCAGCTTGGTTTCTTCATGATACTCAATATCAATCCCGATGACCCGCAGGCTTTCTCCCTCTGGAAGAGATTTGTTTAATTCATCATAGAAGTCAAGCAAATTGAGGTATGCTATTTTTGATTCCTCAGGTAGGTACTTTAAACGCTCACTCTGGGTTAGTAGTTGCTGTCGATTACCAGTTTCAAGATAGTTGGTGATATAGGCACCCTCGCTGTAGCTGATCTCCAGTAGGATGTTTCGCACCTGATGGTTTTTGACGAAATACTCTGCCAGATATTTCTGCTGATCGTAAGGCATCTGGGTGTAGTGAGCATCCTCACTGAGATAGATGTCATAGCCCGCGGTCCAGTCAGTGAAATCTTGATCGGGGTTTTTAAGAAACTGCTCTAAATCCTCGGATTCATTTAAAACCGTGTGCATAGCCGATAAATCTGAGCGGTTGGAGTATAGAATCACAGTGCCTAAAACCAGTAGGAACAAGAAAGAGATGCGTAATTTCTTCAATGTGACTCCTCCTACCGATGGATTAGTAGACATCTAGGCTCTCTGATTCGCCTTGCGCTTCTTAATATATAGAGCTGCTAGTACAAAGGCTGTTGCCAGAAGCAAGATGCATATCTGCCCCAGATGGAGTTTTAAGCGTTGCTGATCAGTTACCAGACTAGGGTCTATTAGATAGGTGAAAAATGCGCTTCGAATCTCTGCATCGATTTTTACAATAAATGCGTGCCCGACCAAGACATTCCATACACTATGAAGTAAAACACAGCCCCATACATGCCCGTCATGCAAGCGCAAAAAAGCAAGCAATAGACTGATCGTGAAATAGCCTATAAAGCTTATGAAATATTGCTGAGGGCTCTGATTCCCACGCAGATGAGGTAGTGTAAAAACCAGTGATGTCAGTAATACAGCAGCCGTCTTGCCCCAGTAGTTCTGGTACATCTTAAAAAGGAAGCCTCGAAAAAACAGCTCCTCAACTACAGGGCTTTTGATGCCGTTATAGACCGCATAGGATAAAATCGTAAGCATTTCAGCTCTCGATAAGCCCGACCAGACCAAGCGCCCCGGGAAGGATAGGATCAAGCCAGCATATGCTGCAAGAATCAAGATAATCAAGCCAATGTCGGTTAAACCAAGCTTAGGGCGGATGATACCGCACTCTTGAGGGCTAAGCTGAAAGGAACGTAGGAAGTACCTAAGCCCAAAGAGGGCGATCGCCATATGCACGATCCCTTGTATTGCTCCCGGCTCTCTTTGAAAGGCGCTGGCTATGCCCTGTGCTATATAAAACAGCACAAATACCCCCAGTGTCCGCCAGATAGCGGTACTGATCTGTTCTTGACTCTGGTCGCTAAGCTTAATGACAGGTAGTTTCATGATACACTCCTTAACTTTTAATATTACCAAAGAGCAGTACTATGCCGTAAATCAGCAATTAAAGAGGCATAGGAGCTCTATAAGTGATCGAGTAATTGGCAGGGCATCTTACACTTTGTACAAATCACAGATGAGAAATACGTTATGCCAAGTGATGTAGATCAAGGATGGCGCTGGCGATTAATTTTGTTAAAATTTTACTATATGATAGCACAGTATGATAAAAATGTCAATTTAATACCAATAATGGAAAATTAAACAGTATTAGGCTACCAGATATACAGCAGATCGATCTTAGCTTGTGTTTTTGATTAAACTATTCGACTTTACACAAAAATTACAATAGCCTGCTGTTTGTTTATACACAGCGCCTTTATGATAAGCATGTAAACAAAATATATGGAGGAAATTTCATGAAAAGAATCATCAGCATTTTGTTATCTTTATCTCTGGCAGTCGCTTTATTTGGCGCTTGCAGCAGCAAGCAGGAGGGCGGTTTTGACGCAAGCAAAAATGTAGCTGTTGTTTCTCGTGAGGGAGGCTCCGGTACAAGAGGCGCTTTTATCGAGCTCTTTGGAATTGAGCAGAAGGGTGCTGACGGCACCAAGAAGGACATGACCACTGTAGAAGCTGTTATCGCAAAGGCAACCGACGTCATGATGACCAACATCGTATCTGATCAGTATTCTATCGGATATATCTCCCTTGGGTCTTTAAATGATACCGTAAAGGCAGTAAAAATTGAGGGCGTAGAGGCTTCTGCCGACAATGTAAAGAACGGTAAGTACCCGATCTCTCGCCCCTTTAATATTGCCACCAAGGGCGAAGCAAGCGGGCTGGCTAAGGACTTTATCGATTACATCCTCTCAGCAGAGGGTCAGGCAGTGGTTGCCAAGAGCTATATTTCAGTCAATGACGCAGCCCCCGCTTATGCAGGCAGCAAGCCATCTGGCAAAATCGTGGTAGCGGGCTCTTCTTCGGTAACACCGATCATGGAAAAGCTCAAGGAAGCGTACCTTGCTGTCAACCCCAACGCACAGATCGAAATCCAGCAGAGTGACTCCTCAGCAGGCATGACCGCAGCAATCAACGGCACCTGTGACATCGGTATGGCTAGCCGTGAGCTCAAAGACAGCGAAAAATCCGCTCTAACCTCTATGCAGATCGCCCTTGATGGTATAGCGGTTATCGTCAACAAGGCGAATCCTACCTCTAGCCTGAGTAAGGAGCAAGTCAAGAAGATCTACACTAGCGATATCCTCAATTGGAGTGAAGCAGTAAAATGATTAAAAATAAAGAAAAGATCATGAGCGCCGTGTTTTTTGCATCGGCGCTCACCTCCATCCTTGCAGTAGCACTGATCTGTTTGTTTTTGTTGGCAAACGGTCTGCCTGCCATGGGCAAAATCGGAGTTTTTCAGTTTTTATTGGGTAAGGAGTGGGCGCCGGTCGATACGCCCCCTGTCTTTGGCATCTTCCCAATGATTCTCGGCAGTATCTATGT